>JAUQWM010000054.1 GCA_030835125.1 Gemmatimonadaceae bacterium | reverse complement strand
GCGCGCCAGTTCCCGCAACCGCGTCCTGGCCCGCTCGCGCGCCACGCCGCCGTCGATCGTCATGGTCCTTTCCTCATGGCACCGGTTCTCCTGCCGGCCGTCGCGACCCGAAGATCAGCTCGCGCAGGCGCTCGAACATTCCCTTGTGCAGCGACACCGGAGGCACCGCGCGCAACGGCGCGCCCGCCAGCAGCAGCGCCGGGTTCTCGCGCGTGAGGATGTCCGCCTGCCCTGCCGCGCCGATCTCGTCGAGCCATGTGCAGGCCGTCACCAGGCTCCGGCGGTCCCCGTGGTTGTCGCTTGCCAGGAGGTCGACGTGTCCCGCGGCGAGCATCGCCCTCGCGAACTCCGTCATCGGGCCTCCCCCGAGGAGCGCCATCGCGTCGCACTGGATCACGGCGCCCAGCTCACGCCACGTCGCGATGGTCTCGCTGGTGCATCCATGGTACCGCTCCGGGTGTGCCACGACCGGGACCAGCCCCTGGCTCCGTACGCGCAGCAATTCCTCGGTGGCTCCCGGCGGAAGGCCGCGGCGCGGGAACTCGACCAGTCGTGCCCGGGAGCCGCCCAGCCCGAGCCGTTCGTCCGACAGGTCGAACACCGGCGTGTCGAGCATGATCTCGAACCCGGCGTGGAGCACCAGCCCCGCCGGCGCGCGGTCGCGGAGCGCCGCGAGCAGCTCGGCATGGTGCCCGAACGGCGCCTCGGCCGCCCGCGAGGCGTTGAGGTGCGGTGTGCAGACCACGCCCCGCACGCCCTCGCCGAAGAGCCGGGCGAGGACCATGGCCGAGTGGTCGGCGTTAGGCGACCCGTCGTCGACGCCGGGCAGGAGGTGGGTATGGATGTCGATCACGGCGCCGCCCGGGACAACCGCGCCATGGCCTCGGCAGAGTGCGCGGGGATGCCCTCCGGCGCTTCAGCCGCGGACTCGAAGGCGTACGTGACCAGCGCGTCGACCGCGAGGAGGTCGAGCGCCGCGGCGCGATCCACCGATCCCTCGCGCACCAGCCGCTGGAGCGCGGCCGCGGCGGCCGCCAGCAGGGTCGCGGTGGTGTCGCCAGCCGGCGCCACCGCGTCCACCAGCTCGCGGACCCGCTGGCGAAGCGCCGCCGGCGGGATCGGGTCGCGCCGCTCCAGCCAGTCGTGGACCGTCACGAGCCGCGTGCGAGCTGGTCGCGCAGCACGCGCTCGAGCGCCGCGAGCGCGTCGGGCAGCCTGGCGCCGTCGGGGATGCCGGCCTGCGCCATGTGCGGCTTGCCGCCGCCACGGCCGCCTGCCACCGCCGCCAGCTCGCGCACCACCGCATCGGCCCGCGCGCCACGGCCCCGCGCCTCGTCCGTGACCACGACCAGGAGCGCCGACTTCCCGTCCTCGAACGTCGCACCTAACGCCGCGACGAGGGCCCCGGACTGCTCCCGGATCGCGTCCCCCAGCGCCTGGAGCGACTTCACGTCCGCGGCGCGGACGACCGACGACACCGCGCGCAGCCCGTCGATCGCCACCGCCGCATCCACCAGGCGGCGCACCTCGTCCGTGCCCCCCTTCATCGCTTCTTCCAGGCGCCGCTCGAGCGCCCGGCGTTCCTCGACCAGCGACTGCGCCTTCTTCACGGCCGTTTCCGGCGTCGCCTTCAGCACCTCCGCCAGCCGTCGCAGCTGCTGGTCGCGCTCCATCAGGATCGCGTACGCGCGCGGGCCGGTCGCCGCCTCGATCCGGCGCACCCCTGCCGCCACGCCCGTCTCCGACAGGATGTGGAAGAGGGAGATCTCCCCGGTGTTCCGCACGTGCGTGCCGCCGCACAGCTCGACCGACAGGCCGGGGATCGTGATCACCCGCACCACGTCGCCGTACTTCTCGCCGAACAGCGCCATCGCGCCGGTCGCGACGGCCTCCTTGTACGGCTTCTCCTCGCGCCTGACTTCGCGCGCCGCCCAGATCTCGCGGTTCACGCGCGCCTCGATCTCGGCCAGCGCGTCCTCCTTCACCGGGCCATGGTGGGTGAAGTCGAACCGCAGGCGATCCGGCGCCACGAGCGACCCCGCCTGGTGCACGTGCTCGCCCAGCACCGCGCGCAATGCCGCGTGCAGGAGGTGCGTGGCGGTGTGGTTGCGCTCCGTGTCATGACGACGGTCGCTGGGGACCCGCGCGATCACCGGCCCGAAGCCGGGAGTCCCCGTCAGGCGGCCCAGCGCCGCCGTGCGGCCATCGATCTTGCGCACGTCGTCGACCTCGACGCGCCAACCGGTGCCGACGATCTCGCCACCATCGGAGACCTGGCCGCCCGACTCGGCATAGAACGGCGTCTCCCGCAGCAGGACGGCCACACGCCCTTCGCCAAGCGGTCGCACGGCAGTCACCTGCGTCTCGATCTCGACCGTGTCGTAGCCGACGAAGCTCGTCGCGGGGAGCGCGTCGCCCATGCCAGCCTCGACCTCCCAGCCCGCGGAGTCCGCGAGGCCGTCGGCCGCCACCGACAGCTTGCGGGACCGCCGCTCTTCCTGCGAGGCCTCGCGCTGCCGCCCGAGCGCGGCGTCGAAGCCGGCGATGTCCACGCGATAGCCGCGCTCGCGGGCCATCAGCTCGGTCAGGTCGATCGGGAACCCGAAGGTGTCGTAGAGACGGAAGACATCCTCGCCGCTGATCGTGCCCCGCACCGCGGTCGACCCCTGCGTCGTGTGCTCGGGCGCGATCTCGTCGAAGCGCCGCATGCCGCCGTCGATCGTGGCCAGGAATCGCTCTTCCTCGGCGCGCGTGGTCTCGGTGATGTGTGCCGCCCGTTGGCGCAGCTCGGGATACACTGAGGACATCGTGTCGATGACCGTGCCGACGACGTGCACCAGCGTGGGCTCGCGCCGGCCCGACAACCAGGCGTGTCGCACGGCCCGGCGAAGGATGCGGCGCAGGACATATCCCCGCCCCTCGTTCGACGGAAAGACGCCGTCGGCGAGCAGGAACGCCACCGCGCGCGCGTGGTCGGCGATGACCCGGAAGGCCGCCGGGTCATGTCCGCTCCCCTGGCCCTTGGCCCCCGAGCCCCGACCATCGTACGGGATCCCGATGACCTTTTCGATCGCGGCGATCAGCGGCGCAAAGAGGTCGGTGTGGAAGTTGTTCGTCACACCCTGCATGACCGCCGCGATCCGCTCGAGACCCGCGCCCGTGTCGACCGACGGCTTGGGCAGTGGGACGAGCGTCCCGTCGGGCTGCCGGTCGAACTGCATGAACACGAGGTTCCAGATTTCGAGAAACCGACCGGCCTCCGACCCCTCGACGAACGCTTCCGTCGAGAACTCCTTCCGATCGAGTTCGGTCCATTCTCCCGATGCGCCGGCGGAGAATGCCCAGTCCTTCGCCAAGTGGGCGAGGTCGACGTACAGTTCGGAGCACGGCCCGCACGGTCCGGTGTCCGCCATCTGCCAGAAGTTGTCCTTCTCGCCCAGGCCGTAGATCCGCGAGTCGGGCAGTCCCGCGACTTCCCGCCACAGGGTGCGGGCCTCGTCGTCCTCCCGATACACCGACACCCGGATGTGCTCGGCGGGGATGCCGAGGTTCCCGGCTTCCACCGGTCCGGTCACCCACTCCCAGGCGAAGCGGATCGCATCGCGCTTGAAGTAGTCGCCGAACGAGAAGTTGCCGAGCATCTCGAAGAACGTGTGGTGGCGCGCGGTGTGCCCGACCTGCTCGAGGTCGTTGTGCTTGCCGCCGGCGCGCACACACTTCTGCGCCGTCGTGGCGCGACGGCCGTAGTCGGTGTCTTCCTGGCCAAGGAAGACCTTCTTGAACTGCACCATCCCGGCATTGGTGAACAGCAGGGTGGGGTCGTCGCCGGGGACGAGCGAGGAACTCGGGCGGACGGCGTGGCCGTTCCGCTCGAAATAGGCCAGAAAACGGCTGCGGATTTCCGAGGCTTGCATAGACCGGAAATATAGGCGGCGCAGGTGACCCACTGACGGGGGACCGGAACGCGACCGTGGATGGCCGGCACCGCCGCCGGGAACGCCGCTACTCGAGGACCTCGCGCATGACGCGGCGCACCACGTCCGACTCATATCCCCGACGGGCGAGGAAGGCATAGAGGCGCTGCCGACGGGTCGCGGGATCGAGTGACTGCAGCGCCCGCACCCGCTTCCTGGCTGCCTCCAGCGCCGCGCCGTGTTCGTCCAGGTCCACCTCCGCCAGCGTGGACTCGATGGCTTCCTCCGCCATCTCGGCGGCGATGCCCCGGCGGCGCAGCTCGGTGACCACTTTGCGTCGCGAGACCCCGCCCCCGAGCACCCTGGATCGGGCCACCTGCCGAGCGTATGCGGCATCGTCGACGAGGCCCTGCGACGCGAGCCGCTCGAGACTCCATGCGATGGCCGGGTCGGGAGCGCCGGCGCGGCGAAGCCTGATCCGAAGGTCCCGCGACGAGCGACCCCTCACCGCGAGCAGGTCGAGCGCCTTGTCGAGAACGGCCGTCCGCCCGACGGCGTCGACGGTCTCGCGCAGGAGGTCGCGCGTCATCTCGCGACCGGCGCGCATCGAATTCGTGCTGACGAAATCCAGCGTGACGCTCCCCAGTTCGACACCGTTCACGGCAACGCCGACGCGGCCCGGTCGTCCCGGCACCTCGGCCAGATCGGTCACGACGATGGGCACGGCGAAAGTGGATGGATCAACGTCGGGCACCGCGACCTGCGCGGGGCCGCGCGGGCGAGGCGACGACCTGCCGGGGTTCCTGGCCTTCATGTCGCTTGCGGGGCGCGAGGAACGGGCCCGGCGGTGCGATCATCCCGCATGAGAAGAGGCCGAAGGGAGGCCCACTGAAAAAAGCGGAGTACCGGGCTCCAACTTTCTCAGTGAACACACCCTCCGGCCCCGACTTCTCACCGGAAGACGCACGCGCCAGTCCGTTTACTCGTCCGCCGCCTCCTGTTCGGGAGGCACCGCGAGCGGCCGGATGCCGAGCACGACCTTCACCTTCTCCTCGATCTCGGCCTGCATGACCGGGTTGTCCTTCAGGAACAGCTTGGCGTTCTCACGTCCCTGCCCGATCCGCTGCCCGTTGTAGCTGTACCAGGCGCCCGACTTCTCGATGATGTTGGCCTCGGACCCGATGTCGACCAGCAGGCCGCAGTGGCTGATGCCCTCGGCGTACATGATGTCGAATTCGGCCTGCTTGAACGGGGGCGCGACCTTGTTCTTGACCACCTTGACCCGCACCTGCGAGCCGATGACCTCCTCCTTGTCCTTCACCGCGCCCAGCCGGCGGATGTCGAGGCGGACCGACGCGTAGAACTTGAGCGCCTTGCCGCCCGTGGTCGTCTCGGGATTCCCGAACATGACCCCGATCTTCTCGCGCAACTGGTTGATGAAGACCACCGAGGTCCGCGAGCGCGCGATGGCACCGGTCAGCTTGCGAAGCGCCTGGCTCATGAGGCGCGCCTGCAGGCCAACGTGCGAGTCGCCCATCTCGCCCTCGATTTCCGCCTTGGGCACCAGCGCGGCGACCGAGTCGATCACGACGATGTCCACGGCGCCCGAGCGCACGAGGATCTCGCAGATCTCGAGCGCCTGCTCCCCGGTGTCCGGCTGCGACACCAGGAGGGCCTGGATGTCGACGCCCAGCTTCTTGGCGTACTCGATGTCGAGCGCATGCTCGGCGTCGATGAAGGCCGCCACGCCGCCGGCGCGCTGGGCATTGGCCACGATGTGGAGGCAGAGCGTCGTCTTGCCGCTCGATTCCGGCCCGAAGATCTCGGTCACGCGACCCCGTGGGATTCCCCCCACGCCGATGGCTGCGTCGAGATTGATGGCGCCCGTGGGGATTGCCTCCACGCGAACGCGCGCGGTATCCGCGCCCATCCGCATGATCGACCCCTTGCCGCAGCTCTTCTCGATCTGCGCGATGGCCAGATTCAGCGCCTTTTTCCGGTCTTCCTGCACCGCCGTCACGCCCATGCTGCACCCGCTGTGGTGTGTGGTGGGACTCTGGCCACGCGGCAATTTACCCCGTGGCTGGAAACGCTCGATACCCCGAAGAAACGACGAACAAACACCCGAACAAAGTACGAACCGACCCACCCGGGATCAAGCGCTTCCGGGCAGTTGGAACGCGTTTTCCACATGCCGGACCCTGACCCGGGGCCCGGTGACCAGCACCCCAATGACGTCGAACCGATACGCCTCGCCGGGCCGGCCGTGCCGGTCGATCCAGGTGCGGGCGGACCGGATCAACTCGTTCTGCTTCTTCCAGTTGACCGCCTCGACCGGGTCCCCGAAATCGGCCCCGGTCCGGGCCTTCACCTCGACGAAAGCGACCAGCTCGTTCCGCTGGGCAATCAGGTCGATGTCGCGATGGCCAGACCGGTAGCGCCGCTGGACGACCCGCCATCCCCGGGCCTGGAGCCACCGCTCCGCCACCCGTTCGCCCTTGAGCCCGAACTCCATCGTCTCTTTCGACACGGGGCGAACCTAGCCGCGTGGCCGTCGGGGAGCGTCATCATTCCAGCGCGCCCGGCAACAATTCCGCGCAGGAGGCGGGAGAGCGCAAAGGGCAGAGTGCAGATCGCGGAGTGCAGATCGCAGCGCGCAGCGCGTAAAGCGATCAAGAAGCGCTGGGCGACTCCAACTACCGTCCCTTTGCGCGTTGCGCTTTGCGCTCAGTCCCTACTCCGGGCCCGCGATGCGCTCGAGATCCTCCAGCCTCATCAGGATCTCCCTCGGCTTCGAGCCGTTAGGCGGTCCGAGCACCCCCGCCGCGTGCAGCTGGTCGATGATCCGCGCCGCACGCCCGTAGCCGATCCCCAGCCGGCGCTGCAGCAGCGACGTCGAGCCCAGTTGGTGCTGGATGCACACTTCGGCCGCGCGACGGAATTCCGGGTCGCGCTTTCCCGCCGGCACCGCGTCGTCCTCGTCAGGCTCGGCCTCCAGCGCCTCCCGGTCCTTCACCACCTGCAGGATGTCCGCCTCGTCCCCGGCCTCGGGGGCGAGGCCTTTCGCGGCGAGCGCCGCCCGGCGCGCCGACCGGCGGTCGTCGAACCAGCCCATCAGCTTCTCGGTGTCGTCGCCGGAGATGTACGCGCCCTGGATCCGCTGCGGCTCCGACTTTCCCGGCGGGATGAACAGCATGTCGCCGTTGCCCAGCAGCGCCTCGGCGCCGATGCCGTCGATGATCGTCCGGCTGTCCACCTGCGACGCCACCCGGAACGCGATGCGGCTGGGGAAGTTGGCCTTGATCAGTCCCGTGATCACGTTCACGCTCGGGCGCTGCGTCGCCAGGATGATGTGGATCCCGATCGCCCGCGCCTTCTGCGCCAGCATCGCCAGCGGCGTCTCCACCTCCCCCTGCACCGTCATCATCAGGTCGGCCAGCTCGTCGATCACGATCACGATGTACGGCTGGATGCCGCCGCGGTACGTCCGGTCCTCGAACGCCACCCCGGCCGTCTTCGGGAGCACCAGCGCGGCGCCGTCCTGCACCCGCTTGTTGAACTCCTGGATGTTGCGCGCCCCGTTCGCGGCCAGCAGGTGGTACCGGTCGTGCATCTCCATCACCGCCCACTTGAGCAGCGACGCGGCGTCGCGATTGTCCGTCACCACCCGGTAGCGCAGGTGCGGCAGCCGGTTGTAGACCGACAGCTCGACCATCTTCGGGTCCACCATCAGGAACCGCAGCGTCTCCGGCGTGTGCCGGTACACGAGGCTGGTGATGATCGTGTTCACGCACACCGACTTGCCCGACCCGGTGGCGCCGGCGATCAGCAGGTGCGGCATGCGCGCCAGGTCGGCCACCACCGGCCGCCCCTCCAGGTCCTCGCCTAACGCGATCGGCAGGGAGGCCCGCGCCGACTGGAACTCCCGGGAGTCGATCAGCTTCCGGAACGTCACGATCTCCGCCGACGGGTTCGGCACCTCCACTCCCACCGCGCCCCGCCCCGGGATCGGTGCCACGATCCGGATGCTCTGGGCACGCATCGCCAGCGCCAGGTCGTTGGCCAGGTTCGCGAACTGCCGGACCTTCACCCCGGACGAGGGCTCGATCTCGAACTGCGTCACCACCGGCCCGGTCGTCCGGTTCACCAGCGTGCCTTCCACCCGGAATGTCCGCAGCGCGTCCATCAGCTTCTGCCCCATCTCGTCCAGCTCGCGGGCCCCTTCGTCCGAGGACCGTACCGGGCCCGCCGTCATGAGGTCGCGGGGCGGCAACTCGTCCTCGCCGGCATCGAACGGCGCCACCGGGCCTTCCTCCTCCCCGGACCGCGCCGCCCGGCGCGCACGGCGCCGCTCGTCCGGCACCGTCACCGCGCCCGGATCCGACGCCCCCTCGACGGCCGGCATCTCCTCCGGGGGCGGCTCCAGCTTCTGTGCCAGCGTCGGCACCTCCGGGACCTTCCGCGCCGCCGGCGACGGCCCGACCAGCGCCCGCACCGGGTTCCACCGGAGGGTCCACGCCATCAGGGCCGAAAGCAGCAGCGCGAGCACCAGCCATGCCCCCGCGCTGCCGAAGAACTCGCGCAGGTACCACGACAGGAAGCTGCCCCACAGTCCCGCCACCGGCACCGCATCCTGGGGCTCGCCACCAGAGGCCAGTCCGATCCCGATGGGCAGCAGCGCGGCGACCCCGAGGAGGAAGATCATCCACGACCGGTCGGTCTCGGACTCGAGCCGGCCGAAGGCGCGCAGACCATGGACGCCGGCCGCGAGCGGGAAGAGCCACGCCGCGGGAAGCCCGACCAGGGTGATGAGCCCTGCCTTCGCGCACGCGCCCACCGGCCCGAAGAACCCGCGTCCCGACAGGCAGGAGGCGTCGTCAGGCACCGCCTGGAACAGCAGGACGCCGGCGACGAACACGGCCAGCAGGGCGAGGACGATCCCGGTCAGCTCCCGCCGCAGGGTCGGCCGCATCCTAACGACGCCGCTGGAGGCCGAGCGGGACCACCTGGCGCTCGCGGTACACGGGCACGACCGGGTGGGCGTTGAGGCGCGCGCAGTCATCCACGTCCTCGCCGAATCCCGCGTCCACCAGCGCCCGCCCGTGTTCCGACTCGCGCAGGACCGCCGCCAGGTCACCGCCCATGCGGCGATCGATCATGGCCGCGACGCGGGCCGCATCCCCCAGTTCCGGCGCGATGCCCCGCCTGGCGACGCCGCGCACAAAGCGCCCCGCGCAGACCGCGTCTTCCAGCGCGAACCGTCCGTGGCTTCCCGCGCACTGGATCACCAGCGACTTGCCCTCGCGCGCCGCGGCACGGAGGCGGGCAAGCACGGCGGCGTAGTTGACGAACGCCCCGACCAGCACCTCGGCCGAGCCGGCGGTGTTCGCCAGCGCGGCCGTGCCGTTGGTCGTCGTCATCACGATGGTCTTGCCGGCGACCGCCTCGCGCGTGAATCCCCGGGGCGAGTTGCCGAGATCGAAGCCCGGGATCGGCACCATCTTCCGCTCGCCGGCGAGCACGACCTCGCTGCGGTCGAGCGAGCGCGCACGCGTCATGGCTTCATCGACGCCCGCGAAGGGCACGACCGCGCGCGCCCCGTTGCCGAGGGCCGCGGCGATGGACGTCGACGCCCGGAGCACGTCGATGACGAGCACCACGCGGTCATGCAGGTCCCCCTGGCCGGTGGCGCTGCCGTTGAACGCAACGTCGATCCGCACCTACCCCGGTTCCCGGAACAGACCGGTTTCGCGCTCCAGGAACTTCGTGTCCACCACGCCGCGCTGGAACGCCTCGTGCGAGAGTACCCGGCCCAGGAAGGACGTCGTCGTCTTCACGCCTTCGATGATAAAGGCATCGAGCGCGATCTGCATGCGCCGGATCGCCTCGGGGCGATCCCGACCCTGGACGATGAGCTTGGCCAGCAGGGAGTCGTAATACGGAGGCACGGTGTAGCCAGCGTACACGTGCGTATCGAGGCGAACGCCGGGGCCGCCCGGCGGATGGTAGGTGTCGATGCGTCCCGGCGATGGCTGGAAGCTCCGCGACGGGTCCTCGGCGTTGATCCGGCACTCGATGACGTGTCCGCGAAGCGGCGGCATTTCGGTGATCGAGAGCCTCTCGCCAGCCGCCACCCGGATCTGCTCCTTCACGAGGTCCACGCCGGTGAGCATCTCGGTCACCGGGTGCTCGACCTGGATGCGCGTGTTCATCTCCATGAAGAAGAACGACCCATCCTCGTCCAGGAGCATCTCGATCGTGCCGGCGCCAACGTAGTCGATCGCCTTCGCCCCGCGGACGGCGGCATCACCCATGCGCGCGCGCAGGTCTGGCGTGACCGCCGGGCTCGGCGCCTCCTCGATCAGCTTCTGGTGTCGCCGCTGGATGGAGCAGTCGCGTTCGCCGAGGTGCAGCACGTTGCCGTGCTGGTCGCCCAGGATCTGGAACTCGATGTGGCGCGGCTTGGCGAGGTATTTCTCGACGTAGACCTCGTCGTTGCCGAAGGCGGACAGCGCCTCGGACCGGGCCAGCGAGAACGACCGCGCGAATTCCTCCTCGGTGCGCGCGACCCGCATCCCCTTCCCGCCGCCACCGGCAGCGGCCTTGATGATGACCGGAAAGCCGATCTCGCGCGCGAACTCGACGGCGGTGTCCGCGTCCTCGACCGGTCCGGGGGTCCCGGGGATGATCGGGACGCCGACGTCCTGCATCGCCTTCCGCGCCGCCGCCTTGTCGCCCATCACGCGGATCTGCTGCGCCGTCGGGCCGATGAAGGTGATGTTCGAGGCCGCGCAGGTCTCCGCGAACTCGGCGTTCTCGGCCAGGAAGCCGTAGCCCGGGTGGATGGCATCGGCACCCGTGATCTCCGCCGCCGCGATGATCCGCGAGATGCGCAGGTACGAATCCTTGGCGGGTGGGGGCCCGATGCAGACGTCGTCATCCGCGAAGCGGACGTGCAGGGACTCCCGGTCGGCCTCGGAATAGATCGCGACCGTCTCGATCCCGAGTTCCTTGCAGGCACGAATCACACGCAGCGCGATCTCGCCGCGGTTGGCGACCAGGACCTTCTTGAACATGTGTTGTGCGACTCCGGCGAAGCCGTTTACGGGGCCGTTGGCTTCTGGAATCCGTCCCAGCTGGTGTCGCTGGACGCCGCCACGCCCTGAACCCTCAGCGCAAATTCGCTCGGGTTGCTCGCGTGGAACAGGGCACTGTCGTAGGAAATCACGCCCTGGGAGTACCACGCCATCAGCGACTGGTCAAAGCTCTGCATGCCGTATTGGACGGTGCCTTCCCGGATGAGGTCCGGGATATTGAGCGTCTTGTTGACGTCGCGGATCTGTTCGCGGACGGCGGCGGTGTTGATGAGCACCTCGCAGGCCGGCACGCGGCCGGGGCGGTCGCTCCGGGGAACCAGGCGCATGGAGACCACCGCGGCCAGCGCGCTGGAGAGGGCGTAGCGCACCTCGTTCTGCTGGTGCGGCGGGTAGAAGGACAGGATGCGGTTGATCGTCTGGGTGGCGTCGGTGGTGTGCAGCGTCGAGAACACCAGGTGGCCCGTGTCGGCCGCCTTGAGCGCCGTGTCGAGCGTGTCGAGGTCGCGGATCTCGCCGATGAGCACGACGTCCGGGTCCTGGCGCAGGACGCGCCGCAGGGCCTGGCCGAAGCTTCCCGTGTCGGTTCCCACCTCGCGCTGGTTGATGTGACACTTGAGGTCGCGGTGCAGGAACTCGATCGGGTCCTCGATCGTGATCACGTTCGCGTAGCGGCGCTCGTTGATCAGCTGGATGATCGACGCCAAGGTGGTCGACTTGCCCGAGCCCGTGACCCCGGTGACGAGGACGAGGCCGCGCGGCATCAGGGCGATGTCCTCGACCACCGGCGGCAGGTGCAGGTCGCGCACCGAGCGCGCCTGGTGCGGGATCGTCCGGATGGCGAACGCGATCGTGCCGCGCTGCTGGTACGCGTTCACGCGGAACCGGCCGATGCCGGGCACGCCGGTCGCAAAGTCGGCCTCGCGAAACTCGGTGAATTCCTTCACCTGCTTCGGCGACATGATCTCCTTCGCCAGCGTGCTGAGGTCCTCGGGACGGAGGGCCGGCAGTGGCAGCGGCGACAGCTCGCCGTGGACGCGCAGCGTCGGCGGGCGACCGACCTTGAGGTGCAGGTCGGACGCGCTCACCTGGACCATCTGCTGCAGGATCGCCTTGAAGTTGAAGGGCGGCCGCGCGGCAGCGGTCGGGGGCGAAGTCGGTTCGGCGGTCAGCGGGTTAGCCATTCGGATCGATGCGGAAGAGCACCTGCCCGTATTCGACTGGATGAGCGTCCTGAACGCAAACTTCTTTCACCACCCCATCGAACTCGGACTCGATCTCGTTCATGATCTTCATGGCCTCGATGATGCAGAGCACCTGCCGCTTGGCGATTCGTGTGCCCACCGTCACATACGGCTTGGAACCTGGCTCCGCCTGGGCGTAGTAGGTGCCCACCATCGGGGACTTCACCTCGAGCAGGTTCGACTTGGGGGGCTCGATCCGGGGCGCCTCGGCGTCCGGGATCACCACGGCCCCGTCCGCCGGCGTCAGGCGGCCCGCGGCCGGCGGCATGAGGGCCGGGACCTGCACCGGGGTCGGGATCTGCACCGCGCCGCGATGCTGCGGCGTCTTCGAGATACGGATCTTCATCCCCTTGTCCGTCGAGATCTCGACGGAGTCCACGGACGAGCCATCCAGCATCTCGATCAGTTTCTTGACGTAGCGAAGGTCGATCATCTCGTATGGTCAGTCGTCAGGCAGCCAGCGGTCAGGCCAGCTCGATCAGGTCCCGCGGGAAATCGGTGAGGAGTTCCGCCCCGCTCGCGCGCAGGTGCACGTCGTCCTCGATCCGCACTCCTCCCCACCCCGGCAGGTAGACACCCGGTTCGATCGTCACGACCGCCCCGTCCGGCAGCTTTCCGTCGGCAATCCGCGACAGCCGCGGCGCCTCGTGCACCTCGAGGCCCAGGCCATGGCCAAGGCCGTGTCCGAACGCCTCGCCAAACCCTCGCGCCTCGAGCAGTTCGCGAGCGAGCGCGTCGGCCTCCCGGCCCGTCATGCCCGGCCGCACCTGCGTCCGCGCCCGCTCGTTCGCCTCCTGTACCGCCGCGTACACATCCCGTTGCTGTCCTGAGGCCTTGCCGACCACCACGGTTCGGGTCACGTCGGCACAATAGCCCTGGAACACGGCCCCGAAATCCAACAGCAGGAAGTCCCCTCGCGCAATAGGACGGGAACCGGCCCGGGCATGCGGCAGGGCGCTCCGTGGCCCGGAGGCCGCGATGGTCCCGAAAGGGAAGCCATCGGAGCCGGCATCCCGGAGGCTGCGCTCCAGGACGCCCGCCACCTCGTTCTCCGACATTCCCACTCGCACTTCGGCCAGCGTCCGTTCCAGCGCAGACGTCGCGATCACCCCGGCCAAGCGGATGGACTCGACCTCGCGCGGCTCCTTGCGCGCGCGCAGGCCTTCCACGAAGTCGCACGTGGGGCGCCACGTCCACCGGGCGCCATCCTCGAGCAATCGCTGGAAGTCGCGATGGAGCAGGTGCGCCGACTCGAACCCGAACGCCGCCGTGCCCGGTCGCGTCGACAGTTGTGCCCAGAGGCCCTTCCACAGGCTGGCGGTCTCGATGACCACGTGGCTGGCGCCGACGACCTCGTCGGCGACCTGCGCGGCATAACGGAAGTCCGTGAAGAACCAGGACTCCGTCGGGGTCAGGAAAAAGAGGGCATTCGACCCGCTGAATCCGGTGAGGTACCGGACGTTCGGCAGGCTGCACACGAGCAACCCGTCGAGGTTGGACCCGATCAGGTGTTCGACGAGGGCAGCCTGGCGAGCCAGCTGCGGCTCAGCCACGATTCGCCAGCCTGGCGACGATCCCCCGGAGGGCCAGTTCGTATCCGTACGCGCCGAACCCGCACAGGACCGCCGTGGCCCCGGAGGCGAGCGCCGAGTGACGCCGTTCGGGTTCGCGCGCGAAGATGTTCGACAGGTGGACCTCGACGTAGGGGATGGCAACCGCCGACAGCGCGTCGCGGATCGCCAGGCTCGTATGCGAGTACGCGCCGGCGTTGATAATGACGCCGTCCGCGGTCCCGCGCAGCCCCTGGATGGCGTCGACGAGCGCGCCTTCATGGTTCGTCTGCACGAAGGCGAGTTCTATGCCAAGCTCGCGCGCCACGACGTGCAGGCGGGACTCGATGTCCGCCAGCGTCGTCGTGCCGTAGATCTCGGGCTCCCGCGTGCCCAGGAGATTGAGGTTGGGTCCGTTCAGTACCGCGAGCTTCACTTCTTGCGCAGTCCCTCGAGCCAGGCCGTGAACTGCCGGATGTCGGTCGCGCCCTCGTCAGGCGCGCCCGCGTCACCGGGCTGCGGCGTCGCAGCGGATTCCGCGGTCCCCGAGGCGTAGAACTCGTCGAGCGTCACTTCCGCCGCGGGCGCACCGCCCGGGGGAACTTCGCGAAACAGGTGGTCGAGGGACAACTCCCGTTCAGCGGCCCGCGACGGCCGGCCGGCCGGATCGGAGTACGCACCCGACAAGGTGGACGCGGCGCGCTCATCCGCGACCGGCGGCTTCGAGGCGGCGAACAGGCTGGCCAGCGCCGAGGCCGCGTTGGCGAATGGCGGCTCGTGGCTGGCTGGCGGTTGCGGGGCGGGCGGCGGTGGCGCGTGGCCTCCATCGACGGGCGCACGACGCGCCAGGCGACCGAAGAACGACCGCACCGACTCCGATGGGGGACGGGAGGCATCGGAGACATCGGCGGCGTGCACGACGTCGGACGCGTCACCGCCCTCCACCGCCTCGATGCGTGCCTTCAACGACTGGTCGGCGGGATTCCGCTCCAGGAGTTGCTGGTAGATCGCGAGCGCCTCCTCACGGAATCCCTGCTGCAGGTACAGCTCCGCCAGGGTCTCGGTGACAAACGGCGCTGGCGCCGGCGCGGAGAGTGGAATGGCCGCCGTGAAGCTTGGCGTTCGTCCGACGGCCGGATCGGGGAACTCGATGGCCGCAGCGACGAGCTCTTCGTGCTGGAACGAGGCCGAAGCCTCCACCGGCTCGACCGCCGGCTCGAATCCGGACTCGACGCGCTCAAGCTCCGCCGAAACGGGCCCGGGCCCCGCATGGTCGGCGGAAGTCAGGGCCGCCTCGATTTCCTGGTCCCGGGTTGAGGCCTGGACCAGCTCGGCCTCGCCCTCCTGCCCGTGGCGTTCCGGGAATGCGAGATCCCCCGATGCGGCCTCGACCCACGCGTCGCCGGGCGACATGGCCGCGGCTTCCGACTCCTCCTCGTTATGCGTCCCTGCCGGATCGGCCACGAACCCAGCCGCGAACGGGAACTCGCCGTCGGCCGCTGGTGCGGTCGCCTCGGCAGCGGCCCCGTCGTGGTGCTCGACGAAGACCGCCTCTTCGGCGGCTTCGCTGAACGACTGCGGCTCGAACGCCGGCCCTTCTTTCCAGCTCTCGTCAGGCACCGCGGGAGTGGCTGCGACCAGTTCGGGCGTTTCATAGGCGGCTGCCGGCGAGAAGGTCGCATCGGCCATGTCGGGCGCGGACTCGGCCTCCGCCTCGGCTGGCTCGAAGCGCACCGGCGTCGACGCGTCCGGGGTCTCTTCGAAGGACTCCGCGACGGGGGGATGCTCTGTCGGCGGCTGACCGGCCACGCCGGCGAAATCCGGCATCCACGATTCTTCGGCGCCGGTCTCCATCACCGGTTCCGACACGCCGGCAGCCTCGTCGAACCAGGAATCCTCGGGCGGTTCCGGCTGGGACGGCACGGTCCAGTCCACCATCGGACCATTCGCCACTTCGGCTTCCGCCGCTGGGAGGGCCGGCTCGGCGAACCAGTCCTCTGGCGCTGCCTCGAGGTCCGAATAGGCGGCGGACGGAGGCGCAACCCAGCCCACCTCGTCGTCAACGGGACCCTCGAAACCGTGCTCGGCAAAGACCGCCTTCGGTGGCTCGTACGACTCCGGCGCTTCTGGTTCAGCCGCTGTCTCTGCGCGCGCCTCACTCGGCGACCGGTCAAACTCCTCCGCAGCCGGCGGGACCTGCAAATGGCTGGCCGACTCGTACACCTCGAGGCCGGGCAGTGCCTGGACGGGGGGCTGGTAGGAGTCGTCGGTATGAAATGCCTCGAACGACACTACCGGCTCCGGGGCCGGCGCCTCCAGGACCGGGGGCATGGCCTCCCCAGGGACGCTTGTCTCGGGTATCGCGACGGGTTCGTCGCCCGGGAACGAATCCAGGTCCACCGTCTCGAAGGACCCGACGCTTTCCGCCACCGGCTCCGCGTGCGTGAACACGGACGCCGGACTGGCCTCCGCAGGAATCTCGAACAGCGCCTCGGGAGGCGACGCGGGCAGGGGTTCGCGAGGCTCATAAGCCCTGGCGACGCCCGTGTAGGTGGTGTGGAAGGGCGATGCTTCCGGAACGGCGGGCGCAGGTACTTCCGGCTGCGTCCCGACCTCCTCGACTTCCACGGGCGCCGGGGCGGCGAAGCTCTCTGTCGGCGACGGCGACTCGACCGGAATGTCCTTGAGCAGCTGGACGACTTCGCTATTGCGGGGATCGGCGTCGAGCAGGCGCTCGTACCATTGGCGCGCCGAAGCGAACTCGCCCTTCACCTGGGCGATCTCGCCCAGGGTGCGCAGTGCGATGAGGTTCTCGGGATCGAGTTCGAGGGCCGCGACGAACATGCCCCGCGCCTCGTCACCCTCCCCCGCCTCGTAGAGCGCCTGCCCCAGCACGATGTGGCCGCTGACGTGCCCCGGCTGGCCGATGAGGTGGGTACGGCAGATGGCGATCGCCTGGGCGGCGTCGCCGGACTTGCGCAGCTCGTTCGCGAAGGGCGCGAAATAGCGGCGTGGATTCTCCTGGAACTTGGTCCGGAGCTCTTCGAGTCGCGCGTTCGTCATGCCAGGCCCTCTGGTACGAGGCCCCCGAGGGGCACGTCGGTGCGATCCCACGTGGGACCGTTCTCCTGACGAGTCACGGTGGCAGAAGTGACACTGTAACTTGATTTTAGACTCAGATCACAAATAGCTTTCCGGGCTCACGGAAGCCCGTTTTTTCATTCGTCCAGTCAGCCCAGGAGCTAGCGCCCGTGCTGCAGCAAATGCGGAGCGCCGCGAAGTGGATTTGGATCTTCATCGTCATCGCCTTCGTGGGCGGGTTCCTGTTCGTGGAGACCTCTGGACTCCTCGGCCGAGACCAGGTGACGACGAGTTCAGTCGTGGCAACGGTTAACGGCGTCGACATCCCTTACCTCACCTGGGTCAATGTCTCGAATGCCATCGCCCAGCAGCGCGAGCAGCAGCTCGGCCGCGGGCTGAACGGCGACGAGCGACGCGCCATCGAGGACCAGGCGTTTGACCAGCTCGTCACCGACGTCCTCCTCCAGGAGGAGTACCGGAAGCGCGGCATCAGGGTCAGCGATGAGGAAGTGATCCAGCAGGCCCGGACCAACCCGCCGGAGGCATTGCTGGCCGACCCGACGCTCCAGACGGACGGACGATTCGACATCGAGAAGTACCAGCGCCTCCTTGCCAGCCCGCAGGCCCGTCAGCAGGGCATGCTCGTCCAGCTGGAGAATTACTACCGCACCGAGATCCCGCGGCGAAAGCTGCAGGACCAGATTCTGTCGGACGTCTACGTCTCCGATGCCAAGCTCTGGAGTGCGTTCAAGGACGAACGTGACTCGGCGCAGGTGAGCTTCGTGACCTTCGACCCTTCGACGATTCCGGACAGCGCCGCGATCGTTCCGGAGGCCGACCTGCGGCGTTATTACGACGAGAACGAGGACCGTTTCGAGCGTCGTGGGCGCGCGGTGGTGAGCTTGCTCGTGATCCCGCGCACCGTGGTGGCGGAGGACTCGCTGGCGACCGAGGCGGAAGTCCGGGCGCTGCGCGAGGAGATCGTGCAGGGCGGAAAGTTCGAGGACGTCGCCGCGCGGGAATCGGCCGACCCGTACAGCGCCACGGTCGGCGGGTCGATGGGATGGCGGAACCGGGCCAGCCTCGACGAGACGATGGCGAAGGCCGCCTACGCGCTCCGCGTGAACGAGGTCTCGCAACCGGTTCTGGCGTCCGATGGCTATCACCTCATCAGGGTGGATTCGATCCGGCGTGATTCGCTGAACTTGCGGCACATCCTGGTGCGCATCACGCAGACGGACTCCAACGCGGTGAAGACCGACCGCCGCGCCGACCAGTTGGCGAGGATCGCGGCTGCCGCGACGGAACGCCAGCGCTTCGACAGCGCCGCCACGGTGCTATCGCTCGCGCCGGAGACGGTGCAGGTCTATGAGGGCCAGCCGCTGTTCACAGGGTTCGGTGTGGCCTCGGGCGTGAGCGCCTGGGCGTTCAGCGGCGCCCGCATCGGCGAGACCAGCGACTTGTTCGACACCGAGGAGAACTACTTCCTCGCCCGGCTCGACTCGCTGGTGGAAGGCGGCACCGCGCCGTTCGCGGACGTTCGCAACGACATCGCCGTTCTCCTCACCCGGCGGAAGAAGGCCGAGATGATGGCAGGTCAGGCGCGCACGTTTGCCGAGCGTGCCAGGGCCACGTCGCTGGAGGCCGCGGCGCAGGAGCGCGACCTGACGGTGACCAAGACCAACCTCTTTGCGCGCGCGACGTTCGTGCCCGGCCTGGGACGCCTCAACTCGGCGATTGGCGCCGCGTTCTCGCTGCCGATCGGTGCCACCTCCGAACCGATCGCGACCGACGACGGGGTCTTCGTGATCCGGCCGGACCGGAGGGAGGAGGCAACGCGTGAGGCATTCGAGGCGCAGAAGGCGGTGCAGCGCGACAATGCCATGCGGGTGCTCCAGGATGCCCGGATCCGCGAGTACATGGAGGGGATCCGTGAGCAGGCGAACATCAAGGACCGCCGGAAGCAGCTGAACGCGGCAGCACGCGCCCAGGCGGTGCCGCAGTAGGCAGGGTCGAGGGTCGGGGGTCGAGGGTCGGGGGGGCGCGAAGACAGAGGGGGGGGGGGGG
>JAUQWM010000006.1 GCA_030835125.1 Gemmatimonadaceae bacterium | reverse complement strand
GAGTCACATTACATCCCGCTCCCTCTCTCAACTCTCAACTCGCTCCAACATTCTCCAACCAAGCGCGACCGCGTGGTCCGTCCCGTGCTGGGTCCGCCTCGGGAAAAGTCGCGGGGCACGTGCGGCGCGGGGTCGGGTATGTCCTGAAAGCCCCGGAAGAGCCGCCAGTCGCCGCCGCGCGCGGGGCGATGAGGATGCCCGCCTCGATGCCAGGAGGTTCCCATGAAGGCACGCGAACTCATGACCCCGGACCCGGCACTGGTCACGCCGAGCGATTCCCTGCAGCGCGTCTCGCAACTGATGCTGGAGCACGATTGTGGCTGTCTTCCGGTGGTCTCGGCCGCGGACCAGCGCTCCGTGGTGGGCGTGGTGACCGACCGGGACATCGCGGTGCGGGGCGTGGCGGAGGGGCGACCGCCGTCGACGCCGATCGGCGAGATCATGACCCCGAACCCTGACTGCTGCCGCGCGGACGACGACCTGGAGCAGGTGGAGCGGGTGATGTCCGACCGGCAGGTACGGCGGGTGGTGATCGTCGACGGGGCAGGCGAGTGCGTGGGGATCATCGCCCAGGCCGACCTGGCTCGCGCCTCCCGGCGCATGCAGGAGCCGAGCCCCAAGCAGATGGTGGACGTCCTGGAGAGCATTTCACGCCCGATTGCCGGGTCCTGAGCCGCGCCGGAGTGCGGAGTGGCCGGGATCGGCGCGAGGATCCAGGCGGCATGTCAGGGGAAGTGGAATGGCTCGGTGGTGGAGGATGGCGACATATTTCGCCCGGATTCCACCCGGAGCATTCGCGATGCGCAGGACCCGCGCGTTCTTGAGCCTTTCCTCGCTGCTGGCACTGTCCCCGCTCGGGGCGCAGCAACCGACGCGTCCCTCCACGTCGCCGCCGGCCCGGCCGGTGGCGCGCGCGGTCCCCCCGGCGCCGACGGCGCCCATGACGCTGGACTCGGCCGTGTTCGGCGGACTGCGGTGGCGCGAGGTGGGGCCGCCCCGCGGCGGCCGGTCGGTGGCGGCCGCGGGCAGCGTGGCGAGACCTAACGAGTACTGGTTCGGCACCACCGGCAGCGGCGTGATGAAGACCACCGACGGCGGGCAGACGTGGGCGCCGATGACCGACCGCTTCTTCGGCGGCACGGTGGGGGCGATCGCGGTGGACCCGCGCAACCCGGACGTCGTCTGGGTCGGCGGTGGCGAGACCTGCATCCGCGGCAACACCGCCCACGGCGACGGCCTGTGGAAGACCACCAACGGCGGGCGGACGTGGACGTTCCTCGGCTTCCGCGAGGAGCACATCGCCACGATCGAGATCCACCCGACCCGCACCGACGTGGTGTACATCGGCGTGTTCGGGGATCCCTTCCACGCGTCAGCGAATCGCGGGCTCTTCAAGACGACCGATGGCGGGCAGACCTTCAGCAAGGCGCTGTTCGTGAACGACTCGACGGGCGTGATCGACCTGCAGCTCGACCCGTCGAACCCGGACGTGCTGTACGCGGCCACCTGGCAGGCCTACCGGACGCCGTGGTCGATGTCGTCAGGCGGCATGCACAGCGGGCTGCACAAGTCCACTGACGGCGGCGCGACCTGGACGAACCTGTCCACCGCCTCGCGGGGCTTCCCTCGCGGCATCACCGGCAAGATCGGCATTGCGGTCTCGCCGGCGAAGCCGAGTCGCATCTGGGCTCAGGTCGAGCACGACTCGGGCGGGCTCTACCGCTCCGACGACGGCGGCCAGACGTGGGAGTTCCTGAACGGGGACCGCCGGATGCGGCAGCGGGCCTGGTACTACTCGCACATCTATGCCGACCCCGCCGACTCGAACGTCGTCTATTCGCTGAACGTCGGGTTCCACAAGTCGCGCGACGGCGGGCGTACGTTCCCGCTCACCATCAACGTGCCCCATGGCGACAACCATGACCTGTGGATCGCGCCGGACAACCCGAACCGGATGATCAACGCCAACGACGGCGGCGCGAACGTCTCCGTCAACGGCGGCCAGACGTGGACCGACCAGGACTTCGCGACGGCGCAGTTCTACCACGTGGACGTCACGACCGACTGGCCCTACCAGATCTGCGGCGCGCAGCAGGACAACTCGACGCTCTGCGGGCCGAGCCGCAAGGAAAACGGGATCGAGATGGGCGACTGGTACGACGGCGGAGGCGGCGAGTCCGGGTACGTGACGCCCAACCCGCGCGACCCGAACGTCATCTTCGCCGGCAGCTATGGCGGCCTGTTGACGCGCAAGGACCGGCGCACGGGGTTCGAGCGCAACGTGACCGTGTTCCCGATCAACCCGATGGGGCACTCGTCCGAGGACATCGAGGTCCGCTTCCAGTGGACGTTCCCGATCGTCTTCTCGCGCCACACACCGGGGGTGGTCTACGCCGCCGGGTCGAAGCTCTTCCGCTCGACGAACGAAGGCGAGAGCTGGACAGCAGTGTCGCCCGACCTCGCCCGCAAGGACCCGCGCACGATGGGGCCTTCGGGCGGGCCGATCACGCGGGACCAGACGGGTGTCGAGACGTACGCGCTCATCTTCGCCTTCGATGAATCGCCGGTGCGGGCCGGGGTGCTGTGGGCGGGCACCGACGACGGCCTCGTCTGGGTGTCGCGGAACAATGGCGTGAACTGGGAGAACGTGACGCCGCCGGGCATCGGAGACTTCACCCGCATCTCGATCATCGAGCCGTCCAACTTCATTGCCGGGGGCGCGTTCATCGCCGCCAACCGGTACCAGCTGGGCGACAAGGAGCCGATCCTCTACAAAACCACCGACTTCGGGAAGACGTGGACGAAGATCGTGAACGGCATCAAGCCGGGCCACTTCGCGCGCGTGATCCGCGAGGACCCCGTGCGGCGCGGGCTGCTGTTCGCCGGCACCGAGCGTGGCGTGTACGTGACCTTCGACGAAGGCCTCACCTGGCAACCGATCAACATCAACCTGCCGATCGTCCCGGTGCACGACCTGCGCATCAAGGACAACGACGTGGTGCTGGCGACGCATGGGCGGTCGTTCTGGATCATGGACAACATGTCGGCGCTGCGCGAAGCCACCCCGGCGATCACGCAGAAGGCCGCGCACCTGTTCCGGCCGGTCGACGCATTCCGGACGCAGTTCGCCGGGGTCCCGTCGGGCGCGGTGGTGCAGTACTGGCTCAAGGAGCGCGGGCAGCGGGTGGGGGTGGAGTTCCTCGATGCGCGCGGCGCGGTGATCCGCGCGTTCACGTCGGACCAGGAGCCGCAGGTGGCCGCGGACTCGATCCGGCGGGCCGCCGCGGTAGACTCGCTGGTCCGCGCCGGAACGAGTCGCGACTCCGCCATGCGCGCGGTGTCGGCCGCGATGCCCGCCGCAGGTGGTGGCGGTGGAGGCGGTCGTGGCGGCGGGGCGTCCCCGCGCGTGCCTAACCAGCCCGGGATGAACTCCTTCGCCTGGAACCTCCGGTATCCGGATGCCGTTCGCTTCAACAACCTGATCATGTGGGCAGCCGGGACGGCGGGCCCGATCGCGCCGCCGGGCACCTACCGCGTCCGCATGACCGTGGGTGCCGACACCTTCAGCTATCCGATCCGTGTACGGAAGGACCCGCGTTCCAGCGCCACCGACGCGGACCTGCAGGAACAGTTCCGGCTGCTGATCGCGATCCGCGACAAGGTGACCGAGGCCAACAACGGCGTGCGCACCGTTCGCAACATGCGGTGGCAGGTGGACGATCGCACCGACCGGCTCACCGCCGCGCAGCGCGAGGAGTTCGCCCGGCTTGCCGGGACGATGATGGACAGCCTGACGGCGCGCGAGAACGAGGTCTACCAGACGCGCAACCAGAGCGGTCAGGATCCCCTCAACTACCCGATCAAGCTCAACAACAAGATCGCGGCACTGTCCGGGGTGGTGGGGGCGGGGGAATACCGGCCGACGCGGCAGGCCCGCGATGCGTTCACCCGCCTGTCGGGGGAGCTGGACGCCGAGCTCGCGGCACTCCGTCGGACAATGGACGCGAGCTTGCCCGCGCTGAACGCGATCCTGCGGGCCGCCGGGCTTCCGGAACTGAAGCCGTCGACCGACGAACTGCCGCCGCGGCGCAACGCGATCGCCATGTAACGAAGCCGCCGCCGCCACGGCGGACGACGCCCGACCCGGTGGAAGTGCTGCCGGGTCGGGCGTTTGTCATCCCGGTACCCCGCATCGCGCCCGGACGCGTTAGGTCCCGGAGGGGCCATTTCTGGCAACTCCACCGCCGGGTTCGTCGTCGGGCGAAGGTGTGCCCTCGCGGCGGGGAACGGCGTCATCCCCCCGGTGGGGCGTGAACTCGCGCTGGCGCATGGAGATGCTGTATGTCATCCTAACGCGAGACGGTAGAGGCTGGGGGCGGGGGAACCGCGGGGGCGTGCTCGATGCATAAGGTCTGGCAGTGAAACGGTCCGGTGCCGACAGCGGCGCTGGCAAGAACCAGGACGGGCGCCCGCAACGGCATGGCGGAGCGGTGCCGCTCCCGCCACGGAGGACGTGATTGACGTCGGGCACCGGCTCGCGGCTCGGTCTCTTCACGCGCTTGATGCTCGCGGTCACCGTGGCGGTGGCCGCGGTGGTGGGGCTGTTCGCGGAACGGCTGGATGCCCGCGCGCGGCGGACGTACGTCGCGGATCGCGGCGTCACGCTGCGGAATCGCGCGGCCTGGACCTCGGACCTGCTGCGTGCGCAGGTCGTCGCGTTGCGTCGCGACGCCGTCCTCCTCTCCCTCCTGCCTTCCGTGCAGGGCCTGGCCGCGCCGGCGCTGGGGCGCGCCGAGCGCGCCGGGCTGGTCACTCGCCTCGAGGCCGCCCTGTTCGCCCTCGCGGCCGCGAGCCCGGGCCTCACGAGCGTCCGGTACGCCGAGGTAGCGGGCAACGGGCGTGAGCTCGTCAGGCTCGACGTCGATGGCGGATCGACGCGCCTGGTGCCACCCGATTCGCTGGGAACGGTGGCCGGGACCGGTCCCTGGACGGCCGCGCTCACGCGGCCCGCTGGATCGGTCTACATCTCGGGCATCGAACGCCGCGGGGGAACCAGCAACACGGCATCCACGCGTCGTGTGATCACCGCCACAACGCCCGTCTTTGGCGGCGGTACGCCGGCGGGCGTGATCATGATCGAGCATGATATCGGGCCGTGGATCGACAGCACCGCGCGCATGGCCCCGTCGGGCGTCCTCGTGTACGTCGCCGATGAGCAGGGGAACGACCTCGGTGCCGCTCCTCCCGCCGGCGCCCAGGCGGCGTCGCTGGGCTGGCTCCTGCCGGACACCAGCGCGCCAGGCATCGACACCGCGACGCACTGGGATCGCCTGACGAGTGGCCCCCAGGCCGTGTATGCGGCGCGCTCCCGGATCCACTTCGACCCAGACTCGCCCTCGCGCTTCCTGGCGCTGGCGTTCGTGCTGAGCGACTCCGCGGTCGCCGCCGCGCTGGCGCCGGTGCGTTTCGCGACCATCGTGGGCTCGACGAGCGTGGCCGTCACGCTGATCCTTGGCGGCGCGCTGCTCGTGGCCTGGGCGCTGGCCCCGTTGCGTCGTCTGAACCTCGTCGCCCAGCGCATCGGCGCGGGGGACTATGACGCCGCCCTCCCCGACAGCGGCGGTTCAGACCTGGGCTCGCTCACCGGTGCCTTCCGCAGCATGATCGACGGCATCAAGCGGCGCGAGGAGGAGAAGCTGCGGACGAATACGGCGCTGCGGCAATCGGAAGCGCGCTTCCGGCAGACCCTCGACGACATGCAGGAGGGTTGCCAGATCATCGGGTTCGACTGGCGATACCTCTACGTCAACGACAGCGCAGCGCGCCATGGGCGCCGCCCGGCGGCCGAACTCGTCGGGCGCACGATGACGGAATGCTATCCGGGGATCGACCAGACGCCGCTCTTCCAGCGCATGAAGGAGTGCATGACCGGCCGCGCGACCCAGCAGTTCGAGAACGAGTTCGCCTACCCGGATGGCACGTCGGCGTGGTTCGACATCGTCATCCACCCGGCGCCGGACGGCGTGTTCGTGACGTCCTACGACATCACCGACCGCAAGCGCGCCGAGCTCGATCTCCGGGCGTCGTTCGCGGCCTCCCGGCGCGAACGGGACCGCGCGGCGGCATTGCTCCACGTCGTGCCCGACGCGGTGGTGATCGCCGATCCCCGCGGGAACGTCGCCGACGTCAACGCGCAGGCCGAGGTGCTCTTCGGCTACCGGCGCGCCGAGCTCCTCGAGGAACCGCTCACAAGGCTCCTGCCGGAGCGCGCCCGACCCGCGTACGAATCGTATCGCGAGCGGCTGCTCGGCAGCCCGGACCAGCCGCGCGTCGAGGGCGACCTCACTGCCTGTCGCAAGGACCGCACCGAGTTCCAGGCGGTCGTGAGCCTCGGACCGCTCGTGACGCCGGAGGGGACGTACATCGTTGCCACGCTGCGTGACGTGACCGACCAGCGGGCCGCGTCGCGCCGCGTCCTGCAACAGGTCGAGCACCTCACGCTGCTCGACCAGATCACGCGCGCCATCGCCGAGCGGCACGACCAGCGGTCGATCTACCAGGCCGTGGTGACGAGCATCGAGAACGACTTGCCCGTGGACATGGGCTTCATCCTGCTGTACGACGGCTTCTCACCGACGCTGACGATCGCCGCCGTGGGCGCGAAGGCTGCGGGGGCCGACGTCTCGCTCGGCGTTGGCGAGCTCGTTCCGATCGATGGCAATGGCTTGTCACGCGTCATCACCGGCCAGCTGGTCCACGAGCGCGACATCCGCACCGTGGGCATGCCGTTCACGACACGACTCGTCCGGATCGGCATGCGGTCGCTGGTCCTCTCCCCGCTCCGGTCGGAAAGCCGCGTCTTCGGCGTGATGGTCTCGGCGCGCCGCCAGGCCGACGCCTTCACCAGCACCGAGTGCGAGTTCCTGCGGCAGGTCACCGAGCACGTGGCGCTCGGCGCGCGCCAGTCCCAGCTCCATGACGCGCTGCAGGCCGCCTACGACGACCTGAGCCAGTCGCAGCAGACCGCGATGCAGCTCGAGCGCCTGCGCGCGATGGCGCAGATGGCGAGCGGGATCGCCCACGACATCAACAACGCCCTCTCGCCGGTTTCACTGTACACCGAGGTCCTGCTCACGCAGGAACAGGACCTCAACGCGCGCACGCGGGAGTACCTGGAGCAGATCCGCCATTCCGTGCAGTCGGTGGCCGACACGGTCGCGCGGATCCGCGAGTTCTCCCGTCCGCCCGATACGGGACGCGAGCCGGTGCCGATCCAGGTCAACGACCTGGTGGCGAGAGCCGTCGCGTTCACGCATGCGCGCTGGGGCGACATTGCCCAGCGCCAAGGCAGCACGATCAACGCCGTGACCGACCTCGCTCCCGACCTCCCCGACGTCATGGCCATCGAAAGTGAGCTTCGGGACGCGCTGACGAACCTCATCTTCAATGCCATCGACGCGATGCCGGCGGGCGGGATCATGACCCTGCGCACGCGCAGCCTGCTGCCGGTGGGCGGCCGGGGCCGCACGCGCGTGATGATCGAGGTTTCGGACGACGGCATCGGCATGGATGAGGAGACGCGACTCCGCTGCCTGGAGCCATTCTTCACCACGAAGGGAGACCGCGGGACCGGGCTCGGGCTCGCCATGGTGTTCGGGATGGTTCAGCGCCATGCCGGCCGCATCGAGATCACCAGCGCCCCCGGTCAAGGGACGGCGATTCGCATGACGTTCCCCGTGGCCGAACAACCCGCCGGGGCCGGCAGTGGCGCCAGCGAGTCGCCCACCACGCGCGGTCCGCTGCGCCTCCTGCTGGTGGACGACGATCCGATCCTGCTCAAGTCGCTGCGGGCCACGATGGCGCTGGACAACCACCAGACCGTCGAGATGCACGGCGGCGAGGCCGGCATCGCCGCGTTTCAGGAGGCCCTCGCGCGGGGCACTCCGTTCGACGCGGTGATCACGGACCTCGGGATGCCCAAGGTGGACGGCCGCCAGGTGTCCGCGGCGATCAAGGCGATGTCACCGCGCACCCCGGTCATCATGCTGACCGGCTGGGGACGTCGCCTCCTCGCCGAACGCGACCTGCCGCCCCACGTGGACATCGTCATCAGCAAGCCGCCCACGCTCCCGGAGTTGCGGACGGCGATCGCGTCGCTGTGCGGGCAACCTCAACCCGAGGGTGCCGAATGACCCTGAGCCGACCCACGTCGATCCTGATCGTCGACGACGACCCGATGAACGCCAAGGCGCTCAGCGACAGCCTCGGCGCGTTCGGGTACGAAACGGCGACCAGGGGCAGTGCCGATGCCGCGCTCGAGGCGCTCCGCGGTTCGGCGTTCGACCTCCTCCTGTCGGACCTGGTGATGCCGGGCATGGGCGGCGTCGAATTGCTCCTGGAAGCGACGAAGATCGACCCGGAGATCGTCGGCATCCTCATGACCGGCCGCGGCACCATCGAGACGGCCGTCAGCGCCATGAAGGCCGGCGCCCTCGACTACATCCTCAAGCCCATCAACCTGCAGGCGGTGCTGCCGGTGATCTCCCGCGCCGCCAGCGTCAGGCGGTTGCGGCTCGAGAACCTGCAGTTGCGGGACACGGTCGCCATCCACGAGCTGAGCCAGGCCATCGCGTACACGCTCGACCAGGGTGAACTGCTCGACAAGATCGTCGACGCCGCGCTGGCACAGTTCGAGGGCGATGAAGCCTCGATCATGCTGATGTCCGCCGATGGCGCCTCCCTCTACGTCGCGTCGGTGCGCGGGGGTGACCGGCGCGACCACCTGCTGGGCAGGCGGATTCCGCTCGGCATGGGCATCGCCGGGTGGGTCGCCCTGCACGGTGAGCCGATGCAGCTCCACGGCGAGGTGCCCGACCCCCGCGCGAGTCCGCTCCACCCGCGATCCGACATCAAGTCGGCGCTCTGCCTGCCGATGGTGACCCGGGGCAAGCTGATCGGCGTGCTGAACGTGAACTGCACGCGTCGCCGCCGGGTCTTCCCCGTCGGGCAGATCAACGTCGTGAGCATCTTCACGAACGCGGCGGCCGCCAGCATCCGCACGGCCGTGCTCCTGGAACAGGAGCGGAAGGCCGATGCGCGCTACCGCGAAGTCCTGCAGATGGTGCACGAGGGCGTGGTCTCCGTCGACGCCGAGTTCCGCATTGTCGTCTTCAACGTCGGGGCAGAAAGCATCTTCGGGCATGCGTCCGCCGAGATGATCGGCAAGCCGTTCGACATCCTCTGGGCGACGGACGTGGCCGAGGTGCACCGCAACGGCATGCAGACGCTCGGTTCCTCGACCGGGCGCGACCCGTCGTTCCCCGACAGGGAACGGCTGGTGGGGCGGCGCATGGACGGGACGCTGGTGCACCTCGAGGTCGGCTTCTCGCACGTCGAGAGCGACGCGGAGACCCTGATCACCGCCGTCATGCGCGACGTGACGGACCAGGTGGCGCAGGAGGAGAAGATCGCCCGCCTGACGAGGCTCTATGCCATGCTCTCCGGCGTCTCCTCCGCGATCGTGCGCATCAACGAGCCGCGGGACCTCTTTGCGGAGGTGTGCCGCATCGCCCATGAAGACGGGGGATTCACCGCGAGCTGGGTGGGCCGCGTGGACCCGGTGACCGGCGCGATCGGGTTCCTCGCCGCGGCGGGCGATACGGCCGGGCTCTCGTTTCGGCGGATCGACGAGCCGACCCCGATCGGCCGGATGCTGGCCACCGCCGTTCGCGAGTCGCGCATGGTCTGGTCGCACGACGTCACCCTGCCTGGCCCGCGCGCCCGGGGCGAGATCCATGCGGCGGTGCTCCCATTCCTCGTCGAGGGCGTGGTGGAGTCGGTGATGATCCTGGTCGCGGACACGCCGCACGCCTTCGGCGACCGCGAGCTGCACCTGCTGCGCGACCTCACCGGCGATGTGGCGTACGCGCTGGACCACATCGCCAAGGCCGAGGAGCTCAATTACCTGGCGACGCACGACCAGCTGACCGGCCTGCCCAACCGCGCGGTGTTCCTCGATCGCCTGTCACTCGCCATCGCGACCCGGCGCGGCTCCAACGCGTCGCTGGCGGTGGTGGTGACCGACATCGAGCGCTTCAGCCAGGTCAACAACACGTTCGGGCGCGAGGCGGGCGACGAGATGCTGCGCCAGCTGGCCGACCGCCATCGCAGCGTCGCCTCGGACATGTACAGCCTGGCGCGGCTCGGCGCCGATTCGTTTGCCGCGATCCATAGCGGCCAGACCAGCGTCTCCGAGCTGGCGAAGGAGGTGGGGGAGCGCATCGGGCTGGCGCTGGCGGCGCCATTCACGACGCGCGGCCAGAAGGTCTACCTCACGGGGCGCGCCGGCATCGCCACGTTCCCCGACGACGGCAACGACGCCGAGATGCTGCTGCAGAACGCGGAGGCGGCGCTCACGCGGGCCAAGGCGCAACAGGAGCGGCTGGTCCTCTACACGGCCGACATGAATGCCGCAGTCACGCGGCAGCTCGCGATGGAAACCCGGCTGCGGCGCGCGCTCGAGCGGGACGAACTGGTGCTGCACTACCAGCCGAAAGTGGAACTCTCGACGGGGCGGATCAGCGGCGCCGAGGCCCTGCTGCGCTGGAACGACGGCACGTCGGGCCTCGTGTCGCCGGCGGAGTTCATCCCCATCCTCGAGGACACGGGGCTCATCCTCGACGTCGGTCGCTGGGTGATGGTCGAGGCGGTGAAGGCGTCGCTCGCCCTGCGGGCGGCGGGGCTGCCGATGATCCGGATCGCTGTCAACGTGTCGCCGGTGCAGTTACGGCATGAGGACTTCGTGCGGTCGGTCGAGGCGGCGACCGACGTCGCCGACGGCCGCGGGCACGGCCTCGACGTCGAGGTGACCGAGGGCGTCATCATGCACGACATCGACTCGAACATCTCGAAGCTGCATGAACTCCGCGAACTCGACGTGGGCGTGGCGATCGACGATTTCGGCAGCGGCTACTCGTCGCTCGCTTACCTGGCCCGCCTGCCGGCGGACGTCATCAAGATCGACCGTGCGTTCGTGAGCACCATGGCGAACGACCCGGACCACACGTCGATCGTGTCGACCGTCATCTCGCTCGCCCATTCGCTCAACCGCACCGTCGTCGCGGAGGGGGTGGAAGAGCAGGAGCAGGCGCGGCTCCTGCGCCTGCTGCGGTGCGACCACGTCCAGGGGTTCCTGTACAGCCGTCCTGTCCCGTTCGTCGATTTCGAGCAGGTGCTCCGCACGGGACTGGCCGGCGGGGTCGGGTACGCCGGGACCGGCCGCCGCCCTCCGCCGTCCTGAGGGCCGGGGCGGACGTCGAGCCGGAAACCCTCGACGCTCCACCCTCGACCCTCGTAGGTTTCCCCGATGCTTCCCATCGATCTCAGCGGACGGCGCGCGCTGGTCGCCGGCGTCGCGGACGACAACGGCTTCGGCTTCGCGATCGCCAAGTCCCTCGCCGAGGCTGGCGCGAAGGTCTGCGTCGCCACCTGGCCTCCGGCCCTCAACATTTTTCGCACGCTGCTCGATCGCGGGAAGCTGGACGACGCGCGCCGGCTCTCGCACGGGGGACTCCTCGAGTTCGAGCGGATCTATCCGCTCGATGCGGCCTTCGACACCATGGAGGACGTGACGCCGGACATCCGCGAGAACAAGCGATATCGCGACATCGGCGACTTCTCGATCGAGGGCCTCGCGGCCAGCATGCTGAAGGACTTCGGGCCCGACAGCCTGGACATCCTCGTCCACTCGCTGGCGAACGGCCCCGAGGTCCGGAAGGCGCTCATCGACACCACGCGGACCGGCTACCTCGCGGCCGTTGCGGTCAGCGCCTATTCCAAGGTGTCACTCCTGAAGCACCTCGGTCCCGTCATGCGCCGTGGTGGCAGCGCGGTATCCCTGAGTTACCTCGCCAGCATTCGCGCGGTGCCGTTCTACGGTGGCGGCATGTCGTCGGCCAAGGCGGCGCTGGAGAGCGACACCCGGATGCTGGCCTACGAACTGGGTCGCGCCAGGGGGATCCGTGTCAACACGATCTCCGCCGGCCCGTTCGCCTCGCGCGCCGCGAGCGCCATCGGCGTCGTGGACCAGCTGGTGACGTTCTGCGCGCAGAACTCGCCGCTTCCCGAGGAACTGAGTGGGGCCGAGGTGGGGAACACCGCGGCATTCCTGTGCAGCGACCTCGCGTCAGGCATCACCGGCACGACGGTCTACGTGGACAAGGGCTACCACGCGATGGGGATCGCGGTCGCGGGGACCGCGCCGAAGCGCGAGGATTAGCGGCGCCGCTTCGAGGAGTCCGGCACGAACTTGAACTCGTGCAGGACCACCTGGTGCACGGGGAAGCCACCGCGGATCCCGGGCACGTACACGGCATCGTCGAGCGCCCGCCGCACGGCGTCGACGAATTCCGGGTGCGTCGCGAACACGACACTGATCCGGTCGGTGTCGACCTCACCGGACGCGGTGACGATGAACTCGACCATCACCGTGCCCGGGATCTGCGCCTCGAACAGGGCGTCGGGGTAGACCGGGCGAACCGGCCGCGTCGTGTCCTGCCTGGCGGCGATATCGACCTGCGTGGCGGTGAAGATCTGCCGGTCATCGACCAGCTTGGCGATCTCGGACGCCGGTGACTTCGCGTTGGCGCCACCGGGCCGCTTGGCGCGACGCTGGCCTTCCTTGGACCAGATGACCACGACCCCGCAGGTGCGGGGCCCGATCCCCGGCGCGACCGCGAAGCGTGCCGGCACGATCGAGCCCGTGTAGACCTCGAATGCCTCGATCGAGAACGGTGACAGCGCGTCGATGTCGAATTCCCCCGAGGCGAGCGGGGAACCGTCCAGCCACGTCAGCGGTGCGCACGACCGCGAACCCCGGAACCGCAGCTGGTTGCGGATCATGCCTTGCGAGGGCGCAATCGACACGCCGGGGATCATCCGGAACATGTCGCTCATCTGACCCGGGTTGCGCTTCGCGATGTCGTCGGCCGTGAAGAAGTGGCCGGTCCCGAGATCCTTCCGCTGGTAGAATCCCTGGCGCCACCCGGTGAGGTCGGCCCGGCCACGAATCACGACGGGGGTCAGGCCGACCGCCAGTCGCGACAGGACCACGTCGAGCGGCACCGTCTGCCCAGCCAGCACCATCAGGTCGATCGTGTCGGGCTGGAACCCGAGTCGCCGGAACCGCATCGACAGCATCCCGGGGCGGACCTTGGCCAGCTCGAACTTCCCGTCGTCGTCCGTCTCGGCCACCAGCGGGCTGCCGGGCATGGAGATCTGGGCGCCGATGATGGCGGCTCCGGTCGAGTCACGGACAACGCCCCGGATTCCGCCGGTGCCGAGAACACCCTGCTGCGCGGCGACCGCGCTCGCGCCTGATACCGCCAGGACGCCGGTCAGCGCCAGGCAGGTGATCGTTCGGCGAGCGGGATGGTGGGTCATTGGTGGCGAACCGTGCAGGAGTAGTTCCCACGAACGGCGTTCAGGTTCCCAACAGTACGGCGGGAGTCCGATTCGGCGAAAGAGCAGGGGTTGAGCCGGACGCGAAGGGTGTCCGGTGGCGTTCCGGCAGTGGCGATCCGTCCGGCCGATGGCCAAGCCGTTGAAAGGCTTGGACAAAGCGTCGTCTGGACGCCCAACTTGTCCACCAGCAATTTGACTCGCGCGGGATGGACAGACCCCGCCCGCCCTCCAACCCGAACGGAGACTGACGTGTCGCGTCGCCTGCAGCTCCCGGCCCTTTCTGTCATCGCGCTGGTCCTCTCACCCACCCCGCTGGTTCAGGGGACGGACCTCAGGGGGTTCACCGCCGCTTCGGCGGCTACGCAGGTGGACTGGGAGAATCGGTTCCGGGCCATTCCCGATCCCGCCAGGATCCGGGCCGCCCTCCAGCACCTGTCGGCGCGTCCGCACCACGTCGGCTCCCCGTATGGCAAGGCAAATGCCGAGTGGTTGCGCGATCAGTTCACGTCGTACGGCTGGGAGGCGAAGATCGAGGAGTATCGCGTCCTCTTCCCGACCCCGAAGGAGCGACGGGTCGAGTTGCTGGAGCCGGTGAAGTACGTCGCGCGGCTGGAGGAGCCGGTCATTCCCGGCGACCCGTCCACCTCCCAGCGCGCCGAGCAACTGCCGACATACAACTCGTACTCGGGCGAGGGGGACGTGACCGCGCCGCTGGTTTACGTGAATTACGGCGTCCCGGCCGACTACGAGGAACTGGAGCGTCGCGGCATCTCGGTGCGCGGAGCGATCGTGATCGCGCGGTACGGCGGCTCCTGGCGCGGCATCAAGCCCAAGCTGGCGGCGGAGAAGGGCGCCGTGGGCTGCATCATCTATTCTGACCCGCGCGACGATGGGTATGCGCAGGGTGAGGTCTATCCGGCCGGTCCCTGGCGCCCGCGCGAGGGCGTCCAGCGCGGGAGCGTGCTGGACCTGCCGGTGGCGCCAGGCGACCCGCTGACCGTGGGTACGGGCGCGACGCCGGACGCGGCGCGGATCGACCGCGCGGCCGCGACCACGATCATGAAGATCCCGGTGTTGCCGATCTCGTACGGCGATGCGCAGCCGCTCCTGAGCGCCCTCGGGGGCGCGGTGGTGCCCGAGGGGTGGCGCGGCGCGCTCCCCATCACGTACCGGACCGGCCCCGGCCCGGCGCGCGTGCGGCTGAAGGCGGAGTTCCACTGGAACCTGACGCCGGTCTACAACGTCGTCGCCACCCTGCGCGGCAGCGACTTCCCCGACGAGTGGGTGGTACGCGGCAACCATCACGATGCCTGGGTGAACGGCGCCGAGGACCCGGTCGCCGGCATGGTGGCGGAGCTGGAGGAGGCGCGCGCGTTAGGCGAGCTGGTGAAGCAGGGCTGGCGCCCGCGGCGCACGATCGTCTACACGGCCTGGGACGCCGAGGAGCCGGCGCTGCTGGGCTCCACCGAGTGGGCGGAGCACCATGCGGCCGAGCTGCGGCAGAAGGCGGTGCTCTACCTCAACACCGACGGCAACGGGCGCGGTTACCTCGGGGCCGGCGGTTCGCACTCCCTGGAGCGGATGCTGAACCAGGTGGCGCGTTCGGTCGAGGACCCGGAGTCGCGCGTGACGGTCTGGAAGCGGCAGCAGGCGGCACGGATCCGGTTCGGCACCCCGGGGCAGCGGCGTGAGGCGCGCGAGCGCGGCGACCTGCGCATCGACGCCCTGGGCTCCGGTTCCGACTTCACCCCGTTCCTGCAGCACCTCGGCATCGCCACGCTCAACGTCGGCTTCGGGGGGGAGGATGGCGGCGGCATCTACCACTCGATCTACGACACCTTCGCCTGGTTCACGCGCTTCAGCGACACGTCGTTCGTGTACGGGCGCGCGTTGGCGCAGGTGGCGGGCACCCTCGTGATGCGCACGGCGAACGCGGACCTGCTGCCGCACGAGTTCGGGGCGCTGGCGGAAACGGCGCGCGGCTATGTCGGCGAGCTCAAGGCGCTCCGCGAGGAGGTGGCCGGGCGCATCGCCGAGGTGAACCGGCAACTGGACGACGGCGTGCTGGCGGCCACCGCCGACCCGAAGCGACCGGAGAAGCTGCCGACGCGGGAGGCGCCGGCGCTGCACCTGAACTTCGCCGCCCTCGACAACGCGACGGAGTCGCTGTCGCGGGCGGCCGCCCGGTTCGAGCGCGCCTACGCGGCTGCGTTAGGCAGGGGCGTGGACCGCGCCACCGCCGCCGCGGTGAACGCGATGCTCCGGGACGCCGAGCGGACGCTGACCTCGGACCAGGGCCTGCCCCGGCGGCCATGGTACCGCCACCTGCTCTACGCCCCCGGCTACTACACGGGCTACGGCGTGAAGACGATGCCGGCGGCGCGGGAGGCCATCGAACAGCGCGCGTGGGGAGAGGCCGAGACGGAAATGGGTCGCGTGGCCGAAGCACTGGCGAGGACGGCGGCGCACGTCGAACGGATCGCGGAACGGCTGGAGCGATAGTCGTGCGACGGATTGCCGCAGGGGTGGCGGTGCTGCTGGCGCTTGTGGTCGCGGTGCTGGCGGGGCGCGCCGCGTGGCTCGCGCCCTACACCGTCGATGCCTCGCCGCCCGACCCGGACGTCGCGAGCGCGTCGTTCGGCGTGGATCGCTTCGCCGCGGCGCTGCGCTTCCCGACCATCTCGACCCAGGACAGCGCCACCTTCGTCCCCGGGCCGTTCCTCGCCCTGCATGACTGGCTCCGGACGGCCTTCCCCGCGCTGCACGGCCGCCTGACGAGGGAGGTCGTCGCCGGCTACAGCCTGCTCTACACGTGGCCCGGTTCCGACTCCACGCTCGACCCCATGCTCCTCATGGGCCACCTCGACGTGGTCCCCGTCGAGCCGGGCACGGAGTCCCGGTGGAAACACGCCCCGTTCGGCGGCGAGGTCGCCGACGGCTTCGTGTGGGGTCGTGGCACGCTGGACGACAAGGCGTCGGTCATCGCCATCCTCGAGGCGGTCGAGTGGCTGGTGGGACAGGGATTCCAGCCGCGCCGGACGATCTACCTCGCCTTCGGCCATGATGAGGAGCTGGGCGGGCGCGCCGGCGCCGCCCGGCTGGCGGAACTCGTTCGGCAGCGCTCCGGCCGCCTCGCCTTCCTGCTCGACGAAGGCGGCGTGATCGCCGAGGGCCTGGTGCCTGGTGTGGACCGCCCCGTGGCGCTGATCGGCGTGGTGGAGAAGGGGTCGATCGGCGTCCACCTCACCGTGGAGCGGACGGGAGGCCACTCGTCGATGCCGCCACGCCACACCGCGGTGGGGGTCCTGAGCCGGGCCATCACCCGGCTGGAGGACAACCCCATGCCGGCCCGGTTGACGCCGGTGGTGGAGGAGATGTTCCGTCGGATCGCCCCCGAAATGCCGTTCGGGTACCGGATCCCCCTGGCCAACCTGTGGGCATTCCGTCCGGTCCTGGTCCGCGCGATGGCCGGGAATGAGCGGATCGGCGCCATGTTGCGGACCACGACCGCCGCGACGATGGTCAGCGGCAGTCCGAAGGAGAACGTGCTGCCCATCATCGCCCGGGGCCTGGTGAACTTCAGGATCCTGCCCGGGGACACGCCGGAGGGTGTCCTGGACCACGTCCGCCGTACGGTGGGGGACACCTCGGTCCACGTGGAGGGGAGCGGGCGGGCGTCGTCGCCGGTGGCGGACTTCGAGGCGCCGGAGTTCCGGGTCGTCGAGAAAACGATCGTCCAGCTATTCCCGACGGCGGTCCCTGTCCCATTTTTGATGATTGCCGCTACGGACACCCGCCACTATGAAGGCCTGACCCGGAACGTCTATCGTTTCAACCCGATCGTCGCGACCCCCGAACTCGCCTCGGGTGCCCATGGCACCAACGAGCGGGTCCGCGCGGACGACTTCGCTCGGGCCGCCCGCTTCTTTGCCCAGTTGATCAGGAACGCCCAGTGAAGTCAGTGCCGTCCATGCCTCGTCCGCTGGTGCGCCGGTGAGCGCCAAGCTCTGCCCGCAATGCGGGACCCGGTACGAGGGTGACAATCGTTTCTGCACCCTCGATGGCGCGACGCTGGTCGCCGAGAGCCCGGCCGACTCCCTGACCGGGAGCGTCCTGGCCGACCGGTACAGCGTCGATCGCAAGCTGGGCGAGGGAGGCATGGGCGAGGTCTACCTGGCCGAGCACATCCGCATGAAGCGGAAGGTGGCGGTGAAGGTGATGCGCGCCTGGCTTACCAAGGACGCGGCGGCCATCGGGCGTTTCCACCGCGAGGCCGAGAACGCGAGCCAGATCACGCACCCGAACGTCGCCGGCGTCTACGACTTCGGCGAGACGCCCGACGGGCTCGTGTACCTGGCGATGGAGTTCGTGGAAGGGGAGCCCCTCACCGCGGTCATCGAGCGGGAGCGGATCCTCAACCACATCCGCGCCTCGGACATCGTCAGCCAGACGGCCGACGCCCTCGCCGCCGCCCACGCGTTAGGCATCCTGCACCGCGACCTGAAGCCCGACAACGTCATGATCGGGCGGACGCGGGCGCGCACCGACCTGGTCAAGCTCCTCGACTTCGGCATCGCCCGCGTCATGGGGCGCGAGACCCAGCACTTCACGTCCACGGGGCTGATCGTCGGCACGCCGGAGTGGATGAGCCCCGAGCAGATCGCCGGGGACAAGCTGGATGCGCGCTCGGACATCTACACGCTCGGGCTCATCGCCTTCCGGGTGCTCGCCGGCGAGGGCGCCTTCTCCGGCGCCACGTCGCAGGAAGTGCTGCTCGCCAAGATGACCAAGGCGCCGCGCCGGCTTCTCGATGTGCGCCCGGACGTGCCGTGGCCCGAGCAACTGCAGGCCGCGATGGACAAGGTGCTCGCCACCGATCCCGCCGCGCGATACGACGACGCGCTGGAGTTCGCGGCCGACTTCTACGCCGGCGTCTCGCAGCTCCCGATGACGCCCGACGCCGAGGAATACCTCCAGCTCCTCACCCAGCGATCGGTGACTCCGGCCCGGCTCGGGACCGTGGAGTCGACGCCGGTCCGCGGCGTGCCGACGCACGAAACGCCGGCTCGGCCGATGCCGCCAATCGAGGTTCCCCAGCTCGCCGACACCGCGGTGCTTCCCGTGGGGGCCGCCCTCAAGGGTGTCGCGACCCCCGAAAGCGGCGTGGTCGCCAGCGGGGAAGGCAGCGACACCCCGACCCCGGCGATCCCGGTACCGGCGACCACCAGGCGACGGGGCCCGCTCGTCGCCGTCATGGCGGTGGCGGCTGTCGCCATCGGAGCGCTCGCCGTGAGCAAGCTGGGTGGCGGAGCCGCGCCGGTGACCACCGGCGGCGCCGACAGCACCGCCCTGGCGGTGGCGAACCTCGCCGACTCCGCCACCCGTCCCCCGGATTCCGCGGCGGCGGCGATGCCGGGCGGCATCCCGCCCGTCGTCGCCAATTCCACCACGGTCGTCGCCCGGCCGGCGACGCCGGGACTCGACAGCGCGGCCAACCGGCATCGCGGGTCGATCTTCACGGTGGCCCGCGGCCGCAGCCGGTCCACCGGCTTCCTGGCCGACGCGGACGGCATGGTGATCACCTCGGCGTCGATCGTGGGCGCAGCGTCCACGGTGGACGTGTTCCTCGACCCCGGCCGTCGCGTGACCGGCCGCGTGGCGCTGGTGGATTCAGCGCGCGGCCTGGCTGCCGTGCTGGTCCCGGTCCGCCAGTGCCCGGGCACCTGCGCGCCCGTCCCGCTGGCGCCCGATCGCGTCGCGTTCCGGCAGGGCGACACCATCATGGTGGTGACGGCACCGACGCTGGTCTCGTCAGGCAGCCGCGCGAAGGGCACCGTGGCCAACGCCACCGCGCAGCGCCTCGCGGCCAGCATGAGCTTCGGCGAGCAGGTCGCCGGCGCGCCGGTCTTCCTGCCCGACGGCCACATCCTCGGCATCGCGCGCAGCGGCGCCGGTCGCGGCGCGATGGTCAGTGCGTCGGTCGCCCGCGCGTTCCTGCGCGAGGCGCAGGGGGAGCGCACGGCGAAGGGGCTCCAACCGGCGGACTCGCTGCCGCCGTCCTGGCCGTCCCGCCCCCTGGGCGCGGACGAGATCGCGGCGGGCATCCGGCGGACCACCAGCGACCTCGACGCGTTCCGGGTCACACCGTCGCGCGGCGACTTCGTGGCGCTGGTGATGACGCCGCAGCTCCTCGCCCTGCGCAAGGCGGAGGCCGATACCCTGCGGAAGTACTTCAACCCGGGCGCGGCGACGCAGATGTACTGCGACGGCAGCGGCCCCTGCGATCCCCTCGAGGCGTGGACCGCGCTCTCCGACTACCTGGGCGAGCGGCGCGCGGTCGTCGCGATCCAGGTGGCCCCGCGCCTGCTGGCGCCGCCGTACCGCGGCGAGCACCGGCGCGCCGACATGAACCGCAAGCCCGTCTGGACGCAGGTGCAGCTCGTGCGCGGGAACACGGCGATCACGCCGATCGAGTCCCACCGCATCTTCTCGGTGGTGAACCCGGCCGACTACCCGGAGAACCAGCGCGAGTCGCTCTACTCGGGCCTGCTGGTGCTCGACCCCAGGGACCTCCTGCAACCCGGGGCCCTGGAGCTGCGGGTCTTCACGGCCAGCGGCCGCGAGCCGGTCCGCCTTCCGGTCCCGCCGTCGGTGATCGAGGCCGTGCGTCGCGACCTGTCCTCCGTGGTTCGTTAGGCAGGGCCGTCCATGAAGGTCGGGCTCGTGGGATTCGCCGGCTCCGGCAAGACGACCGTCTTCAACACGATGACGGGACTGCACGTGCCGGTGGGCTTCGGCGGTGAGGTCCGCCTGGGCACGGTCCGCGTGCCTGACGAGCGGATCGACCGGCTCTCGCGACTGTTCACGCCGAAGAAGACCACCTACGCCGAGATCTCCTTCTGCGACGTGCCCGGCGAGCACGGGGCGGAGAAGAAGGGGCTGTCGACGAAGTCGCTCCAGCAGATCCGCGACCAGGAGGCCCTCTGCCTGGTCCTCCGCGACTTCGACAATCCCGCCGTCGAGGGCGCGCCCGACCCGCTGGCCGACCTCGAGGCGTTCCACACCGAGTGCGTCTTCGCCGACCTCGAGATCATCGAGCGGCGGCTCGCCCGCGCCCAGAAGGAGAAGGCGCCGCCCCAGGAAGTCGCGATGTTCGAGCGGATGAAGGGCGTGCTGGAGGACGCGCAGCCGTTGCGATCGGTCCCCACGGCGGATCTCGACCGTGGCCAGCTGAAGAACTACGTCTTCCTCACCGACCGGCCGCTCCTGGTCGCGCTCAACACCGACGAGTCACGCGCGGCGGCCCCGATGCCGGAAGCGCTGGCGGCGCGCATCGCCGCGCTGCACGCGGCGGGCCTCGTGCTGTCGGCGAGCGTGGAAGCCGAGATCGCGGGATTGCCGCCCGACGAGCAGAAGGCGTTCCTCGAGGACCTTGGCGTCACCGAGTCGGCGCTGGCCCGGTTCATCCGCGCGGCGTACGGCCTGCTCGACCTCATCTCGTTCTTCACCGTGGGCGAGGATGAAGTGCGCGCCTGGACGATCCGGCGAGGCATGAACGCGCGCCAGGCAGCGGGACGCATCCACTCCGACCTCGAGCGCGGATTCATCCGGGCCGAGGTGATCCCGTACGCGGTGTTCATCCAGTACGGGTCAGAGCACGCGGTGAAGGAGGCGGGGAAGTTCCAGGTGGAGGGGAAGGACTACGTGGTGGTGGACGGGGACATCATGCACGTGCGGTTTAATGTGTAGGGTCGAGGCTCGAGCCTCGAGCCTCGACCCTCGAGCCTCTACTTCTTCTCCACCTTCGCGTCCTCGACGATGACGCGGTAGACGTAACCGGAGCCGAAGTCCCGGTTCGTGCGCACCATGCCGGTGATCGTGACCGTCTCGCCCACCGACGCGACATCCATGCTGGTCACCGTGATGTCGTTGGTCCCCTGCGCGGCATCGCCGCTCCCGTCCTGCAGGTGGATCCAGTTCTTCCCCATGACACCGCCGTTGTACTTCACCACCTTCCCGCGAATCGTGACCGTCTTGCCGTCTGCCGCCTGCGCCCACGCCTCGGCGACCGTGCGGGCGTTTGCACCCGATGCCTTGTCGACCTTCACGTCGAACGGCGCGGTGGTGCTGGCGGCACCGGCGTGGGGATCGCCGCCGCCCGCTGCGGCGTCGCCGGTGGGGGCCAGCGACCCGAAGTAGATCTCGTCGAACGTGCGGTTGAGTGTCTTGGACTCGAACTTCGTCATCAGCATCGGGCTCGACACCGTCACCGTCGATCCCTTGGCGACCTGCGCCGCGTTGACCGCCGCCCAGACCTCGCCCTTGGTTGTCCTGATCCTGAGGTAGCTGTACGGCGGCGCGGCGACGTGCTCCACGACCTCGCCGGTGAGCGCCTCGCCGCCGACCGATGAGGCTTCCATCTGGTCCAGCGGCGTGCCGCGTGTCTCCGGGGACTTCGAGCACGCGACGACGACCGTCGCAACGAACAGCGTAAGAAGGGAACGAAGCATGGAGTCTACTCCACAATGGACAGAGGTGGGAATCGGCGCGAGCAGTCTGGCGCCCGGGCTTGAAGCTCACCGCTCCATGGCCCAGCCAACGTAGGGGATTTCCCTGACGTCTGTCAGGTAAGGCCTTCCCTGACACTGGCGTGACTACATTCAGACCCGCCAGCCCCGGCAACCAGTTCCAGCAGCAGTAAGCAGCAATCAGCACGCAGCTCCCATGCCCCCACCCCGAATCCTCCTCGCCGACGCCGACGCGTTCTTCGTCGCCGTGGCACGCATGGTCGATCCCGCGGGGGCGGGGAAGGCGCCACTTCTGATCGTGGGCGGGACCCGTGAGAGCCGCGGCGTCGTCTGCTCGGCCTCGTATGAGGCGCGGCAGTACGGCGTCCGCTCGGCGATGCCGATCGCGAGGGCGCTCAAGCTCTGCCCGAAGGCCACCTGCGTTCCCGTGCCCATGAAGGCGTGCGGCAAGGTGAGCCGGGAGATCCGCTCGGTCCTCATGCGATACGCGCCGGTCGTCGAGGCGTCCAGCATCGATGAGTGGTACATGGACCTCGGCGGTACCGAAGCGATCTACCATAACGAGTCGCTGCGCGCGACCGCGCATCGCATCCGATCTGCGGTGAAGGAGGCGACGGGCTTCTCCGTTTCCATCGGGGGTGGCACCAACCGGCTCATTGCCAAGCTCGCCGTCGAGCGCGGCAAGCCCAAGCCCGCGACCACGGCTGACGGCGTCCATGTCGTGGAGCCTGGCGACGAGGGGTCCTTCGTCAGCACGTTCGCGCTGGCCGACCTGCCGATGGTGGGACCGAAGTTCCAGGAGAGGCTGGCGGCGCTGGGCCTGCGGACCGTGCCCGATGTCCTCGCGCGCGACGTCGTGACGCTGCGGAGGCAGCTGGGCACGAACGCGGCGGACTGGTTGTGGGAACGCGTGCACGGCATCGCCGGCGCCGAGGTCGAGGGCCGTGGCGCCCCGAAGAGCATGAGTCGCGATGAGACCTTCCCGGTTGACCTCGTGACGGACGAGGACCTCGAGCGTGAGCTGCTGCGGCTGGTGACGCGCGTGGCTTCCGACCTGCGGCAGGGCGGCTACGCCGCGCGCACCATCACGGTGAAACTCCGCGACAACGATTTTCGCACGCGAAGCGCGCGGCTGACGCTGGCCGATCCTGTGGTGACGGATCGCGTGATCATGTCGGTCGCAACGGAGTTACTGCACAAGCTGCGCCGCTCGCGACGGATGCCGGCGCGGTTGATCGGGGTGGCGCTGTCATCGCTCGCCGACGATCCGGGCGCCGATCAGCTCGGCCTTTTCGCGGCTGAGGATCCATTGCAGGAAACGGAGCGGGACCTGACGATTGCCCGGGCGGTGGATCGGGTGCGCGAGCGGTTCGGGTCGCGGGGGATCGTGCCCGGAGCCCTTATCGAGTGAGGCCCTGGGCGCGGCGCCAGGTCAGGCGCAGCCGCTCAGGATCGATGCTGGCTCAGCGCACTCCGCGGCCAGGAGAGCCGCGTTCATCGGCGCGGCACCATAGGTCGCGTGCCCGTCGTGGATGTAGGCGGCGACGTCATGGGACGGGAGCGGCCGCGCGAACAGGAACCCCTGCCCGAGCGGGCAGCCGAACTCGCGAAGGCGCTCGTACTGTTCCTCCGTCTCGATGCCTTCCGCCACGGTCCGGATGCTCAGGACGCTGCCCAGGGAGACGACGGCGCGGGACAAGGGCGACTCGTCGGTGCCGTTCCCGAGGTGATCGATGAACGACTTGTCGATCTTGATGATGTCCACCGGGAACTGGTTCAGGTATGCCAGGGATGAGTACCCCGTCCCGAAGTCGTCGATGGCCAGCATGACCCCCAGTTCCTTCATCGCCCGAAGCTGCTCGATGGTGGACGCATCATTCCCGACGAGTACGCTCTCCGTCATCTCGATGACGAAACGGTGTGGGGCCAGCCCGGTTTCCCGCAGCAGGGTTCGCAGCCCCCTCACGAACCCCGGTTCCCGCAATTCACGCGCGGAGACGTTGACCGTCACGGACATCTCGTGGCCATCTGGGGCGGCGCCCCAGGAGGCGCATTCCATGCAGGCCGTGCGCCGGATCCACTCGCCCAGGGCGACTATCACGCCGGACTGTTCGGCGACGGAGATGAACTCTCCCGGCGGGATGCGGCCCCGTACCGGATGCTCCCACCGCACCAGCGCCTCGAACCCGATCGTTTCCTGGGAATCGAGCGCCACAATGGGCTGGTAATCGAGGCTGAACTCGTTGCGTTCCACTGCGCCCCGCAGTTCCTGGTGCATCTCGGCGCGCCGCATGACCCTGGAGTGCATGGACGGATCGAACACGGTTGCGCGGTGCTTGCCGCTGGTCTTGGCGACATACATGGCGAGGTCCGCGTTGCGAACCAGTTCCGAGGCATCTTCGCTACCCGAAGTGATCGCGATGCCGATACTGGCACCGATGAAGGTGCCCTTGCCGCCGATCTCGAACGTCTCCCGCAGCGTTCCGAGGATGCGTTCCGCGACGTTGCGAGCCGTGCTGGGCGAGGTGGGATCCTCGAGCAGGACCGCGAACTCGTCGCCGCCAAGCCGCGCACAGGTATCGGAGGAACGGAGCGGCACGGCCAGTCGTGAGGCGACCTGGCGCAGGAGCTCGTCGCCGGCGGAGTGGCCCATCGTGTCGTTCACGATCTTGAAGTCGTCGAGATCGATGAAGAGTACCGCGACCACCGAGCGATGCCGTCCCGTGCGCGCCAGGGCATGCGCGACGCGATCCAGGAACAACACGCGATTCGGCAGCCCGGTCAGGCTGTCGTGGAGTGCCTGGTGGGCCAGTTGCTCCTCCAGGCGCTTCCGCTCGGTGATGTCGTTCAGCGCCAGGAGGACCGTGCGCGCGCCGTCCAGCTCCACCACATCCGCCGACACCAGGGTAGAACGCACCTCCCCCGCCCGGGTCGTGAGCGTGCATTCGACCCCACGAATGCGGTCGGTGGCATGATCCACCCCGGCCATCATCTGGTCGAGGCCGGCGTTGCCAAGGCCGAGCAATGCGAAGGGCGTGCCGATCGCCTCGGCGCGTCGGATTCCGGTGAGCTGCTCGAACTCGGGATTCACTTCGAGGATCACCGGCGGGTCGCCTTGCATCGCCATCAGCGCCGAGGGGCTCCCCTGGAAGATCGCGCGCAACCGGGTTTCCGACTCGCGAAGCTCCAGCTCGACACGCAGGCGCGCGCGGTGCTCACGGACCATGTCGCGCCAGCGGCGGAACAGCAGGAACCCGCTCGCGAACGTTCCGATGAGGAAGATGCTGAGGAACTCGTCGAGCTCCCAGTCTTCGTGCCTGAGCGAGAAACGGAACAGCATCTCGAACAACTCGTAGCGGACCGCCACCGCCAGCATGACGAGCGAGAGCAGGCTGATCACGGTCATCTCGGTCGCAATGCGCCGGCCCGAATTCGGGCTCCAGGCGTGCCGATCCAGCCCTGCAAAGGAAGGCACGGGCGTCTCAGTACTCATAGGTCACTTTCAGTTGTGCTTCTCTCGAGGGAGCACCGCGACCGACGACGCCGGCCACGACCTCCAGTCCCTTCATGGCCTGCAGGCCCGCTCCAATCGACCACGCCCGCGATCGGCTCGTGGGAAACGCCCCAAATGGCTCCGGGGGCCCGTACTCCACAACGGCGCGCACCATCCCCATCGGCACGATCAGCGCGACGCGTGGCTCGACCTCGCTCTCGCCGGCGTCCCACTCCGTCTCCAGGCCTGCGCCAACGTGCAGCTGACCGCGGGCGAGCCAGCGCACGTCGAATGCGGCCGAGGCCGACACCTCGGTAAGCATCCCGGCCGCCGGAGCCCCTGAGGACGCGTCGCGCCCCTGCCCGAGTTCAATGGCGAGCCCCGTGTGTACTCCCAGGCCGGCGATGTTCCTCCATCCGACCCGCGATCCGACAGTCCACGCCCTGATCCCGGTCCGACGTTCGGCCAATGCTTCATCGCGCAGTGAGAACGCCGAGACGCTGGCATCGACCTGCCACGAATCGCTGATGCCGTACTCGAGGACGAGGTCGCTTATCCGCAGGACGGCCTGGCTGCGCCCGACGGACCGCATGGACACTGTCCATTGCGTCTCACGACGCTCTTGCGTGAACGCCGTCTCGGTCGCGAGGAGCTCCTGCAGGAGGGGACCGGTGTCCTGCGCCTCCGCCGACAGCGGAAAGACGGCGACGGCGAGCAGGCCGGCCAGCATCGCGTAACGCAGGTGCGCTCTCATACCCAACGGACTGGACCCGGAGCGCCAGCGTCACGCGCGATCGCATGAAGAAACTCCCATGATGGGTCGTGCCTAACGTCGGCAATACGTTGTGGCTGGTCACCCAGGGACCGGTATCCGCAGGATGACGGGTTGTCGCTCACCCCTGGGCCGGACATTCCCCCACATCGGACTGGCGGGGCTCCAGGGTTAGGAGTCCCTCATCACCGGACCCACCGCCGGGATGTTGTGGCTCGAAGGGGCAGGACTCGTCGCCGCCATCGGCGGGACAGCGTACGGTGGGCTGGCCGATCCGCCTAACGGGATTTCCGGTTCCCGCACGAGCAGGCTTCCCCATGCGGTCCGCAGAACCGATTCCCTCACGACACCTTGCGTCGCCTGTTGCGTGCATGCGCGGGCGTTCGAGCATCGCGTCGTCCATGATCATACGAGTCGCTCGGGTCCGGTTCGAGCCTGGGAGAAACGCAACCTCGGAATCACCGACGGACCGCAACGCCTGGCGCCAGCCCTGTGGACGTTCTGGCGGGCGCGGGTACCTTTCCTCCCGTCCGTTCCGCGAAGTCTCCGCCCCCCGTGACCCTCCTTTCATGCCCCGTCAACCTGTTGCCGTCCGGCTCATTGCGCTCACCGCGTGCGTGGCCCTGTTCTCGGCCTGCAACTCGGGAAGCGACCCGATTGCCGTCGCATCCCTCCAGTTGACCATCGCGAGTACTTCGCTGCAGGTCGGCCAGACCACGCAGGCGACGGCGGTCGTCAAGGATGCCAATGGCAACGTCCTGACCGGTCGCACCGTCACCTGGGAGTCCAGCGCGGCAGGCGTGGCCACGGTGGCCGGCAACGGATTGACGGCCGTCATCACCGCCGTCGCTGCGGGCACGGCCAACATCACCGTCACCAGTGAAGGCAGGAGTACGAACGCCGGCGTGACCGTCCTCGCCCCGGTTGCCACCGTGACGCTCGCCCTCGCCAGCAACACGATCGGGATCGGCCAGACCACCCAGGGAACCGCCACGCCGCGCGATGCCGGAGGCGCTGCGCTCACGGGCAGGACTGCCACCTTCGCGTCCACCAATCCCGCGGTCGCCACGGTGAACCCGGCCTCGGGACTCGTCACCGCCATTGGAGCCGGCACGACGTCGATCAGCGCGACCGTCGAGGGGCAGACCGGCTCCGCGACCCTGATGGTGTGCCTGGCTGCCTTCCAGCCACCGGCCGCGGGCGTCACGACGGTCCACGTTTCGGCGACGTCAGGCAGCAACACGACGGGGACGGGATCCTGCGCCCAGCCGTTCCAGACCATCACCCACGCGCTCACCGGCACCGCCAGCGGCGCGGTCGTGCGCGTCGGGCCCGGCACGTACAACGCTGCGCTGGGAGAAGTCTTCCCGATCATGCTGCCCGCGGGCGTGCAGCTGATCGGCGATGAAGCGAACAAGGGCCAGGGCACCGTGGCCACGCGCGTCCTCGGCGGTGCCACCCTGACCGGTTTCACGGGAGCCTGCTCGACGTATGGTGCGACGATCTACGCCGGCGCCAACGCCGTCATCGCCGGGCTCGAACTCACCAATACCCTCGGCACGTTTGCGCAGATGACGCTCCTGATCCGGAACAGCGGGATCACGATCCGCAACAACAGCATCGTGAACAGTCCGTCCGGAGGCGGGTCGTCGCTGTACTTCTGCAACGGGTCCACGAACCAGGTGGTCACCGGCAACCGGATCCGGAACAATGCCGTGACGGCGGTCGCGTTCATCGATGGCGGCGCCGGCGCGCGGGTCGAGCAGAACGTCATCACCAACAACGCGTACGGCATCGAGTACGACAGTCCGGGTGGGGACCTGGGTGGTGGGGCGAGCGGCAGCGTGGGGGGCAACGTCATCTCGTGCAACACGGTCAACGACCTCTGGACCAACACGCTGGTGACGATCAACGCCGCCAACAACTTCTGGGATCACGTGCCGTTCGCCGGGAATGACGTCTTCAATGGAGGCGGCGCCACCATCATTGCCACTGGCGCCGTGCTGGCCACGCCGGTCTGCCCATAGGTCGACGGAGGCGCGGAGAAGGCACGGGGGCGCGGCGACCACGGTTGCCGCACCCCTTTTGCCATCCTGGTGAGGGCGGGAAATACCGTGCGCTGGTCCATCAAGAGTGTCATTGGCGGTCGTTCCCCCGGCAGGCAGGGGTGGCGGTCGGCCGTGACGTGGACCAGCAACCCCTCTCCCGATGCGCCTCGCCCTGCTTCTGCCCGTTCTCCTGACTGCCGCGCGTGCGGGTAATGCCCAGACGCTGAACATCATCGCCGAGCCTTCGACGGCGACGATCTACCGGTTCAAGGTGCAGGACAACTCGCTCGTCCCCATCGGTACGGGCCGGGCCGAACTCAAGCTCCAGAAGAACGACCCGAACACCATCGTCGTAAGGCTGGATGGCTTTCGTGATGCCACCCGCAGCTTTCCCACGGGCGAGAAGTACCGCGACAAGCAGTACACCCTGTTCCTGTCGAAGCGGGTGATCCAGCTCAGCGCGCTGCCGTACGACGCCGAGATCCGCATCGACGGAGAGCCACGCGGCACGAGGCAGGTCGAGGTGGAGCTGGAGGAAGGCCAGGCCGCGACCGTGGAAGTGGTGAAGCGGGGCTTTGCCCCCGTGCAGAAGGTCTACCGCTGGGAAAAGGCGGGCGAGATGCCGCCCACGAAGGACCGTATCGAGCTTCTGGACCGGCGTGTGATGATCAGCGCATCGCCCAGCGGCGCGGAGCTGTTCGGGGATGATGCCAAGATCGGCGACACGGATGCGGAACTCACCGTACGCCGCGGAACGTGCGCCACGGTCCGTGCCGCGAAGCCGGGTTGGATCCCGGTCGAGCGCAACTACTGCAACAAGGACGGCCTGCCCGAGACCCCGCTCGCCGATCGCATTGCCCTCGCGGGTCGGGTCGTGAACGTCAACGCACCGTCGGGCGCGAGGATCCTGGTGAACCAGAAGCAGGCGGGTACCGGCTCCTTCCAGGTTCGCGTGGCGGAAGGCGCCTGCGTGCAGGTCGAGGTCCAGCAGCAGGGCTACTTCGGCTACAACCGCGAGTTCTGCGTGCAGCCCGGCGTGGCTCCCGAGCCGCCCCAGGATGACAACGTCGTCCTCGATCCCGACGACTCGTACGCCGCCTCGAGCGCGAGCGACCAGGCGAACGTCAACGTGACGGTCGAGGTGGCGGCCGGCATGCCCGAGGAGCGGGCGTGGAAGCTGCTCGCGTCGATCGTCCTCTCGCACTTCGATGTGCTGGAGAACTCCGACAGCCAGACGGGATACCTGCGTACTGCCTGGCAGCTCAAGACGTACACGCGCCGGGGCGGCTCGGCGCCGGAGCGCGTGATCCGGAGCCGGATCATCGTGAAGCGCGCGAGCGACGATCCCCTGCGCTATACGGTCAAGATTGTCAGCGAGAAGAACAAGTACGCCGGCGTCTCGGTGAAGGAGGACGAGAACTTCGAGGCCTGGGATCGGCTGCTCAACGTCTACCGGGACGTGATCGCCGAGATGCAGAGCCGGTTGAAATAGCTCTTCGCAAGTCGCGCCCTCCATGAGACTCACGCGCTGTGTCGCCATCCTCGTCGTCGCTGTCGTCACGCACACGGGTGCGGCGGCGCAGTCCGTGCGCGCCGGCGGTGGGACGCAGGGTGCCGTCTGCGCCGGCCTGACGACGCAGGACTGCGGACACCTGGTGTCCCGGCTCCTGGAGGACGGCAGGCAGTACTACAACACGCACCCGACCGATGCCCTGAGGATTGCGGCCGAGTGGGACCGGTCCTTTCGCCGGTTCTACCTGGCGCACCGCGACCAGCCGCTGTCGGAGGGCGACCTCGCGAAGATCGAGCGTGAGGTTCGCGACCGCATCGACCCGATCGGCCTGGCGGAAGACCATCTTCTCGAGGAAGGCGTCAAGCGCTGGCTCCCCCGGCTCGCGCCGATCCTCGCCGCTGTCGCGTCTGCGCCGGTCGAATTCCTGCTCGCATACCTCTGGCCATCGCCGGCGGCGACCGACCTGCAGATGCTCATGCCCGTCAACCGGCGCATTCATGGTGCAGTAGCCGGGATCCTGGACCACTCACTCGAGCAGGACTGGTTGACCCGTTACCACAGTGCCCTTCGTCAGGTCAGCGTGCCGCGAGGGAAGACCCCGGTCGTCGGAGGGGGTGACCTCGGTCCTCAGGTCGGTCCTGACCCGAGCCAACGTCGCGACGAAGCCGGTGGCGCCGACGCGAGTTGCCAGGCGAGAACGGATCAACACCGGATCGACAACCCCTGTGCGTCAGAGATGCAGGCGGCGACGGCCCGTGGGGTGAACGGGTGCGAAGTCCTGGCGATGGGGCTGCGTTGCCTGCGCCGCGCGATGGAGGCGAAGGACGTCTGCCCGCTGCTCCGACAGCAGTTGGCGGTCGAGGAGCGGCAGGTGCAGCAGATGCACCAGAGGGCTTGTCGCTAGCGCGCCGACGCCCCGGAACGCGTCGACCTCAGCGGCGCCTGCCGGCGGGCGATCCTCGGGGCGTTCCAGGTCGATCACGCACCCCGGCTCACCGGCGGTAGCCCGGCCCCCGCACGACCACGCCCGGCTTCGCCCCCGTATGCTGGCCGTTCCGCAGCACCGCCACGCCGTTCACGAAGACGTCCCGCACGCCGGTCGAGAGCTGGTGCGGGCGCTCGAAGGTCGCGTTGTCCATGATCGTGGCCGGGTCGAAGACGATCACGTCGGCCTTGAGGCCGGCCTTGAGCACGCCACGGTCGGTGAGCGACAGCCGGGTCGCGACGGCTGCACTCGCCTTGCGCACCGCGTCCTCCAGCGGGATGACCTTCTGCTCGCGCACATAACGAGCAAACAGCCTGGGGAAGTTGCCGTAGGTGCGGGGATGGACCATCCCGCGCGCCGTCGCCGGATCCACGGAGCCCGCGTCCGTGCCGAACTTGATCCAGGGCTGCTGCAACTGCAGCCGGATGTTCTCCTCACTCATGAGGAACAGGAGCTCGCCCAGCTGCAGCTCCTCGTCCACGTTCAGGTCGATGATCACCTCGGCCCAGTCCTTGCCCAGGGCGTTTGCGATCTCCGACAGCCGCTTTCCCTCGAACCGCTTGTTCGCCTCCTTGCGGAAGCCGACGACCATCACGTTCTCCGGCGTGGCGATCTCGCAAAGGTTTTCGTAGCCGGCGTCCATCGCGTGCATCTCGGCCACCATGGTGGCGCGGAGCGCGGGGTTCTTCAGGTTCTCCATCAGCCGGCCGCCGGCGGCGTACTTCGGCGGGATGCACGAGGCGAACGAGTTCCCGCCGGCGGGATAGAGGTACATGTTGGCCTGCACGTCCTGGCCGCTCGCCCGCGCGGAGTCGATCTTCGCGATCGCCACCGGCATCTTGGGCCAGTTCCGCGGACCGCTCGCCTTGAGGTGGAAGATCTCGACCGGCACGCCGCCTTCGCGCCCGATGCGCATCGCCTCATCGATGGCCTCGAGGAACTTGTCGCCCTCGGAACGCATGTGCGTGATGTAGACGCCGCCGTAAGGCGCCATCGCCTTCGCGGCTTCGACCAGCTCCTCGGTGCTGGCGTAGGTGTTCGGTGGATAGATCAACGCACTGGCGATGCCGAAGGCGCCGTCCTGCATCGACCGCGCGACCATCGCGCGCATGGTGTCCCGCTCGGCGGCGGTGAGGGCGCCGGCTTCCTCCCCCTTGGCGTACACGCGAACCGTGGCATCGCCGAGGAACGAGCCCACGTTCTGCGCCGTGCCGCGCCCGACCATGTACTCGAGCCACTTCGCGAAGCCGTTCGGCCCCGTGAATCCCGACAGCACACGGCGGGACGCGGTGTCCGCCTCGGCGGCGAGCAGCTTGTCGTTCATGGGCCCGAGGGAGGTCCCCTCGCCGTGAATGGCGGTGGTGATCCCCTGCGTGATCATCGAGATCGCCTTGCCATCGCCCGTCATGTAGTGCCCGATGGAGTGGGCCTGGATGTCGATGAAGCCGGGCGACACGACGTGGCCGGTGGCGTCGACGCGCGTGGCGGCGCGGGCGGTGCGGAACGCCCCGCGCGGGCCGATCGCGGCGATGCGGTCGCCGCGAATCGCGAGGTCACCGTAGTACCAGGCGGCGCCGGTGCCATCCACCACGCGGCCGTTCTCGATCACGACGTCGAATCCCGCCGTGGAGGCGGGCGCCGTCGTGATTCCGCCACGCGGGGCGCAGGCAGTCAGGACGAGCGCAACGGCGGAGGCGCTGCGGGGCAGGAATCGCATGGTGGGAAGGCCTGGTTGGGGGCGGCGACCAGGGGCGGTCGCGGGGAGGCGAAAGTACCTGCATGGGAGGTGAGTCGGCCAGCCACCCCGTCGTCATTCGATGACAACCGGCGCGGCGGCTGGATTCGAGCCTGTCGGACGGTCAAGTTGCATCATGCCCGAGTTTCGCCTCCAGGTCCTCAGGTCTCCAGTGACACGCGCTGCGCTGGCCGCGGAGGCCGCCGACGGCTTTGGCGACATGATCAAGGCCGTCGTGGATGTGAGGCGGGGTATCATGGCCATCGGTGCGCAGCTTCACTCGGACGAAGAAGCCGCGCTCCTTGATGACGGGTCGATGCAAGGAGACCTCTGGGGCATCAACCTGTATCCGGGCGAATCCGGGGAGGAGTGGCTCGAGTTTGATTCCATGGTCAACTTGCGGCCAGCGCAGGGCAATCGCTCTCGCGGTGTCGATGATGACGCTACGCGTTCCGCTATCCGACGCCTTGTCCACGCTCTGGTGAGCGACGCATGATGACGCCTACAATCCACGCTGGCCTGGCCGAGCGCTGGATGAAGTTCTCCCTGATGGAACAGTTGGGAAACGTGGGCAGCGAAGTCGGCCGGACAATCCGGGCACACACGAGCGGGAACGGCACGCGGTTCAACCAGGCTTTCGCCCGGGCGCTCGAGTTGTTCGACATGACAATTGCCGATCCGAGGTGGCGGGGGCCCCGCCGCCGCGAAATCTGCCGCGCCCGTGAGGAATTCTGCCGGCTGTTCTTCGACGAATCGGTGAGTGCCCACTCCGCGGCGGGACTCGAGCGGTACTTCCTGCATTTCGCGGTCGCCGCAAACGGACAGCGGGCACCGAGACCGTAGCAGGTTGCCGGACGGGTGATGTTGCCGGCTTGACCGTCGACCAGAGGCCCGCCGTACTCGCCGCCGCCTGCCCGGGGTCGTATCCTTGTCACGCGAAATCCCCACGGAAAACGAGCGCCCTCAAATGGCTGACGCAGTCCAGCGCCTCACCGCCGCCCTCGAGGGCCGCTACCGGATCGAGCGGGAGCTCGGGGCGGGCGGCATGGCCACGGTCTACCTCGCCGCGGACCTGAAGCACGATCGCAAGGTCGCGATCAAGGTGCTGAAGCCGGAGCTGGCGGCGGTGTTAGGCGCCGAGCGGTTCGTGCAGGAGATCAGGACGACGGCGGCGATGAGCCATCCGCACATCCTCCCGCTCTTTGACAGCGGTACGGCGGACGGGTTCCTGTACTATGTGATGCCCTACATCCAGGGCGAGACGATCCGGGAGAAGCTGACCCGGGAGACGCAGTTCGGGGTGGAGGAGGCGGTGCGGATCGCGCGGGAGGTGGCG
>JAUQWM010000053.1 GCA_030835125.1 Gemmatimonadaceae bacterium | reverse complement strand
AAGGGAACCAGGCCGCCCTCAGGCACCCGATTCCCCATTCCCGATTCCCGATTTCCGCGCTACTTCGTCTTCCGCTTCGCCATCGCGTCCTGGATCCACGTGAGCGGCAGGATGAACAGTGGCGTGAGCATGTGACCAAGGAGGATGTTCACCCAGATGAGCGCCGTGTAGAACGCGCCCAGTCCAAGTCCGACCCACAAGGTGCCCAGCGGTCCATGCGTCTCCACCGTCCGCGCCCTCCATAAGTGGTGTGGGACCAAGCTATACGCGTGCGATTCGGGTGGGTAGGGCGGGATCCACCACGAGACGGTGGCGAGTAACTTTCCGTGCATGCCCGGCAGATCGGTTCCGGCCATCGAGACCTCAGTCCGGGCGTTGCTGGCCCGCCGGAGCCGCCTGGTGCTGGCGGTGTCCGGGGGAGCCGATTCCTCCGTGCTGCTGGACGCGGTCGCCAGACTGCGTTCGGCGGAGCATCGAATCGTGGTCGTGAGCGTCGACCATGGCACCGGGGAGGCCGCCACCGAGGCAACGGCGCTGGCTGCGGCGATGGCGGCGAGGCTGGGGCTCCCCGCCATCACCGAGCGGGTAACCCCCGAGCGGCACGGGGAAGCCGCCTGGCGTGAAGCGCGCTGGGCGTTCCTCCGTCGCATCGCGGCGCGCGAGGGGTCTGCGGTGGCGACCGCGCATACGCGGGATGACCACGTCGAGACGGTCGTGATGCGGATCCTTCGTGGGAGTGGTGCCCGCGGGCTGGCCGGCCTCCTGGCCTCGTCCCCCGTCGAACGACCCCTGCTGAACCACACCAGGAGCCAGGTCCTCGACTATGCACGCCGCCGGCGCATCCAATTCGTCGAGGATCCAACCAATGCCTCGCGCGCCCATCTCCGGAACCGCATCCGTCACGACCTGCTTCCGGCCATTCGGGCCGTCCGTCCCGGCTTCGACGCTGAAATCCTCGAGCTGTCAGGAGCCGCCGCCCGGTTGCGCGCCGAGGTCGATGCCTGTGCCGCGACGTTCGTTCTTCCCGCCGAACCCGGATGCCGCGTCGTTCTCGATGCTGGCCGGTTGGTGGGGCTGACGGACGAAGGACTTCGAACGCTGCTTCCCGCCGCGCTGGCCGGGGGCGGTGTTACGCTCGACCGCCGGGGTCTCGAGCGGCTCGCGCAGCTGGTCCGGGCCGATCCGGGCTCCCAGGGACAGCTTTCCGGTGGACTCGGTGCCATTCGCGGGCGCGGTGAACTTCTCGTTCGCCCGGCCGCCCTCGGGACGGCCGTCGACGCCGTCAGATTGTCGCCGAAGGGCGAAACGAGATTCGACGGCTTTCACTTCGTGGCGCGTTCGATTGACGGCGCAGGGCACGACCCGCTGCCCGTCGACCCGTGGATCCTTTACATTCAACAGACAGCCCAACTTGTTGTAAGGCAATGGTATCCCGGCGATCGCCTCACAATCGACTTGATGGGTGGTCGGCGCCGGGTGAAACGGTTCTTTGCCGATGCGGGGATCGTGGGTCCCCTGCGCGCCGGCTGGCCCGTTGTGGTGAAGGGCGACGAGGTGATCTGGATTCCCGGAGTTCGTTCGACGCCAGCGGCCGGTCGCCGCGAGGAGGCAATGGTGGAGATCCGCTGTGAGCGCGTTCGTGGCTGACCCCAGGCTGGCGGGGCGAAAGGTGAAGCGCATCGCGTTCACCGAAGAGCAGATCGCCGCGCGCGTTCGCGCGCTGGGGCAGGAGGTGGCTGCGGCGTATCCCGATGGGAACCTCCTCGTGCTCGGCCTCCTCAAGGGAAGCTTCATCTTCGTGAGCGACCTCGTCCGGCAGGTCCCCCGGCCGTTGCAGGTCGATTTCCTGGTCGTTTCCAGCTACGGGAACGAGATGGTCTCGAGCGGACATGTCCGGCTCGTTTACGATCCCCAGGCGTCCCTCCAGGGGCTCCATATCCTCCTGGTCGAGGACATTGTCGATTCGGGACGAACCCTCAGCCTCGTGATCGAGGTACTACAGGAGCGGCAGCCGGCCTCGATCGAGGTCTGCGCGCTGCTCGACAAGCACCATGCCACTCACCTGACGCACGCCCCGCGTTTTGTCGGCTTTGACGCCCCCAATGAATTCCTGGTGGGATATGGGCTGGATCACGCGGAGAACTTCAGGCACCTCCCTTATATTGCAAGCCTGGAGTAACCCGAGACCGCAGAATGCCGCCGACCCCGCCGCAATCGCCGTTCAACTGGCGTCGCCTCTCCAAGATGCTGTCGTTCTGGCTGCTGGTGATCCTCGTACCAGTGGCCATTCTCCAGCTCTCGAACGCCAAGTCCGAGCCGACGGTCGAGATGGACTACAGCGACTATCGCCAGCAGCTCGATTCCAACAACATCGCGCGTGTCACGATCCAGGACGGCATCGTCCTGCACGGCACGTTCAAGCAGCCGGTGCAGATCCGCGACCGCGACGTCCGCGCGTTCACCACGCGGCTCCCGGTCAAGGACAGCGAAGCGGCGATCACCGCCCTCGAGGCGCGCGGGGTGCGCATCAAGTCGCAGCCGGCACGGCCGTCGTTCGGCACGTTCCTGGTCAGCTACCTGCCGCTGCTCCTCCTGTTCGGCTTCTGGATCTTCATGTTCCGGCAGATGCAGGCCGGCGGGGCCAAGGCGTTCTCCTTCGGGAAGTCGAAGGCGAAGTTGCTGACGGGCGACACTCCCAAGGTGACGTTTGCCGATGTCGCGGGCTGCGATGAGGCCAAGGTCGAGTTGCAGGAGATCATCGAGTTCCTGAAGGACCCGCAGAAGTTCACGCGGTTGGGTGGCCGCCTGCCCAAGGGCGCGCTCCTCGTAGGCCCGCCGGGCACCGGCAAGACGCTGCTCGCCCGGGCCGTCGCCGGCGAGGCGGGCCGGCCGTTCTTCTCGATGTCGGGATCCGACTTCGTCGAGATGTTCGTGGGCGTCGGCGCCAGCCGCGTACGCGACCTGTTCGAGCAGGGCAAGGCGCAGGCGCCGTGCATCATCTTCATCGACGAGATCGATGCCGTCGGTCGTCACCGCGGCGCCGGCCTGGGCGGTGGACACGATGAGCGCGAGCAGACGCTGAACCAGCTGCTCGTCGAGATGGACGGCTTCGAGTCGAACGACGGCGTCATCCTCATCGCCGCGACCAACCGTCCCGACGTGCTCGACCCGGCGCTGCTGCGGCCGGGCCGTTTCGACCGCCAGATCGTGGTGGACCTGCCGGACCTCCGTGGACGCGAGGGGATCCTGCGCGTGCACCTGCGGAACAAGCCGATCGCCGAGGACGTGGAGATCACGTCCCTGGCGCGCGGCACGCCGGGCATGGCTGGCGCCGACCTGGCCAACATGGTGAACGAGGGTGCGCTGCTGGCCGCCCGCCGCAACCACGACCGCATCTACATGCCGGATCTGGAAGAGGCGAAGGACAAGGTCCTCCTCGGCGCGGAACGGAAGTCGCTCGTCATGAAGGACGAGGAGCGACGCCTGACGGCGTACCACGAGGCAGGGCACGCGGTCTGCGCGATGATGGTCAAGGGGAACGACCCCCTGCACAAGGTGACCATCGTGCCGCGCGGCCGCGCGTTAGGCCTGGCCTTCACGCTCCCCGAGGACGACCGCGTGTCGGTGACGCGGGAGCAGATCGAGGCCCGGCTGGTCATGGCCTACGGCGGGCGCGCCGCCGAGGAGATCATCTTCGGGCGCGACCGGGTCACCACCGGTGCCGCCAGCGACATCCAGACGGCCACGCAGATCGCGCGCCGCTACGTGACCCAGTGGGGCCTGTCCGACGTCGTCGGTCCCGTGCTGGTGGGCGACAACGAGCAGGAGGTCTTCCTCGGCCAGCAGCTGACGAGCCGCCGGGAGGTCTCCGAGCAGACGGCCCAGCTCGTGGATTCCGAGGTGAAGCGGGTGATCGACTCGGCGTTCTCGCTGGCGACGCGCGTGCTGACCGAAAACGTGGAACTGCTGCATTCCGTGGCCGCCTCGCTTCTGGAGCGCGAGACGCTGACGCGCGAGGACATCGAGGTGTTGCGGAGGGGTGAGCGCCTGCCACCCCGTCCGCCGCCGATCCCGCTCGCGACCACACCGGTGTCGATCCCGCTGCCGCACCAGCCGAAGCCAAGCGCACCGCCGCTGATCGGGGGCCCGGAGCCGTCGCCTGCGTGAATCGTGAATCGTGAATCGTGAATCGTGAATCGTGAATCGTGAACAAACGTCCCGGTGCGCTTGGTGCGGCCGGGACGTTCTGCATCCGGTCACGTCATCGTGAGAGAGTATTGATGCTCTTTGTGAGCATGCGGGCGACGTGGTCGATCGTCTCGTCCATGCTGTTCAGTTGCTCAGTGGGGGCGAGGTTCAGGCGTCCGATGATGACGCGGTGAGTCCGGAGTTCCGCCAGCGATCCACGCGCGATCGCGAGGAACTGTACGAGTTCGCGACGATGCCGACGACCGGCTCCCTCCGCTATGTTGGCGGCGACCGAGACGGCGGAGCGCCTGAGTTGTGAACCGTAGGCGATTCGGCTGGCGATGGGAAACTGCTCTACGACGAAGTGCGTCAGGACCGCCAGGTCAACTGCGCGCTGCCACATGCGAAGGTCTCGATGATCCTTTGGCGGCATTGGCGACCTCAGTGAAGGGACTCCGGAATGTGCGTCGGGTGTGGGGAGAGAGCAGAAGCCTGATACTGCGTATGCCAGCATTTCCACTCAATCGCGTTCTGGCGCGCACGAGGGAGTGAGGTGCACCCACGATTCACGATTCACGATTCACGATTCACGATGTATGTCGTCGGGGCACTCCTCCTTGCGACCTACTGCCTGACGCTCGCGCCGACCGTCACGCTCTGGGACGCCGGCGAGTTCCAGGCCGCGATTGGATCGCTCGGCATTCCGCATCCGCCGGGGACCCCGCTGTACATCTTCGTCGCGCGCGCGTGGGGCACGCTCCTCGGGTTCCTGCCACTGGCGCTGGCGGTCAACCTCCTCTCGGCGACCTGCACGGCGGTGGCCTGCGCGCTGCTGGGGAACCTCATGGCGCGATGGACGGCCAGCCGGGTGGCCGGGATCGCGGCCGGGATCGCCGCCGGGACGATGCTCGCGGTCTGGCAGAACGCGACCGAGACCGAGGTGTACGCGGCGTCGCTGCTCCTGGCCGTCCTGATGGTGGTCGTGGGCGAGAAGGCAGGGCGTGACGACAGCCCGCGCCATCGCCTCCTGCTGGCGTTCCTGATGGCGCTCGCGGTGCCGCTGCAGATCAGCGCGCTGGTCGCGGCGCCGGCGGCGATCTACCTCGCCGCCTCCGTGCCGGGACGCGCCGGCCCGGACGGGCGCCGGCTCTTCTCGTTAGGTGCGGTGTTCGTGCTGGTCACCGGCGCGGGGCTGGTGAGCGGGTGGCTGGTGGGCGCGGGCCTGGTGATGCTGGCGGTGGCGATCGCCCGGCCGGGTGCCGGGCGGATCGAGCCGCTGCAATATGCGGGGGTCGCCGTGCTCGGGCTGACGGCGACGCTGTTCCTGCTGGTGCGTGCCGCTCACGATCCGCTGGTCAACCAGGGCAACCCGGACACCGTCCAGCGGTTCCTCGACGTGATCGCGCGCCGGCAGTACGCCGTGCCCGGGCTCTGGCCGCGCCGCGCGCCGCCGTGGATCCAGGGGCTGAACCTCGTCCAGTACGCCGACTGGCAGGTGGCGTCCGGGCTGGACGCGTCCGTGGCGGCATCGTGGCGCCGGACGCCATGGACCGTCGCCGCGCTGGCGCTGGCGGTGGGCGGGGCGCGATGGCTGGGACGCGCCGACCGCCGCGCCTGGTGGGGCACGGGCCTCCTCCTGGGCGCGGCATCGTTAGGCATCGTCGTCGTGCTCAACCTCAACGCCGGCCCGAGCATCCTCGACTCCGTCCTGCCCGCGGGCGCGCGGCACGAACCCCGCGAGCGGGACTACTTCTTCGCGCTCGCGTTCGCGGTGGCCGGCGCACTCGCGGGTGCCGGGGCGGTCGCGGCCGCGGGGCGGTGGCGCCTGGCGCCACGCCTGGCGGCCGGCGCGGGCCTGGCGGCGGCCTGCCTGCCGCTGCTCCTCAACTGGAGGGCCGCCGATCGCCGGCCCGAAGCCATGGGCGCCGCCACCTGGAGCGAGGCGCTGCTCGCGTCCGCCCCGCGCAACGCGGTGCTCCTCGTCGCCGGCGACAACGACTCGTACACCGTCTGGTACCGCCAGGCGGTCCTGGGCGAGCGGCTGGACGTGGTGCCGGTGACGATCCCGTTGCTGGGGGCGGGCTGGTACCGCGAGGAGCTCCGGCGGCGACACCGCCTCTTCGCGCCGGGCGACGGGGAGCCGGCGTGGCGCGGGGAGGAGGGAACGCTGCGCGCCCTGGTGACCGCCGCGGTGGCGAACGGCCGGCCGCTCGCTGCATCGGTGTCGGTGTCCCCCCAGCTCCGCCACGCCCTGGCCCCCGCCTGGGCGTTAGGCGGCCTGGCGTTCATTGCCCTTGCGACGCCGGGACCGGCGGGCGACCAGGTGGACCCGGTGGCGACCCGGCGCGTCGCGGACCTCATCGCGTCGAGACCGGTCTCGCCGTATGGCGGTCGCGACCCGGCGAACTCCTACGCCCTCCGCCTGCTGGCGTGCCCGCGCGACGCCCTGCGCCTGGTGCCTGACGACAGCGCCAGCGCCCGAGGCCCGTTACTTGATTCACGCTGTAACTTCAAATAAGATAGGGCGTTATGCTCTTTCCGGGGTTCGGCGATCGGGTCCAGGAAGTTCGCGAACGCATCGGCGACGCAGTCCGGCGGGGAGGGCACGGCCAGGCCGTGCGGATCATCGCGGTCACCAAGACGCATGGTCCCGAGGCGGCTGTGGCGGCGTGGCAGGCCGGGATCGACGCGGTCGGCGAGAACCGGATCCAGGAAGCGCTCGACAAGATGGACCAGGTGGCCGAGCCGGTGGAGTGGCACCTCATCGGCCACCTGCAGCGGAACAAGGTGAAGCACCTCGATCGGTTCGCGCTGTTTCACGCGCTGGACAGCGAGCGTCTCCTGCAGGCGGTGGACACGCATGGACGCGACCGGGGACGGCCGGTGCCGGTGCTGGTGCAGGTGAACACGTCGGGTGAGTCGTCCAAGGGCGGGTTCACGCTCGAGGCGGTGCGGGGGATGCTGCCGGTACTCGCGGCGGCGACCGGGCTGGAGGTGCGTGGGGCCATGACCATGGCGCCGTTCGAGGCGGACCTCGCCGTGCTGCGGTCGACCTTCGCCCGCTGCCGAGCGGCGCGTGACGAGTTGCTCGCCGCCGGACTGCCGGCGGGTGAACTGTCGATGGGTATGTCCGGCGACTACGAAGTGGCCGTGGAGGAGGGCGCGACGATGGTCAGGTTGGGAACCATCCTGTTCGGGGAGCGGACACCATGAAGGACGAAGCCTTTCACCTCACACCGCTCGACATCCGGCGCTACGACTTCGGCTCCGCGCTGCGCGGCTACGACAAGGCGCGGGTGGACGAGTTCCGCGACCAGTGCGCCAACGAGGTCGAGTACCTCCAGAAGCAGTGCCACGAGCTGGAGAACAAGGCCAAGGGCTTCCATGAGCAGCTCCGCGCCTTCCGCGAGCGCGACAAGGCGCTCAACGAGGCCCTCATCTCGGCGCAGCAGTTGCGCGGTGACATCCGCGAGCAGGCCGAGCGCGAGGCACAGCTCGTGCTGCGCGAAGCCAGGGCGGAGGGCGACAAGATCATCGACCAGGCGCGATCCGACGTGCGCACCATCCAGGCCGAACTCGACACCCTCGTGCGGACGCGGCGCGCCTTCCTGCTGCAGCTCCGGAACACGGTCCAGCACCAGCTGGCCGAGATCGAGGCGGCGGAGGGATCCTCGTTCCCGAGCATTCGCGCCGAGGGCAACTCGACCCAGCCGGCACCGTGGGTCGACGAGCTGGTGAAGGAGAAGTGAGTTGAGAGTTGAGAGTTGAGAGTTGAGAGTTGGGAGCAATGACGTGAACCCTTCTGCCGTCGCCTACGTCGGCCTTGATCAGGTCGAGGATGCCGCGGCGGTCGTCCGGGCGCGGACCAGCCTCCGTCCGGAGGTTGCGATCATCCTCGGCACCGGCCTCGGGGGACTCGCCGGGGCGATCGAGTCGCCGGTCGCCATCGATTATGCCGAGCTTCCCGGCTTCCCGTTGTCCACGGTGGAGTCGCACGCCGGGCGGTTGCTGGTCGGCCGGCTCGGAGGCCGCCCCGTAGTGGCGATGCAGGGCCGCTTCCACCGCTACGAGGGCTACTCGCTCCAGCAGGTGACCTTCCCGGTGCGGGTCCTGCGCCAGCTTGGCGCCAGGGTGCTGCTGGTGTCGAACGCGTGCGGCGGGATGCACCCGGGATGGCAGGCGGGCGACCTGGTCCTGCTGACCGACCACATCAACCTCCTCGGCGACAACCCGCTCATCGGGCCTAACGACGACCGGCTCGGCCCGCGGTTCCCCGACTGCTCGGCCGTGTACGATCCCGGCCTCCGCGCGCTGACGCGGCGCGTCGCGGCGGCGCAGGGGACCGTGCTGCGCGAGGGCGTGTATGTCGCGGTCGCCGGCCCGAACCTCGAGACGCGCGCCGAGTACCGGATGCTGCGCGCGCTGGGGGCGGACGTGGTTGGCATGTCCACGGTGCCCGAGGTCCTGGTCGCCATCCACGGCGGCATGCGGGTGCTCGGGGTCTCGATCATCACCGACCTGTGCATCCCCGACACGCTCGAGCCGGCGAGCCTGGACCGGATCCTGGCGGTCGCCGCCGCCGCGGAGCCACGCCTGGCCAGCCTGTTCGCGGGCGTCGTGGGGCAGCTGCCCGCCTGACTCGTCAGGCGGGAGTGGCCTTCTCCACCCGGATCCGCACCTCGCTCGCCTCGCCGACCCGGCAGGCGAAGCCCGCCGGGAGCGGTTCGTAGCGGACGTCCAGCGCCAGGGTCTCGCTGCGGACGAGCGGCTCGTGCGCCAGCGCCGCCGCGACGACGTCCGGCGGGGCATCGAGGACCAGCACGATCCGGTCGGACACCGAGAGCCCGGCGTCGCGCCGCGCCTGCTGGATGCCGCGGATGACGTCACGGGCCAGCCCCTCCGCCGCCAGCTCGGGGGTCACCGTGGTGTCGAGCAGGACGAACCCCGAGTTGGCGGGCAGCTCGGCGGTCGCGCCCGCGTCGCGCGAGACGATCCGCTTCTCGTACTCGTGCTCGAGCAGGTCCACGCCCGCGGCGTGCACGCGGCCCTCGGCGGTCATCGTCCACTCCCCGGCCTTCACCGCCCGGATGACGTCCTGGACCTGCTTCCCGAGGCGTGGCCCGGCGGCGCGGGCGTTGACCGCGATCTCCGTCCGGCCATGGGCGGCGACGTCGTCGGTCAGTTCCACCTGCCTGACGTTGACCTCGTCGCGGATGATGTCGACGAAGTCGCGCAGCCGGTCCGCGTCCCGCGCCGCGACCTGGAGTCGCGTGAGCGGCAGCCGGACGCGCAGCTTGTGCGCCATCCGCAGGCCTAACGCGGTGGAGCAGACCGCGCGCACGCGGTCCATCGCCTCGACCAGCGCCGCGTCCCCCGGCAGCTCATCCACCATCGGCCAGTCCGCCAGGTGCACGGACCGGCCGCCCGTGAGCCCGCGCCAGATGACCTCCGTGGTGAGCGGGAGGAGCGGCGCGGCGACGCGGCAGGTCACCTCGAGCACCGTGTGCAGCGTGTCCACTGCGTCCCGGTCGCCGGCCCAGAACCGGTCCCGCGACCGGCGCACGTACCAGTTGGTGAGCGCATCGAGGAACTCGCGGAGGCTCGCGCACGCGCCCACGATGTCGTACCGGTCCATCTGGCCCTCGACGTCGGTGACGAGCGCCTGCGTCTTGGCCAGGATGTACCGGTCGAGCAGGTGCGGGGACGTGGTGCGGTTGCGTCCCTCGATCCCGTCGGCGTTGGCGTACAGTCCCAGGAAGTAGTACGAGTTCCACAGTGGGAGCAGCGACTGCCGCACGCCCTCCTGGATGCCGCGCTCGGTGACGATGAGGTCGCCGCCGCGCAGGATCGGGCTGTCCATGAGGAACCAGCGCATCGCATCCGAGCCGTCGCGGTCGAAGACCTGGTTGACGTCGGGGTAGTTCTTGCGCGACTTCGACATCTTCTGGCCATCGTCGCCGAGGACGATCCCGTGCGCGACGCAGGTGCGGAACGCGGGCCGGTCGAAGAGCGCGGTCGCCAGCACGTGCAGCGTGTAGAACCAGCCGCGCGTCTGCCCGTTGTACTCGACGATGAAGTCGCCGGGGTAGTGGTGCTCGAACCACGCCGTGTTCTCGAACGGGTAGTGCACCTGGGCGAACGGCATCGAGCCCGACTCGAACCAGCAGTCGAGGACCTCCGGCACGCGGCGCATGGTGCTGCGGCCGGTGGGATCGTCGGGGTTCGGGCGCGTGAGCTGGTCGATCGCGGGGCGGTGCAGGTCGGTGGGCCGCACGCCGAAATCGCGCTCGAGGGCATCGAGCGATCCGTAGACGTCGACGCGCGGGTACGCCGGGTCGTCCGAGACCCAGACGGGGATCGGCGATCCCCAGTACCGGTTCCGCGAGACCGACCAGTCGCGCGCGTTCTCCAGCCACTTGCCGAACTGGCCGTCCCGGATGTGCTCGGGCACCCAGGTGATCTGCTGGTTCAGCTCGACCAGGCGATCGCGGAAGCGCGTGACCGCGACGAACCAGGAGCTGACGGCGCGCTGGATGAGCGGGTTGTCGCACCGCCAGCAGTGCGGATACGGGTGATGGTGCGTCTCGTGGCGGAGCAGGGCGCCCGAGGCCTTGAGGTCTCGGATGATGCCCTTGTTGGCGTCGAAGATGTGCTGGCCCGTGTAGGGCGGGACCTGCGCGTCGAACTCGCCCCGCGAGTTCACGGGCGTCACCGGCTCGATCCCGGCGGCATCCGTGACGGCCTTGTCGTCCTCCCCGTACGCGGGCGCGATGTGGACGATGCCGGTGCCGTCGCCCGTCGTCACGTACTCGGCGGCCAGGACGCGATGCGCGTTAGGCCGGCCGGCAAAGAAGTCGAAGACGGGCGCATAGGGCGTGCCCACCAGCGCCGATCCGGCGAAGCGCGCCAGCACCTCCGGCGCCTCCCCCAGCTCCCGCTCGTAGGCGGCGACGCGAGCCTCGGCCAGCAGGAACCGGCGGCCCTTCGCGGAGACGACGACGTAGTCCACGTCCGGGTGCACGGCCATCGCGAGGTTGGCGGGCAGCGTCCACGGCGTCGTCGTCCAGACGAGCGCCTCGACGCCGTCGAGGTCCGGATGATCCGAGCGCAGTCGCATGGCCACCGTGACCGCGGGATCCTCACGGTCGCGGTAGACGTCGTCCATCTTGACTTCGGTGTTCGACAGCGGCGTCTCGCAGCGCCAGCAGTACCACAGGACGCGGAAGCCCTCGTAGACGAGGCCCTTCTCGTGGAGGGACTTGAACGCCCACATGACGCTTTCCATGTAGGGCAGGTCGAGCGTCTTGTAGTCGTTCTCGAAATCCACCCAGCGCGCCTGCCGGGTGACGTACGCTTCCCAGTCGGTCGTGTAGCGCAGGACGGAGACGCGGCAGGCATCGTTGAACTGCGCGATGCCCATCGCCTCAATCTCGTTCTTGTGGTTGATGCCGAGTTGCTTCTCGGCCTCGAACTCGGCGGGAAGCCCGTGACAATCCCACCCGAAGCGCCGTTCGACATGCCGGCCGCGCATCGTCTGGTAGCGCGGGACCACGTCCTTCACGTAGCCGGTGAGGAGGTGGCCGTAGTGCGGGAGTCCGTTGGCGAACGGCGGCCCGTCGTAGAAGACGAACTCGTTGGCGCCGTCCTGTCCGGCGGGCCGTTGCTCGACGCTCGCGGCAAAGGTGCGGTCGCGGGACCAGTAGTCGAGGACCGCGCGCTCCAGTTCGGCGAAGCGCGGGTGCGAGGGGATCGGCTCGGTCCCTGGGGATGATGCGAAGCCAGCTCTGGGGTATGCCACGGCTCGTCCTGTCGATTCACGTGTAACGGATCCACCAGCCAACCGCCGATGGCCCTACACGGGGACGAAGCGCACGACGTCGTGCGCCCGCGGTACCACCCCGCTTGCTCGCGCCTGCTCGCGCGCGAACCGCTCACTCGTGGCTGTCCCGGGCCACTCCCGTCCGGGTCTACTGGGGCCGCGGGGCCCGTTCTTCCGGCCGGCTCCCCGGTGATGTCCGGATCGTCGCCGTCATTCGGGCGACGGGGGTTCAGGCCCCGATCGTCGTCCGGTCGTCAACGTAGCGGGACCGTAGCAGCCAGACAAGAAGCAGCCCGGCCCGTTGAATCCGGCCGGGCAATCGTGGAAATTGAGGGTCTTGCGGGTACAACCCGCCCTGACCAGCGGATGGAATCGATGCCGAACACCACCGGCGCCAAGAAGGCGAAGGCGATGACCAAGAAGAACCTCCAGTACTTCGAGAAGAGGCTGCTCGAGGAACGTCGTCGCGCGCTGAAGGAGCTCGGGCACTATGAAGACGTCTTTGGGGCCACGCCGCAGTCGGCTGATGGCGACCTGAGTTCGTATTCCTTCCATATGGCGGACCAGGGGACGGACGCCATGGAGCGCGAGAAGGCCTTCCTGTTCGCGAGCCAGGAGGGACGGTTCCTCTGGCACATCGACCAGGCCCTCCGTCGCCTGTACAAGCAGCCCGAGAACTTCGGCAAGTGCCACAATTGCGGCGAGGAGATCGCGTTCGAGCGGCTCGACGCCCTGCCGCACGCGCGCTTCTGCATCAAGTGCAAGCAGCGGGAGGAAGATGGAAAGCCCTGAACCGGGGCGCGGGCGCATTTTCTGGCCGGTCATCATCACGGTCATCCTCTCGGACATCGTCACCAAGTGGATCGCGGTGTCCGACCTCTACCCGCGTGGCGTGCCCCGTGAGGTCTTCGGGGACGTGGTGCGGCTGACGCTCGTCTACAACCGGGGGGCGGCCTTCGGGCTCCACCTCGGGCAGTATTCCCGGTGGATCTTCCTGGTGCTGACCATCGCGGCGCTGGTCATCCTGGCGCAGTTGTACCGACAGACGTCGGTGCGCGATGTGGCCCGCACGCTCGCCATCTCGCTCGTTTCCGGCGGTGCCATCGGCAACCTGATCGACCGCGTGCGCGGCCCGCAGGGCGTGGTCGACTTCATCGACATCGGGTTCGGCGACATGCGGTGGCCCACGTTCAACGTGGCCGACATGGCGGTGAGCACCGGCGCGGTGCTGCTGGCCTGGGTCCTCTGGGGTGAGGAACGAAGCGAGCGGGCGGCGGCCAGCCAGGTGCGCTCCGCCTCGGGCACCTCGTGACCGCGTCCTCGCCAGGCACGCGACACGAGTTCACCACCGAGGCGGACAGCGATGTCCGCCTCGATTTGCTCGTGGCCGGGCGCCTCGAACTTTCCAGGACGCAGGCCGCCACGCTCATCGCCGAAGGAGCGGTGACGGTCGCCGCGACCGGCGGGAATCCGAGGCACGAGCGCTCGAGCTATCGGCCGGCGGCTGGCGAGACGGTGGTCGTGATCGTGCCGCCGCCGCCGGGGCGCGAGGTCCTCCCCGAGGACATCCCGCTGTCGATCGTCCACGAGGACGAGCACCTCCTGGTCGTGGACAAGCCCGCGGGGATGGTGGTCCATCCGGCGCCGGGCAACTGGAGCGGCACGCTGGTGAACGCCCTGCTGCATCGCGGGATGCTCCCCGAGGGCGGCAGCGACGAACGGCCGGGCATCGTCCATCGCATCGACAAGGAAACGTCGGGATTGCTGCTCGTCGCCAGGACGGATCGCGCCCACCGCCTGCTCTCCGCCGCGATCTCGGCCCGCCGGGTCATCCGTCGTTATGCAGCCATGGCCTGGGGGCACGTCGACCGCGACGAGATCACGGTCGACAAGCCGCTGGCCCGCGACCCGCGCGACCGGCGACGCATCGCCGTGGTCCGCACCGGCAAGCCGGCGCGCACGACGTTCACGCGACTGGCACGCTTCGATGCGGTCGACCTGCTGCGCGCGCACCTCCACACGGGACGGACGCACCAGATCCGGGTCCACCTCGCCGCCATCGGGCACCCGGTCATCGGCGACGACACCTACGGTGGCGGGGGCGGGCGCAAGGTCGTAGCGTTGCCCCCGAAGCGGCACTTCCTCCACGCTGCCTGGCTCCGGTTCCGCCATCCCGTCACCAACGAAGTCCTGGACCTGAGGTCGCCGTTGCCGCCGGACCTCCGGGCCGCGCTAGCGGCGGTGGCGCGGGATCCCTCGCTCCTCACCCACCCAGACCCGCTCGATGTCTACGGATTCTACCGGGACTCCTGAGCAACCCGGCGAACGGCTCCTGCTGGTGACGCTGGGAGGCGCCCTCTACGGATTCGACGGCGAGGCGGTACGTGAAATCGTCGGGATCCTCCCACCCACGCGGCTCCCCGGCGCGCCGGCGCACGTTCGCGGGGTCGTCAACCTGCGCGGGCAACTCCTCACGGTGGTCGACCTCGGCCATCGACTTGCCGGTGCGCCGACCGGTGCCACCGACGGCTCCATGGTCGTCGTGCAGGAGGGGGACCGGTTCCTCGGGGTCCTGGTCGACGACGTCCATGACGTGCAGGCGGTCGAGGTCATCCCCGCCGAGCGCGAGACGCTGGCGCGGTCCGAGGGGCTGCTGACGGGGCTGGGACGTTTGGGAGATGAAGTCGTCCTTGTAGTCGACATCCCCGAGCTGGTCCGGCAGACCCTCGCCTGACCTCCCGGGCGCGATCCTGTCATTACGGGAGACGACACGGTGAGCCATTCGGTCCTGATCTGCGACGACGCCATTTTCATGCGTACGATGCTGGGCGACATCCTCCAGCAGGCGGGTTTCGACGTGGTGGGGGAGGCGGAGACGGGGTCCCAGGCCGTGGAACGATACCGGGAGCTGCGACCCGATCTCGTCACGATGGACATCGTCATGCCGGACATGGGCGGCATCGATGCCGTCCGCGAGATCACCCGCCTCGACCCGATGGCGAAGGTCCTGATGTGCAGCGCCATGGGGCAGCAAGCGCTGGTGGTCGAGGCGATCCAGGCAGGCGCCAAGGACTTCGTCGTGAAGCCGTTCCAGCCGAGCCGGGTCCTCGAGGCCGTGCAGCGCGTCCTGGGATAGTGACTCGTGACTCGTGATTCGTGACTCGGCAGGACCGAGTACCACCGAGTCACGAGGGCCGAGTCACGAGTCACGATGAAGGACACCGCCCGGTACGCCGAGCTGTTCCTGACGGAAAGCCGCGACAACCTGGTCGCGATGAACGAGGCGCTCCTGCGCCTCGAGCGGGACCCACGCGATAGCGAGGCGATCGACGCGGCCTTCCGTGCGGTCCACACGATCAAGGGCATGGCGGGCGTCATGGGGTACGGCCCGGTCGCCGACCTCGCGCACGACGTGGAAGCGCTCATGGCGGCGGCGCGCGACGGGCATCGCGGGCTGCGCGCCGACGACCCGCCGCTCCTCTTCGAGGCCGCGGACACGCTGGACTCCGCGATCGAGGCGGCGGTGGCCGGCGGCGCCGCCATCGACGTCACCGCGATCTGTGCCCGCCTGCGCGGGGGCGCCACGGCGGAGTTCCCGGTCCCCACCGCCGGCGGACCGGTGCTGCTGCCGCCGGGCGAGGGGCTTGGCGTGACGGTGACCCTCGCGCCCGGGACGCCGCTGCCCGGCGCGCGGGCGATGCTCGTCATGCACCGCGCCCGCACGCTGGGCGAAGTCCTGATCGTGGTGCCTGACGAGCACGCGCTCATGGAGGAGCGATTCGACTCGACGTTCGCCTTCCGCCTGCGCAGCAGCGAGCCCGTCGAGCGGATCACCGCGGCGCTGCGCGCGGCGGGCTTCGTCCAGGATGTCCGCGTCGTGCGCGAGGGGCGGTCCACCGACCCGCAGGCCGCGGCGGTCGATCGCGCCGATGCGGCCTGGACGGCCGGCACGCTCAAGGCGCCGCTCCAGCGCTACGTCCGCATCGACCTGCGCCGCCTCGATGCCCTGATGAACCTCATGGGCGAGATGGTGATCGCCCGGGGGCGGCTCGAGCAGGCGGTCGCGCCGCACGACGATCCCGATCTCCTCGAGGCGACCGGCGCGCTGGGGCGACTCATCGGCGAGCTGCAGGGTGGCATCCTCGCCAGCCGCATGGTTCCGGCGTGGCAGGTGTTCGACCGGTTCCCGCGCGTCGTGCGCGACGCGGCCCGTTCCCTTGGCAAGGAACTGGACTTCGCGATCGAGGGGCGCGACATCGAGCTGGATCGCGCGCTCCTCGAGCAGATCGGCGACCCGCTCGTCCACTTGCTGCGGAATGCCATCGACCACGGGATCGAGGGCCCGGCGGAGCGGGCGGCCGCCGGCAAGCCCGGTGCCGGACGCCTCACGCTCTCCGCGGCCCGCGACCGGTCGGCGGTGGTGATCCGCGTCACCGATGACGGCCGCGGCATCGACCGGGCCCGCATGCTGGCCCGCGGCCAGGCCGACGGCACCATCGACCAGGCGCGGACCGAGCTGACCGAAGAGGACCTGCTGCGGATGATCGCCCGGCCGGGGTTCTCGACGGCGGAACGGGTCACCGAAATCTCCGGGCGCGGGGTCGGCGTGGACGCGGTGGTGAGCCGCGTCAGGCAGCTCGGTGGGTCCGTGGACCTCAGGACCGCCGAGGGGAAGGGGACCGCGATCACCATCCGGCTGCCGGTCACGCTGGCGATCATCCAGGCCTTGCTGGCCCGGGTGGGTGACGAGACCTACGCCCTGCCCCTGACGCACGTCCGCGAAACCCTCCAGCTGACGCCCGGGGTGGTCCGCCGTGTCCGCGGAAACGACGTCCTGGTGCTGCGGGACGAGGTCCTGCCGCTGCTCGACCTGCGGCGGATCGTGGACCTGCCGGTCCGGGACGCGGAGGGGAGCCAGATCGTCGTACTGGAGGTGGCGGACCGGCGGGCCGGCCTCGTCGTGGATCAGCTGCGCGGGCAACAGGAGATCGTGGTCAAGCCGATCGACGGGGCTCGCGGGGCGGCGTCGTGCTTCAGCGGCGCGACGATCCTTGGCGATGGGGTCCCGGCGCTGATCCTCGAGGCGACCAGTCTCTTGTAAGGGGAATGCGATGAACGAATTGCTGAGCCTGAAGCCGATGCAGATGGACGCGTTGCGCGAGGTGGCGAACATCGGCGCCGGCCACGCCGCGACGGCGCTGTCGCAGATGACGTCGCGCCGGATCATGATCAGCGTGCCGCGCATCAGCGTGACGCCGCTCGAGGACGTGCCCCCGCACATCGGCATGCCCGAGGAGCCGGTGGCCGCGGTCCTGATGAACATGCTCGGCGACCTCACGGGCCGCACGCTGCTCGTCTTCCCGCGCGAGACCGCGTTGCGCCTGGCGGAGATGATGCTGCGCCGCCCCGCGGGCAGCTGCACGGAGATGGGCCAGCTCGAGCAGTCGGCGATCATGGAGGCCGGCAACATCCTCAGCGGCGCCCACATGAACGCGCTCAGCGACTTCATGGGGATCATGCTCCTCCCGTCGCCGCCGAGCCTCGTGATCGACATGTCGCGCGCGGTGCTCACGACGGCGCACCTCCAGTTCGGCGACGACCCCAACTACGTGTTCTGCGTCGAGACGGAGTTCTTCATGCGCGACGAGAACCAGCGTGTGCGCGGGTTCTTCCTCCTGCTGCCCGACGCACCGTCCCTCAAGGCGATCCTCCGGGCGGTGCGGCTCGCCTGACGCGAGCCGCGGCCCCCTTCCGCGGCGCTGACGTGAGCGTGCGCCCCGTCCTGCCCTCCGAGCGCGACCGCGCCGTCCTGCGCGGGTTCGCGGCGCGCGTGGACGCGCACGACGCCGGTGCGCACAACAACCTCGGGGTGCTCTACTACAACAAGGGCATGCTCGAGGAGGCCGTCGGCGCGTTCACGCGCGCGCTCGCCATCGACCCGCGCATGGCGACCGCCGAGCGCAACCTGCACATCGCCTGGCGCGAGACGGGGCTGTTCGACCAGGAGGTGGCGGCGCTGGCCGATCGGGTGTCGCGCGATCCCGCCGACGCCGGGTCGCGCCGGCAGCTGGCCGACGCGCTCCTGCTGGCCGGCGAGGCTTCCGGCGCCATCCCCCACTATGAGCACCTGGTCGCCGCCGCCCCCGGCGACGCCCACGCCGCCAGCCAGCTCGCCCGGGCGCACCGACGCCAGGGGAACCTCGATGCCGCCCATCGCTGGGCGCGCCACGCGCTCGCGATCCGCCCCGACGACGACGCGTACCGGTTCCTGCAGGCCGAGGTGAGCTACCACCGGGGGCTGAACGATGAGGCGTTAGGCGTCCTCCGGGAGCTGGTCGAGCGTCGCCCCGACGACGCCGACGCCCACTACCTGCTGGGCTTCGTGCTCGGCGACCTGGGCCGGCAGGAGGAGGCGATCGAGGCGGCGCGCCGCGCCCTCCGCCTCAATCCGTCGTTAGGCCGCGCCGAGGCCAACCTGTCGCTCGAGCGCCGGCCCGACACGCCGGCCGCCGGCGCCCCCGTCCCCGAGCCGGTGGCCGGTGCCCTGGCCCACTTCAACCTGGGCCTCGCCTTCCGCCAGAAGGGCTACCACGCCCAGGCGCTCCGGGAGTACGCGCTGGCGCTGGAGCAGGGCGAGGATCGCGGGCTCGTCAGGCAGGCGATGGCCGAGGTCCACCTGCTCCGCCAGGACGGCGCCGCCGCGGGCCGCCTCTACGAAGAGCTCGTCCGCGAGCAGCCCGACAGCCCCCGGCTCTGGAACGAGCGCGGCATCGCCCTCCACCAGTCGGGCCGCGCCGCGGCCGCGCTCGAGAGCTACCAGCGCGCGGTCGCGCTGGACGGCGACTACGCGCTGGCGCTCAACAACCTCGGCATCGCGCACTTCCATGCCGGGCGCGACGACCTCGCCGTCGACGCCTTCCGCCGCGCCCTGTCGCGGCAGCCGGCGTTCGTGAAGGCCCGGCTCAACCTGGCCCTCCTGCTGCTGCGGCGGAAGGAGTTGCCGCTCTGCCTCGAGGCCTACCGCCAGGTCCTGCGGCTGGAGCCCGAGCACCCGGTGGCGTGGAACGGCGTGGGCCTCGTACTGGCCGAGATGCGCCGGTTCGAGGACGCGCGCAACGCCTTCGGCCGGGCCATCGATGCGCGACCCGACTACGCCGAGGCGCACTACAACCTGAGCTTCACGCTTTCGAACCTCGGGGACTTCAACGGCGCGCTCCGCGAGACCAAGCGCGCCCTTGAGCTCGACCCGTACTACGTCGCGCAGAAATTCGAGCTGGCGATCGACCTGGAGTTCGAGAACCCGCGCGTCACCGTCTCGCCCGACCTCGACGGGGATCGCCGCGAGGCCGCGGTCCGCGAGTTCACGCTCGACGTCACGCAGCTGGAGTCGCTGTTCGAGGCGCTCGCCCCCGCCGCGGCGCCCGATGGCGCGCCGGGTGCCGGTGCCGCCGCCTACGCGAGCGCGGTCGCGCTCCTCGCGGCGGGGAACCTCGACCAGGCGGCGGGGGCGGCGCAGCGGGGCC
>JAUQWM010000052.1 GCA_030835125.1 Gemmatimonadaceae bacterium | reverse complement strand
GATCCGGATCGCCTCGGACGGCACCGCAGGCATCTGGGTGTCGTTCGACCTCGACGTCCTCGATCCCGAGACGGCGCCGGGGGTGGGCACCGCGGTGCCGGGCGGCATGACGTATCGCGAGGCTCACCTGGCCATGGAGATGCTGGCCGACACCGGCCGCCTCATTGGCGTGGACCTGGTCGAGGTGAACCCGGTGCTCGACGAGCACAATCGCACCGCCGGGATCGGGACCGACCTGTTGCTCAGCCTCCTCGGCAAGCGGATCACCTGAGGTCCTCATGACCGCCCCACCCCGCATTCGTTATGCACCGCCCGACTTCTCGGCGACCGCGCTGGTGACGGCGCCGGCGGCGCGGACGGTCGTGTGCGAAGCCGACGGCGTGCTGCCGGAGGGGTTCTTCGCCACGACGAACCTGCCGTCGTACGTGAAGGGCGAGGACGGGCGCTGGACGATGCCGCGGGAACCGCGGATGGACGGCTGCCTGGTGCGCGACGGCGACGGCACCTGGTGGGTGCGCGAGGGACGCCGCGTCCGCCGCGGCGACGCGGTCGTCGTCGGGCACGCCGAGGACGGCAGCGAGGGGGTGCTGGTGCACGCGCGCGGGTTCGAGCCGCCGGAGGGCGTGGGCGGCGACTTCCACTTCATGTCGAGCCAGGTCTCGCGCGAGAAGCCCATCGACTACCAGCACCTGGCGCGGATGCTCGTCGACGAGCGGCGGCGCGGCGGCTACGTGGTGTGGGTGACCGGCCCGGCCCTGGTGCACTCGCGGGCGCGCGACAACCTGGTGTGGTTCCTCCGGCACGGGTTCGTGCAGGCGCTGCTGGCCGGGAACGCGGTGGCCGCGCACGACATCGAGGCCGCGGTGGTGGGGACGACGTTAGGCATGACCAGCGCCGGCGCGCCGACCGAGGGCGGCCACTCGGCCCACATGCGGGCGATCAACGCCGTCCGGCGCGCCGGCTCGATCGCGGCGGCGGTGCAGTCCGGGTTGATCCCCTCCGGCATCATGCACGCCTGCGTGATCGAGGAGGTGCCGTTCGTGCTCTGCGGCTCGATCCGCGACGACGGTCCCCTGCCCGACGTGATCACCGATGCCGTGGCGGCGCAGGACGCCATGCGCGCCCACACGATCAAGGCGACGATGGCGGTGATGGTGGCGACGGCGCTGCACTCGATCGCGGTCGGGAACATGCTGCCGGCGTACTACGAGCACCCGGAGGACGGGATCATGGAGCTGCCGACCATCTGTGTCGACGCGAGCGAGTTCCTCGTGAGCAAGCTGAAGGACCGGGGGACGCACCAGGCGGTCGGGGTGGTGACGAACGCCCAGGACTTCATGAGCATCCTGCGGGCGGCGGTGGAGGAGGAAGTCGCGTAAGCGCGTGTCGCCGGTACCCCGCCCGACCGACGGGGAACCAGACAGCCGGGCCCGGGTAGCCGCGACCGTGATCCGCATCCTGCTGAGCCTGTCGCTGACGGCCGTCGGTCCCCTGACGGCGGTTGCCCAGTCGCAGCGACCGGAGACCCCGGATTCACTGCGCTCGTCGATCACGGGCATGGTGCGGGATTCCCTTGGCCTCCCGGTCGCCGGCGCGAGTGTCCTCATCACGCCCGGTGGGCTGATCTTCCGCACCGATACCGCAGGCCGATTCAATGCCCGCGAGGTGGCGCCGGGCGCGCTGACCATCGGTGTGCGGAAGCTCGGGTTCTCGCCCCTGCGGTCGCAGGTGTCGTTGCACGTCGGGGCGGACCTGGCGCTGGACCTCGTCATGCAGCGGCTTCCGCAGATGCTGGCCGAGGTGGAGATCAGGGGCGAGCGTCAGTGTCCGCGTTTTTCGGTCGAGGGCATCCTCTGCCGCCGGGAGGCAGGAACGGGGTTCTTCATGAACCGCCAGGAGATCCTGGCCAAGGACGTGGAGTTCCCGATGCTCGTGTTGCGCGATGCACCCGGCTTCCGGCAGAACCTCAACGGGAACCCGAGGACGGTGGAGTCGACGGTGGGGTGGCGGTGCATCGTCCGGATCCTCGATGGCGGATTCCCGTACTCGTACGACCCGATCCAGCGGGTGAAGGACTTGTACGCCGTCGAGGTCTACCAGCCGCCGGACATCCCGCTGGAGTACCGGCATTGGTACTGGGGCACGTCGGGCAGAAAGAAGTACTCGACGCCGTGCACGCTGGTGGTGATGTGGTCGATGCAGGAAGCGCAACGCGACCTGCGCCGGCTGGGGGGCCAGAAGAAGTAGGCCCCCGGGCGGGCCTTCGCGGCGTCGGAAGCGCCAACGGCCGGGCACCGCGACGTTGGCGGGCACATGCCGCGGTGTGCTCGCCGTGGTTGCCTACGCGTGACCGCCTGACGAGTCTGTCCGGAAATGCAGTGCCTCGGCGACGTGTGGGCGGAGGATGGTGGCGTCGCCATCCAGGTCCGCGATCGTCCGCGCCACCTTGAGGACGCGGTGGTACCCGCGCGCCGAGAGGCGCAGCCGCCCCGCGGCGGAGGCGAGCAGGTCCCGCGCGCCGGCGTCCAGCCCGCCGTGCGCATCGAGCCATCGTCCGTGCACGTGGGCGTTGCACGTGACCAGCGCAAACGACCGGTAGCGCAGCTCCTGCCGGGCACGGGCCATTTCGACGCGCTGGCGGATCGCTGTTGACGGCTCCGCCCTGGTGGCGTCCGCCAGGGTATGGAGCGGGACCGCGGGCACCCGCACCGTCATGTCGATGCGATCGGCCAGCGGTCCCGAGATCCGCGACTGGTGGCGCGCCACGTCGAGGGCGGAACAGGTGCAGGCGCCGCGGTCGGCGCTCCCGGCCCGTCCGCACGGACATGGATTCATCGCGCCCACCAGCGTGAACCGCGCCGGGAAGTTCACCGAGCGCGCGGCGCGCGCGATGACGACCCGGCCTTCCTCCAGCGGCTGCCGGAGGGCATCGAGGACATGGCGCGGCATCTCCTGGAGTTCGTCGAGGAACAGGACGCCGTGGTGCGCCAGGCTCACCTCGCCCGGGCGCGGGCCGCTGCCGCCACCAATCAGCGCCGCCGCCGAGAGGGTGTGGTGCGGAGCCCGGAAGGGGCGCCGTCCCGTGGGCGGTTCACCGGGCGGCACCAGCCCGGCCACCGAGTGGATCGCGACGACTTCCAGGGCCTCCGCCTCGCCTAACGCAGGCAGGATCGTCGGCAGGCGCCGGGCGAGCATGGTCTTCCCCGCCCCCGGCGGACCCACCATCAGGACGGCGTGCCCACCCGCGGCGGCGATCTCCAGGGCTCGCTTGGCGAGCGGTTGCCCGGCCACGTCCGCCATGTCGATGCCCTCGGCGTTCTCGACGGGGCGCTCGCACGACGCGGCGGGTCGAGGAATGTCCTCGCGGCGGATGCCGTCCACCAGCGTCGCGAGCGTTGGTGCGGCGCCCAGCCTCAGCGACGAGACCAGCGCGGCTTCAGGGACGTTGGCGGGCGCCACGACCAAGGTTGGCGTGGGGGAGCCACGGGCGAGCAGCCGGGCCACCGGAAGCACGCCTCGCACCGATCGCAGCGATCCATCGAGCCCGAGTTCGCCGAGCGCGACGAGGCTGTCGGTTGAGCCGTTGCGAAGCTGGCCGGTCGCCACCAGGAGCCCCAGCGCGATCGGCAGGTCGAACGCGGTGCCGTCCTTGCGCGTGTCGGCGGGGGCGAGGTTGATGGTCACCCGTCGCGGCGGCACCTGGAAGCCGGAATTGGTGAGCGCGGCGCTGACGCGCTCGCGGCTCTCCTTGACGGCGCCGGCCGGGAGACCGACGATGGTCCACTGGGGTAGCCCCGCCGCGACGTCTACCTCAACGAGGACGTGGTAAGCATCGATGCCGACGACGGCGGCGGAGGCAATGGCGGCGAGCATGCCCGAACATCGCAGGCGCCACGTGCAAGCCTATCACCATCGCAACGCAGGTGGAGCGTTTTGTGGCAGTTTTGCGAGTTGATGAGTTGAGAGTTGAGAGTTGAGAGTTGAGAGCTGCACCAG
>JAUQWM010000051.1 GCA_030835125.1 Gemmatimonadaceae bacterium | reverse complement strand
TTGAGAGGGGTGCTCCCAACTCTCAACTCTCAACTCTCAACTCTCAACTCTCAACTCTCAACTCTCAACTCTCAACTCTCAACTCTCACCTACTCAATTAGCCTCTTCAACTCTGCATACGGCACGGCGCCTGTGACGCGGGCGGATTCCTTCCCCGCGCGGAACACGATGGTCGTCGGAATCCCGCGCACCTGGAACCGCTGCGAGGTGGCCGGCGCGAGGTCCGTGTTCAGCTTGGCCACGAGGGCGGTCCCCGTGTGCGCCGCGGCGAGCTGGTCCACCGACGGGGCCATCATCTTGCACGGCCCGCACCAGTCCGCGTAGAAGTCGACCAGCACCGGCACGTCGGTTTCGGCGATCGTCCGCTCGAACGTCTCCTCGTTCAGGACCCAGGGCCGGTCGAGCAGGATGGGTCGGCTGCAGTGGCCGCACTTGGGACGCGAAGCGGCTCGTGAGGCATCCACCCGGTTCCAGGTGTCGCAGAACTGGCAGCGCAGCGTAAGGCGGGGCGTGTTGTCGGTCATCGGCCGCGGTTCGGTTCGGGGGCTGTATTCAAATAGTCAGCCTGATGGCGCCACCGGCAGTGGGGGAACGACCGGTGGCGTGTCCGGGCGTTTCCGGTCGACCCGGTGTCCACTTACCTTTCAGGCCGAGGCAAGTACCGTCGGGGCGGTAGCTCAGCTGGGAGAGCACCTGGTTTGCAACCAGGGGGTCGCCGGTTCGATCCCGGTCCGCTCCATGGAGTAACGAGTTGCGAGTTGCGAGTTGTGAGTTGTGAGTTGCGAGACATGAAGGGGGACGCGGGCAGTCCGGGCCCGGTGCGGCGGTCGTCTCATCGCCAGGGTCCATCACAATCCGATCTTCAGGAATGACTCCGACAGGCACCGGTCAACCGCTTGGCCCGCTGGCCGTCCTTTCGGAGATTGCGTCCCGGCTCGCCGAAGGCGGTGAGATCGTTGCCACGGTCACGGATGTCATCCAGCGCCTGCGGGCTGCACTCGATGCCTCCGAGGTGAGCCTGTGGTTGCACGCGGAGGGGGACGTGCGGCGATCGGTGGTCGCGGGCGTGCCATCGATGAGTGCGGCGGACGTCGGCGCCGCCCTCGACGGCGCCGGACCGCCTGCGCTGGTGGCGCGCCGCCTGGTGACGATGGGGCAGCGCATTGGCGTGCTCGCGGCGAACGACGTCAGCATGAAGGGCGACGCGCCGCACCTCGTGACGATCGTGGCCAACTTGCTGGCGCCCGAACTGGCCCATGCCGACGACAAGCATCGCCTCACCGGCGAGGTGGCCCGGAGCGCGCGGCAGGTCGAGGCCGAGCGGCGCTTCACCGCCCGGATCATCGACTCGCTGCCGCTCGGCCTGTATGTCGTGGACCGGGAGTATCGGGTGCAGGCGTGGAACCGCAACCGGGAGACGGGCTATCAGGGCGTGTCGCGCGACCTGGCCATCGGCAAGCCCATCTTCGAGGTGCTCCACCGCCAGCCGGCGGACGCCTTGCGGGCGGAATTCGACGAAGTCTTCACGTCGGGCCGGATCCAGCAGTTCAACATCGACTCGGAGGCCTCCGGGTCGCCGCGCACGTACCGGATCACGAAGATCCCGATGCGCCTCGACGACGGCGTGGTGACGCACGTGATCTCGATCGGCGAGGACATCACGGAATGGACGACGGCGCAGGAGCGCTGGGCGCAGTCGGAGAAGCTGGCGGCGATCGGGCAGCTCGCGGCCGGCGTCATGCACGAGATCAACAACCCGCTGGCGACGGTGGCCGCCTGCGCCGAAAGCCTGTCGCTGCGGCTGGACGACCTGCGGCGCGCCGGTTGCGAGGTTCCGCCGCAGGCCGACGAATTCACGCGCATCATCGACCAGGAAGTCCAGCGGTGCAAGCGGATCATCGACAGCCTGCTGACGTTCTCGCGGCCGAAGTCGCAGGAGAAGCTTCCCATCGACCTCAACGCGGTCGTGCAGCAGACGCTGTTCCTGGTGAAGCACCACAAGCGGTTCAAGCGCCTGGCGCTGCACACCCTCCTCGACCCGTCCCTCGAGCCGGTGCCGGGGAGTTACGAGCAGCTGATCCAGGTGGTGATGGCCCTCCTCATCAACGCCGCCGACGCGATGCCCGAGAACGGCGCGATCACGATCCGGACGCGGCGGGGCGTGACGGACGGGGAGGCCGCGATCGCCGAGGTGATCGACGAGGGCTCGGGGATCGCGCGGGCCGACCTGCCGCGGATCTTCGAGCCGTTCTACACGACCAAGCCGCCGGGGCGCGGGACGGGGCTGGGACTGTCGGTCTGCTACTCGATCATCGCCGACCACGGCGGGCGGATCGAGGTGGACAGCGCGCCGGGCGCCGGGAGCACGTTCCGGATCCTGCTGCCTAACGGGAACGCGCCGGCGCGGCCGGCCCAGGCGGCCGGGGCGGGGTCATGAACGTCCTGGTGATCGAGGACGACCCGACCGTCGGCGGCTTCATCCGCCGCGGGCTGGAGGAGCAGCGCTACCGGGTGTCGCTGGTGCCCAACGGCGAGGAGGGCGAGCGGATCGCCGCCACCGAGGCGTTCGACGTGGTGATCCTCGACATGCGGCTGCCGGGAAAGTCGGGGCTGGACGTGCTGCAGTCGCTGCGGGCGCGCGGGTTCGAGACGCCGGTGCTGGTGTTGACCGCCCAGGATGCGGTCGACGCGAAGGTGCGGACGTTCCGGGCCGGGGCGGACGACTACGTGACGAAGCCGTTCGCCTTCGAGGAACTCCTGGCGCGCGTCGAGGCGCTGTCGCGCCGCCCGAAGGCCCTGGCATCGCCGGTGCTGAAGGTGGCGGACCTGGAACTCGATCGCGACACACGCGAGGTCCGGCGGGCGGGGACGGTCATCGACCTCACGCCGAAGGAATTCGCGGTGCTCGAGTACCTGATGCGCCATGTCGGCCGCGTGATGAGCCGGACGCTGATCACCGAGTATGCCTGGGGGTATCACTTCGACCCGGGAACGAACATCGTCGACGTGGTGATCAACCACCTGCGCAAGAAGGTGGATGCGGGGCGCGACCGGAAGTTGATCACGACGGTCCGCGGGGTGGGGTATGTCATCAAGTGAGGGTCGCGGGTCGCGGGGCGAGGCGTGGGGAGGCGGGGGCGCTTCCTCGGGGGTAGACGCGCGACCGGTGCGGCATGCGCGGGGGCCGAGCCCCGAGCCGCGCCCCGGCGGCGTCGAGGTGAGCCTGCGCCGCTGGCTCGCCACGCGGTTCTCCCTGCTCCTTCTCGGGGCGCTGGTGGTGTTCGTGCTGGCGCTGTACCTCGCCCGCCTGGCTGGGGCGTACCGCGAGGCCGAGCGCGTGGCGCAGGAGCGGGCGCGGCTCGTCCAGCTGATCCTGCGCCGCACGGCGGACGCCGGGGCGCTGATCATCGTCAGAGAACGCGCGGACACGTCGTCGTCCCAGACGACGCCCCGTCGCGTGCAGCTCGAGCCGCGCGTCCGCGAACTCCTCAACGTCGTCGGGGGGTACCTGTGGGTCCTGGGGGACACCGTCCTGTTCGTGAGCGCCGATGCCCGGCAGCTCGGCGACACGGTCACCAGCGGGGTGCAGGCGGCGCTGGTCCGGTTGCGCCTGTCGGGGGCGCCGTCGGAGCGCGTCTCGTTGCGGGGGTCGGGGATCGTGGTCGAGCGCCAGGAGACCCTGCCTAACGGCCAGCTCCTGCGCGTGGTCGCGGCGGCGCGAACGTCCGACGTCTCCCTGTCCCCGGTCGAGTTGCTGGGGACGGCACTGGTGGTGTTGCCGTTCATCTTCGCCCTCGGCACCGGCGGCGCGTTCCTCATCGCCAGGACGGCCACCGAGCCGCTGGAGCGCATCACCAAGGAAGTCATCGAGATCTCCGACGGTCGGAGCCTGCATCGCCGGCTTCACCCGGAGGAGGGCAGCGAGGAGCTGTCGCGGCTCACGGCCCAGCTGAACGAGATGATCGGCCGCCTCGAGATGTCGTTCGCCGCCCTGCGGCGGTTCACGGCGGATGCGAGCCATGAGCTCAAGATGCCCCTCGCCGTCCTGCGCGCCGATGTCGAGCGCGCCATGCACGCCACGCCGGGCGGCACGGAACAACTCGTCGCCCTCGAGGAAGCCCTGCACGAGACGACGCGCATGGCGGACCTGGTGGACAGCCTCCTCACCCTGGCCCGCGCCGACGAGGGGCGGTTCGACCTGCTGCGTGAGCCGGTCGAGCTCGAGCCGCTGGCTCGCGACGTCTTCGAGACGGCGCTCATCCTCGGCGAGGACGCCGGGCTCACCGTCACCATGCCCCGCGCCGACGTGTGCGTTGTCGATGGCGACCGCACGCGGCTGCGCCAGCTCTTCCTCAACCTCATCACCAACGCCATCAAGTACACCCCGCGGGGGGGTGAGGTGGAGTTGCAACTGGCGGCCACCGAGACCGACGCGACGTTCACCGTTCGCGACACCGGCATCGGCATCGCCGCGGTTGACCTGCCGAACATCTTCGACCGCTTCTACCGGGCCGACCGGGTGCGTTCCCGGCAGGGCGAGCGCGCCGGCTTCGGCCTCGGCCTGTCGATCAGCCAGTGGATCGCGCAGGCGCACGGGGGGTCGCTCGACGTCCAGTCGCGACTGCACCGCGGGAGCACGTTCACCGTGACGCTGCCGGTCGTGGGCGCTCCGCGGGCGAGCCAGGCCGGCCAGGTGGACCGGCGCCCGGTGCAGCCTGCCGCGACCTGAGCGCCCTTCACGCACACGTAATCCAGGCGCCATACCCGGATAACGCGGCCTCCACCGCCGGTTCATGCGCCGACCCTAACGTGAGTCCATCGCGGTCCTCACTCACCCCGGTCGGGAGGCGTCATGCTGGCCAACCTTGTGGAGTCGAAGCCGAAACGCGCGCGTCGGGCAGGTGGTCCCCTGGCCTCGTTCCTGGTCCACTATGGCCTGGTCCTCGGCGTCATCTACACGTCGGCGCAGGCGGCGACCGTGGACGACGGGCCGAGGCAGGAGACGGTCTCGTTCGTGGAACCCCCGAAGCCGGAACCGGAGCGGCCGAAGGAACCCGCCCCCGAACTGGTGGTCGCGCCGCGCCCACCCAGGACCGCCGTCGTCCTCACCACCCTCCTCGAGATCCCCAGCGTCATCCCGGACATCGACCTGCGGCGCAGTCCAACCGATCCCGAGGCGTTCCGGAGCGGCCGACCCACCGATGGCTTCGCCAAACCGAGTGGCGAACCGGACTCCGGGATGGGCCGGAAGACGGCCTTTTTCGACTTCGAGGTCGAGTCGCCGGTCCGTCAGGCACCGGGTTCCGCCACGCCCGCCTACCCGGACATCCTGAGACAGGCTGGTGTGGAAGGTGAGGCGCTCGTCTCGTTCGAGGTGGACACGGCCGGCCGGGCAGACATGGGGACGTTCAAGGTGATCAGGACGACCCACGAACAGTTCGCCGTCTCCGTCAGGACCGCGCTCCCACGCATGAGGTTCATCCCGGCCGAGAGGGGGGCGAGAAGGGTTCGGCAGCTGGTTCAGCAGCCGTTCTCGTTCGCGATAGTCCGCGAGGAAGAGGGGTAGGGCCGAAGAAGCAGCCAACTGATGAAACCGGCTCCTGATGCGCCTGATTCCGGGCTCGTCGTTCCGCCCGACCCGGTTTCATCGAAAGTTAATGTTGCCGCCATTCCGCGTTCAGGAGCGGGTCGTAGTATCACGGCGTCAAGCAACCTGTCTCGATTACCGATACGGTCGAGGGCCATGTTCAACAACCTTGTCGAGTCGAAGCCGAAGAAGTCGCGACGCACGGGAGGCACGCTCTTCTCGTTCATCGCGCACTACGGGCTCGTCCTGTTCGTGATCTATACGTCCGCGCAGGCGGCGCAGCAGGACGACGGGCCGAAGCAGGAGAAGGTCGCGTTCGTCGAAGTGAAGAAGGAGGAAGCGCCGAAGCCGAAGGAGCCGCCGCCGCCGGAGCTGGTCGCCGCGCCGCCGCCGCCCAAGGGCTTCCAGGTGCTCACCGCGCCGGTGGAGATCCCGAACGTGCTCCCCGACATCGACCTCACGCGTCGCGTGACGAACGAGGCCGACTTCACCGGGAAGGGCGCGCAGGGCGGGTTCTCCACCGGGGTCGAGAAGAAGACGGAAGTCCGCGAGGACAACACGTACTTCGAGTTCCAGGTCGAGAAGCCGGTGATGCAGGCGCCCAACTCGCCGACGCCGCAGTACCCGGACATCCTGCGCCAGGCGGGCGTCGAGGGTGAGGCGCTCGTGTCGTTCGTGGTCGACACCACCGGCCGCGCCGACGTCGCCTCGTTCAAGGTCATCCGTACCACGCACGACCTCTTCGCCACGGCGGTGAAGAACGTGCTCCCCCGCATGCGGTTCATCCCGGCGGAGGTTGGTGACAAGAAGGTCCGCCAGCTCGTGCAGCAGCCGTTCTCGTTCGCCATCGTCAAGTAGTCCCCATTTCCCCAACCTGTGGTGGAGTGAGTCATGAATCTCGATTTTGCCCACATCTGGACGCAGACACCGGCCTTCGGGAAGTTCCTCTGGGTGGTCCTCCTGTTCATGTCGGTGTGGTCGCTGTCCGTGTCCATCGGGAAGTGGTGGAACCTCCGCAAGGCGCAGAAGGAGACCATCAAGTTCGCGCCGGAGTTCTCCCAGTTCCTCGAAGAGGACAACCTGGCTGAGGCCATCAAGCTGGCCGAGGGCTACAAGAAGTCCCACGTCGCCCGGGTGCTCGGTGGCGCGCTGGCCGAGGTGAAACCGCTGATCATGGACGGCTCGGTGACGGTGTCGGACATCAACACGGCGGAGCGCGCGGTCGAGCGCGAGATGCTGATGGAGATGGTGAACCTGAAGCGCGGCCTGTCGATCCTCGCGACGGTGGGCGCCACGGCGCCGTTCGTCGGCCTGCTCGGCACAGTGTTCGGCATCATCAACGCGTTCGTCGGCATGGCGACCTCCGGCGGCGCCGGTATCGCGGCGATCTCGGCCGGTATCGCCGAGGCGCTCATCGCGACGGGCTTCGGCCTCATCGTGGCCATCCCGGCGGTGTGGTTCTACAACTACTTCACGACCAAGATCGACAACCTGACGGCCGAGATGACGTACACGTCGAAGGAAATGATCGACTACCTCATCAAGGGCGTCTCGGGCGAGTTCGGCCGGTCGCGGTTCACGCGTGAGTTCAACACGCAGATGTCGTCGGGTGGCCCGGTTGCCCAGTAACTGGGCGTAACCCTTCGCGGAGAACCATTCGATGGGCATGTCAGTTGGCACAGGCGGGGTGAAGAGCGAGCCGAACGTCGTTCCCATGATCGACGTGATGCTGGTGCTCCTCATCATCTTCATGGTGGTGCTGCCGGCACTTACGGCCGGCTTCACCGCCAACCCGCCCCAGGGCATCAACCTGAAGTCGCATCCCGAAGAGGATACCGACCAGGTGCTGGGCATCGACCGGGAAGGCAATTACTACATCAACAAGAAGCCCATCCCGCTCGATTCGATCGGACCGATCCTGAAGTCGATCTACGCCAATCGCGACGACTACGTGCTGTACGTCAAGGCCGACAAGGACCTGCCGTACTCCAAGGTCATCGATGCCATGGACATCGCGTCCAAGAATGGCGTTCGCGTGGTGGGCGCCGTGTCCGACCAGGTCCCGGGCACGAAGTCGACGGTGGAGGGCGACCTCCTGACCGATCCCAACAAGAAACCGTAGAAACGGAGACCGACTGATATGGCAGGAATGGAAGGTGGCTCCGGCGGGCTACGGAACGAACCGAACGTCGTGCCGATGATCGACGTGCTCCTGGTGCTGCTGATCATCTTCATGATCACGATCCCGATGTCTCGGGTCGCGATCGACCTGCAGCTGCCGGATCCGAAGCCGCAGGAAGATGAACCGCCCCAGAAGAACCCCGACCAGATCGTGCTCGAGGTGCTGCCGGGCCCGCAGTTCATGATCAACAAGACGGCCTACTCCAAGGACCAGCTGCCGGGGAAGTTCAAGGAGATCTACGATCCCCGCCCCGACAAGATCCTGTTCGTGAAGGGTGATCCCAACGTCAAGTACCAGGAGATCATCTGGTCGATGGACGTGGCCCGCGGCGGTGGGGTCAAGGTGATTGGCATCCCGCCAAAAGCCCCGGCCCCGTAGATCCAGGCCGTCCCCATGGTGTACGCGGCGGGTGAACCTGTACGGTTCGCCCGCCGTACTACTTTCCAGCCCCCGCGCCACCGCTGATCCGACGCATGAACGAGCCCGTCACCACTCCGCCACGCCGACCCTATCGCCCGCCCATCGGCATTCCGGGCACGGGGGAACCGCGCGCGCAGGCGACCGTGGCGGCGATCGCGTTGCACCTGCTCGTGGTGCTGCTGGTCCTGGGCCCGACCATCTTCATCAGCAAGCAGCTCTACGACATCGTGCAGCAGGGCGCCGGTGGTCCGGGCCCGGTCGGGGGAGGCGGGGGAGGGTTCAACTCCTATGCCGGCCGGTTGAAGTACGTGCCCGAGCGCGTCGACTTCATGAAGCTCGAGACGAAGCAGCCGGTCCCGAAACAGGAGCCCGTCAAGCCAAGGCCCGAGGAAGCGAAGCCCCCGCCACCTCCCCCACCGCCACCGACTCCTGAGCCCGTCGCCGTGACCAGCAAGGACTCCGCCGCGGCAGCCGCTGCCGCGGACTCGGCGGCGGCGGCGACGGGAGCAGGACGAGGCAGCGGAAAGGACGGAACCGCGGGCGATGGCCCTGGGCGAGGCGGAGGCACCGGGTCAGGCGTGGGGACGGGGCGGGGGTCGGGAACGGGCCCTGGAACGGGTGGGGGGGGCGATACCGTGTACCCACCGACTGTTGTCGCGCTGCCGATCCTGCCGCTCCCCATCCCGTCGAGGGTCAGGCCCTACAAGATGATCGCCCAGTTCGAGGTGGATACCACGGGGAGCGCCAAGCTGATCGGCTTCAACCCCTCGCGGGACGCTGGCTACAACCGTCGCATCCGGGACATGCTCCTCGAGATCCGGTTCCGGCCCGCCGTGACCATGGATGGCCGCCCTGTGAAGGCCATCGCCGTGGTCACCGCCGAAGCGATGTAAAGCAAGGAGCCGCAAGGCTCTGGCCATTGACGTCCGGCGAGCATATCTTGTCGCCGGTTTTCCGCCAGTCCCGGCTTTCCCGCCCGTCGGCGACCCCCCAATTCATCCGATTCGGCTGGTTCGGCACCGCGCAGGCAGGGGCCTCGCGCAGGCCGGATGATGCTGGCGAATGATCGGGTCGCCCCGGACTCCCCCATCAAGAGAGTGACACGATGAAACGGCTGGTCCACCGCACGCTGTTCGCTTTCCTCGCATTGGCGTTCACGGGCGCCGCTGCGTCCCTTCTGGCTCCTCGCGCCGAGGCCGTGCAGGACGCGGCAGCGATCGTCGCGGTCCAGGATGCGGCGGCGCCGACCCAGACTGAGCACCGCCCCGGCGGCGAGGTGAACATCCACCTTCCCGACCTCAACCAGGGCGACTTCTTCGGGATGACCGGCCATACGATCCTGATGTTCGGGCTCGTGGTCTGCGTCCTGGGCCTGCTGTTCGGGATGATGACGTACACGGCGGTGAAGAAACTCCCGGTGCACCAGTCGATGGCCGAGGTCTCGGAGCTGATCTACGAGACGTGCAAGGCGTACCTCGCCAAGCAGGGGCGTTTCCTCCTGATCCTGTTCGGGTTCATCGGCATCGTCATCGTCTTCTACTTCGTGCTGACGGGACTTTCGATCCCGAAGATCGCGATCATCCTCGTCTTCGGCCTGATCGGCATGGGCGGCAGCTTCGGCGTCGCCGCGTTCGGCATTCGCATCAACACGCTCGCCAACTCGCGGACCGCGTTCGCCGGGCTGGCGGGGAAGGCCTACCCCGTGTGCGAGATCCCGCTTCGCGCCGGCATGAGCGTCGGGATGATGCTGATCTCGGTCGAGCTGCTGTTCATGCTCGGGATCCTGCTGTTCATTCCGTCTGACGTCGCGGGGGCCTGCTTCCTCGGCTTCGCGATCGGTGAGTCGCTCGGTGCCGCCGCGTTGCGTATCGCCGGCGGCATTTTCACGAAGATCGCCGACATCGGCTCCGACCTCATGAAGGTCGTCTTCAAGATCAAGGAAGACGATGCCCGGAACCCCGGCGTGATCGCCGACTGCGTCGGCGACAATGCCGGCGACTCGGTGGGCCCGACGGCAGACGGGTTCGAGACCTACGGCGTGACCGGCGTGGCGCTCATCTCGTTCATCGTGCTGGCCGTGACCGATCCCGCGATCCAGTCCACGCTGCTCGTGTGGATCTTCCTGATGCGCATCATGATGGTGCTCGCGTCGGGCATTTCCTACATCGGCAGCAATGCCGTGTCGCGAAGCAAGTTTGCCGGCGCGGTCAAGATGAACTTCGAGCAGCCGTTGACGCAGCTGGTGTGGGTGACGTCGATTCTCTCCGTCATCCTGACGTACGTGCTCTCCTGGCTGACCATCCCGAACCTGGGGGGCAATCCGGATCTCTGGTGGCAGCTCTCGACCGTCATCACCTGCGGGACGCTCGCCGGCGCGATCATCCCGGAACTGGTGAAGATCTTCACCTCGACGCACTCGTCGCACGTCCGCGAGGTCGTGACGTCGTCGCGCGAGGGCGGCCCGTCGCTCAACATCCTGTCCGGCCTCGTCGCCGGCAACTTCTCGGCCTACTGGCTGGGCATGGCGATCATGGGCCTGATGGCGGTGGCCTCGTGGGTGGCCACGTCGGGCGGCCTGGACCTGCTCATGAAGGCCCCGGCGATCTTCGCGTTCGGCCTGGTGGCCTTCGGGTTCCTGGGCATGGGCCCGGTCACGATCGCGGTCGACTCGTACGGCCCGGTGACGGACAACGCGCAGTCGATCTACGAGCTCTCCATGATCGAGTCGATCCCCGGCATCGAGGGCGACATCAAGAAGCAGTTCGGGTTCACCCCGAACTTCACCGTCGCCAAGGAACTGCTCGAGGAGAACGACGGCGCCGGCAATACCTTCAAGGCGACCGCCAAGCCGGTGCTCATCGGCACGGCCGTCGTTGGCGCCACGACGATGATCTTCTCGATCATCATGGCCCTGACGGGCGGCCTCACCATCGACATCGAGAAGCTGTCGATCCTGCACCCGCCGTTCCTGCTCGGGTTGCTCACCGGTGGCGCCGTGATCTACTGGTTCACCGGGGCATCGATGCAGGCGGTGACGACCGGCGCCTACCGCGCCGTCGAGTTCATCAAGCGGAACATCAGGCTCGAAGGCGTGACGAAGGCGTCGCTCGAGGATTCCCGGAAGGTCGTCGAGATCTGCACCGAGTACGCGCAGAAGGGCATGTTCAACATCTTCCTCGCGGTGTTCTTCTCGACGCTCGCGTTCGCGTTCGTGGAGCCGTTCTTCTTCATCGGCTACCTGATCTCGATCGCGCTGTTCGGCCTCTTCCAGGCGATCTTCATGGCGAACGCCGGCGGCGCCTGGGACAACGCGAAGAAGATCGTGGAGACGGAGCTGAAGATGAAGGGCACGGAACTCCATGATGCGTCGGTGGTCGGGGACACGGTCGGCGACCCGTTCAAGGACACGTCGTCCGTGGCGATGAACCCGGTCATCAAGTTCACGACGCTGTTCGGCCTGCTGGCGGTCGAGCTTGGGGTCTACCTCGCGGCCGAGCGCGGCACCGGCTTGAGCCACGGCCTGGCGGTGGTCTTCTTCATCCTGTCGATGTACTTCGTCTGGCGCTCGTTCTACGGGATGCGCATCGACTCGAAGCAGCCCGTCCACGCCTGACCCCGGGAGGCCACGCGTGGCCAAGGGTATCTTCGCGCGAAAGTCCGTCGCCGACTTCGAGGCTGATCTCTCGTTCGGCGGCGGGCTCAAGCGAACGCTGGGGAAGTGGCACCTGACTGCCCTGGGTGTCGGCGCGACCATCGGCGCCGGCATCTTCGCGACCACGGGCACCGCCATCGTCGGCGACCCGCTCCGTCCGGGAGCGGGGCCGGCGATCATCTTTTCCTTCCTCCTCACCGCGGTCGCCTGCGGGTTCGCGGCGCTCTGCTACGCCGAGTTCGCGGCGATGGTGCCGATCGCGGGATCGGCCTACACATACGCCTACGCCGCGCTGGGTGAGTTCGTCGCCTGGATCATCGGCTGGGACCTGATCGTCGAGTACGCGGTGGGCAACATCGGCGTGGCCATCGGGTGGTCGGGCCACTTCCGCGAGTTGCTGAGTCACTTCGGGGTGCACCTGCCGGCGTGGCTGAGCACCGATTACCGCTCGGCACACGATGCATTCACCGCGTTGTCGGGCGGCGCCACGGATGCCGGCACGCAGTTCCTGGCGTCGGCGTGGCAGAATGCCCCGCACCTGGCCGGCTTGCCGGTCATCATCAACCTGCCGGCGGCGGCGGTCGTCTTCCTCGTCACGATCATCCTGGTGATCGGGATCAAGGAGTCCGCCAACACCACCAGCGCGATGGTGGTGCTCAAGGTGGGCATCATCCTCTTCTTCCTGGCGATCGGTGTCTTCCTGATCAACCCGGAGAACTGGAACAACCCGGCCACGGGCGGCTTTGCGCCGAATGGATTCAAGGGGGTCAGCGCGGCCGCGGCGATCATCTTCTTCGCCTACATAGGATTCGACGCCGTGTCCACCGCGGCCGAGGAGACGAAGAACCCGGCGAAGGACATGCCGTTCGGCATCATCATGAGCCTGCTGATCTGCACGGTGCTGTACATCGCGCTGTCGGCGGTCATGACGGGCATGGCCCCATGGCAGACGCTGGGGACCCCGGAACCGATGATTACCGCGCTGCAGCAGGCCGAGGGCCCACCAGGCCTCCTCACGTTCTCGCGCTTCATCATCGCCCTGGGTGCCGTGATCGCGATGGGCAGCGTCCTTATGGTGTTCCAGCTCGGCCAGCCGCGCATCTTCTTCTCGATGTCGCGCGACGGGTTGCTCCCGGGGTTCTTCTCGAAGCTGCACCCGCGATTCCGGACGCCGTATGTCGGCACGATCATCACGGGCACGTTCGTGGCGACGTTCGCGGCGTTCGCGAACATCGCCGAGGTGGTGGACCTGACGAACATCGGGACGCTGTTCGCGTTCGTGCTGGTGTCGGCCGGCGTGATCTTCCTGCGCCGCTCGGACCCGGACCGCCCGCGACCGTTCCGGGTCCCGTGGGTGCCGTTCACGCCCCTCATTTCCATCGTCGCGTGCGGGTACCTGATGTTCCAGCTGCCGTTGATCACGTGGATCCGGTTCGGGATCTGGTTGCTGCTCGGGCTCGTGATCTACTTCCTGTATGGGTACCGGAACTCGGCGCTCCGGAGGCGTTCGTAGATCGGTTCGAACGCTGACTCGTACTCGTGACTCGTGACTCGTGACTCGGTACGGCACGTGTAGTGCTGCCCGGGACTCGGACCTCCGACCTCCGACCTCCGACCTCCGACCTCGGACCTCGGACCTCTTACCTCTGACCTGCACGAATAATGTCTGAGTCTATCGGCAATTCCGGTAAGGGCACGAAGCTTCACACCAAGATCCTCCTTGGCCTCCTCATCGGGGCCGTGGTGGGGATCGCCGCGAATCAGCTCCTGGGCGGCGACCACGCGGCCGTGGTGTGGGTGAACAAGTACCTGGCGGGTCCGGTCGGGCAGATCTTCCTGCGGATGCTGTTCATGATCGTGATCCCGCTGGTGTTCGCGTCGATCACGCTCGGCGTCGCCGGGCTCGGGGACCTGGGCAAGGCGGGACGGGTTGGCGGCAAGGCGATCGCGTACTTCTTCGCCTCGACGGCGTTGTCGGCGACCCTCGGGCTCATCATCGTCGCGGCGGTTCGACCGGGCGAGAGCCTGGACCCGGCGATCCGTGAGAGCCTCCTCCAGCAGTATGCGGGCGATGCGTCGAGCCGGGTCGAGGCCGCGGCCACGAGCACCTTCGGCATCGGCACGATCGTCAACATCGTCACGCGGAATCCGGTGAAGTCGGCGGTGGACCTCGACCTGCTGGGGATCATCTTCTTCGCGCTGATGTTCGGCGCGGCGCTCACGCAGATCCGGGCGGATCGGGCGAAACCCATGATCGGGTTCCTCGAGGCGCTGAACGACGTGGTGATCAAGATCGTCGGCTTTGCCATGCGGCTCGCTCCGTACGGGGTGGCCGGCCTGATCTTCGGCGTCACCTCCGCGTTCGGGTTCCACCTGCTCAAGCCGCTCGCGGCCTACGTCCTGGTGGTCATCGGGGCCCTGTTGCTCCACGTGCTGATCAACCTCTCGGCGATCCTGCGCTTCCTGGTCGGCATCTCGCCGATGCTGTTCTTCAAGCGGATCCGGAGCGCGCTGGTGACGGCGTTCTCGACCAGTTCCAGCAGCGGGACGCTGCCGACGGCGCTGGCCGTCGCGGAGCAGAACCTCGGGATCCCGCCGCAGATCGCCGGGTTCGTGCTGCCGCTGGGCAGCACGATGTGCATGAACGGGACGGCGCTGTTCGAGGGGATCACCGTGATCTTCCTCTGCCAGGTCTTCGGCGTGGACCTGACGATGGGCCAGATGGTAGTGGTGATGATCATGGCGGTCATCACGGCGATCGGCGCGGCGGGCGTGCCCGGCGGCTCGATTCCGCTCCTCGTGGGCATCCTCACCATGTTCGGCGTCCCGGGCGAGGGCATCGCGATCGTCCTCGGCGTGGATCGCATCCTCGATATGTCACGGACCACGGTGAACGTCTGGGGCGACCTCACGGCGACCGCATTCGTGGCGAAGTCCGAGGGCCTGTGGAACGCGTCGATGGTGCCCGCGGTGGAGGGCCTCGATCGGGGGGCTTCCGACGAGAGTCCCGGGTGGCCGCCGCCGATGCAGCGTCCCTGAGGACGACCGGCTCGCGTCAGGCGGCGGTACCCCGGCACCGCCCGTTTCGGGAGGCGAGCCGGGCCGCCCGCTGGTCTCCGCGCGCACGCCCGATTCGCGCATCGCCATGCGGGCGGCCCCTCGCTCGGGCCTGACCGGTTCGGTCAGGACCGTCGACCCGGGAGCGATCGACTTCAATCGCTGCTCCAGCCGCCGGCGCAGCAGTGACTTCGGCGCGAGCAACCCGCCGTGCATGGCAAGGCGGAACGCCGCCCGCTCGTCGGAGAACAGCTTCCGCGCCAGGGTCCGCACGTGAAGGGCCAGCTCTTCCACCGCCAGCGTGACCAGCGAGTTGGCGCGGAGGTCGCCGGTCGCCGCCACCTCGAGCACGACCGGCGCCAGGCGCGCCAGCTCGGCTGGCGCCGCCGTCGCCGCCCAGGGGATGAGCTGGTCCATGGATTCGAGGTTCAGCGCGGCGAGGATCGCGTGGCCGAGCGTCGTCTCTGGTTCCCGCCCATCGGCGCTCGCCGCGGCGATGCCCAGGCCGCGCCGCCCGATCCACGCGCCACTGCCTTCATCGCCAATGACCGGGCCCCATCCGCCGCAGCGCGACACCAGGCCAGTCGGACCCTTGCCGTAGGCGATCGAACCGGTGCCTGCCGTGATGAGAACTCCCGGGCCTGCGCCGAAGGCATCCTCGAGCGCGACCTCGGCGTCGGTCACGACCATGACCGTCGCGGCGACGCGGTCGGCATCGAGCGCGGCCTGCAGCGAGTCGCGTTCCTCGTCGCGGCCGGCGCCGGCCACGCCAACGCAGAGCGCCCGCAAGGTCGCCCCCGGTGCGTCCACCAGCGCCCGCTGCACCACCTCGCGGATCACCGCCGCCGATCGCGATGCGTTGCCGGGATGGATCGCGCTGCCAGGTCCCTCCGCCGTCGCCACCTCGGCGCCGTGCTCGTCGGTCACGAGGACGCGGGTGCGCGTGCCGCCCCCGTCGACCCCTGCGAAGATTGTGTTCATGAATCCTGGCTGGCGCGCCGGGCGCGCGGAAAAAGGACCGATGAGGAGATGCCGACGATCATCGTAATCGAAGTGCCGATGAGAACGTACCAGGGCCAGGCGATCCGCGCGAACGGTCCGAGCGCATCGCCGAGCCATGGGAACGCCGCCGAGAGCTGACGCGCGAACACCACGAACGCCATGGCCGAGATCCCGATGGTGAGTCCGAGGATGGCGTCGCGCTGCGTCGCGCGTGGCCAGAAGTTGCCAAGAAAAAACACGCCCAGGAGCCCGCCGTAGGTGAACGATGCGATGCCGAGGGCGACGACCACCACCGGCGTGCCCTGGTCGCGGAACAACAGGGCACCACCGGTCAGCGCGATCCCCCAGGCGAGCGTGAAGCGGCGCCCGGCCCGGAAGGTCGCCGGATCGTCGGCGGCGCGCCCGGTGAGCGGCATGTAGATGTCGTGCGTCGACGCCGCCGCAAGCGAGTTGATGGATCCGCTCTGCGTGCTCATCGCGGCGGCGATGATCGCGGCGACCAGCAATCCCGTCAGCCCGGCCGGCATCTGCTCGATGATGAAGCGCGGGAAGATGCTGTCGGTCGTCGCAAAGGTCTGGCCGCCGAAGTGCACCCAGAGGCCGAGTCCGACGACCAGGAAGAGCGCCATCTGGCCGAAGACGACGATCCCGCTTCCGATGATCGCCCGCTGCGCCTCGCGCAGGTTCTTCGACGAGAGGAGTCGCTGGACGATCAACTGGTCCGCGCCATGCGACGCCATCGAGAGGAACCCGCCGCCGATGAGGCCCGCCCAGACCGTGTGCGGGCGGCTGATGTCGAAGGAGAAGTCGATCGCCTGCAGTTTCCCCGCGGCACCCGCCTGCGACAGGATGGCCGACCAGCCGCCCGGCACCGCGTTCCCGAGGATCACGACTGCCGACACCCCGCCCAGCAGGTACACCGAGGCCTGGAGGATCTCCGTCCACACGACGGCCCGCATCCCGCCCTTCCAGGTGTAGATGATCGTCACCGCGCCGAGGACCAGGATCGACAGCGGCATGGCCCAGCGCGTGGGGATGCGGTCGCCGAGGATGAGCGCCACCGGGATCGCGGTCGCGAAGATGCGCACCGAGTCCGCCATCGCGCGAGTCACCATGAACACGATCGACGTCAGGCGCCGCGTCGCCAGCCCGAACCGTTGCTGGAGCAGCGTGTAGACGGTGACGATTTCGCCCTGGTAGTACCGGGGGAGGAGCAGCAGCGCCACGCCGATGCGACCGACGATGTATCCGGCCACGACCTGGAGGAATCCCAGGTTCCCGGCGTACGCGAGCCCGGGAATGCTGATGAACGTGAGGGCGCTGGTCTCGGTCGCGACGATCGAGAACAGCACGGCCCACCAGGGGATCTGCCGGCCGGCGACGAAGTAGTCCTTCGAACCCTGCTGCCGGCGACCGACCCACATGCCGAGCGCCGTCGTCCCGCCGAGGTACGCCACGAGGACGAAGGCGTCGAGGATGGTGAAGCCGCTGCTCACGATGCGTCAGGCGACGACATACGCCTCCATGGCGAAGTACTCGGCGAGGCCGAGCCGGTCGAGCACGGCGGCGGTCTCCATGTTGCGGGCTTCGACGCGTTGCCAGAACTCGCGGTCGTCGAGCCCGGGGAAGGGCGCGGAATCCTTCTGCGACTGGTGCTTGAATATCGCCTGGATCTTGAGCCGGAGTTCGTCCTGCGACAACGGGACCAGCCAGGTGGCGTCGGTGACGGACCACTCCTGCCAGGCGCCCCGGTACAGCCAGGTCTCCGGACGCCTGGTGAGGCCGGCCAGCGCCTGGTCGATGGCGTCCTTGCACATGCGGTGTGTGCCGTGAGGGTCGGAGAGGTCACCGGCGACGAAGACCAGGTCCGGGTCCAGCTCCTCGAGCAACTGCCTGACGATGGCGACGTCGGCCGGCCCGATCGGGTCCTTCCGCACACGCCCCGTCCGGTAGAAGGGGAGATCGAGGAAGCGCGCCTCGCGCCGGCCGAGTCCGATGACCTCGAGTCCGCTGACCGCTTCGGCTTCCCGGATCGCGCGCTTGAGGTCGAGCACCTCCGGACTGTCGACGTCGCCCGGCTGCTTGGCCGCGAGGAACGCGAGCACGCGGTCGCGCAGGGCAGTCACCGCCGCCGCCTCGAGCTCCTGCACGCCCGCGATCCGCACCAGCCAGTCGAGGTAGCGCCGCACGTCGTGGTCGAAGACGGCGACGTTGCCGCTCGTCATGTAGGCGACCGTGATGCGGTTCCCGTTGAGCACGAGCTTGCGCAGGATCCCGCCCATCGAGATGACGTCGTCGTCCGGGTGCGGGGAGAAGCAGACGATGCGCTGGCCCGCGGGGAGCCGCGAGCGGCCGCGGATGCGCGCGCCGAGGCGGTTGAACACCATGCCGTTGATGTCACCGGCGCTGCCGTACCTCGCCACGAGCGATGACAGGTGGTGGTCGGCATAGTCCTGGTAGGTCAGCTTCAGGATGCCGCGTCCCGTGCGCAGGCTCAGCCAGGTGACGGCCCGCTCCGCCAGGGCATCCGTCCAGGTGACCTCGTCGACCAGCCAGGGGGTCGCGAAGCGCGCCAGTTCGGCGGCGGCGGGTCGGTCGACGTAGAACGTGGTCGCCGGGTGGCGCTGCAGGAAGGTGGCGGCCACCTGGAGGTCCACCTCGCCCTCGACGGCGCGCCTGACGATGGACGCCTTGTGCTCCCCGGTGGCGAGGATGGCGACCTCGCGCGCGGCGAGGATCGTCGCCACGCCCATGGTCACGGCCTCACGGGGCACATTCTCCTCGCCGAAGAAATCGGCGGCGGCGTCACGTCGCGTGATGGTGTCGAGGGTGACGAGCCGGGTGCGGCTCGCGGCCCCCGAGCCGGGTTCGTTGAAGCCGATGTGGCCGGTCTTCCCGATGCCGAGGATCTGGAAGTCGATGCCCCCGGCGCGCTCGATGGCGCGCTCATAGTCGGCACAGGCGCCCGCAACGTCCGTGCGCGGCAGGTCGCCGCGCGGGAGGTGGACGTTGGCGGGGTCGATGTCGACGTGCGCGAACAGTTGCTCCCACATGAAGCGGTGGTAGGAGTGCCGGTTCTGCGGGTCGATCGGGAAGTACTCGTCGAGGTTGAACGTCACGACGTCCCGGAAGCCGAGGCCCTCCTCCCGGTGCAGGCGCACCAGTTCCCGGTAGACGCCTAACGGGGTCGAGCCCGTCGCCAGGCCGAGCACGGCCCGCTGGCCGGCGGCGGCGCGGTCGCGGATCACCCGGGCGATGCGCTGTGCCACCGCGCGGGCCAGCGCCTCATGGTCGTCGAAGACGACGGTGGGGATGCGCTCCCGGGACGTCGCCAGCGGATCCGGTCCGAAAGACGAAGGCCCGCGATCCTCTGCAGGACCGCGGGCCTCTGACCCGGTGGCGCTCGACGCGCGAGCCCCCGGACCCATCACGGACATCCGTGCCGGGTCAGGCCGAGAAGGAGTGACCGCACCCGCAGCCGCCGGTGGCGTTCGGGTTCTTGAACGTGAATCCCGATCCCTGCATGGACGAGACGTAGTCGATGATCACGTGGTTCAGGTACTGCGCCGAGAACGGGTCGACGAAGAGCTTGAACCCCTCCTGCTGGACGACGAGGTCGTCCTCGGCAGGCTGGTCCTCGATCAGGAGGCCGTACTTGAATCCGCTGCAGCCGCCGGGCTGCACGCTGATCCGCAAGCCGCCGACGTCAGGGGAGACGCCCTCGGTGTCCATGAACTTCTTGACTTCGGTGATCGCGCCGGCCGTGACAACGACCGCGACCTCGGGCTGCTGAAGGGTGCTCACGGTCCACTCCTCTTGTTGGGTCGCCGGAAAGGCGACTGAAGCACTCGTGAAAGATAGGGTAGTCGGGAGGCCGCTACAAGCGGTTCGACCCTCGACCCTCGACCCTCGACCCTACTTCACCACCCCCATCACCGCCTCCGCCACCGTGGTCCGCACCCCGCCAATGGCCCGGTGCTCCCGGGTCGGGTTCACCCGGTTGCTGAGCAGCAGCACATACAGCCCGGCCTCCGGGTCGATCCAGATCGACGTCCCGGTGAACCCCGTGTGGCCGAACGCCCGCCGTGACATCAGCCGGCCCGCTGAGTTGTTGCCGTTAGGCGTTTCCCAGCCCAGCGCGCGATGGGAGAGCGTGGAGTCCTGGACCCTGGTGAAGGCCGCGATCGTGGCCGCCGACACGAACCGGTGACCATCGAGTTCCCCGCCGCCGAGGTACATCCGCGCCAGGCGCGTGAGGTCGCGGGCGGTGCTGAACAGGCCCGCGTGCGAGGACACGCCCCCCAGGGCGAACGCGTTCTCGTCGTGCACCTCCCCGCGCAGGTGGCGTTGGCGCCACGGGTCCACCTCGGTAGGGGCGACGCGGTCGAGCACCGCCGCCGGGGGCCTGAACATGGTCTCGCGCATTCCCAGCGGCTCGAAGACGCGCTTGGCCAGGAATGCGTCGAAGGCCTCGCCGGTGACGCGCTTGACGACCTCGCCGAGGATGATCGCCCCGAGGTCACTGTAGACCATCCGGGCGCCCGGGAGGGTGTCCAGCGGCGTGGCGATGGCGAGCGCCGCCGCCTCGGCGGGGGACGACGTCTCCTTGTACAGGGGCCGCCACGCCGGGAGCCCACTGGAGTGCGTGAGCAGGTGGCGGACCGTCACGGCCTCCTTGTTGGGGCCGCGCCATTCCCCGATGTAGCGCTGAAGCGGCGCATCCAGGTCAACCGATCCCGATTCGACCAGGAGCATCATGGCGCTCGTCAGGCCGACCACCTTGGTCAGGGACGCCATGTCCCAGAGCGTGCGGTCGTCCGGGACGGGTGACGGTGACCAGTCCAGCGTGCCGGCGGCGACGCTGGCGACGTCCCCGTCACGCGTGCCGACCACGGCGATGGCGCCCGGGAACGCGGAATCCCGCACGCCGGCCACCAGGATCGTGCGGAGGGTGTCCGCCACGTGCCCCGCCTCGAGGCGGCGCGCCAGGGAGGCCGGCGACGGGGCTGGAGGACCACCGCCGGTCGTGGAGGCGCAGCCGGTGGCCAGCATCGTGAGAAGAAGGCGAAGACGCATGGCCAAGACTTGGCACGCGGGGTGGCAATGGCAAGAGTCGAAACCAACTCGCCGGAACTGGATGGCATCAGGTCACGTAGGGCCCGTCGCGACCGACTTGGTTGCCTTGCCGCCGTTGTGGGCACCCCCCGGATGGCGTAGTTTGAGTAGTTCCGTAATCCACTAAGGCTGCGACGGTTAGCTCAATCGGCCGGTCCCGGCTTCGCAGGTCCACGTCCCCGTCCCGATTGCATGGCCCTGTCTGACACTGCCAGGTCCGGTCTCCAGCGCGTCATCGCGCCGGTCGCCGATTTCCTGATCCGCAGGGGCATCAGTCCAAACCAGATCACGACGGTCGGGACCGTTTCGACCGTCATCGGGGGCGGCATCTATGCCGCCGGACACATCCATGTGGCGGGCTGGGTCGTGGGGCTCAGTGCCCTGTGCGACCTGCTGGACGGAGCCGTGGCGCGACGCTCGGGGAAGACGTCGGTCTTCGGCGCGTTCTACGACTCGACGCTGGACCGGGTCGCGGACGGCGTCGTGCTTGGCGGACTGATGATCTTCTTCGCCCGGAATGCCGTGCACCAGGCGATCCCGTTCTACATGTCGACGCCGATGCAGTCCGTGTTGATCCTCGGCATCATCGGCTCCTTCCTGACCTCCTACACGCGGGCGCGGGCGGAATCGCTCGGCATCGACGCGCAGGTGGGCATCCTGCCGCGACCGGAACGCGTCTTCCTGCTGTCGGCGCCACAGGCGTTCTTCGGCCTCGCGCTGGATGGGTGGGTGCTCATGGGCATCTGCCTGCTGCTGACCGTCACCGCGTGGATCACCGTGGTGCAGCGAATCGCACACGTATATCGGTGCACCGAAGGGGTCGAGGCAGGGCGCGGTGCCCGCGCCGGAACCACCAAACCCATCGCGTCCGTGAAGAGCGGTACCGGCGACCAGCGCGATGGCGACCTTCCGCTCGCCGAACTCGATGCGGCCGCGATCGACCGGGAAGTGCGCGTTGGCGCCCCGGGATCCCCGCTGGCCGACATCGCCCCCCCGACCGAAGCCGCGGCGCGTGCGTCGCGGGTCGAGTCCCCGCCTTTCGACCGGGCGCCCTGACGCGTCCGGGGACATCCACTACGGAGAATCACGACGTGCAGTCATCGACCCCGACGCCCCGGGTGCCCATTCGCCAACCCGAGGGGAAGCTCGGCGTGCTCACGCCGGGCCTCGGAGCCGTGGCAACGACCTTCATGGCGGGTGTCGAGAGCATCCGGCGCGGACTCACGCGGCCGATCGGCTCCCTTACGCAGATGGCGACGATCCGCCTGGGCAAGCGCACGGAGCAGCGCTCCCCGCTGATCCGGGACTTCGCGCCGCTGGCCTCCCTCGACGACCTCGTGTTCGGGGCCTGGGACCCCATCCCGGACGACGCGTACACGGCCGCGAAGAAGGCGGGCGTCCTCGTCGAGCGCGACCTCGAGTCGGTCGGCGACTTCCTGCGAGGCATCCGGCCGATGCCGGCGGTCTTCGACTCTCGTTATGTGACGCGCCTGACGGGTGAGAACGTCAAGCAGGGCAAGACCAAGCGCGACCTCGCCGAGCAGTTGCGCCAGGACATCCGGGACTTCCGCGCCCGCAACCGGTGCGACCGCCTCGTGATGGTCTGGTGCGCGTCCACCGAGACCTACATCAAGCCGGGCCCGCAGCACGCGACCATCGAGCAGTTCGAGCGCGCGATGGAGCGCAACGACGACGCCATCGCGCCGTCCATGCTCTACGCCTGGGCGTCGATCATGGAAGGCGTCCCGTTCGCCAACGGCGCTCCCAACCTGTCGGTCGATACGCCCGCGCTCATCGAGCTGGCCAACCAGCGCGCGGTGCCGATCTCGGGCAAGGACTTCAAGACCGGGCAGACGTGGATGAAGACCGTGATTGCGCCGGGCATCAAGGCGCGCATGCTGGGCCTCGCCGGCTGGTACTCGACGAACATCCTCGGCAACCGCGACGGCGAGGTGCTCGACGACCCGGCGTCGTTCAAGACGAAGGAAGAGTCCAAGCTCAGCGTCCTGCACACGATCCTGCAGCCGGAGCTGTATCCGGACCTGTACGACAAGTTCTCCCACGTGGTGCGGATCAACTACTACCCGCCGCGCGGCGACAACAAGGAAGGCTGGGACAACATCGACATCGTGGGATGGATGGGCTATCCCATGCAGATCAAGGTCAACTTCCTCTGCCGGGATTCCATCCTGGCCGCCCCGCTCGTCCTCGACCTGGCGCTCTTCTCCGACTTCGCCCACCGGGCCGGCATGAAGGGGATTCAGGAATGGTTAAGCTTCTATTACAAGTCGCCGATGGCTGCTGCAGGGCTCCAGCCGGAACACGATCTTTTCATCCAGCAGACGAAGCTGAAGAACACGCTCCGTCACCTGATGGGTGAGGAGCAGATCACCCACCTCGGCCTGGAGTACTACGCCTCGTGACCAAGACCCGGCGCTGGCACTTCGCGATCATGGCCGTGGTCGTGGCGGCGGCCTGCCAGTCCGGCCCCCGCGACCTCAGCCAGCGATTCCTCACCAAGGACATGGTCCTCAGTGTCCTTCCCGATCCCGTGCCTCCGCGCGCGCGGGAGTCCGTCCGGTACAAGGTCGTGGTGAGCGACCGCGAGACCGGCGAGCCCATCGAGGCCGGTCGCGGGCAGATCTTCGCCACCAGCAGCGACGGCATCGACGTCTACGATCCGCTGGTGAAGGGCGACGAGCTGGGAACGTATTACGCCACCATGCACTTCATCACGGCGGGACAGTGGGCGGTCGCGATCCGCTTCCAGCGCGACTCCACCCTGCCGCTCGAGCGAATGGACTGGATGCAGGAAGTCTTTCCTGCTCGTGGAGAGGTCAAATAGCATGCGACACTTTCATCGAACCCATCTTTCGCCCGCCGACGTGATGGCGGAGGCGGACGCGTTCTTTTCTGCGCTGGGCCTGGCGAAGGTGGCGGCGGCGGGCCGGTCCGGGACCTGGCGCGGCGTCATCGGCACGCCCGAGGTCACGGCGACCGTCCAGCTCACGGCGCGGCCCGAGGGGGGGCATTACACGTTCGTCGAGGCGACCACCGACCAGATGGGCGAGAGCCGGCTCGACCGGAACGTGAAGCGCTTCTTTGTGGCGATCCACCGGAAGGCCGAACCGTCGCACACGCTCGAGGCGGCGTACTAGGCTCGCGTGGACGGTCCGGCGGGGGGCAGTCAACCAGGTCCCGGGTTGTCCGACGCCGAAATGACGCGGGCCCGGCGCATCGGCGTCGGCTGCTTCACCACGTTCGTGGGGCTCGCCAGTGGTGGCATGATCGGCGTGCTCGTCGGCAAGGTGACCGGCAGCATCCGCGGGTGCGTTCCCATCGAGGGAACGCCCGCTTGCGACTGGTACTACTTTGCCGTCGCGGGCATGATTCTGGGGGCCACCACGTTGCCGATCCTGGCCCTCCGACGTCTCCGACGCGCCGAGAACGCGCGCCCAACCAGCTGAGGACGAAGCCTTGGCACGTATCGATGTCCTGATGCCCTCGATGGGGGAATCCCTCGCCGAAGGCACGTTGACGAAGTGGCTCAAGAAGGTCGGTGATGCGGTCAAGCGCGACGAGACCATCTTCGAGATCTCGACCGACAAGGTCGATTCCGAGGTGCAGGCCGCCAGCGCCGGTGTCCTCGCCGAGGTCCTGGTGCAGGAAGGCGAGACCGTGGCGGTGAATGCGGTGGTCGCGCGGCTGGAGACCGACGTGACCGCGGCCATTCCGGTGGCGTCCTCGGCACCGGCAGCGCGGGCGGAGGTGGCCACCACGGCCGTCGACGGGGAATCCGCGCCGCGCCGCGTCAAGGACGGTGTCGCGTCGCTGCCGCCTGCGGTCGGCCCCGCCGCGGCCCCCGGGTCGCTCGAGGAACGCCTGCGAACGAAGTCGTCACCCCTCGTCAGGCGGATGGCCGCCGAGCATGGCGTGGATATCACCGCGCTCAGCGGGTCGGGCATCGCCGGTCGCGTCACCCGGAAGGACCTCGCCGCGTACCTCGAGTCGGGCGCCGCGCCGGCACCGGCCGCGCCGCGCCCCTCGATGTACGCCCCCGCGGGATTCGACTACCAGCCACCGGTCGTTACGCCCTGGCCGGGGGACGTGGTCGAGCCGATGACCAAGATCCGGCGGCTCACGGCCGGCCACATGGCGTACTCGAAGCAGACGTCGGCACACGTGACGACCGTGTTCGAGGTGGACCTGACCCGCGTCACGCGCGTGCGGGACCGGCTCCGCCCGGAGTTCGACCAGCGCGGTGACAAGCTCACCTACCTCCCGTTCATCATCCAGGCGGTGGTCGAGGGGCTGAAGAAGTTCCCGATGATCAATGCCGCCGTGCGGGGCAACGACATCGTCTTTCGCAAGCACTACCACATCGGCATCGCGGTCGCGCTCGACTGGGGGCTCATCGTGCCCGTCATCCGCGATGCGGACAACTACTCCCTGGCCGGGCTGACGCGCTCCCTGAACGACCTGGCCCAGCGGGCGCGCGCCAAGAAGCTCAAGCCCGAGGAAGTGCAGGACGCCACGTTCAGCATCACCAATCCGGGCGTCTTCGGGTCGATCATGGGCACGCCGGTCATCCCGCAGCCCACGGTCGCAATCCTGGGCACGGGGACGATCGAGAAGCGGCCGAAGGTCGTGAAGGGCCCCGAGGGGGAGGACCTCATCGCGATCCGGACCTGTGCCCACTTCTTCCTCTCGTTCGACCACCGCATCGTCGACGGGTCGGACGCCGACCGGTTCATGGCCTTCGTGAAGCAGCAGCTCGAGTCGATCGCCGAGCCGGGAGCCTGACGAGTGGCGCACGTGCTGAGTGCCGACTGGCGCCAGGGCCATCCGGACGACGGCGATGCGGCCCGGGCGATGCTGCGCGCGCGCCGCGACCGCGTGAAGGCCGCCGGCGCGAACTACTGGGTGTTCTCGAGCGCGGCGCGACCCGGGTCCTTCCTGGAGTTCGTGGAGGCGCCTGACACCGCCACCCTCGCCCGCGCGCGGGACGCCGCGGGGCTGGTCGCGGACCCCGAAATCCTCACCGAAGTGGAGCTCTCCTGACGCATGCCCACCCGTTCTCTCAGCATCGATGGCAAGGCGTGGCGGGTCTTCCCGTCCGGGTACATCACCCTGAACGAGCACGACGAATTCGGCCTGCTGTTCATCGCCGGCACGGGCAGCCATCGGGAAGTCCGCGTGACCCGCTACAGCCCCGTCGGGACGCGCTCCCGCGAACAGGCACTCGCCGAAATGCCTGACGACGAAGTCCGTCGCCTGTTCTCGCAATCGCAGCCCAGCGACACGTCGCCGGAAGCCGGCTACGCGCCGTGACCGGTGCCGGCGCGGCGCCGACCGCCGCGCGGCACATCGACCTGCACCTGCACTCGACCGCCTCGGACGGGACGACCCCGCCGGAGGCGGTGGTCACCGCCGCGCGCGCCGCCGGCGTCATGGCGATCGCCCTGACTGACCACGACACGGTCGAGGGCATCGCGGGTGCGCGCCTCGCCGCGGAGGGGGCAGGGATCGAACTGGTCCCCGGCGTCGAGCTCAGCGCGTACGAGGGTGACGACGAGGTCCACCTTCTCGGACTGCACCTCGAACAGGTGCAGGTGATGGGAGATTCCCTGGGCGTTTTCCGCTTTGCGCGTCGCGAACGCGCCGAGGAGATCGTGCGGAAGCTCAACGCGCTCGGCGTCCGGATCACGTTCGACGACGTGCTCACCGTGGCGAAGGATGCCGCCATCGGCCGGCCCCACGTGGCGCGCGCCCTGGTCGAGAATGGCTGGGCCATGGACCTGCGCGACGCTTTCGACCGCTACCTCGGCGCCGGCCGACCAGCCTACCTCGACAAGCGTCGCATCGGGATCCCCGAGGCGATCGAACTGGTACATCGGTGTGGCGGCATCGCGGTGCTGGCTCACCCCGGACCCGACGGAAGCATGGCGAGGATCAGCGCACTGGCCGGCATGGGACTCGACGGTGTCGAGGTCATCCATCCCTCGCACTCCGCCGAGGATCGCGCGCGACTGCTCGCGCTCTGCCACCATTTCGGGCTGGTGCCGAGCGGCGGGTCGGATTCCCACGGCGCCACGGACGGTTCGCGGGTCGTGGGGTCGATGAAGGTCCCCGGCGAATGGCTGGACCTGCAGCGGGCGCGCGCCGAATCCGTCCGGCACCGCCGCGCGGCGCTCGAATGACCAGCGAGTTGCGACGCCCGGTCGCGCTGGTGACGGGCGCTGCCCATCGCGTCGGCCGGGCGATCGCCCTGGGACTCGCGCGCGACGGATACGATATCGCGCTGCACTATCACTCCGCGCAGTCGATGGCCGAGGAGGCGATGCGGCTCATTCACGAAGGCGGGAGCGGTGCGACGCTGTTCCAGGCCAACCTGACGCACCCCGATGCCCCGGCGCAGCTGGTTCGGGACGTCGTACGGGTGTGCGGGCGGCTCGATGTGGTGGTCAACTCGGCCGCGGTCATGGTGCGGATGCCCTTCGGCGACATCACCGCCGAACGCTGGGACGCGGTGCTGAACCTCAACTTGCGAGCTCCGTTTCTCATCGCACAGGAGGCGGCACGTCACCTTCCTGAGGGCGCATCGATTGTCAACATCGCGGATCTCGCGGCCTTCGAGACGTGGCCCGGGTATCTCCCTCACGGTGTCAGCAAGGCAGGTGTCGTCTACAGCACGCGGGCGCTGGCGCGCGTGCTGGCGCCGCGCATCCGTGTCAACGCGGTCGCGCCGGGCAATGTGCTGCTGCCGGAACGGTTCGACGAAAAGGCCGCCGCACGCCTCAACGAGACCACCCCGCTCGCGCGCCAGGGCACGCCGGACGATGTCGTGCAGGCCGTGCTGTACCTGTTGCACGCGAACTACGTGACCGGAGAGACGCTGGTCGTGGACGGCGGGCGGAGCGTCAGGCGCTGACCGACACCAGGACGGGGAAGTCGCGAATACCGCAGCCCTTGACGCCCTGACAGATTTCACTCGAGGTGGAGACGTGCCGTTCTCATCTCCCATCTCTCCTCGCCCATCTTTCATCTCCCGACTGGTGTCGAACGAGTTCGAGTACGAGGTCATCATCGTCGGCGCCGGTCCCGCCGGCATGACCGCCGCGCTGTATGCCGGCCGCTCGATGCTGCGGACCGTGGTGCTCGAGCGAGGCGCACCCGGTGGCGAGTTGCTCAACACCGAGCTGATCGAGGACTACCCGGGATTCGAGCACGTCCTGGGCTGGGAACTGGCGCAGAAGTTCGAGAGCCACGCGAAGAAATTCGGGGCCGAGTTCCGCACGGCGGGGGTCACCTCGATCCGCAAACTCGGGGAGATGTTCGAGTGCACGTGCGACAACGGCGAGGTGTACCGGGCGCCGGCCGTCATCGTCACCGCGGGCGGGACGCCGATCAAGCTGGGGATTCCCGGTGAAGTCGAGTACGCGGGGAAGGGCGTGTCGTACTGCGCGATCTGCGACGGCGCCTTCTTCCGTGGCCAGGTCATTGCCGTCGTGGGCGGTGGCGACGCGGCCTGCGAGGAAGCCGACTTCCTCACCCGGTACGCCGCCAGGGTGTACCTGATCCATCGGCGCGACGAGTTTCGCGCGTCGAAGATCGTGCAGAAGCGGGTCTTCGAGAACCCGAAGATCGAGGTCATCTTCGACACCGTCGTCGAGCAGGTCATCGGGGACGAGCAGGGGCTGGTGCACCACCTGTCGCTGCGGAACGTGAAGACGGGCGCCGCGTCCGATCTCGCCGCGACCGGGATGTTCGTGTTCATAGGCTTCCGCCCGAATACCGGGATCATCGAGGAGCACGTCGACCACGACGCGATGGGGTACCTCGTGACCGACACCAACATGCAGACCTCGATTCCCGGCCTGTTCGCGGCAGGGGATGTGCGCGTGCAGTTGACGCGCCAGGTCACGACCGCGGTGGGTGACGCGACGACGGCCGCGATCGCCGCCGAGAAGTACCTGACCGCCCGCCGCGACGCCGGCGTGACGGTGTGAGCGGCTCCACCCTCGAGATCATCGGGTTCGAGACGGGCCCGCTCCTCGAGAACGCGTACCTCGTCATCGACCGGGGCACAGGCGACGCCGCGATGGTCGATCCCGGCGAGGAGGGCGAGCGCCTGATCGAGGCCATCGAGGGCGCCGGGGTGCGGTTGCAGGCGATCTGGCTCACCCACGCCCATTTTGATCACATCGGCGCCGTGGCGCCGGTCCGCCGACGGTTCGGGGTACCGGTGTTCCTGCACGAGGCAGACCTCCCCCTGTTCGACGCCGGCCCGTTCCAGGCTGCGTCGTACGGGCTCCCCTTCGAGGGCGACGAACTCCCCGGGGAACGCTTCGTCGAGGGTCAGGGTCTGGGGCTGGGCGGGTTGTCCTTCACGGTGATGCACACCCCAGGGCACGCACCCGGACATGTGGTGATCCACGGCCACGGGATCGTGCTGGCCGGAGATTGCCTCTTCGCCGGCTCGGTCGGCCGGACCGACCTCCCGTTCGGGAGCCGGGCGGCGCTGGGCCGGTCGCTGGAGCGCATCCTGGCACTTCCCCCTGAGACTCGTGTACTGCCCGGCCACGGTCCGGCCACGACCGTCGCCGAGGAGCGCCGTTCGAATCCCTTTGTCCATGAGCTGTTGCCCCGTTCGTCGCGTTAGGCGTCCGTCGGTGCGCCCGGCCGGTTCCGCCGGCGCCGGGACGAGTCGCAGCGCCGGGTCGCCAATCCACCGTCACCGTCGCAGATTTCCGCCCTTCCGGGGCCGCGCCGTCGGCGCCGGCCACCGGCAACACCCAACCCATACCCACCCATGATGCGCCGGACATTCCGTTCTCCTTCCCGATGGACCTGGGTCGCGCCCGTCCTGGCGACGGCCTTCGTGGCTGCCTGCGACAACGCGCTGGAGGGAATCCAGCAGCAGGGGACGTGGGGCTTCGTCACCACCTCCGCGCAGAAAGACCTCCAGGGCGCGCATTTCGCCAACGTCGAGGGGCTCTTCTTCAAGGGCAACCTCGCGGCCGTCCCCAATGCGGAACTCACCACCGACACCTGCGCCGACGTGGGGATCGCCGAAGGCAACAGCCTGACCGGGGTCACCTATCTCGACGCCGGCCCGACCATCGAGTCGACCATCGGCGGCATCGCGAACATCCTGGATCGGGAGACGACCACCGAAGGCCTGGCGTACCACTACCTCGGGGGCCCACCGGCCTTCACCCCGGGCGACAGCATCGTCGTGTCGGTGGCCGGCGTCTCGGGCGGCTACCCCGGCGGCTCCATCCGCGCCAAGACCGCGGAAGCGTTCAGCTTCCCCTCCACCCTCGACATTCCCCAGGGCACCGAGGCCATCCAGCTGACGTGGACCACTCCGCAGGACCCGCGCAGCCAGATGATCGTCTCGCTCCGGTACGAGACCACGACGAATCCCGGCGTCCTCACCCGGAACGTCCTCTGCACCTTCATCGACGATGGCGTCGACTCGATCCCGTTCCGGTGGCACAGGAACTGGTCGGAGAGCCAGGGCCAGCGCGCGGTGGTGGCCACTCGCCTGCGCACGCATTACGTTCTCGCTAACGGTGATGCCAACCTCGGTGTGATCTCGACGTACCAGGTGCCCACGCCGCCGAAACCCTGAACGACTGGGCTCGGAAGGCAGACGGGGGCGACGGCGTTCACGCCGTCGCCCCCGTTCTCGTTCGTTCTCCCACCGTCCCAATCCCGTGCGTACCGAAAAAGACCCGCTTGGACCGCTCGACGTCCCCGACGACGCCCTCTTTGGCGTGCAGACGCAACGCGCCGTCCTGAACTTCCCGATCAGCGGGCTGCGTCCGCTGAAGCCCTTCGTGACCGCCCAGGTGTGGATCAAGAAGGCCGCCGCGCTCACGCACCGGGACACCGGACGACTCGAGGCCAGGCTCGCCGACGCGATCGTCGCGGCGGCGGATGAAGTGCTGGCGGGCAGGCACGACGACCAGTTCGTCGTGGATCCCTACCAGGCAGGCGCGGGCACCTCGCACAACATGAACGTCAACGAAGTGCTCGCCAACCGGGCCAACGAACTGCTCGGCGGGAAGCGCGGGACGTACTCCCCCGTGCACCCGAACGACCACGTCAACATGGCCCAGAGCACGAACGACACCATCCCCACCTCGATCCGGTTGTCGTGCCTGGCGCAGCTCGGGGCCCTGACGTCCGCGTTCGAGTCACTGCAGGGATCGCTCGCAGCCAAGGGCAGGGAATTCGACGGCATCGTCAAGGCGGGTCGCACTCACCTCCAGGATGCGATGCCGATCCGCCTGGGCCAGGAATTCACCGCGTATGCCGGGACGCTCGCCCGTGGCCTGCGCAGGGTTCATGAGGCAGCGGACTACCTGCGTGACCTGGGCATTGGCGGCAGCGCCGTGGGGACCGGCGTGACGGTGGAGCCGGAGTACCCGGCTCTCATGAACAAACACCTGAAGGCGATCTCGGGACTGGATCTCCGGGTCGGTCAGGACCGCGTCCAGCTGATGCAGAGCATGGGCGACGCGGCCGGGTTCTCGGCGGCGTTGCGTGTGCTCGCGCTCGACCTGAGCAAGATCGTCAGCGACCTTCGGTTGATGGTGATGGGTCCCCGGACCGGCATCGACGAGATCAAGCTGCCGGCGGTGCAGCCGGGATCCTCGATCATGCCCGGGAAGATCAACCCGTCGATCCCGGAGATGGTGAACCAGGTCTGCTTCCAGGTGGTCGGCTGCGACACGACGGTCTCGATGGCGGCCGAGCACGGCCAGCTCGAACTCAACGTCATGATGCCGGTCATCGGGCACAACATCCTGCTGTCGATGCGGATCCTGACGAATGCGGCCACCGTGCTCGACGAGCGGTGCGTCCGCGGCATCGAGGCCAACCAGGCGATGTGCGAATACTGGGTGGAACGCTCGGCGGCCCTCGCCACGGCCCTGGCGCCGCAGATCGGGTATGCCGCGGCCGCGGAACTGAGCAAGCGGTCGGTGAAGGACGGGGTGCTCATTCGAGACCTCGTGCGGCGGGATGGCGTGCTTCCCGCCGCCGAAGTGGACGAGGTGCTCGACCTGAGGAAGATGACCGAGATTGGCGTCCCGGGAGGGAAGCACGGACCCGCCCCGTCGGGCGGCTGAGCCAATCCCGGTAGCCGACGGCGGTCGCTACCTTTCGTTGACATGCGCATCACGACGTGGGCCGAGTACGGCCTGATCTGCTCCTTGAACCTGGCCCGCCGGTTTGGCGACGGACCGGTGACCGGCCGCGAGATCGCCGCGCAGGAAAAGCTGCCGGCCGATTACGTGGAGCAGATCCTGCTGCGCATGCGACGTGCGGGAATCGTCAGCAGCGTGCGCGGCGCGCATGGGGGCTACGTGCTCGCCAGGCACCCGGGCGACATCTCGGTCCGGCAAGTGGTGTCCGCATCCGAACACACCACGTTCGACGTCCGGTGCCTGACGCATCCCGTCGCCGAGGACCGGTGCGCGGACTCGTCCAACTGCAGCATCCGTCCGGTGTGGATGATGCTCCAGCAGCGGATCGACGACGCCCTCGAGAGTGTTCACCTGGCCGACCTGTTGCAGGACGAGCCGGCGGTGCGTTCGCGGGTCGGGCTGCCGGTTCTCCAGGCCTAGGCCGGCGCGGTGGCCTGGCCGTTCGGGCGATCCAGGGCCGCTGAGCAGGCGCGGGGCGCGGCCGGGCGGTACATCGCCGACGCGTCCTCCGACCCGGACGAACAGGACGTGCAGTGGCTCGCGGCGTCCGCCACGGAAGGGGACGCCGACCGTGCCCGATGGGAGCTGCGATACGCGCGCCGTGCCCTGGCGCTGCTGGTTGCGGAGCGTGACGCCCTCGACGACCGGACCGGCTCGGTGGTGGCGAAGGAGATGAAGCAGGCGCTGGCGCTCGACCGGAGCGTGGCGGCCGGCATGGTGCGGGTCGCCGAACGGCAGCTCGACCAGCGACTGACCGCCTATCGAGGCGCGTTCGCCGACCGGACTTCCGGCGAGCCCCTGGAGTCGCGCCTCGGGCGGGTGCTGCTCGGGGGGCCCCGTTGGCAGGAGCAGGCCGAGGACGTTGCCCGCGCCGCCGCGGTGGTGCGCCGGTACGTGGAGGCGTCGCAGGACGCGCTGCGCCGCGCCTTCGGGATTGCCGCGATCCCCGAGGACCAGGTGCCTTCGGCCTGGCGGTCCCGCAATGGCTGAGACCGCCTAACGGACTCGCCGCCCGGCACCTAACACCTAACACCTAACACCTAACACATAACGACAAAAACGCGCCCACGCCTTCCGGCGGGGCGCGTCTTGTGTCATATGTAGTGCCGAAGGGGGGACTCGAACCCCCACGGGCTGTCGCCCACTGCACCCTGAATGCAGCGCGTCTACCAGTTCCACCACTTCGGCGAGGGGCGGAACGTAAGCAGGGCCGCAGGGTCCAGTCAAATGCCAAACGGGGACATTTTTGACCAAAGTCCGTGACCATCGTCACGGAGTGATGACGGGCAGTGAGCGAACATGTAACACCTTGCGCCTGAACACATTCATGCAGCCCACCGGAGAAACAACGCGAGCGTCGGGCCGGACCGGGGAACTCCCGGTCGTCCTGTACCTCGCCCCGTGGGCGTTCGTCCTGCTGGCCGCGATCAAGCTCAAGCACCGGATCCTTGTGGCCGAGGGCGGCGGATTCGACTTCCTGGCGGAGCTGCTTGGAAAGGGACACGGCGGAGCGCTCTCGACGCTCCAGCGTGTGGCGCTCTACCGCGACGACGTGCTCCTCGCTGGCGTGGTCGGCAGCATCGCCTACATCGCCTTCCTGAAGGTGGTTCCTTCCCGTTGGCGCGCGCTGGCGGCATGGGCCGTCACCACCAGCCTCTTCCTCGTCCTCTATTCCCAGCTGAAAGCCTGGTGGGAGGTCGGCACGTTCATCTCGGCGCGGCTGATGGTCGACGGACTCTTCGGGCCTGGAAGGGAGTTGATCAGCGAGTACGCGGCCTCGAAGACGGTCCTGAAGCTGTTCCTGTCGCTGGGTGCGATGGCCGCGACCTGCATCACCCTCTACGTCCTCGAGCGGAAGGCGGCGAAGCGGCGCCTCGACGCCCTCGCTCGGGTCTCGTCGTGGGGCCTGGTGGCCGCGGGCGCCGGGATCGTCATGGCGTCCTGGGTCGGTAACGTGCCGATCACGCCGTACCAGCGAGCTGCCACCTCCGCGGCGCTGACTGCATTCGTAGACCGGGCCAGTTCGGTGGACCCGGAGGCCGAGCTGGAACGGTTGACGCCGCGAGAACTCGTCGCCCGGTACGCGAAGATCGCGAACGCTCCGGTGCCGAATGCGCGGTCCCCCTACTTCGGCAAGGCCCGCGGGTACGACGTCGTCTTCCTGCTCCTCGAGAGCACGCCCGAGGCGTGCTACGGGATGCCGGGCGCCGACAAGGCGATGCCGAACCTCCGGGCGCTCGAGCACGCCGCGTTCCTCCCGGCGGCGCACTATTCCACGTATCCGTACTCGCGGCGCGCCTATTCGTCGATCTTCTCGTCCTGGTATCCGCTGAACGGCATCCGGGGTGCGATCGAGCGGTACGGACGCGTGAGCCGCGACCTCCGCGCCCCCGGGGTCATTCACTCGGCGTCGATCGAGGGGTACGAGACCGTAGCGTTTGTCCCGGAGCGCCCGGTCACCCTGGCCGAGGACGAGCTGCGCTACGATGCGCTGGGATTCCTGGAACACGAAGTCCCGCCCTCGGCCTACGAGAAGCCGGAGGGCTTCGAGCTGGACAACAGCCATCGCGACTGGGTGCGCGTCCGCGATCGCGAGTCCTTCAACGAGTTGAAAGCGCGGGTCCGGCAGGCCATCGATGACGACCGGCGCTACATGTTCTCGTTCAACCCCCAGGTGACGCACGGCCCGTGGCCCGGCATCCAGGCGTCGAGCACCCGCGACGAAACATGCCGCGCCGGGTTCGGTCTCCTGGGGGAAGTCGACTCGATGCTCGGGGAACTGGTCAGCCTCCTCCGCGAGAAGGGACGCCTCGATCGCACCCTGATCGTCGCGCTCGGGGACCACGGCCTGCGTACGCGACGCGAGTATCCGCCGTTCCATGCCGGCACGCTCGACGACGTCACCTTCCATGTCCCCCTGGTGCTGTACGCGCCGGGCGTGCTGGCGACGACGAAACGGATCGAGTGGATGACCTCGCACATCGACATCGCGCCCTCCGTGCTCGACCTGCTCGGCATCGAGGCGGACCGGTCCCTCGAGCTGGGGAGCCCGATGTGGGACCCGCGGCTCGCCGACCGCGCCACCTTCTTCTTCGCCAGGGGCTACCTGGGCGCCGACGGCTACCAGCGCGAGTCGGAGGCGGTCATGGTGCGCTATCTCTACGGCGGCGTTTCGCGCTCGGCGTGGAACGGCTCGCTCGACTTCCAGGCGAGTGACCTGCTCCATCAGCCCGATCGCGCAACCATGCGCTCCGTCGAGGAACTGAACACGATGGCGGCGATCCAGGCCCAGCTGGCCCGGACGATGCTGCCGTCGTCCACGAAGCTGCGCCGCGCGCCAGGGGATCGCCGTGCCGCGACGGCTCTGCGCCTCGTGTCCACGCAGGGGCCGGCGATGGCCCCGCCGGTGCGCACCCCGAAGCGTTAGGTGGGGCCGCACTGCCGCGTCCCCGCCGCCCTGCCTAACTTCTGGGAGCGGGCCGGGTCCCCCGGCCGCCGGAACGGGCGGAGATGGCACAGAGCGAGGCCGATGACGACGGGCGGGAGAGCATCGCGCGGAACCGCGTGGCCCGTCATGAATACCAGATCCTCGACACCTTCGAGGCCGGGCTGGTCCTGACCGGTACGGAGGTGAAGTCCCTGCGTGAGGGCCGGGCGAACATCACGGACGCCTATGGGGTGGTCCGGAACGGCGAACTCTGGCTCCTCAACGCGAACATTTCCCCGTATGGCAGCGGGGGGTACGTGAACCACGAGCCGGGCCGCACGCGAAAGCTGTTGCTTCACCAGCGCGAGATTCGTCGGCTCATCGGGGCCGTCGAGCGCGAGGGCCTGACCCTCGTGCCCCTCGAACTCTATTTCCGCCGTGGCCGGGCGAAGGTCACTCTCGCCCTGGCCAAGGGCAAGAAGCTCCACGACAAGCGCGATGACGCGCGCCGCCGGGATGCGGAGCGCGACATGGCGCGGGTATTCCGGAAACGATGATTACTGCCGCCCTCCTGTTCGCACTCCAGGTTGCCGGTTCGTCTCCTGCGACGCAGGAAGCCGGCAATGGCTCACGGTCCCCTGCCGGTTCCGGCGCGGCGGGCGAAGCGCGCTCGACCGTTCGCGATCCGGCCAACAAGGCCCTGGTGGTGGTGGATGCCGGCCATGGCGGGCCGGACCGTGGCATGAGCGGGCTCACCACGGCCCGGACCAGGGTTCACGAGGCGGACATCACGCTGGCGCTGGCGCGGCGGGTTCGGGACGCGCTCAAGGCGCGCGGCATCGACGTCCTGATGACGCGGAGCAAGGACACCCTCATCGCGCTGCGGGACCGGGGGAAGATCGCGAACGATGCGAACGCGACGCTCTTCCTGTCGATCCACGTGAACGCGGCGAATCCCCGGTGGCGGAACCCTCGTTCAGCGCGTGGCTTCGAGACATATTTCCTCTCTGACGCCAAGACCGAGGACGAACGGCGCGTGGCCGAAATGGAGAACGAGGCGGACCGATTCCTGGATGTCGACGCCGAGCCCGGCGACCCGCTCTCGTTCCTCCTCAACGACATGGTCCAGAACCTGTACCTCCGCGAGTCGAGCGAATTCGCCGCGACGGTGCAGGCGGGCCTGAAGCCGGTACACCCGTCCGGCCTGGACCGGGGGGTGAAGCAGGCAGGCTTCGCGGTCCTGATCGCGGCCCACATGCCGGCGGTGCTGGTCGAGGTCGGCTTCGGGACCAACGCGGCGGAGGCGTCCTGGCTGGCCAGCGCCAAGGGGCAGCAACAGCTGGCCGTGGCGATCGCCGACGCGACGGGCAGGTACCTCACCGACTACGCGCGTCGCGGCGGCGCGACGATCGGCGGTCGATGAACGCTCCCGGGCCGACGTCGCGACTCGCCGTCGAGCTGGCCGGGATCCCACTCCAGAATCCGCTGTTCCTCGCCTCGGGCACCGCCGGCTACGGCCGGGAGCTCGAGGGCGTCATGGACCTCGAGCGGCTCGGCGGCCTGGTGACCAAGGCGGTGAGTATGGAGCCGCGCGCCGGGGCTCCGGCGCCCCGGGTGGCCGAGTTCCCGTCGGGGATGCTCAACGCCATCGGGCTCGCCAATCCCGGCGTGGATGCGGTGCGGAATGAGCACCTGCCGTGGCTGGCGACGCACGTGAAGCGCGCGAAGATCCTGGTGAACGTGGTAGGAAGCCGCGTGGAGCAGTTCGCCGAGGTGGTGGCGCGGCTGGAGGGCTCGGCGGGCTTCGCGGGCTATGAGCTGAACGTGAGCTGTCCGAACGTGCGGGCCGGGGGCATGGAGTTCGGCGCCGACCCGGAGGCGCTGCGCGAGGTGGTGAGCCGGGCGCGGGCCGCGACGCGGCGGCCGATGTTCGTGAAGCTGTCGCCGGCGCTGCCGGACATCGCGCGGGCGGCGCAGGTGGCCCTGGACGCGGGGGCGACGGGGCTGACGCTGGTGAACACGATGCCCGGGCTGCTGGTCGACGTGGAGGCACGGAAGCCCGCGTTAGGCTTCGGGACGGGCGGGATGAGCGGCGGCGCCCTGCTGCCGATCGGGGTGCTGGCGACGTGGAAGGTATACCGGGCGACGAAGGCGCCAATCATCGGGGTGGGGGGCATCGCGAGTGCTACCGATGCGCTGCAGTACCTGATGGCCGGGGCGACGGCTTTCGCGGTCGGGACGGCGGCGATGCGGGACCCGCGCCTGCCGCCACGCCTGCTGCGCGACCTGGCGTCGTGGTGCGAGGTGCGGGGGGTGACGAGTGTCGGCTCTCTGACCGGTTCGGTCGAATGGCCCACATGACACCGATCCCGATCGTCATGCTTGACCTCCCTGACACCTTTCGCGCCGTGGAGTCTTCACGCGAGCCGTGCCATTGTGCGGGGTGCAGGGAAACAGCTTTCGTCGACTAAAGTCCACGACATCCCAAACGCGGTCTGACGGCCGCGCGTTCCGCGGCGACCGGCGGGGCACCGCTGACTACGGTCCACGGGCTCGGCGGACGAGCCGCTCTGCGGACGGGCGATGATCGAGGCGGAGATGGAAGTGTACGGCCCCTTCTGGGGAACGCGCGTTCATGCGCAATTGTTGTTCCCTAGGACAGTAGAAACGCGTATAGAGGCGATGGAAGCGCCTCCCTTCAGCGAATCGATCCGGTCAACTAGCGGACTGCAGCCCGTTATGGTTGAAATTGCGGCGGCGCTATTTTGTCAGTGCCAAAGGCTCCGCATCACTGCCGTGAGTCTCGAACCGCAAGGGTGCCCTCAGAGGCATTTGGCGCGCTGAGCGGAAGGCGTTAGGCAGCGGGGCGATGCAATGTGCCGGATCCCAAGAAGGCGCGTCCAGTCGGGACCCGGCTTGCGCGCGTGCCTTTCCGATTGAGCGGGCTCCCCGAATCACAAAACCGCGGACGAAAGGCGGCCCGTTGCCAAATACGTCCCGTCTGGTGCGGAGGCAGGCGTCGACGTATACTGGGAAAGACATTACGGCGAGCATCGGATTGCGCTACTTGCGACAGTCGTTAGGGTTGGCGGCTCTGGTCCTCGTGCAGTGCAGGTCGGCCACCGGTCCGGATGCATTGCCGCCGATAGCGCCCGCCACGCCCCGTCAGGCGATGGCGCTTGGGGCGCCTCGTATCGTGCATGTGGCAGATCCTGATTCGTCCATGCTGTACGTGACGGTCGACGTGCCTGACTCATCGTTTAGTCTCGAGTGGAGACCATCGATTCTGATGGTCGAGAGCAGTCGCGGAACGCGCGACACCGTGCTCATGGTACCAGAATCGTGCCTGAGTCCCCTAGAGTCGGGGGGGTCGCCTTGGTGGCAACACGAGTACGAATGGTACCTGTGCGACAGCGTGGTGCTCCTGACAGACGTTCCGCTCACTGACAGTCGAATCGCGTCCTTGTCGCGGCTCGTGACCGGCTCATTCGCGTACCGATTCGTGCTGCCAGACCCACTCCCGTTGAACGGGCCTTACCCCGGCGTTCGAGCACGGTACACAATCTTGGTACCACCGGGACTCAAATCCACGGCCGAGGCGATGAGGAGGCTGTTGTCTCAGCCAGAAACTGTGAGCGTTGGCAACTCCCTCTCCAGCCCCTTGTGCGTGGCAAGCGATGATGTGCCGCCACCAGCCTGCCCCCCTTGGAGACTCAGGGCGCTTCTGCGGTTATCCTACTCGGAGTCGCCGGGATTAGACTCCGTCGCTGTCGCTCCTGGGGGGTGGGTGCGAGTCAGCTACGCGGACGAGGGCGGTGAAATCCGTTCCACGACGTACACGATGCCGTGAACACCTCCGGAATTCCGGAGGGGCCTGTCCAGCGAAGAGAACCTTAACAGGGGGAGTCATGAACGGACGTGCAGAGCGCGCGTTGGTGGTGCTGCTGCTCGGAGCAGCCTGCAAAGATCCCGGACCCGTCGAGGTTAGGCCGGTGGTTCTCGGGTCGCGCCCAGGAACAGCGATGAGTGAGTTAAGATCAACCGACCTTGCGATGAAGATGCGGCTGAGGCTGCGCTCGCAGAATGAGGAGACACTTCGACGGAGTATCACTCGCGGCGGCAATATTGTTACGGTGGCATTTAGGTCTCCGGGAAAGACAGCGGGGGTTTCGCGTTTCGGGCACAGCCTTCTGAGCCAGGAGGCAGCATCGGCCTATTCGGACACGGTGGCGGAGGCAGCGGGAGAAGTGGTGTATCGTTTCAAACACATCCCGGCGGTAGTTGTAAGAGTCAATGATCCAGCAAACGTGCTCGCACTGCGGAACCGGCCTTGGATTGACTACATACATGGCAATAGCACCGAGGCTCGGGCTGACGATGTCTGGCAGTGTTTCTACGAAGGCACTCCGACGTCTTCGGGATCACCAACCGACCCGGAAGTGTTGCCTTGGCAGGTCACCAAAGTGCGAGCTGACTCGGTATGGGTGACTACCACTGGTGATATAGACAGTGATCGGGCGCTGGTGTTGTTCGACGACGGGGTCGACGAGGCTTCGCACACCTTCGGCCAGTACCTGCCAGCGGGTCCCGACCTCTACGCGAACGAGTACGCGATATACGACACAACCCATGTCGCATACGAAGGGTTGCACGGAACCGCGGTGGTTGGTGTGGCAGCTGCAAGGTGGAACTCAATTGGAACTATTGGGATCGCTCCCAATGCTCCGACGCGGATAGCGAGGATAGCCTGGTACACTGACTCGAGTACCAGCGCAATTGACTGGACATCGGTTGCGATCGCCGTTGACAACGAAGTCGAGTTCGCGAGCGTAATGAGTCTCTCTTGGTCGAACGTAACGTCGAATAGTACCCCACCAGAGGACCTCATCACGCTGTACTCTACGATCCTGAATGCCTACTACGATTATGATGTGGTCTTCTTGAACTCGACTGGGAACACCTCGAACTCCGGCAAATGGAATTGGCCTGCCGCGTTTCCAGAAGTAGTGGGAGTCGGAGGCACGTCGCTGACTGGGGATACGGCCGTCTACAACAACTACGGTGAAGGGAACGTCGAAATCTCAGCTCCCGCACAGTCGGTTGTGGGGGTCTGCAAGGGAGGGAAGACCGGCACCGTCAGTGGCACTTCGTATGCCACGCCAGTCGCTGCTGGTGTATTCATGCTGCTTCGTGAGGCGCATCCTTCTGAAACTGCCGCCCAACTGCGTTACAGGGTCCGGCAGACTGCAACCACGATGGCGAGCTTTCAACGTAGCGGCTATGGCCTGATAAACGCTAAAGCTGCAGTTAACTACCAGTATACTCCTCCTCCGCTCTCCGTTACGATCGTCGGGCAGCCTTCGGTGGCTTCGGGAATCAGCTGCACTTGGTGGGCGATTCCGTCGGGCGGAACCGGCAGCTACTCGTATGCCTGGAAGAAGAATGGGTCCGCTGTGGGCGGTGACATTGACTATCTAACCACAAGCAACAGCGGATCGTCGTTCACGCTTCAGGTGACGGTCAATGATGGCCTTTCGCCGCCAGCGATCGATTCCTTTGTCATTGAGATCCAGTCAGGCGCCTATTGCGAGTGAACGTGTCACGTGTTCGACAAGGCTTCTGAGCGGTCCAGTAGGAGTCATGTCGCGTGACCTCTCGGTCATCGATACGCGCCTCGGCGTGGCGCCGAGATGCTCCGCAAGCGACTGAATTCGCCGACATGGGGATTGCAAGGCCGATTCCCGTCGTCGTATCGGATAAGCTGAACCGAGGTGGATGGGGGGCATCGCGAGTGCCACCGATGCGCTTCAATACCTGATGGCTGGGGCGACGGCGTTCTCGATCGGGAAGGGGGGTGATGCGGGACCGCGCCTGCCGCCGCGCCTCCCGCGCGACCTGGCGTCGTGGTGCGAGGTGCGGGGGGTAGTGACACGCAGGTGTCGACGTTGACGGGGCGCTGGAAGGGCCGTAGCGACGCCGGACGACGGCGGGATTGACGTCAATCGGCACGGCCGCCGCGACGCACCCTGAATCGCGTGGGTTGCCCATCTTGCCTGTCCCGGGCGCCCTGATACGTTGGGAGTGAACCCGCTTCCAGACCCCAGCGTGCGCCACTCGCGGAAGTCGTTAGGTTCTGTCGCCCTGGTCCTCCTGACGTGCCGGTCGGCCACCGGTCCGGATACGTTGCCGGCGATCGTGGCTTCCACGCGTCGCCAGGCGATCGCGCTGGGGGCGCCTCGCATCGTGCATGCGTCAGATCCGGATTCGTCCATGCTGTACGTGACGGTCGACGTACCCGACTCATCGTTCGGTCTCGAATGGAGACCGTCAGTCCTCGTCGTCGAGACGAGTCGCCGCGCGCGCGACACCGTGCTTATGATGCCGGTCTCCTGCCTGACGGAAGTCACTGGGAGCGCCAGCTATCCCCGTAACTACGAATGGTACCAGTGCGACAGAGTGGTCCTCGTAACGACCGCGGTCTTGTCCGACAGTCGAGTGGCTTCGTTGGCGACTCTTGTGCACGGGTCCTTCTCTGAACGAACGGTGTTGCCCAAGCCGCTTCCGCAGGATGGGCCCTTTCCGGGTGCGCGCGCTCAATACTCGATTCTTGTTCCCCCTGGGCGAGCCGCGACCCGCGAAGCATTGAGACGACTCGTTCTGCAGCCAGAGACCCTCGGCGCCGATCACTCGTCGGCGATTCCGTGGTGCGTGTCCAGTTCTATCCCCGACAGGATCTCCGGACGCTGATGCTGGGACTCGAGACCTGCTTCACCGCGTGGGGTGGGGTGCCGCACGAAGTCCTGTTTGACCAGATGCGGTCGGTCGTCACGCGCGACGAGCGCCTCGGCGGCGGTGGCCTGCGACAGAATCTCGAATTCCTCCGCTTCGCCCGGCATCATCATTTCCGGGTGCGCGTGTGTCGGCCGTATCGAGCCAAGACGAAGGGCAAAGTCGAGCGTCCGATCCGCTATCTCCGCGAGAACTTCCTCTACGGCCGCACGTTTCTGTCCGACGCGGACCTGAATGCGCAGGTCCTCGACTGGCTGACCACCGTGGCGAATCCGCGGGATCATGGGACCACCCATGTGCCGCCAATCGAGCGCTTCCGGGCGGACGAACAGCACGCGCTGCAGCCGCTGGCCGCGCGCCCCTATCGGTCCCTCGTCCTGCCCCCGACGCAGCCTGGCGCCGCGGCCCGCGCGGCCGTCGTGCCGGTGGTGCCCGTGGAGCGCCGCAGCCTCGCCGCGTACGCCCAGCTCACCGCGGCGGGAGGGGAGCCATGAAACGCACCGCGACCAGTGCCTCGCTCCGCGAACGGCTGCGCACGCAACTCGCCGATCTCAAGATGCCGGGGGCGCTCGAAGCCCTCGACGACATCCTGCGGCGCTGCGATGCCGGTGACCTCGCGGGACCGCAGGCCATCGACCATCTGCTGAACGCGCACATCCAGCTGCTAAATGCCCGGCGCCTCCAGACGGCGATGCGCTCGGCGCGCCTGCCCGCTGTGAAGACGCTCGCCGACTTCGACTTCAGCTTCCAGCCCAGCGTCAAGCGGGAGCAGATCGAGAGCCTCCACACGCTCGGCTTCATCGAGCGCAAGGAGAACGTGGTGCTCCTGGGCCCCCCGGGCGTCGGCAAGACCCACCTGGCGCTCAGTCTCGCCGTCGCCGCCGCGGAACGGGGCCGGCGCGTGTACTTCACGACCCTCGCCGACCTCCTCCACTCCCTCGAGGACGCCCAGAGCGCGGGGCGTCTCACCCACCGCCTCCGCACGCTCGTCTTCCCGAGCTTGATGGTGATCGACGAGATCGGCTACCTGCCGATCACGCGGACCGGGGCGATGCTCTTCTTCCAGCTCCTCAGCCGGCGCTACGAATCCGCCTCGACGATCCTCACCTCGAACAAGGGCTTCGAGGCCTGGGGGGAGATCTTCGGCGATGACGTCATGGCCGCGGCGCTGATCGACCGGCTCGTGCATCACTGCCACATCGTGAACATCCGCGGAACAGCTACCGACTCCGGCAGCATGCTGACCTGGCCCGTCGATCCACGTCTCAGGTGCACCCCCCGATCGGAAACAACAGCACGACCGGGAGGTCACGGCGCCCTGAGGGCTCCCCCCCCGACTGTCCCATTTTCACCCGGTGGAAAGTGTCCCATTTTCAGCCGGTGTTGACAGTGCGCCTTGAGCGACGCGCTCCCGCCGCCGCCGTGCCCACCCTGGCGGCTGAGGGCATACCTCCGGTATTCCTTCTCGGCCTCACCTGGACTGGATTCCATCGCGGTCTCATGGTGGTTGGGTAAGAGTCCGTTACGAAACTGCCGGAGGTGAGGTCCTGACAGCCACGTACCCGGTACCTGAAGACTGAGTGCGCTGATCTCTGGCGATGGATTCGCGTCGAATCCGACATGGCATTTCGCCCCCGGGATCACGCGACTCGAATGAGGTGCGTGCTTCCGCGAAACCGGACCTGATTGTCTTTGTGCGGATCCGCGGTCAATCACGAGCAGGTGCTGTGTTCCGGAGACGGTACCGCCGGCCTGGTCTTGCGGATTGGGATCAATCAGCGGCGCTACGCCTCAATCGCGGTCTTGCGTTCTTTCAACGCCTCGCGGGGTGCTCCCGAGGAAACGAGCCGGCACTGCAATCCCCTTTCCACCCCGTAGGTTTCGCGTGACTCCGCACCCTTGGCAGATCACCCCATTTCACGGATTCGAATGAACCACGGTCCAATCCCGATCGTTGCGCTCGATGTGCCCGACACCGCACGCGCGATGTCGATGATCGGCGAGCTGGGCGACTCGTGCGGCTTCTACAAGGTCGGCAGTGAACTCTTTACCTCGGCCGGCCCGTCGGTGGTGGACGCGGTACGGGGCGAGGGGAAGCAGGTCTTCCTCGACCTCAAGTTCCACGACATCCCCAACACCGTCCGGGCAGCCGCGAGATCGGCGTCTACCGGCGGGGCATCGCTCATCACGGTCCACGCGCTCGGCGGACGGGCGATGATCGAGGCGGCGGTCGAAGGGGCAGGGTCGACCTGCCGGGTCCTCGCGGTCACGATCCTGACGTCGATGGACGCGAGCACGGCGTCAGAAGCGATCGGCCGCGAGGTCGTTGTCGCAGACGAGGTTATGCGGTTGGCCGAACTGGCCAGGTCTTCGGGTGCCTACGGGGTCGTCTGCTCGGGGCAGGAGGCTGGCCGGATCCGGCGCGAGTTCGGTCCCGACTTCGGGACCCTCGTTCCCGGGATCCGGCTGGCTGGTGATTCCGCGGGCGACCAGAGCCGGATCGTGACCCCTCGCGCGGCCGCCGAGGCTGGTGCGACGTACATCATCCTGGGTCGTACCGTGACGGCGGGAGGCGAGCCTCGACTGGCGATGCGGCGGGTGCTGGACGAGCTTTCCGCGTCCGGGGTCTAACCCGTTTTCGCAACGCAACATCGTCCCTTGCACAGGCGCCCTAAGGCGCCTATTTTCAGCGTCTTGGCCGATTTAACCGCCAGACAGCAACGGAGACGACGGTGAAGGTCCGGACGAGCGTGCAGCCCATTTGCGAACACTGCGTCGTGGTGAAGCGCAACGGCGTGACACGCATCATTTGCAAGCGAAACCCCAAGCACAAGCAGCGACAAGGCTGACATGGCTCGTATTGCTGGCGTCGATCTCCCTCGCGACAAGAAGGTCGAGATCGGACTGACGTACATCTTCGGCGTGGGGCGGACGACCGCGCGCGAAATCCTCGAGAAGACCGGCGTGAGCGCCGCGCTTCGCGTGCGCGACCTGACGGACGCGGACGTGAACAAGCTGCGCCAGGCGATCGAGAAGGACTACCGCGTCGAGGGCGCGCTGCGCACCGAGGTCGCGATGAACATCAAGCGATTGATGGACATCGGGTCCTATCGGGGGATCCGGCATCGCCGGGGCCTGCCGGTCCGCGGCCAGCGCACGCACACGAACGCGCGCACGAAGAAGGGTCCGCGCCGCGCGATCGCCGGCAAGAAGAAAGTGACGAAGTAATCAGGGGCGAGGAGGCCGGGGCGGTTCACTCCCCATCTCCCCTCTCCCATCTCCCATCTCGTTTCAATGGCTACTGGAAAGAAGACCAAGCGCGTGATCGAGTCCGAGGGCGTGGCGCATATCGCGGCCACGTTCAACAACACGACGATCACCATCACCGACATGGGCGGGAACACCGTCGCGTGGGGATCGGCCGGCAAGGCCGGCTTCAAGGGCTCCAAGAAGTCGACGCCCTTCGCCGCCACCGTGGCGGCCGAGCAGGCGGCACGCGAGGCGCTCTCCGTCGGCGTCCGTCGCGTCCACGTGCGAGTGCAGGGGCCCGGCAGCGGTCGTGAGTCCGCCATCCAGGCGCTGGCGTCCGCCGGGCTGCAGGTCAAGTCGATCAAGGACGTCACGCCGATTCCGCACAACGGCTGCCGTCCCCCCAAGCGCCGGAGAGTCTGACCGATGCGCTACACGGGTTCGAGCTGCCGCCAGTGCCGTCGTGAAGGGACCAAGCTGTTCCTGAAGGGCACCAAGTGCTTCACCGAGAAGTGCCCGGTGGAGCGTCGTCCCTATGCGCCTGGGCAGCACGGCCAGGCCACCGCGCGCCGGCGCAAGGCGTCCGAATACGCCAAGCAGCTGCGCGAGAAGCAGAAGATCAAGCGGATCTACGGCGTGTCGGAGAAGCAGTTCCGCAACACGTTCGAGCACGTCTCCACGCTCCCGGGCATCACGGGCCACAACCTGCTGGCGGCCCTCGAGAGCCGGCTGGACAACATGGTCTATCGCCTCGGCTTCGCCTCCAGCCGCAAGGCGGCGCGCCAGCTGGTGCGCCACCGGCACATCGAGGTCAACGGCCGCACGGTGGACATCCCGAGCTTCGTGGTCCTGCCGGGCCAGGAGATCCGGGTCCACACGGGTTCGCGCGAGAACGTCTTCGTGGTGCAGTCGATGGAGCATGCATCGCGCGGCGCCTCGCCGTCGTGGCTCGCCGTCGATCGCGGCACGTTCAGCGGCCGGATGCTGGAGCGGCCCACGCGGCCGAATATCCCGATCGCGGCGCAGGAACAGCTGGTGGTGGAGCTCTATTCGAAGTAGTTGAGAGTTGAAAGTTGGGAGTTGGGAGTCTCGCAACTCTCAACGCTCAACTCCCAACTTGCAGTTTGCAGCGTCAGGGACCCTGGATCCCTCACGAACCCACCGCGCGCCAGGGGCGGGGTGGGGCGTTGCCGAGGCCGATGGCCCGGCATGACCACGACAGGACAACGCGTACATGAGCAAGGCAATCGATCTCAAGGGCCTCATCCTTCCGCAGCTGGTCGAAGTTCACCGCCGCGAGGATAACGCCAACATCGCGGAGTTCCGCGTCCAGCCCCTGGAGCGTGGCTACGGCCACACCCTCGGCAACGCGATCCGCCGCATGCTGCTGTCCTCCCTCCGCGGCAGCGCGGTCTGGGGCTTCCGCATCGACGGGGTGGTGCACGAACACCAGACCGTCGCCGGCGTCGTCGAGGACGTGCACCTGATCATCGGCAACCTCAAGACGCTCGTCCTCGCGCTGGCCGACGACACCGAGGACGTCGTGTTGCGCATCTCGCGCTCGACGGCGGGCCCGGTCACGGCCGGCCACATCGAGTCGAACGCCAACGTCCGCGTCATCGACCCGCGCCACCACCTGTTCACGCTCCAGGACGACCGCGACGTCAGCGTCGAGCTGTACGTGAACAAGGGCCGCGGCTATCTCGAGGCCGACCAGCACGTCGCCGATCGCGGCCTGCCCGTCGACCTGGTCAAGATCGATGCGCTCTACAATCCCGTCCGCCGGGCAAACTTCCTGGTGGCGGAAACGCGCGTCGGCCAGCGCACCGACTACGACCGCCTCACGCTGACGGTCGAGACCAACGGCACCATCTCGCCCGAGGAAGCGGTGAGCTACGCCGCCGCGCTCGCGCAGACGCACTTCCAGTACTTCGCCGGCTTCGGGTCCAGCGCGTCGGCCACCGTGACCCCGGGTGGCGAGGCCCAGACCGGCGACGCCGCCAAGCTCGCCCAGCGCCTCAAGACGCTCATCGACGACCTCGACCTCTCGGTCCGGTCGGTGAACTCGCTCAAGAACTCGAACATCCGCACGCTGGGCGACCTCGTGCGGCAGACCGAAAACCAGATCCTGCAGGTCAAGAACTTCGGCAAGAAGTCGCTGCAGGAAATCGCCCACCTGCTCGAAAGCGAAGGGCTCAACTTCGGCATGCGCTACGAGGAGAACGGCGAAGGCGTGAAGATCCTCGATTGGGGGACCGCGCCCAGCCAGGCCGCCGCGAATGCGCCCGATGACGAGCCCATGGAGGACCTGGAGTAATGCGGCACCGCAAGGCGGGACGGCAGCTTCGGCGCACCGGCGAGCAGAAGCTCGCGCTGATGCGCGGGCTGGCCATGTCCCTCATCCAGCACGGGGCGATCGAGACCACCGAGGCCAAGGCCAAGGAACTCCGTCCCTTCGTCGAGAAGCTCATCACCCGCGCCCGCAGCGGCACCCTCCACGACCGCCGCCAGGCGCTGCGGCACGTGCAGCAGCGTGCCATCGCCGACAAGCTCTTCGCCGAGGTCGGCCCGAAGTTCCAGAAGCGGGCCGGCGGCTACACGCGCATCCTCAAGATCGGGCACCGCAAGGGTGACGGGGCGGAGATGGCGCGCATCGAACTGGTGGAGAGCTGACCATGGCCATCAATCGCAGCCGCTGCTACGTCTGTGAGAAGGGCGTCGCCTACGGCAACAATGTCTCGCACGCCAACAACCGCACCCGCCGCACCTGGAGGCCCAACCTCCAGACCGCGCGCATCCTGGTCGACGGCAAGATCACCAAGGTTCGCGTCTGCACGCGGTGCCTCGGCGCCGGCAAGATCCAGCGCGCGCCGCGCGCTCCCCGGGTGGCGTGACCGAACACCGGGCAATGGTGCCGAAGATCAAGGGGAGCGCCGCCAGCGCTCCCCTTTTCTTTCTCCCGGCGCCGACGGACCGGCGGGGAGGCCAATGCCGACCGCGCTGATCACCGGGGTCAGCGGACAGGACGGCAGCTACCTCGCCGAGTTCCTGCGTGCCCGCGACTACCGCGTGATCGGGACCACGCGCGATGTCCGGCGCGCCCTCGACAGTCGCTACGCGACGGCGTTGCTCGGCGTCGAACTGCACGAGCTCCCGGCCGATGGCGACGCCCTGGTCGAGCTCGCGCGGCGTGAGAAGCCGGACGAGGTTTATCATCTCGCCGCACCCTCGAGCGTTGCGGCGTCGTGGAAGGACCCCGCCGGCACACGCTCCGCCATCGTGCTGCCCACGGCCGCGCTGGCCGCGTGGATCGCCGAGGAGCTCCCCTCGCCCCGGTTCTTCCTCGCGGGATCCGCCGAGGTGTTCGGGCCGGAGGATCGGGCCCAGGACGAGTCATCGCCGCACGCACCCACCACGCCCTACGGCCAGGCAAAGCTCGAGGCGATGGAGATCGTGACCCACGTGCGGAAGCGCTTCGGCGTGTATGCGGTCACGGGCATCCTGTTCAACCACGAGAGTCCGCGGAAGGGACCGGATTTCGTGACGCGAAAGATCGCGCGCGCCGCCGCGCGCATCGCGCGAGGCGAGGAGCGGGAACTGCTGCTCGGGAACGTCGACGTGCGGCGCGACTGGGGTTTCGCCGGCGACTTCGTGCAGGCGATGTGGCTGATGATGTTCCAGGACGAACCCGGGGACCTCGTGATCGGCACCGGCGTCGCCCACTCGGTGGCCGAGTTCTGCGAGGCGGCGTTCCGCCATGTCGGCCTCGACTGGCTGGATCACGTCCGCAGCGACCCGGCGCTGGTCAGGCGCGGCGACGCGCCGCTTCGCCTCGCCAATCCCGCCCGCGCCCGGGCGCGACTCGGCTGGACACCTGAAGTAGATTTCAGTCGTTTGGTCGCGATGATGGTGGACGATGAGATGGGAGTCGGGACACGGGGGACGGGCGATGCATGACTCCCCGCCTCGCCGCGCATTCCACGAGCCTCGTGTCTCAAGCCTCGACCCTGAATAAATGCCCCGCCGCAACGACATCCACCGCATTCTCCTCATCGGCTCCGGGCCCATCGTCATCGGCCAGGCCGCGGAGTTCGACTATTCGGGAACGCAGGCGGCCCGTGCGCTGCGCGAGGAGGGCTACGAGGTCATCCTCGTCAACTCCAACCCGGCGACGATCATGACCGATCCCGAGGTCGCCGACCGGACGTATCTCGAGCCGGTGACGCCGGAATACGTCGAGCTGGTGATCGCGCGTGAGCGGCCGGATGCATTGCTGCCGACGATGGGCGGCCAGACGGCGCTCAACGTCGCGATGAAGCTGTCCGAGAACGGGGTGCTGGAGAAGTACGGCGTCGAGCTGATCGGGGCGAAGGCGCGCGCGATCAAGGTGGCCGAGGACCGTGAGGAGTTCGGCGCCGCGATGGAGCGGATCGGGCTCCAGGTGCCGCAGGGCCGCATCGCCCGCACGTGGGAGGAGGCGCAGGTCATCGCCGAGTTCACGGGGTATCCGGCGATCATCCGGCCCTCGTTCACGCTGGGCGGCGCGGGCGGCGGCATCGCCTACAACCGCGAGGAGTACGAGGACATCGTCCGGCGCGGGCTGGCCGAGTCCCCGGTGAGCCAGGTGCTGATCGAGCGGTCGCTGCTCGGGTGGAAGGAGTTCGAGCTGGAGGTGATGCGCGACTACGCCGACAACGTCGTGATCGTCTGCTCGATCGAGAACCTGGACCCGATGGGGGTGCACACCGGCGACTCGATCACGGTGGCGCCGGCGATGACGCTGACCGACCGCGAGTACCAGGAGATGCGCGATGCCGCCTGCAAGGTGATCCGCGAGATCGGCGTCGAGGCCGGCGGGTGCAACATCCAGTTCGCGACCAACCCGGACACGGGCGAGATGGTCGTGATCGAGATGAACCCGCGCGTCTCGCGCTCGTCGGCGCTGGCGTCGAAGGCGACCGGCTTCCCGATCGCGCGGATCGGGGCCAAGCTGGCGGTGGGCTACCGGCTGGACGAGATCACCAACGACATCACGAAGACCACGCCGGCCTCGTTCGAGCCGGTGCTGGACTACGTGGTGGTGAAGTGCCCGCGGTTCGCGTTCGAGAAGTTCATCAACGAGAGCCCGCGCCTGACGACGCAGATGAAGTCGGTCGGCGAGTCGATGGCCATCGGCCGCACCTTCAAGGAGGCATTCCAGAAGGGGCTGCGCGCGCTCGAGTCCGGGCGCAGTGGCTGGGTGATCGGCGCCCGGCCGGTGGACGACCGCCTGCCTGACGAATCGGTGGCGGCGCTGCGGGGCGCGCTGTCGCAGCCGACGCCGGAGCGCGTCTTCCAGCTCAAGCGGGCCATGCTGGCCGGCATGACCGATGACGAGCTCTACGCGCTGACGTGGATCGACCGGTGGTTCCTCCAGCAGATGCGCGAACTGCTCGAGGCCGAGCAGGCGTTCGCCGGGATCGCCGAGCCGGACGCGGACGACGTGCGGATCATGAAGCGGATGGGGTTCTCCGACCGCCAGCTGGCGGCCCTGCGGGGCGAGACCGAGGACGCGGCGCGCGCGCGGCGCTGGGCCCTCGGCGTCCGTCCCGCGTACAAGATCGTCGACACCTGCGCCGGCGAGTTCCCCTCGTCCACGCCGTACCTCTACAGCAGCTACGACGACGAGAGCGAGGTCCCGAAGACCGGCCGCGAGTCCGTGATCATCCTCGGCAGCGGGCCCAATCGCATCGGGCAGGGCGTGGAGTTCGACTACTGCTGCGTCCGCGCGGTGATGGCGCTCCGCGAGCGGGGATACGAGGCGATCATGATCAACTCGAATCCCGAGACGGTCTCCACCGACTACGACGTGTCGGACAAGCTGTACTTCGAGCCGCTCACGCTCGAGGACGTGCTGGAGGTCGTCCACCGCGAGCAGCCGAAGGGCGTGATCGTGCAGCTCGGTGGCCAGACGCCGCTCAAGCTCACGCGGGGGCTCGAGGCCGCCGGCGTGCCGATCCTGGGGACGTCGCCGGACGCGATCGACGTGGCCGAGGACCGGAAGCGCTTCGAGGCGGTGGCACGCGAACTCGGCGTCGTGCAGCCGGAGGCCGGCACCGCGACGAGCATCGACGAGGCGGTGGCCAGTGCCGACCGGATCGGCTATCCCGTGCTGGTGCGGCCGTCGTACGTGCTGGGCGGCCGGGCGATGCAGATCGTCTATGACGAGCCGTCGCTGCGGATGTACTTCGACACCGCGGCGCGGGTGAGCGAGGACCGTCCGGTGCTGATCGACCGCTTCCTCGAGGATGCCTTCGAGGCCGACGTCGACGCCATCTCCGACGGGACGACCGTGGTGATCGGCGGCGTGATGCAGCACATCGAGGACGCGGGCGTCCATTCGGGCGACTCGGCGTGCGTGCTGCCGCCGTACCGGATCGAGGCCCGGCACATCGAGACGATGCGGCGCAACACGGTGGCCCTGGCGCTGAAGCTGGGCGTGGTCGGGCTGATCAACGTGCAGTACGCAGTGAAGGACGGCGTGGTGTACGTGCTGGAAGTCAATCCGCGGGCGAGCCGCACCATCCCGTTCGTGTCGAAGGCGATCGGGGTGCCGCTGGCATCGCTCGCAGCGCGGGTGATGTGCGGTGAAACGCTGGAGGAGGTCGGGTTCACGGAAGAGGTGCATCCGCCCTACTACTCGGTGAAGGAAGCGGTCTTCCCGTTCACGAAGTTCCGCGCCTTCGATCCCATCCTCGGTCCCGAGATGCGGTCGACGGGCGAGGTGATGGGGATCGCGGACTCGTTCGGGATGGCCTTCGCCAAGGCGCAGCAGGCGGCCGACAACGCGCTGCCGCTGGAGGGCGCGATCTTCATCACGGTCAGCGACGGCGACAAGCCGAGCGTGGCGCCGATCGCGGGCCAGTTTCACGAGATGGGCTTCACGCTCAACGCCACGGACGGCACGGCGCGGTACCTGCAGGGGCGCGGGCTCCCGGTCCGGGTGATCCGGAAGGTCCACGAGGGCCGGCCGAACGGCATCGACCTCATGGTGAATGGTGACGTCCAGCTCCTGATCAACACGCCCCTGGGGAAGCACGCGCAGCATGACGACTACCTGCTGCGGCGCACCGCGATTGCGCAGCGGGTCTCGTACACCACGACGATGTCGGCGGCGCGCGCCGCCTGCGACGCGATCCTGGCGTTGCGGTCGCGGAAGCCCGCCGTGCGGTCGCTGCAGGAGTGGCACGCGGACGGGCGCGTGGCGCGAGGCCTGTCGGGGGCGGAGTCGGCGCCCCGCGGCGACGCCGCGGCGACCGAGGCCGGACGCACGCCGCGCGGCACGCCCCTCGTGTCGCGTGAGGCGTCGCCGTGAGCACGCTGCCGCCGCCGTTCGTCCACGAGTCGGCCTACGTGGACGACGGCGCCGTCATCGGGAACGGCACGAAGGTCTGGCACTTCTGCCACGTGATGCCGGGCGCCGTCATCGGCGAGCGGTGCAACCTGGGCCAGAACGTCGTCGTGATGCCGGGGACGCGGCTGGGGAACAACGTGAAGGTGCAGAACAACGTGTCGATCTACGAGGGCGTCGAGCTGGAGGATGACGTGTTCTGCGGCCCGTCGATGGTCTTCACCAACGTGATGAACCCGCGCAGCCACGTCTCCCGGAAGGACGAGTACCGGAAGACCCTCGTCAGGCGCGGGGCGTCGATCGGGGCGAATGCGACGATCGTGTGCGGCGTGACGCTGGGCGAGTACGCGTTCGTGGGCGCGGGGGCGGTGGTGACGCGGGACGTACCCGACTTCGCGGTGGTGACCGGCGTGCCGGCGCGCCGGACGGGATGGGCCTGCCAGTGCGGGGAGATGCTGCACGGCGCCATGCGCAAGGCGCAGGGCGCCACGTCACTGGCGGACCCCACCCCCATCACCTGTGCAGGGTGCGGCAGCCGGTACCGCCTGGAGGGTGACACCCTGCGGAGGATCCCGGCATGAGCGCCGTGCGGCTGGCCCTGGTGGGCTGTGGACGGATCAGCGGTACGCACTTCAACGCGATCCGCGAGGTCGACGGGATCGAACTCGTGGCGGTGTGCGACACCGTCGAGGAACGCGCCCGGCTGGCGGGCGAGCAGAACGGCGTCGCCTGGTACACCTCGTACCCGAAGATGCTGGAGCACGCGGCCTGCGACGCCGTGGCGGTCTGCACGCCCTCGGGCCTGCACCCGCAGCACGGCATCCAGGCGGCGAGGGCGGGGAAGCACGTGATCTGCGAGAAACCGATGGCGATCGCGCTGGCGGCGGCCGATGAACTGGTCCATGCCTGCGACGACGCCGGCGTCCAGCTGTTCGTGGTGAAGCAGAACCGGCTCAATCCCGCGGTGCAACTGGTGAAGCGCGCGCTCGACAAGGGGCGCTTCGGTCGGCTGTACCTGGCCAACACCACGGTGCGGTGGACGCGGCCGCAGGAGTACTACGACCAGGCGCCGTGGCGCGGGACGTGGGAATTCGACGGCGGCGCGTTCATGAACCAGGCATCGCACTACGTCGACCTGATCCAGTGGCTGGCGGGGCCGGTGGAAAGCGTGATCGCGAAGACCGCGACGCTCGCCCGGCGCATCGAGACCGAGGACACGGGGGTCGCGGTGCTCAGGTTCCGCTCCGGCGCGCTCGGCGTCATCGAGGTCACCATGCTGACCTACCCGAAGAACCTCGAGGGATCCCTCACGCTGCTGGGCGAGAAGGGCACCGTGAAGATCGGCGGCACGGCCGTCAACCGGATCGAGCACTGGTCGTTCGCGGACTACGACGACGACGACAAGCTCGTCGACAGCACGGCCACCAACCCGGCCAGTGTGTACGGCTTCGGCCACGCCGGCTACTACCGGAACGTGCTGGCGGTCCTGCGTGGCGAGGCGCAGCCCGAGACCGACGGCCGCGCCGGCCGCAAGTCGCTCGAGTTGATCCTCGGGATCTACGAGTCGGCCAAGACCGGGCACGACGTACCCATCCCGCTCAAGGTCGCGACGTAGGCGGCGAGCCGAAACGGCGCAGCGCGTCGGCAAGCCGGACACGCCATGCGGCCACCAGCGAGTCGCCGCCTGCCGTCGTGGCGAGGTTCGTGGACTCGAGGGTGTCGGTCGTGTAGGCGTACACCTCCTCGCCACCCGTCCCCTCGTTGAGGATGTAGTGGTGCGTGTCGTCCAGCAGGGACCGCATGGTGCCCCGGCTCGCCGGCGTCTCCGACAGCGGGTTCGGCTGACGCCTCACTTCGGCCAGCACGACATCCGGGTCGTCCGACGTACTCCATGCCGTCCGCAGCGAGGGGCCGGGAAACGTGTCGCTGGCACCGGTCAGGTCGGCCAGCGTGGCGGCGAGGCGGCGCATCGACACCGGCGCATCGACCACCGTGGCCGCGGGAACGGCCGCCGGAAAGCGCACCACCAGCGGGACGTGGAGGACGTTGAGGTACAGGCTGTTGGCGTGGCCCGACAGGCCGTGTTCCGAGAACAGCTCGCCGTGGTCCGAGGTGACGACCACGATCGTGTTGTCCAGCGCCCCGCGTCGGCGCAACGTGGCGAGCACACTGTCGACCTGGGCGTCCATGAAGGCAATGGCCGCGTCGTACGCCCGCTCATCGCGGTGTGTCGGCGGGTACCGGCGCCGAACCGGCTCGGGATCGAAGAAGGGCAGGTGGGCGTCCATCATGTTGAGGAACGCGAAGAACGGCCGGTCGCCGAGCCGGCCCTGCCACTCGAGGAAGGCGCCGCCGATCCCGTCGGCCAGGCGGGCCTCATAGACGTGCTGCGGGATCATCGACAGGTTCGGCCGCAGGAAGGCGCGCACGATGTCCCTCACGGAGTGCGCGTCCCGCACTTCCGAGTAGAGCGTCGTCTGCGTGTACGACGAACACCGCAGCACCTGGTCCCAGTCGAGCGGGTAGTCGTCGTACCGGTCGAAGCCCTGCGCCAGGCCCGAGTCCCACCCCGTGTAGTGCAGGTTGGCGACGAAGGCGCCGGTGGCATACCCGCGATCGCCTAACGATTCGGCGATGGTGCGGGCCCCGTCGCCCAGGGGGGCGTACCAGTCGCCCGACTGGGCCAGCGCCGGCAGCCCGGTGAACATCGAGGCGTGGGACGGCAGCGTCCACGGCGCGGGGGAAAAGGCGCGCGTGAACGCCGCGCCTTCCGCGGCGAGGCGGGCGAATCCCGGGGTGCGCCCGGACGGGCTGAGGTCCACGTTTCGCGCGCGAACCGCGTCCAGCATGAACACGAGCACGTTCGGGCTGTCCAGCGGAGCAGCACCGACGGGCCCGCGGTCCCGGGTAACCCACTGGCCGCCGGCGACCACTCCGATAAGCGCGATGCTGACCATGGCAAACCGGCCGGGCCGGAGGGACCGTGCACGGAGGTGTCGCATGGTCGCCACGGAGAGGCGCCAGCCCACGCCAGCCGAAAGGATCAGGGCCGCCGTCCGCGACACCTGCGTGAAGGGCAGGAGCAGGCCAAAGACGCAGGTGGCCGCGATGGCGACAATCGCGAAGCCGATGACCCCGCGATGCCGCACGGCTGCCGCCAGGGCGGCCAGGACGACCACGCCGGGGAGAAGCACGGCCGAGTACGCCACTGGGGCCATCCAGTAGAACCCGCGGGGATACCAGGTCATGCGGTCGAACCCGAGCCACATGACCTGCAGCACGACGGCATGGGCCAGTCCGGTTGCCACCCCGGCGGCCAGGCCGAGTCGGAGGACCAGGAATGCCCGCTGCGCCGGCGACAGGACCGGCCATTCGGGGTGGTCGCGGGGTCGTTCCCGGGAGTCGATTGCCATTGGACCCGGCCATGGTGCAAGGGGCACGCCGCGCCAGGAGCGTGCCCGGGCGGGCCGGGGGACTTCCCCGACAGCCGTCATCGTCGTCGCGACGCCGTGGCCGCGCAACCCTGCCGCCCCGAGCCGTCCAGGAGGCGGACGCCTAACGGCAGAATGCCCGGGACACGTCCGGTTCGTTGAATTCGACCCTCACGGTGTCCAGATTTCGGGGCGCCGCCGGAGATCCCGGAGGTGTCCCCGAACCACCTCCGGTAATGCCTGTCCCACTGCTCGACCTTCGCGCCCAGCACTCCCTGATCCGGGACGAAGTGGTCGGCGCCATGATGAAGGTCGTGGACGACCAGTTGTTCATCCTCGGCGCCCCGGTCCAGAAGCTCGAGGAGGAGATCGCGCTCCTCAGCCGGACCCGTCATGCCATCGGGTGCGCCAGCGGCACCGACGCGCTGCTGCTCGCCCTGCGCGCCCTCGATATTGGCCGCGGCGACGAGGTGGTGACGACCCCGTTCACCTTCTTCGCCACCGCCGGGACGATCCACAACGTCGGCGCCACGCCGGTTTTCTGCGACATCGACCCGGTGTCGTTCAACATGGTGCCGGCGGCCGCCCGCGCCGCGTGCACCAGCCGGACGAAGGCGATCATCCCGGTCGACCTCTTCGGCCAGATGGCCGCGCTCGAGTGCATCGCGGCGATGTCGCCGGGGATCCCGGTCATCGAGGACGCCGCCCAGACGATCGGCGCGTCGCGCGTCATCGATGGTGAGCGGGTGATGGCCGGGGAACGCGCCACGATCGGAACCTTCAGCTTCTTCCCGTCGAAGAACCTGGGCGGATACGGCGATGGCGGCATGATGGTGACCCAGGATGACGCCCTCGCCGCCCGCCTCAAGCGCCTCCGGGTGCACGGTGGCCTGCAGATGTACCATCACGAGGAGGTGGGCTTCAACAGCCGCCTGGATGCCCTGCAGGCGGCCGTGCTGAGCGCCAAGCTGCCGCACCTGCATCACTGGAGCGCCGGCCGTCGCGCCAACGCGGCGTACTACACGTCCAACCTGGCGGACGTGGCCGAGGTCAGGACTCCCGTCATCGACCCCGCCAACGAGTCCATCTTCAACCAGTACACCCTCCGGGTCGAGCGCCGCGACGACCTGCAGGCGCACCTGAAGGCGAAGGGGATCGGGTCCGCGGTCTACTATCCGGTGCCCCTCCACCTCCAGCCCTGCTTCGCCTATCTCGGATACGGGGAGGGTGCCTTCCCCGAGTCGGAGAAGGCCGCGAAGGAGGTCCTTTCCATCCCCATCTACCCCGAGATGACCTCCAGCCAGCTGGACGAGGTCGTGGGTGCCATCCGTGCCTTCTATGGCCGCTGAGCGTCCTAGGCCGGGACGATTGGCTTCGACAAATTCGAGGACATGAAAGAAGAACTGCTCTCCAGGATACGGGACCGCCGGGCCGTGGTTGGCGTGGTGGGCCTGGGCTATGTGGGCCTGCCGCTGGCGATGGAGTTCGCCGACGCGGGGTTCCACGTCATCGGCTTCGACGTCAGCGAGCGCGTGGTCCGCGAGCTCATGGCGGGGAAGTCCCACATCCAGGACGTGCCCTCCGATCAGGTGGCGCGCCACGTGGCCGGCGGGCTGTTCGAGGCCACCACGGACCAGAAGCAGCTCAGCCGGTGCGATGCGGTCTCCATCGCCGTGCCGACGCCGCTGTCCAAGACCCGTGACCCGGACATGAGCTACGTGAACGCGGCGACCGAGACGGTCGCGCGCAACAGCCACCCGGGCATGGTCGTGGTCCTCGAGAGCACGACGTATCCGGGGACGACCCGCGAGGTCCTCCAGCCGCGGCTCGAGCAGGAGGGGCGCAGGATCGGCGAGGACACGTTCCTCGCGTTCAGCCCCGAGCGCGTGGATCCCGGCAACCCGACCTGGCACACGAAGAACACGCCGAAAGTCGTGGGCGGCATCACGCCGGCCTGCACCGAGGTCGCGTCGGCGCTGTACGCGGCCTGCATCGACACCGTCGTCCCGGTCGCCACCGCCGAGGCCGCCGAGCTGGTGAAGCTGCTGGAGAACACGTTCCGCGCCGTGAACATCGGGCTCGTGAACGAGATGGCCATTGTCTGCGACAAGCTCGGCGTCAACGTCTGGGAAGTGATCGATGCCGCGGCCACCAAGCCGTTCGGGTTCATGAAGTTCACGCCGGGACCGGGCATCGGCGGCCACTGCATCCCGCTCGATCCGCACTACCTCGCGTGGAAGATGCGGACGCTGAACTACAAGACGCGCTTCATCGACCTGGCCAGCGAGATCAACTCCGAGATGCCGGAGTACGTCGTGCGGAAGGTCGCGCGCGCCCTCAACGAGGATGAACGCTCGGTGAAGGGAAGCCGGATCCTGGTGCTGGGCATCGCCTACAAGCGCGACATCGACGACATGCGCGAGAGCCCGGCGCTCGACGTGATGCGCCTGCTGGAGGAACGCGGCGCCCAGGTCGACTATCACGACCCGTGGGTCGCGTCGTACCGGGAGAATGGCCACTCCAAGGCCGGCGTCGCCCTCACGCAGGACGTGCTGGAGCGCGCCGACGCGGTCGTCATCGTCACCGACCACACGGCGGTCGACTACCAGCTGGTGGCCGACCACGCCAGGCTCATCGTCGACACGCGCAACGCCACGGCCCGCCTCGCGCCGTCCCGCGCGCGCATCGTCCAGCTGTCATCGCCCGCCGGGGGCACCGCCACCACGGCGTGACCACCACCAGGATCCCGGGTTCCCCGTGAACATTTCCGTCATCGGCACCGGCTACGTCGGGCTCGTCGTCGGCGCCTGCCTCGCGGAGACGGGCAACGACGTCGTCTGCGCAGATACCAACGCCGAAAAGGTGGAAGGGCTGACGCGCAACGTCATCCCCATCTACGAGCCCGGGCTGGACGCGATGGTCGAGCGCAACCAGCAGCAGGGGCGCCTGTCCTTCACCACCAACGTCGCCGGCGCGATCGCGCGGGCCGACGTGGTGTTCATCGCCGTCGGCACGCCGCCTGACGAGGACGGGTCCGCCGACCTGCGGCACGTGCTGGGCGTGGCGGAGGAGATCGGCCGCCACATGCGGCGCGAACTGGTGGTCGTCACCAAGTCCACCGTCCCGGTGGGAACGGCTGCCAAGGTCGGCGCGGCCGTCGCGAAGAACGCCACGCTCCCGTTCCACCTCTGCAGCAATCCCGAGTTCCTCAAGGAAGGCGCGGCGGTGGACGATTTCATGAAGCCCGATCGGGTCGTGCTCGGGGTCGAGTCCGATCATGCGCGCAGCGTGATGGCCGAGCTCTACGCGCCGTTCGTGCGCACGGGAAAGCCGATCATCTTCATGGACATCCCGTCCGCCGAGATGACGAAGTACGCCGCCAATGCCATGCTGGCGACGCGCATCTCGTTCATGAACGAGATCGCCGCGCTCTGCGAGCGCGTGGGGGCGAACGTGGACCTGGTGCGAAAGGGCGTCGGCAGCGATGCGCGGATCGGGCCCTCGTTCCTGTTTCCCGGCCCGGGATACGGCGGATCGTGCTTCCCCAAGGACGTAAAGGCGCTCGTGCAGACCGCGCGCTCCTGCGAGTCGCCCCTGATGGTGCTCGAGGCGGTCGAATCCGCCAACGACCGGCAAAAGCAGCGCCTCTTCGACAAGCTCACCCAGGCGCTGGACGGGCAGGTGGCCGGGGCCCAGGTGGCCGTGTGGGGCCTCTCGTTCAAGCCGAACACCGACGACATGCGCGAGTCACCGTCGCTCGCCCTGATCGATGCCGTGCTGGCCGGCGGCGGGCGGGTGGTGGCCCACGATCCTGCCGCCATGGAGGAAGCACACCGGAGGCTGGGCGATCGGGTCGGGTACGCCGCCACGAACTACGAGGCCCTGGCGGGGTCCGATGCCCTGGTGATCGTGACCGACTGGAACGAGTATCGGCACCCCGATTTCAAGCGCATGAAGGAAGCCCTGCGACGCCCGATCGTGATCGACGGGCGCAACCTCTACGACCCGGCCAAGCTGTCGTCGCTCGGCTTCACGTATCACTCCTTCGGGAGGTCGCGCGCATGAGGGTGATGATCACCGGTGGTGCCGGGTTCCTCGGGTCGCACCTCACCGACCGCTTTCTCGCGGACGGACACTCCGTCGTCGGGCTCGACAACTTCATCACTGGCAACCCGGACAACATCGCCCACCTGATGGGCCACGAGCGGTACGAGTTCGTGCGCCACAACATCTCCACGTACACATACGTGGCCGGCCCGCTCGACGGCATCCTGCACTTCGCGTCGCCGGCCAGCCCGGTGGACTATCTCGAGCACCCCATCGCCACGCTGAAGGTCGGCGCGCTGGGGACGCATAACGCGCTCGGGCTGGCCAAGGCGAAGGGGGCGCGGTTCTTCCTCGCGTCGACGTCCGAGGTCTACGGCGACCCGCTCGTGCACCCCCAGACCGAGGAGTACTGGGGCAACGTGAACCCGATCGGGCCGCGCGGCGTCTACGACGAGGCCAAGCGCTTCGCCGAGGCCATGACCATGGCGTACCATCGCTACCACGGCGTGGACACGCGGATCGTCCGGATCTTCAACACCTACGGGCCGCGGATGCGGCCGCGCGACGGCCGGGTGGTCTCGAACTTCATCGTCCAGGCGCTGACGGGCGAGCCGCTGACCATCTACGGGGACGGCTCCCAGACGCGGTCGTTCTGCTTCGTCTCGGATGAGGTCGAGGGGATCTACCGGCTCTTCATGAAAGGGGATGCCGACCCGACCAATATTGGCAACCCCAACGAGTTCACCGTCCGCCAGCTGGCCGAGCTGGTGGTGGAACTGACGGGGACGTCGTCGCCGATCGTCAGCCGGCCGCTGCCTACCGACGATCCCAAGGTGCGGAAGCCGGATATTACCCGCGCCCGGACACTGCTGGGCTGGGAGCCGGCGGTCCCCCTCCGCGAAGGGGTCCTGAAGACCATCGAACACTTCCGCCGGGTCCTGGGATAGGGCGACTGCAGGGAGGGGCCAGGACGCAGATCCAGGTCCGGTCCTTTTCCCGCGGCGTCGACGGCGACGCATTATCTTTAGCGGTTCGCCGGAAGCGCCGTGTTTACAAGCGCTTCCGCTCCTGAACCGCCGACCGATCGACGGGTACTTTGCCACCCGCCATGCCCCTTTCAAGAAAGCACGCGCTCGCTGTCGGAGTCGCGCTGATAACGTTCGCCGGCTGCATGCGAACGTTCAACCTGCGCCAGTACCCGAACAACGAGGCGCTGTACGTGGCCGGGCTGCAGCAACTGCAGCTCCGGAAGTGGGACTACGCAGTCCAGATCTTCGAGAAGCTGACGCTCGAACTCCCGGCCCGCGACACGCTCCTGCCTCCCTCGCACTTCCACCTCGCCGAGGCGTATTCGTCTCGCGGTGAGCACCTGCTGGCGGCCCAGTCGTACGGGCGGTTGTCCGAGAGCTTCGCGACCGATTCGCTGGCCGACGACGCGCTGTACCGCTCGGCAAAGGAATACCAGGCGATGTGGCGCCGTCCCGTGCTGGACGCCCAGTACGGGAGCGTCGCCGCCGGGACCTACGAGACCCTGCTCGGGCTTTATCCCGACAGTGAGTGGCGCGACTCGGCCACCGCGCAACTCTCCCTGCTGCAGGAGTGGTTCGCGACCAAGGACTACGAAGCCGGCATGCACTACATGCGGCGAAAGGCCTACGACTCCGCGATCATCTACTTGCGGGACGTGGTGACCAAGTACCCCAACACGGCGCGGTCGCGGGATGCGTTGCTGCAGCTGGCGCAGGCCTATGAGGCGATCAAGTACAAGGACGACAAGGCGGACGTCTGCAAGACGCTGCGCGAGAAGTACCCGAACGACCCCGAGGTCGCGGCCATCTGCACCCCGGTCGTGACTGCGCCGGCGGTGCCGGGCACGCGCTAGGATCGTGCGCGTCGCCCTGATGGGCGGGACATTCGACCCTCCCCATACGGGCCATTTGCTGGCCGCATCCGACGCCGTCGATCACCTCGCCCTCGACCGGCTGGTGTTCATCCCGGCAGCGCAGCAGCCGCTCAAGCAGCACCAGGAAGCGGCGCCAGCCGGACACCGGCTCCGGATGCTGCAGGTGATGACCCAGGGGGATGCCCGCTTCTCGGTGGATGAAATCGAGATCCAGCGAACCGGCTTATCTTTCACGGTCGAGACCCTGGAGGAGTATGCCCGCCGTTTGCCGGACTCTGAGCGGTTCCTGCTGCTGGGCGCGGACGCGTTCGCGCTGCTCGACCAGTGGCGCGATCCCGCCCGCGTCGTGAGCCTGGCCCACGTCGTGGTGCTGACGCGGGCGTCGGCCGCCGGTGCGCCTCCGGATGAACGGGCGCTCGAGGACGTCATCGCGCGGGTGCGCGCGATCGGCGGGCCAGGGGCGTCGGCGCCGCGGGTCATTCCCACGCGCCGGGTGGATGTGTCCTCGACCGAGATCCGCGCGCGCGTCCGCGCCGGACGTCCGATCCGCGGCTTCGTGACCGATGCCGTGGCCAGCTACATCGAATCCAACGGGTTGTACCGATAGAGGCAGGCATGGTCAAGACGCTTCTCACGAAGGTGTTCGGGTCGCGGCACGAGCGCGAACGCAAGCGCGTGCAGCCGATCGTGGACGAGATCAACGGCATCGGCGAGCGGCTGCGGTCGGTCTCCGACGCCGAACTGCAGGGCCAGACGGCGAAGTTCCGGGGGATCCTCCGCGAGCGGACGGAGGAGCTCGAGCGCCGCATCGCGGAGTTGAAGGAACGGAAGCGCGTGGCCCGGGATGCCGCCGATCGCGAGGCCGTCGATGCCGAGCTGGGCGGTGCCGACGGCCGCCGCGGCCTGGAGGGGCAGTTGCGCGAAGTCATCGGCGAGGCGCTCGACGAGTTCCTGCCGGAGGCCTTTGCGACGGTCCGTGAGGCGGCGCGCCGCCTGGTGGGGACGACCGTCCCCGTCACCGGCCGGGACCTGACGTGGGACATGGTGCACTACGATGTCCAGCTCATCGGCGGCATCGAACTGCACCTGGGCCGCATCGCCGAGATGGCCACCGGCGAGGGGAAGACGCTGGTCGCGACGCTGCCGCTCTACCTGAACGCGCTGCCGGGGAAGGGGTCGCACCTGGTCACGGTGAACTCGTACCTGGCCCGCCGCGACTCGCAGTGGATGGGCCACGTCTACCGCTACCTCGGCATGACCGTGGGCTGCCTCGACGACACCCAGCCGGGGACGATGGAACGGCGGGCCGCGTACGAGTGCGACATCACGTACGGCACGAACAACGAGTTCGGCTTCGACTACCTGCGCGACAACATGGTGATCGCGCTGGACCAGCGCGTGCAGCGCGCGCACTGGTTCGCGATCGTCGACGAGGTCGACTCGGTGCTCATCGACGAGGCGCGGACGCCGCTGATCATCTCGGGCCCGGTCGGGAACGAGAACGACGCGATGTTCGCCGAGCATAACGCGGCGGTCGAGCGGCTGGTGCGTCGGCAGACCGAGGTCGCGAACGCGCTGGTCGCCGAAGGCGAGCGCCTGCTCGCGGCGAAGGACGAGGACGGCGCGCGGCTGGCCCTGTTCAAGGCGCAGCTCGGCAACCCGAAGAACAAGCGCCTGCTCAAGGCCCTCCAGGAATCCGGCGTCAAGCAGCTCGTGCAGCGCATGGAGCTGGACTACCTGGCCGACCGCAAGCTGGGGCCGAGCAAGCAGCAGTACGGGGACCTGGAGAACGACCTGTTCTTCGTGCTGGACGAGAAGGGGCACACGGTGCACCTGACCGATCGCGGCATCGAGACGATGTCGCCGTCGGACCACGACCAGTTCGTGTTGCCGGACATCTCCACGGGGATCCACCGGATCGACCACGACGACGCGCTCGGGGCGCCGGAGAAGATCGAGGCCCGGCGTGCGCTCGAGGCGGAGTACGCGCTGAAGAGCGAAAAGCTGCACATCGTGCACCAGCTCCTGCGGGCGCATGCGCTGTACGAGAAGGACGTAAACTACGTCGTCCAGGATGGCGAGGTGCTCATCGTGGACGAGTTCACCGGGCGCACGATGCCGGGCCGCCGCTGGTCGGAGGGCTTGCACCAGGCGGTTGAGGCGAAGGAGGCCGTGAAGGTCAAGGGCGAGACGCAGACGCTGGCGACCATCACGATCCAGAACTACTTCCGCATGTACGAGAAGCTGGCCGGCATGACGGGCACGGCCGAGACGGAAGAGACCGAGTTCCACCAGATCTACAAGCTGGAAGTCTCGGTCATCCCGACCAACAAGGACTGCATCCGCGACGACCGGCACGACCTCGTCTTCAAGACGCGGCGCGAGAAGTACAACGCCATCGTGGAGGAGGTGCGCCGGCTGCACGACCTGGGCTATCCGGTCCTCGTGGGCACGGCGAGCGTGGACGTGTCGGAGACGCTGTCCAAGCTGTTCCGGCGCGCGGGGCTGGTGCACAACGTGCTGAACGCGAAGTACCACCAGCGCGAGGCCGAGATCGTCGCGGGCGCCGGCCAGCCGGGCGCGATCACGATCGCGACGAACATGGCCGGCCGCGGGACGGACATCAAGCTGGGCGCGGGTGTCACGCCGTCGAAGCCGTCGCAGATCAAGGACCTCGACGGCAAGCTGGTGGACATCGAGGAGATCGGCGGCCTGCACATCGTCGGGTCGGAGCGCCACGAGTCGCGGCGCATCGACCGCCAGTTGCGCGGGCGCGCCGGCCGCCAGGGGGATCCGGGCGCGTCGCAGTTCTTCCCCTCGCTCGAGGACGACCTGATGCGCCTGTTCGGGTCCGAGCGCATCGCCAAGCTCATGGACCGCATGGGCGCCGAGGACGGCGAGGTCCTGACGCACCCGCTGATCACCCGGTCGATCGAGTCGGCGCAGAAGCGCGTCGAGCTGCAGAACTTCCAGGCCCGCAAGCGGCTGCTCGAGTACGACGACGTGATGAACCAGCAGCGCGAGGTGATCTACTCGCTGCGGTCGTTCGCGCTCGACGGGGGCGAGGAACTGCGCGGCGAGGCCCTGAAGATGGTGGACCGGGCCATCGAGAAGCGGGTGAAGGACCTGCTGGCGGAGTTCGAGACCTCCGCGGAATGGGACTACGCGCTGCTCAGGCAGGAACTGCTGATGCACTACCTGCTGACGGTGCCGGTCCTCGAGGGGAACGACCCGCCGACGACGCTCGAGGGCCTCAGCACGGCGGCGATCGAGGCGGCGCGCACGGCCTTCGCCGCGAAGGAAGCGGCGCTGGATGAGGTGCGCGACGAGCAGGGGAACGGGTTCAGCGCGCGGTTGCTCTCCCTGGTGATGCTGAACGTGCTGGACGAGAAGTGGAAGGACCACCTGTACGACCTCGACCAGCTTCGTGGCGCGATCCACTACCGGTCGTGGGGCCAGAAGGACCCCCTCATCGAGTACAAGCAGGAAGCGTACACGATGTTCGTGGACCTGATGAGCGACATCCACACGACGTTCACGGAGCGGTTCCTGCGCGCGCAACTGGTGTTCAATGCGCCGCCGCCTCCTCCTCCGCCGCCGGCGCCTGACGGGGATCGTGGTCGTCGCGTCCAGCGCCGCTTCAATGCGATGGGCATGATGGAGGACGTGCCGGAGCCGGAGATGCCACCCCCGCCGGCCGTGGGCGGCGTACCCGCCGCGAGCGATGACAAGGCGCCGCCGGCCGATGGGGCACGGCCGGCGGGCGCCGGCCCGCGACAGGATCCCACGGTGGTTGGTGCCGGCCGCGCGCGGAAGCTGTCCGATTTCGAGGGCGGGAAGGGGACGCCGGGCACGCCGGGTGGCAAGGCTGGCGACCCGGGTGCAACGGACTGGTCGACGGTCGGCCGGAACGATCCGTGTCCCTGTGGCTCCGGGAAGAAATTCAAGAAGTGCCACGGAGCATAGTCTCGGCCTTCCATTCTCCTGGTGCGTTGCCATGACACGCCCGGCGCGACCAGGATGAAGCGGTTGCGGCGACGATCCGCTATCGGTGTGACTCCACCGACGACAGGAGTCGCACATGGAGGATCGGGACGCCGCCGATGCGCATCAGGGGCTGCGGATCAGTGAGATGCCCGCCGCCGAGCGCCCCCGCGAACGGCTGACCAGGCTGGGGGCGTCGGCGCTGAGTGCGGTCGAGTTGCTCGCCCTGGTGATCGGCAGTGGCGCCGGTGGTCGATCAGCGCTCGACCTGGCCCAGCAGGTCTTCGCGCGCAGCGGTGGATCGTTGAGGCGGCTGGCCTCCTCACCGGTGGCCTCCATCCAGGCTGTGAACGGCGTGGGACCGGCGAGGGCGGTCGTGCTGCATGCGGCGCTGGAGCTCGGGAGGCGGCTGGCCGCCGAGACGCGGAGCATCGGCGCGCCGGTCTCCGGTCCGATGGATGTCTACCGGTACTTCGCCCCCCGCCTGGAGGACCTCCCGGTCGAGGAATTCCACGTCGCTGTCCTGGACACGCAGCATCGGCTGGAGCGCGACGTGACGGTGACCCGCGGGCTCCTCAGCGCTTCGCTCGTGCACCCGCGCGAAGTGTTCCGGGAGGCGATCGCCGAGCGCGCGGCGTCGATCATCCTGGTCCACAACCATCCGTCAGGCGACCCGACGCCCTCCGCCGACGACAGAAAAGTGACATCACAGTTGGTCGCGGCGGGCAAACTGCTCGACATTCCGGTGCACGATCATGTAATCATAGGAAGGGGGAGGTATGCCTCCTTCGCTGAGTCGGGACTGCTGGGGTAGGGTGAGTGCAGAGTGCAGAGTGCAGAGTGCAGAGTGCAGAGTGCAGAGTGCAGATTGCAGAGTGCAGAACCGAAAGACCGGAAACTGCCAGACTGCAAAACCGCGGGGTGCTTGACCCGACGGCGGAACTGACTCCCGCTGTTTTCCACGTTCCACGTCATCCTTGGCTTCTACTCTTCGTACCGAGTTCATCCCGGGCTGGGCGCCGACCGATCCGAACCTGGAGCGGTTGGATGTCGAGCTGCTGGCGCGCGCCTACCGGTTCAGCGCGGCCGCGCACGAGGGGCAGTTCCGGAAGAACGGCGACCCGTTCGTCACGCACTGCATCGAGGTCGCGCGCATCCTGTCGGACCTGCAGCTCGACTCGATCACGGTCGCCGCGGGGCTGATCCACGACGTCGTCGAGGACACGGCCGTCACCATCGAGGACGTGGAGCGCGAGTTCGGCACCGAGATTACGCAGATCGTGGACGGGCTCACCAAGATCGGGGTGCTCCCGCTCCACAGCACCGAGGAGCGGCAGGTCGAGAACTACCGCAAGCTGCTGGTGTCGATCGCCAAGGACGCGCGGGTGATCATCATCAAGCTCGCCGACCGGCTGCACAACATGCGGACGCTGGAATCGCTGCCCGAGGACAAGCAGCGCCGCATCTCGCTGGAGACGCGCGACCTGTACGCGCCGCTCGCGCACCGCTTCGGCATGGCGAAGATGCGCTGGGAGCTCGAGGACCTGGCCTTCAAGTTCCTCGAACCCACCGACTACCGGAAGCTGGCGAAGCTGGTGGCGGCGCGCCGCGTCGAGCGCGAGGAACTGATCCGGCAGATGGCCGAGCCGTTGCAGCGCGTGCTCACCGACGCGGGCATCGCGAACGTCGACGTCTCGGGGCGCGCCAAGCACCTGTGGTCGATCTTCAGCAAGATGGAGAAGCGGGAGCGCCCCTACGAGGAGATCTACGACCTCCTCGCGATCCGGGTGCTCGTGAACACCGTGCCGGACTGCTACCACGCGCTGGGCGTGATCCACGACGGCTGGACGCCGCTGCAGGAGCGGATCAAGGACTACATCGCGCAGCCGAAGTCGAACGGCTACCAGTCGCTGCACACGACGGTCTTCGGCCCGGGGCGGCAGCTGTACGAGATCCAGATCCGCACGCGGGAAATGCACCGCACGGCGGAGATCGGCATCGCGGCGCACTGGCGCTACAAGACGGACGCCAAGTCGCAGGATGAACTCGACCGCCACCTCCAGTGGTTCCGCCAGGTACTCGAGCTCCAGCTCGACGCCAAGGACCCGGCCGAGTTCCTCGAGTTCCTGAAGCTCGACCTGTACCAGGACGAGATCTTCGTCTTCACGCCGACGGGGGACGTGATCCAGCTCCCGAAGGGGGCGACGCCGATCGACTTCGCGTTCGCGGTGCACACCGAGGTCGGCGTGCACTGCGCCGGGGCGAAGGTCAACGGGAAGATCGCGCCGCTCAGCCGGCAGCTCCGCAACTCGGAAACGGTCGAGATCATCACGTCGCCTAACGCCAAGCCCAGCCGGGACTGGCTGTCGCACGTGCGGACGGGACGGGCGCGGCACAAGATCCGGCAGTGGCTGCGGATCGAGGAGAACCAGTCGTCGGAGCGGGTGGGGCGCGAGATCCTCGAGCGCGAGGTGCGGAAGCGGCGGTACCCGAAGCTGGATGACGACGCGATCCTCCGCGCGGCGCGGACCCTCAACCTCAACGACGGGCACCACCTGATCGCCTCGGTGGGCCAGGGGGACCTGCCCATCGCCCAGGCGATGAAGGCGATCTACCCGGACCAGGAGGCTTCGCCAGAGCCGCCCTCCAAGCCGTCGGCGCTCGAGCGCCTCATGGACCGTGTTCGCGGCACGTCGCGCGGCATCCGGATCCAGGGCGCCGACGGGCTCATGGTCCGGTATGCACAGTGCTGCCAGCCGGTGCCCGGGGACACGGTGGTCGGGTACGTCACCCGCGGGCGCGGTGTGAGCATCCACCGCTCCGACTGCCCCAACCTGCTCCACCTCGCCCACGAGCCGGAGCGGCGCCTCGAGATCGACTGGACGGAGCAGCCGGGGGAGCGCTTCCTCGTCAGGCTCGGCCTCGAGGCCAACGATCGGCGCGGCCTCTACGCCGACGTGGCCGCGGCCGTGAGCGCGTCAGGCACCGACATCCGCAGCCTCGAACTCAAGTCGATCGACGGCCGCGTGACGGGGGCGGCGCTGGTCGACGTCGAGAACCTCGCCCACCTGCAGAAGGTGATGAAGGCGGTGCGGCGGGTCAAAGGCATCGTGGACGTCGCACGGCGGGAGCGGGTCACTGAGGAGTCGTGAGTCGTGACTAGTGACTCGTGACTCGTGACGCGTGACTCGTGACTCGGCTCAGGTCTCTGGCCTCCGACCTCCGACCTCCGACCTCCGACCTCTGGATTCAGGAACGCTGTCTCGCGACGACCAGCGCTGTGAGCAGGCCGACGGCGCCGAGTTGATGTGCAACCGCCAGGGCGACGGGGACGGCCAACAGCAGCGTCGACACGCCCAGCGTCACCTGGAGCACGGCAATCGCGGCTGACAACCGCATCCAGCGCCGCGCTTCCGCTGGCCAGCCCCGTTCCGCCGCGCCCCAGGTCACCCACGCGGCCAGGGCAAGCAGCACCGCGAGCACCCGATGGTTGAACTGCGCGGCGATCGGGTTTTCGAACAGGTTGCGAACGCCCGCGCCGTATCCATCGGGAACCACACGCCCGCCCATCAACGGGAACTCGTTGAAGATGTGCCCCGCGTCGAGCCCGGCGACGAAACCACCGGACATGATCGTCACGATGGCCAGCGTGGTGAGGGCCGTCAGGCTCCGCCGCACCGTTCCGGGCGCGCGGCCGCGGGACGGGACATCGGCCAGTTCGCTCGCCGTCCAGACGGCGATCACGTAGATCAGCAGCGCCAGCGACAGGTGCGCGACCAGCCGATACTGGCTCACATCGGTCCGCTCCGAGAGACCGCTCGTGACCATGTACCACCCGAGCGCGCCCTGGGCGAGCACCAGGACCGGCAGCGATGCGAGTCGGCGCACCAGGGGCTGCGGGATCCACCCGCGCCACCAGAAGAACAGGAACGGCACCGCGACCACCAGGCCCACGAAGCGCGCCACGAACCGGTGCGCCCATTCCCACCAGTAGAGGGTCCGGAACTGGTCGAGCGTGATGCCGGCATGGACCGTCTGCGCTTCCGGGATGCGCTGGTACTGCGCAAAGGCATCCCGCCAGGCCGCGTCGGTGAGGGGAGGAATGACCCCGGTGACCGGCTTCCACTCGGTGATGGAGAGCCCGCTTTCCGTAAGGCGGGTCGCCCCGCCGACGGCAACGGTCGCCACGACGGCCAGGGCCGTTGCGACGAGCCAGCGCTGCAGCGCGCGCCTGTGCCTGGATTGGGTGACCATCGGGACCTGCGGTGGAGGGAGACGAGGCGGACCGGGCCGGAAGATACCTCGGCAGAGTCGCGCCCGGCGCTCCACCGGCGTTACCTTCGTCTCCCGTTCCCGAGCGTGCGCGGGGGAGCGAGGCCGCGGGACCGCGGCCGGAAAGGACCCGAAGCCGTCCGGAGATGAGCAAGCCGGTAGTCCTTGTAGTCGACGACGAACCTGATGTCCTGAACGCGATCGAGCGTGACCTGCGCTCGCACCTGCGGACCGACTATCGCATCGTGAAGGTCGGCTCGGGCACCGAGGCCCTCGACGTGGTCCGGCAGCTCAAGCAGCGGGCCGCCGACGTGGCGCTGTTCATGGTCGACGAACGGATGCCCGGGATGACGGGCACCCAGTTTCTCATCGAGGCGATCGTGCTGTACCCGGAGGCGCGGAAGGTGCTGCTCACCGCGTACGCCGACACCGAGACTGCCATCACGGCGATCAACAAGATCGGGCTCGACCAGTACCTCACCAAGCCGTGGGACCCGCCGTCCGAGCGCCTCTACCCGATCCTCGACGAGCTGCTGGCCGAATGGGCCACGCGCGTCCGGCCGCGCTGGGAAGGGGTGCGCGTGGCGGGGACCGCGCTGTCGGCCGAGTCGTTCGCGGTGAAGGACTTCCTCTCCAGCAACATCTACCCGTACCAGTGGATCGACCTCGATCGCGACGCGGCGATGCGCGAGCTGGCGCTGCTCCACTCGCCGGACCTGAAGCGACTGCCGGTCGTCTTCCTGCCGGACGGGTCGGTGCTCGTCCAGCCCGACGTCCGCAGCCTGGCGGAACGGATCGGGATGCGCCTCACGCCCAGCATGCCGTTCTGCGACCTGATCGTGATCGGTGGGGGGCCGGCGGGGCTGGCGGGTGCGGTGTATGGCGCGTCCGAAGGACTGCGGACCGTGCTGGTGGAGAGCCACGCCCCGGGCGGCCAGGCGGGCACCAGTTCGCAGATCGAGAACTACCTGGGCTTTCCCAGCGGGATCTCGGGATCCGAGCTGAGTCGCCGCGCGGTGGCCCAGGCGCGCCGGTTCGGCGCCGAGATCGTCGCGCCGCAGGAAGTGGTGGAGATCCGCCGCGATGACCCGTACCGCGTCGTCAAGCTGTCCGACGGGTCCGAGCTGTCGTCCTACGCGGTCATCCTGGCGCCGGGGATGGAGGTGCGGCGGCTCGACGTCCCCGGGCTCGACCGTCTGGTGGGGGCCGGGGTCTTCTACGGCGCCGCGATGACCGAGGCGGCCGCGGTGCGCGGGCAGGACGTCATGGTGATCGGGGGCGCGAACTCCGCCGGGCAGGGCGCGATGTTCTTCTCGCGTTATGCACGCCGGGTGACGATGGTGCTCCGCGGCGGTTCGCTGGGCGCGGGCATGTCGCAGTACCTGGTCGACCGGATCCAGGCCACGCCGAACATCGAGGTCCGCCTGAACACGCGCGTCACGGGCGTGAGCGGCGAGGCGCGGCTCGGCAGCGTGTGCCTCGCCAACGACGTCACCGGCGAGTCCGTCGATGAACCGACCTGCGGGTTGTTCATCTTCATCGGCACCGCGCCGCGCACCCAGATGCTGTCGGGGCTCGTGCAACTCGACCAGCAGGGTTTCATCCTGACCGGGCCCGACCTGGTGGGGGACGGTCGGCGTCCCCGGGGCTGGATGCCCGACCGGGACCCGTTCCTGTTCGAGACCAGCGTGCCCGGGGTGTTCGCGGCGGGTGATGCCCGCAGCGGCTCCGGGAAGCGCGTTGCGTCGGCGGTGGGTGAAGGGTCGGCCACCGTTCGTCTTGTCCACTCCTACCTGGCGACCGTATGAACGCCGTGGATCCGCAGCTGGTCGAGCGCCTGGCGGGCGTGCGCGTGCTGAAGGGCGTGCCGCGCGAGGAACTGGAATGGGTCGCCGCGCACGGCGAGTTCGAAGCCTTCGCGGCCGGCACCATCATGCGCCCGCACAACATCCCGATCCCCGGGATGTCGGTCCTGCTGAAGGGAATGGTGAGCATCCACGTGGAGCGCGGGGGCGTGAAGCGGCGGGTGATGGAGTGGCATGCGGGGGACCTGACCGGCGCGCTCCCGTACTCGCGGATGACGGTGCCCCCCGGCAATACGATCGTCCACGAGGACGTGGAGCTGTTCACGGTGGCGCGCGAGCACTTCCGCGAGCTGACGATCACGTGCCCGGAGCTCACCGCGATCTGCGTGCACACGATGCTCGACCGGGCCCGCCACTTCACCAGCACCGGGTCGCAGGACGAGAAGATGGTGTCGTTAGGCAAGTTCTCGGCGGGGCTGGCCCACGAACTGAACAACCCGGCGTCCGCGGCCGCGCGCAGCTCGCGCCGGCTGGGCGAGCAGATGGGCGAGGCCGAGGACGCGTCGCGCGCGCTGATGGGGATGCGGCTGTCCGACGCGCAACTGGCGGCGCTGGATGGGGCGCGGCAGATGTGCACGCTCGTCCCGCCCTCCTTCCTCGACACGCCCCTCGATCGCTCGGACCGGGTGGACGCGATCGCCGAGTGGCTCGACGCGCGCGGCGGCGACATCGACCAGGCGACCTCGCTCGCGGAGACCGCCGTGACCGTGGAAGGACTCGACCGGCTGGCGGCGGTCATGACGGGCGAGTCCCTGCAGGATGCACTCCGCTGGCTCGCGTCCTGTTGCGCCGTCCGGTCGGCGGCGAGCGAACTCCAGGACTCGACCAGGCGGATCTCCGAGCTCGTCGCGTCGGTGAAGGGGTTCACCTACATGGGCCGGGCCTCGGTGCCGGAGCCCGTGAACGTCGGGCGTGGACTCCGCGACACCGCGCGGATCGTGGCGAGCAAGGCGCGGGACAAGAACGTGACCGTCGCGCTGGACATCGAGCCGGACCTGCCCGAGGCGCGCGCGTTCGGCAGCGAGTTGAACCAGATCTGGATCAACCTGATCGAGAATGCGATCGACGCCGTGCCCTACGGCGGCCAGGTGACGCTGAAGGCACGGCGTGAGATCGACCAGATCGTGGTGCGGATCGTCGATGACGGTCACGGGATCCCTGAGGACATCCGGAGCCGGATCTTCGACCCGTTCTTCACCACCAAGCCGGTGGGGGAGGGGACGGGCATGGGGCTCGACATCGTCCGGCGGATGGTCTTCCAGCAGGGTGGGGAAATCGACTTCACCTCCGAGCCGGGCCGGACAGAATTCTGGGTGGCCCTCCCGATCGCCGGAGCCATGCCGCCGGTGACGACGGCCTGACGGGGTTGGCTCGACCGAAGAAAACCCGATAAATTTGGGTCATGTCACGCGCCCCCTTTTCCCTGCAGTCGCCGTTCGAACCTGCCGGGGACCAGCCCAAGGCCATCGCGGAGCTGGTCGCCGGACTGGAACGCGGCGATCGGTTCCAGACCCTGCTTGGGGTGACCGGGTCGGGGAAGACCATGACCATGGCCCACGCCCTGGCGCAGCACGGACGGCCGGCCCTGGTCCTGTCGCACAACAAGACCTTGGCGGCGCAGCTGTACGGGGAGCTGAAGAGCTTCTTCCCCAACAACGCGGTCGAGTACTTCATCTCGTACTACGACTACTACCAGCCCGAAGCCTACGTCCCCACCACGGACACGTACATCGAGAAGGACGCGTCGATCAACGAGGATATCGACCGCCTGAGGCTGCGCGCGACGTCCAGCCTCATGGAGCGCGAGGACGTGATCATCGTCGCCACCGTGAGCGCGATCTACGGCCTGGGCGACCCGATCGAGTACCGGGAACAGATGGTCATGCTCGAGACGGGGCAGAAGATTCCCCGGAACACGATCCTCCGGCAACTGGTCAACATCCAGTATTCGCGGAACGACGTGGCGTTCGATCGCGGCACCTTCCGGGTGCGCGGCGACACGGTGGAGATCTTCCCGGCGTACGAGGAACAGGGCGTGCGGGTCGAGCTCTGGGGTGACGAGATCGAGCGCATCTCGAAGATCAACGCGCTGACGGGCGAGACGATCGCGGTGCTCGATCGCGCCGGGATCTACCCCGCCAAGCACTTCATCACCAACCGGCCCAGCCTCGAGCGCGCCGTGTCGCTGATCCGCGAGGAGTTGAACGAGCGGCTGCCGCTGCTGCGGAACGCCGGCAAGCTGCTGGAGGCGCAACGGCTGGAGTCGCGCACAAACTTCGACATCGAGATGATGCTGGAGATCGGCACCTGCGCCGGCATCGAGAACTACTCGCGGCACCTGTCGGGCCGGAAGCCCGGCGAGCGTCCGGCGTGCCTGCTGGACTACTTCCCGGCGGACTTCCTGGTCATCGTCGACGAGTCGCACGTCAGCCTGCCGCAGATCCGCGGCATGTACAACGGCGACCGGGCCCGGAAGGAAGTCCTGGTCGAGTACGGGTTCCGGCTCCCGTCCGCCCTCGACAACCGCCCGCTGATCTTCGACGAGTTCCTCTCGCTGGTGCCCCGCGCGCTGTTCGTGAGCGCGACCCCGGGTGAGCTGGAACTGCAGCTGTCCGAGGGCGTGGTGGTCGAGCAGATCATCCGCCCCACGGGCCTCATCGACCCGGAGATCGAGGTGCGGCCGGTGCGCGGCCAGGTCGACGACCTGCTCAACGAGATCCGGCTCCGCGAGCGGCGCGGGGAGCGCGTCCTCGTGACGACGTTGACCAAGCGCATGTCGGAGGACCTGACCGACTACCTGCAGCAGATGGGCGTGCGGGTCCGGTACATGCACTCGGACATCGACGCGATCGAGCGCATGGAGATCGTCCGCGGGTTGCGGCTGGGCGAGTTCGACGTGCTGGTGGGGATCAACCTCCTCCGCGAGGGCCTGGACATGCCCGAGGTGTCGCTGGTCGCGATCCTCGACGCGGACCAGGAGGGCTTCCTGCGAAGCGACCGGTCGCTGATCCAGACCACCGGGCGGGCGGCGCGCCACGTGCGGGGTCGCGCCATCTTCTACGCCGACCGGATCACGGACTCGATGAAGCGCTGCATCGACGAAACGACTCGGCGCCGCGCGATCCAGGTGCAATACAACGTCGACCACGGGATTACCCCGCGCAGCGTGCTGAAGAGCGTGGACGAGGTGCGGTTCATCACCCGTGTGGCCGACGCGCGAACGGAGAAGGAGGAACGCGAACGGCTCCGCAAGGTGGCCGAGACCGTCACGACGTACAATCCGGCGCAGCTCGACGAGATGATCAAGCAGCTCGAGGAAGAGATGAAGGTCGCTGCGGCCGAACTGGATTTCGAGACCGCCGCCAGGCTTCGGGACGAGGTGTTCGACCTGAAGGCGAAGCGGGATGCTGCTCCACGCCGCCGGGACGGGTTTGCGGCGATCCGGGCGTCGAAGTGAGCGCAGGCCGCAAAGCGCGGGACGCGGGCGGGGGAACGGCCGATTCCCGATTCCCGATTCTCGATTCCCGGACCACCGGCCAATTCACTCTCGAGGAGCTTCGGTCCTGGGGTGTCCGCATGGGAGCAGCGCTCGACGCGCCAGCGGTGGTCGCCCTCGAAGGCGACCTGGGCGCCGGCAAGACCACGTTGGTGCAGGCAATGTGCAAAGGTCTCGGAGTCACACAGGATGTGACCAGCCCGACGTTCGCGCTCGTGAATCAGTATGAGGGTGATCGTGCAACTGTCTATCACCTCGATCTCTACAGATTGCGCGGACCGGACGATCTCACGAATCTTGGCTGGGACGACATCGTCAACAGCGACGCCATCGTCTTCGTCGAATGGCCGGATCGCGCCGGTGACAGGCTCCCGCCCGATGCCGCAAGGATCGCACTCGAACACGTGCCGGGCGACGAAAGCTGCCGGCGTGTGACCGTCGCGTAAGCCATGCTCGTCCTTGCCCTCGACGCGGCGACCTATGCCGGCTCCGTCGCGCTCCTGCGCGACGGGTCGGTCGTCGCCAGCCAGGTGGTCGCGATGCGTGGCCAGGACGAGGAGCGCCTGATGCCCGCGGTCGCCGCGATCCTGGCCCACAATGGCGTCACGGTCGCCAACCTGAGTGCCGTTGCCTGCGGCGCCGGGCCGGGCAGCTTCACGTCGCTCCGCATCGCCGCGTCGATCGGCAAGGGAATCGCCGAGGCACGGCGGATCCCGCTGATGGTCGCGCCCTCTACACTGCTTGTCGCCGCCCAGTTCGCTGGAGCACCGGGCGAGCGCCTCGTCGTCGCTCTCGACGCGATGCGTGGCGACTTCTTCTGTCACGACATCCAGGTCGGCACCGGCGGGACGCTCCACCCGGGGCGCTCCTGGCGTTGTCCGCGGAGCGAACTCGAGGCCCACGCGGCAGCCATCGACGCCCGGATCGTCGGGCCCGTCGAGGATTCGCCGATCGCGCCGCACGCGCGCGGCTTTGGCGTCCTGCTCGCGGGCGGGCTCACCCGCGAGGTCGATGTCGCGACGTGGGAGCCGGACTACGGCCGCAAGGCCGAGGCGCAGGTGAAGTGGGAAGCGGCACATGGCCGCGAACTCGACGCATGACGACGGGCGACGGGGAACTGACCATCCGTGCGGCCGGGCCGCTCGACGTCGACGCCATTGCGTCGATCGAGCGTTCGGTCTTCGCCGACCCGTGGAGCCGGCGCTCGTTCGTCGACCTCGTGGCGTCGCCGGAGGTGCATTTTCTCGTGGCGGTCGCCGGGGGCGCGGTGGCAGGCTATGCCATCGTCCTGATGGCGGCGGAGCAGTCAGAGCTCGCCAACCTGGCGGTCGCGCGACTGCTCCAGGGGCGCGGGGTCGGGCGACGGCTGCTCGAGCGCGCCATCGAGCTCACGCGCGAGCGCGGCTGCACGGAGATGTTCCTGGAGGTGCGCGCGTCGAATGCGTCGGCGATCCATCTCTATTCGACGGTGGGCTTCACGGCGGTCGGTCGGCGCATTCGCTATTATGCCCGGCCGATCGAGGATGCGATCGTGATGCGCGCGCCCCTCGTTGCGGAGCCCGCCGCCGTGGGCGCCAGGGCACGGGGACCTGGACGTGCGTGAAATTGCTACTGTGTGCATTGTGACGTTTGCGCGCCGCCGACGGTATGGGCATACTGTGCCTGGCGAGCGGTGTACCTTTACTCGCCAGGAGGAAACGTGAGTCGCAGCCTGAACAAGGTCATGTTGATCGGGAACGTCGGGAACGAGCCCGAGGTGCGTGCCACGCCGAACGGGGCGCGGGTCGCGCAATTCAACCTTGCCACCACGCGGACGTGGAGCGGTCCCAGTGGTGACAAGCAGGAGAAGACCGAGTGGCACCGGTGCGTGCTGTGGAACGGTCGTGCGGCGGGGGGCGGCCTCGCGGATGTGGTCGAGCGCTACGTCCACAAGGGCGACCGGCTGTACATCGAGGGCAGCATCGAGTACCGCCAGTGGCAGGACCGCGAAGGACAGACGCGCTACACGACGGAGATCAAGGTCCGGGAGATGATCATGCTCGGCGGCAGTCGTGGTGGCGCCGGCGGCGACGAGAACGGCGGCGGCCGTTCGCGCAGCGCGGCGCCGGAGCGGGCACGGTCGTCAGCGGCAGCAACCGGTGAAGCGAGCGGCGGAGATTTCGAGGACTTCCCGGGAGCGCTCGAAGATGAGGATGACGACCTGCCGTTCTAGCTGGATCGCGGTCCTGCTGGCGGGGGTCCTCTCGACCCCCGTCCAGCTGGCGGCCCAGGGTTCGGATACCCTGCGCACGCACGTGGTGCGACCCGGCGAGACCTTGTGGCAGATCGCCAACGACCTGCTCGGCAACGGCCGACGGTGGCGCGAGATCCTGCAGGTGAATGCCGGGACCATCCGCTCCGCCGAGTCGCTCGTCGTGGGATCCACGATCCGGATCCCCGCGACCGCTGGGACTCCGGCCCCGGCACGGCCAACGCCCAGGGCACCGGGGCCGCCGGCGCGTCCTCCAGCAGACTCCGTTCGCGTGGCTGCACCGACGCCGACGCCGTCCCCCGATGTTGTCCAGGCGCGCGACACGGGCCGGCGAACGGTCTTCTTCGGAGCGCGGCCGGGAGGCGGGTTCAGCCCGCTGGATTCCGCGCGCATCCTCGGCAGCCCGACGGTGCCGCCGGCGCGCGGTGTCTTCGAGGCGTTGTCGGCGCCCTTCGTCACCGAGGCGGGAAGCCTGGATCGCGGCGGACGGTGCGTCGCACTTGGCGATTCGGCGAACCCGGACCCCGGCGGCGTGTTGCTGCACGGCACCATCCGGTTCGCGGCGCCTCCGGGCGTGAGCGCGTCCCCGGGCAGCCGCTGGCTACTCGTCAGGCGGGGCCCCGTCCTGGCGGGGATCGGCAGCGTGGGCATCCCGACCGGCCTGGTCCGGGTCACGGGAAGCGATGGCTCGGGCGCGTCGGGCGAGGTGGTCGCGCAGTTCGACGCGATGGCCTGCTCCGACATGGTGCTCCCGGCGCCGGCACCGGCGCCGTGGCCCACCGGACCGGCGCGGCCGGTTGCTGGCGGCGCCAGCGGCCACGTGACCTGGGTCGCGAGCGAGTCGCTGCTCCCCACCGTGCAGCATGCACTCATCCTCGACCTCGGCCCGGCGGCAGGGGTTCGCCCGGGAGATGGCGTGACCATCTACCTCGAGGACGGCACGACCGTCGTCGCGCACGCGACCATCGCGCGCGTCGATGCAAGCAGCTCGACGGCCATCGTCACCCGCCAGTCGCTCGGCTCGCTCGCGGCCGGCCTTCCGGTGCGTGTTTCCGAAAAGCTCCCATAACGAGTTGACAGGCGATTAGATTGGCGCGAACTGCTGACGCGTTCGCTCAGGCCGATTGCAGCCGCACACGGCGCCAGGGCAACGCCCGGCGCCGTTCGTCCATCCGGGCGGCGGACCCTGGGAACCGGAACGCACGGAGCACCGATTGACACCGCCTGACCGTTCACGCCCCGCTGGGGGAGTCGCATGACCAAGCGCGCCCTGGTTTCCGGAGGCGCCGGCTTCATCGGCTCCCACGTCGCCGACCGGCTCCTCGCCGAGGGGTACGAGGTCGAGATCCTGGACAACCTCTCGTCAGGCAGGCGGGAGAACGTGCCCGCGGGCGCGAAGCTCCACCATCTCGACATCGGGTCGGACGAGGCGGCGGAGGTCGTGCGGAAGGGGCGCTTCGACGTCCTCTGCCATCTCGCGGCGCAGATCGACGTGCGCAAGAGCGTGACCGACCCGGCGGCCGACGCGCGGATCAACATCGTCGGCTCCCTCAACCTCCTGGAAGCCGTGCGGGCCGGCGGCCACGCGACGCGGGTGGTCTTCTCGTCGACCGGCGGCGCGATCTACGGCGACTTCGTGCCGATCCCGAGCGTCGAGGACATGCCGAAGGACCCGGAGTCGCCCTACGGCATCGCGAAGTTCAGCGTGGAGCTGTACCTCGCCTATTACGCCCGCGTGCACAAGCTCGATACGGTCGCGCTGCGCTACTCGAACGTGTACGGCCCCCGGCAGGATCCGCACGGTGAGGCCGGCGTGGTGGCCATCTTCTGCAAGCGGGTCATCAACGGCGAGGCGTTGACCGTCTACGGCGACGGGCTCCAGACGCGTGACTACGTGTTCGCCGGGGATGTGGCGCGGGCGAATCTCGCCGCGGCGACCCGGCCCCTGCCGCCGGCGCGCCAGGTGGACGTGCGTGCGTTCAACATCGGCACCGGGCGGGAGACCTCGGTGCTGGAGCTTGCCGCGACGCTGCAGCGCGCCGCCGGAACGACGGTCCCGGTGAACCACACGCCGGCGCGGGCGGGCGAACTGCCGCGATCCGCGGTGTCGAACGCCAAGGCGGTCCGCGAACTCGGGTGGAAGCCCGAGGTGAACCTGGAGGACGGGCTCCGCATGACCCACGAGTACTTCCTGAAGCGCGAGGGAGGATCGGCATCGTGATCGCCGCCGCGCTGGCGGCGCAGGGGCAGCCGATCCCCACGACCCCGCTGCAGCTGATCACCGCGTCCGACACGGTGACGCAGGTGGTGCTCGCGTTCCTGGCGGTGCTGTCGGCGATCAGCTGGACGATCATCTTCGCGAAGTGGATCGAATACCGGCGGGTGATGCGCGCGGGCAAGGAGTTCGTCCACGACTTCGAGCGCGCCCACAGCCTCGAGGATGCCGCGCGCCTGGCCGCCAAGGGCAAGCCGAACCCGTTCACGCGCGTCTTCATGCGGGCGCAGACGTTCCTGTCGGCGACGACCCCGGCCCTCGCCGCAACGAGTGAGCGGGGAGGCCGGCTGAGCGCGGCCCAGGTCGAGGCGTTGCGGCAGGTCCTCGATTCCCAGACGGATGCCGAGCGCGATGCGCTCGGCCGGTACCTGACGGCGCTGGCGACCATCGGCTCGGTGAGCCCCCTGGTCGGGCTCCTGGGGACGGTGCTGGGTGTGATCAGCGCCTTCCTGGGAATCACGCAGAGCGGGTCGGGGAACATCGGCGCGGTGGCTCCGGGCGTGGCCCAGGCGCTGACGGCGACGGCGCTGGCGCTGGCGGTCGCGATTCCGGCGGTGTTCGGGTACAACATCTTCGCCAACAGGCTCAACGGGATCGATGGCGAGCTTGAGGGGTTTGGATCGGAGTTGATCGCGCTGCTGGTGCGGGAAGGACGGATATAGTGCAGATCGCGGATTGCGGAGTGCAGAGTGCAGAACAGTAGAGAGGGACCAGGCGGGGTTTCTCGGAGGATTCGGGCGACATGAGAAGGCGCAGGGCGGGGCGGCTTCATCTCAACGCGGAGATCAACGTGGTGAGCCTCATCGACGTGATGATGCTCCTCCTCGTGATTTTCATGATCACGGCGCCGCTGATGCAGGGCGGCGTGGACGTGAAGCTGCCCGAGGCCCAGGCGCAGCCGCTCGAGGACAAGAGCAGCATGGTCGTCTCGATCGACACGCGGGGGCGGATCTTCGTCGATCGCGACGGGATGAGCTACGGCGAGTTCCGCGGATCGTTCAAGGGCCTGGTGGGCGGGAACGCGGACCGGGGTGTTACGCTCAAGGCCGATCGAGGGGCGTCCTGGGAGGTCGTGGCGCAGGTCCTGTCCGTCATTCGCGGCGCCGGCGTGACGAAACTCGGCATCATGCTCGATATGGAGCCACCGGGATGACCGCGGACGTGCTCGAACACGGCCGCTCGTCAGGCACCGGTGCGCGCGGGCTGGGCGTGCCGATGACGCTGTCGGCGGTGGTGCACGTCGGGCTGGTGGCGCTGGTCCTCTATGCCGCGCGGGGCCGGGAGCCGGGGGGAGAGGTTTACGCGGTCCAGCTCATCGCCGCCCAGGCGGGACCGAGGCAGGTCGGCCTGGCCAACGCGGGGGCGGCGACCCAGCCGGACGCGCCGATCCCGAAGCGCGCCGAGGTGGCGCCCAAGGCGCCCCCGGTGCGGCGCCCGCCGGCCCAGAAGCAGCGGACCACAACGTCGGCGGCGACCCAGGTGCCTGACGCGAAGAGCGCGCGCTTCGACACCCCCGCGCCCAGGGCGGGAGGCGGCGAAACGGGCGGCACGGGCACCGATGTCGCCAACGTGAACATCGCCGGCAAGGCGTTCGCGTACCCCGGCTACCTGCGGAACATCGTCACCCAGATCATGGTGCGGTTCAAGCCGCGCCAGGCGCAGTTGCTGACCGCCGACGTGCGGTTCGTGATCCGGAAGGACGGCTCGATCATGGGCGTGTCGATCGTGAAGCCCTCGGGCAGCTTCGGGTTCGACACCGAGGCCAAGGGCGCCATCGAGGCGGCCGGTGCGGCCGGCGCCTTCGGACCTTTGCCTGATGGGTTCAGCGACGACGTCCTTACGGTTATTTTCACGTTCGACCCAAAACTCATTCGATGATGCGACTGTCGGTCCGGCGTCCGGGCGCCCTGGCACTGATGGCTGCGCTGGCATTGGTCCTGCGCGGCACGACCGCACGTGCCCAGGACACCACGATGGTGCGTATCAGCGGCCAGTACAACGCGGGGATCAAGCCCGGCGTGCTGGTCCTGCCCGTGAACGGCGCCAACGGCGACTCGGTCCGCGCCATCCTGCAGCGGGACCTGGACTACAGCGACCGGATCAACGTGATCCTCACCGAGGCGACGCCGATGGACACCGCGTCGGACGGGTCGCGCGGACAGTTCAACTTCCCGCTGTACGCGAGGCTCGGCGCCATGCTCGTGGTCCATGCCACGACCACGGGGACCGGCCTGCACGTGGCGGTGCACAGCGTGCGCGAGCAGAAGGTCGAGCGGGTGCGGGACTTCGCGCTCACCGCGGCGCCGCTCTCGCCCGACTGGCGCGCGCAGGTCCACGCGATCTCCGACGCCGTCGAGCTGTGGGCCACCGGTGAGCGCGGCATCGCCGCGACGCGGATCCTCTACACGTCGGGCGGCCGCGTCTACCAGATCGACAGCGATGGCGCCAACCCGACCCCGATCACCGAGGGCGGACGGGGCGTGGCGCTCTACCCGTCGTGGCATCCCCGGGCGACCCACATCGCGTATGTGGTGATGACCGATGACGGGACCCGGGTGGTGATCCGCGAAATGGGTGGCGCCGGCAACGCGTCACGCACGTTGCGGGCCTCGGCCGGCTCGGTGAATACCTCGCCGGCCTTCTCGCCCGATGGCGAGACGCTCCTCTACGCGCATGGCCTCGACAACGGGACCGACCTGTATGCAACGCAGGCCTTCGGCACGGATTCCCCCCGCCGCGTGACCGTGAGTCGTGGCATGGATGCGGTGTCCCCGACCTTCAGTCCCGACGGGCGTCGAATTGTCTACGTGACCAACCGGCCGGGTGGGCTCGGGCTGTACATCGCCGACGCCGACGGCACGAATGCCGAGGCGCTGACACCGTTCAGCTTCGGCGACCAGTCCCAGCGGACTGACCCGTCGTGGGCGCCGGACGGGCGACTGGTGGCGTTCCAGGCCGAGAAAGACGGGCAGACACAGATCCACACCGTGAGCATCCGCGAGCGTTCCATCCGTCAGTACACGAGCGGGAGCCGCAACGAAGACCCGTCCTGGTCACCCGACAGCCGTCACCTCGTCTTTACATCGAACCGCACCGGCAGCTGGCAGCTGTGGGTGATGGATGTCGAAACGAACCGATTCCGCCAATTGACACGCGCCGCTGGCGGCGCGAAGGGGGGCGCCTGGTCTCCCCGCCTGGTTGTCCACTAGCCGTAAGCTTCCCCACCCCGCGCAGAGGAAACGAAATGAACCGCATCCACCGAGGGATGGCCCTGGCGATGGTCGCGGCTGTTGCCGTGTCGGCGTGCAAGAAGAAGCCCGAAACAGTCGTGCCCACGAACCCGACCACCAACACTCCGCCACCGGCCGAGACGTGCAACGCCGCGTGCCGGGACTCGATCTCACGGGCGAACGCACTCCGGGATTCGCTGGTGCGAGCGGCAGAGTTGGAGCGGGCACGTGCCGCGGCGCTGGAAGCGGCTCGCAACACGGTGACGGCGACGATCTACTTCGAGTACGACGCCTCGGACATCCGCAGTGACGCCCGCTCCGCGCTCGACTCCAAGCTTTCCATCCTGCGCAGCAACCCCGGCCTCCAGATCCGCATTTCGGGTCATGCCGACGAGCGTGGTTCGGATCAGTACAACGATGCCCTCGGACAGCGCCGGGCCGCTTCCGCAAGGCGGTACCTCACCGACAACGGCATCGACGCGTCGCGAATTGCGATCGTCAGTTACGGGGAACAGCGGCCGGCGATGGGTGGATCGGATGAGAACGCCTGGGCTCGCAACCGTCGTGCCGAGTTCGAGATTACGGCGGGAACGATCTCCACACCGTAGGTAGACGTACTGGTAGTTTAGGGTATTCGGTGCGTGATGCCGGGAGGTGGGAGCGCATGTCTCCCATCTCCCGGCTCCTATCCCCACCTGTCCCATGAAGCCTCGTCTTCTCGTCCCAGTGATGCTGCTCATCGGCTCGAGCGGCTGCTTCGCAACCCGCAACGACGTCCGCATCCTGCAGGGGGACATCTTCGCCCTCCGCACCCAGCAGGCGCAGGCGGACTCGGCGCGGGCCCGCCAGATGGCCGACATCGCCGCGTCGCTGTCCAGCACGCTCGGGGTCATGCGGGACTCGGTTCGTGACGTGAGCAACCGCCTGACGAGTTTCCAGGGGTCGACCCGCCAGGAGCTGTACAACCTGGGCCAGCAACTGGGACAGCTGGGCGCCCTCATGGGCCAGAGCGAGACGGCGCTTCGTACTTTCCGCGTGGAACTGGAGGAGCGCAACCGGCAGTTGATGGAGCAGGCGGTCCGGTCCACGACGGCTCCGGTGGCCGGGGACACCACGACGCCGGTCATCCCGCCCCCAACGCTTGGCGAGGGTCCTCACGTCCTGTACCAGATTGGGCGCGACCAGCTCTCCAACCGCGCCTGGTCGGCGGCGCGTGACGCCTTCAACCAGCTGATCACCAACCATCCCACGTCGGACCGCGTGCCGCTGGCCCTCGCCGGGATCGCCGACGCGTTCGACGCCGAGGGGAACGCCCAGCAGGGCGACAGCGTCTACCGGCTGGTGGTCGAGAAGTACCCGTCCCACGAGGCAGCGGCGACATCGCAGTACAAGCTGGGGATGTCGCTCGCCCGCCAAGGCAAGCGCGCCGAGGCGCGGGCCGCGATGCAGAAGGTCGTGCGGGACTTCCCGGGGTCGGACCCTGCCACCCTGGCGACGGACTGGCTGACCCGGAACCCCGGATGACCCGAGGGGCGGGGACGGTCGGCAGCGGGTAGCGCACCAGGCCAGATTTCACGACATGGGACCAGGCAAGCATGGGGAAATGCCGTTCCTCGATCACCTCGAGGAGCTTCGCTGGCGCATCCTCTGGTCACTCCTGGCACTCGTCATCGCGGTCGGGCTGACGTTCTACTTCCTGTTCACGAACGACGATTTCATCATCACGTTCCTGGCGAAGCCGATCCTGCCGTACCTCAAGGACGGCAAGCTGACGGTGTTCCATCCCGCGGCGGGGTTCCGGATCATCATGAACCTGTCGCTGATCATCGGAACCATCCTCGCGTCGCCGGTTATCGTGTGGCACCTCTGGGGCTTCCTGTCGCCGGCCCTGTACAAGCACGAGAAAAAGGTCGTCATCCCCATCCTGATGATGGCCGTCCTCCTTTTCCTGGCCGGGTGCGCGCTTTCGTGGTTCGTCATCCTCCCGCTGACCCTGAAGGTCTTCGCCGGGATCCAGTCGGAATCGCTGCAGCCGATGATCGGCTTCAGCGAGTACTTCGGCTTCGCGATGGGAATGACCGTGGCGCTGGGCGTGGCCTTCGAGCTGCCGACCGTCATCCTGCTGCTGTCGCTCCTGGGCATCGTGACGCCGTCGATGCTGCACCGGTTCCGTCGTTTCGCCATGGTGGGCTCGATCGTGCTCGGCGCGTTCATCACGCCGGGGCAGGATCCCATGAGCCTCCTCCTGATGGCCGGGCCGCTGTACGCGCTCTACGAATTGAGCGTGGTGCTGTCCTCGGTGGTGTTCCGGTGGAAGCGGCGACGCGAGGCCGCGGCGCTCGAGACCGCGGACTAGGGGATTGGTGATGACGCGGGTGGGATCGAGTCTCCCGTCTCCCGTCTCCCGTCCCCCGTCCCCCGTCCGCTGGTGGAGGGTCGGCCTGCCTGGCCTCGCCATGGTGCTCCTGGCGCAGGCGTCGCAGGCGCAAGTCCCCACCCGTCCCGACAGCATCGCCCGCCGCGATTCCATTGCCCGCTCGGACTCCATCGCGCGCGCGGACTCGGTGGCCCGCGCGCTGGATCCCCTCCTTGCCAGGCGCGACACGGTTCGCCGGCAACGCTCCATCGGCTGGAACGTGCCCGACTCGGTGATGGCGGCGCTGCTCGGGCGGACCGGGTACTCGGTCACGCGGTACCAGGGCAACTCGGTGCTCTTCCAGGCGACGCAGCGCGAGATGTACCTGCGCGGGAAGGCCCAGGTCTCGCGCGACTCGGCCGTGCTGGTGGGCGACACGATCACGTTCAACGATTCGACGCAGATCATCGAGGCGCGCGGCGACACCGTCGTGTTGCGCGACCCGTCACGCGGGCCGGATGACGTCATCGGGCGCGAGCTGCTGCGCTATGACGTCAAGGCACGCGAGGGCCTGGCGCGCGGCGTCTCGACGGCCGTCGAGAGCGGCGAGCGATGGATCGTCCACGGCGGCGTGGCCGCGTTCAAGGGGGACACCACCGCGGACGGGGAATCGACGTTCTACGCGCGGAGCGGGATGTTCACCAGTTGCCAGGACCCGAACCCGCATTTCCACTTCGCGTCGTCCGAGATCAAGATGATCTCGAAGAACATCCTGGTCGCCCGGCCCGCGGTGATGTACATCGCCGACATCCCGGTGTTCTGGCTGCCGTTCATCTTCCAGGACGTGCGCAGCGGGCGACGGAGCGGGATCATCCCCCCGCGCATCGGCTTCTCGGACATCATCCGCAACCGGTCGGGATACCGCCGGATGGTGGAGGACTTCGGCTATTACTTCGCGCTGAGCGATTACGTCGACGCGCAGCTGACGATGGACTGGCGCAGCGGCGCCCGCCCGGCCGAGGGCGACCCGGGGTGGGTGAAGTTCAACAGCCGCTTCCGCTACAACTGGCAGGACCGGTTCATCAACGGCGAGCTGGGGGTGTCGTACCACTACCTGCGCGACGGGTCCACCAACCAGCAGTACTCGCTCAACCACAACCAGGAGTTCTCCCAGCGGACGAAGCTGACGGCGAACCTGAACTACGTCACGAACACCGTCGTCCAGCGGAACACGCAGTTCAACCCCTTCGCGGCGGTGCAGGTCATCTCGTCGCAGCTGAGCTTTTCCACCGGGCGTGGGCCGTTCAACCTCTCGCTCGGCGGCAGCCAGCGGCAGTATCCGGGTCGCGAGACGATCGACCGCACGTTCCCCACGCTCTCGATCACGTCGAAGCCGATCCGCGCCGGGGAATGGTTCACCTGGACTCCCACGTTGTCGCTCAGCAACACCCAGAACCTGCACATCGACCGCGTGGGCGACTTCGCCTACCGGTACATCACCGGGTCGGGCGGCGCGGTCGACTCCGTGCTGCTCGACCGGAACAGCCGCACCACCACGATGCGGTTCGATACGCCGGTCGAGATCCTGGGCTTCAACTGGCGCAACTCGTTCAGCGTGAACGACCGCCTCGAGGACTATCCGTCGCGGCGCACCGTGGTCGCGGTGAACGACACCTCACAGCGCGAACTGCGGGTCTACAAGCGCACGTACCTCACCGAGGTGAACTGGGAAACCGGCTTCTCCCTCCCGTCGGTCTTCCAGGGGACGTGGAACCTCTCCCCGTCGGTTTCGATCAACAAGGTGGACCCGCATGGCCTGCTCGTGCGATCGGAGCGGACGGGCAACCGGTTCGTGGCCCAGTCGCTGCGGCCGGCGTTCGGGGTGAGCATCTCGCCGACGCTGTATCGCCGGATCCCGGGCATCGGGCCGATCGCGGCGATCCGCCACTCCATCACGCCGGCGCTCTCGTTCCAGTACACGCCGAAGGGAGAGATCAGCGACGAGTACCTCGAGGCCATCGGCGGGACCCGCATCGGCTACCTCGGCGCCAACCAGCAGAAGACGCTCGGCCTCACCCTCAGCACGATCTTCGAGGCGAAGCTGCGGCCGGCGGACGACACCATCCCCGAGGAGCGCTGGCAGAAGATCAAGCTGCTGTCGCTCGGCTTCACGTCGTTAGGGTGGGACTTCGAGCGCGCCAAGGTCACGAAGAAGACCGGCCTCACCAACCAGACGTTCGACGTGACCGGGCGCTCGGACCTGCTGCCCGGCTTCGACATCGGTGTGGGCTGGTCGCTCTTCCAGGGCAACCCGATCTCGGACACGGCGGTTTTCAAGCCGTACCGGCAGACCATCCGCGGGTCCCTGTCGCTGGGGCCGGCATCGCCGATCGTGCGTGGCCTTGCCCGCCTGGTGGGCATCCGCCTCAGCGACGCGTCGAGTTCGGGCGCGCCCGGTACCGCGCCGCCGCCGAGTGCGCCGATGGGCGCGTCGCCCGGTTTCGTGGCCGGCCAGCCGATCGCGGGATCGATCAGCCAGATCGCCGGGCAGATGGGGGTTCCGTCCGGGCGTGGGTGGCAGTGGAGCCTGACATACTCCTCGCAGCGCACACGGCCGCCCTCGGGCACCGGCTTCCTCACTGTCGATCCCACCGTCCAGTGCGAGCAGTTCCGGGAAGACCTGCTGCAGTACGACCTCTGCATCCAGCGCCTGTCGCCGAGCGCCGATCCCGAGGGCGCGCCGCCGCCGTCGACGGGGGGCGGGACCTACTTCGTGACCCCGGCGCAGTCGAACGCGACGTCGAGCCTGTCGTTCCACATCACCGAGAAGTGGGGCGCCCAGTGGGCGACGACGTACGACTTCACGCGCAAGGAATTCGCGAGCCAGTTGTTCACCCTCACGCGCGAACTCCACGACTGGAATGCGACGTTCGCGTTCATGAGAGCGCCGAACGGCAACTTCACGTTCAACTTCCACATCGCGCTCAAGGCACAGCCGGACATCAAGTTCGACTGGGACACACGCGACTTCGATCCCCGCGGGTACACGGGCGTGCGCCGCTGAGCATCCGGGCTTGAATTGCCCGCGGGGGGTGGGGACATTCCCCGCATGACAACGACCCTTGGCGTCGACGGCAATTCCCTGACGTTGCAGGACGTGGTGCGCGTCGCGCGCCAGCGCGCACCGGTACGGCTCGACGAGTCGGCGCGGGGCCGCATGCAGCGGGTGCGGGACATCGTGGACCGCAAGCTCGCCAGCGGTGAGGTGGTGTACGGCGTGAACACGGGCTTCGGGAAGCTCGCCGACGTCGCGATTCCCCCCGATCGCCTGGCCGAACTCCAGGTCAACCTCGTGCGCAGCCATGCCGCGGGGGTGGGCCCGCTCCTGCCCGAGGACGAGGTGCGGGCGATGATGCTGCTGCGCGCGAACGTGCTGGCCAAGGGCCACTCCGGCGTGCGCCCGGTGCTGGCCGAGCTTCTCCTGGAGATGCTCAATGCGGGCCTGTACCCGCCGGTGCCGGAGCAGGGGAGTGTCGGGGCGAGCGGTGACCTCGCGCCGCTGTCACACCTGGCCCTTTCGCTGCTGGGCGAGGGCGACCTGATCAGTGGCACCCGCCGAGCCGGTGCGGCCGCGCTGCTCGCCGAGCATGGACTGACGCCGATCGAGCTGGGACCGAAGGAGGGCGTCGCGCTCGCCAACGGCACCCAGGCGCACACCGCGGTGGCCGCGCTCGCCCTCTCCGATTGCCAAGTGCTGTGGGAGACGGCGCACGTGGCCGGTGCGGCAACGCTCGAGGCCCTGATGGGGACGCCGGTCGCCTTCGATGAGCGGATCCACGCCGTGCGCGGGCAACTGGGCCAGGCGCACTCGGCGGCGCTGCTGCGGCGGCTGCTGGCCAACAGCGAGATCCGGGAATCGCACCGGCACGGCGATCCTCGCGTGCAGGATGCCTACGCGCTCCGCTGCATGCCGCAGGTGCACGGTCCGGTGCACGACCTGCTGCGCTTCGCGGGCGACATCATCGGCCGGGAGATCAATGCCGCCACGGACAATCCGCTGGTGTTCGAGGACGGGTCGCTGTTGAGCGGCGGCAACTTCCATGGGCAGGCGGTGGCGATGGTACTCGACATGCTCGCCATCGGGATGACCAACCTCGCGGTGATCGCCGAGCGGCGGATCGACCGGCTCGTGCATCCCGACCTGAACCAGGGCCTGCCTCCGTTCCTGACGAAGGACGCCGGCGTCAGCTCGGGCTTCATGATGGCGCAGGTGACCGCGGCCGCGCTGGCGAGCGAGTGCAAGGTGCTCTCCCATCCCGCGAGTGTGGACTCGATCCCGACGGATGGGAGCCGGGAGGACGTGGTGCCGATGGCGATGGGCGCGGCGTGGAAGCTGCGGCGCATCGTCGGGAACGTCCGGAACGTGCTCGCGATCGAATTGTTGTGCGCCGCGCAGGGGATCGACTTCCGCCGCCCGCTCACGTCGAGCGCTGCCGTCGAGGCGGCCCACGCGACGGTGCGGTCGCTCGTGCCGATGATGGAGCGCGATCGGGTCGTGTCGGGGGATATCTTGCTGGTGGCGGGTGGCATTGGCGAAGGGAAATTCCTTTGAGTGCAGAGCGCAAAGCGCAAGGCGCAGAGGAACACCATTGTGCTTCTGGCCTCTGACCTCTGACCTCTGACCTCGAACCTCGAATCTCGCATGACGGCTACGTTGCTGGGCGATACAGCCTCCGGGGTGCGCACGGTTCGTGCGCCTCGCGGAAGCGTGCTCTCTTGCCGGGGCTGGCAGCAGGAAGCGGCGCTTCGCATGCTGATGAACAACCTCGATCCCGACGTCGCCGAGCGTCCCGAGGACCTCGTCGTGTACGGCGGCACCGGCAAGGCTGCACGATCGTGGGAAGCGTTCGATGCGATCGTGCGGACGCTGCGCACGCTCGCGGACGACGAGACGCTGCTGGTCCAGAGCGGCAAGCCGGTGGCGGTCTTCCGCACGCACGCCCATTCGCCGCGCGTCCTGATCGCGAACAGCAACCTCGTTGGACGCTGGGCGACCTGGGACGTCTTCCGGGACCTCGAGCGTCGCGGCCTGACGATGTACGGCCAGATGACGGCGGGCTCGTGGATCTACATCGGCTCGCAGGGCATCATCCAGGGCACCTACGAGACGTTCGGCGCCGTTGCGCGCGAGCACTTCGGCGGCACGCTGGCCGGCCGGTTCGTCCTGACCGCCGGCCTTGGCGGGATGGGCGGTGCCCAGACGCTGGCGGCGACGATGTGCGGCGCCGCGATCCTCGCGGTCGAGGTGGATGAGTCGCGCGTCGACAAGCGACTGGCGACCGCGTACTGCGATCGCAAGACGCACTCGATCGACGAGGCGCTCGGCTGGATCGCGGCGGCGAAGGCGGAGCGGCGCGCGCTGTCGGTCGCGCTCGTCGGCAACGCAGCGGATGTGCTGCCGGAGCTGGTGCGGCGTGGCATCCACCCCGACGTGCTGACGGACCAGACCAGCGCGCACGACACGCTCAATGGGTACGTCCCGCACGGCTTGTCGCTGGCGGCGGCCCTGGAGCTGCGCCGGTCGGACCCGGCGGACTACGTGCGGCGATCGGTGGCGTCGATCGTCGAGCACGTGAAGGCGATGCTGTCGCTCCAGGCGCGCGGCGCGGTGACGTTCGACTACGGCAACAACATTCGCACGGTGGCGCTGGATGCCGGCGTCACGAACGCGTTCGACTTCCCGGGCTTCGTGCCGGCCTACGTCAGGCCGCTCTTCTGCGAGGGGCGCGGGCCGTTTCGCTGGGTGGCGCTGTCCGGCGATCCCGCCGACATCCACCGCACCGACGACCTGGTACTCGAGCTGTTCCCCGGGGACGACCACCTCAAGCGGTGGATCACCCTCGCCCGCGAGCGGATCCAGTTCCAGGGACTGCCATCGCGGATCTGCTGGCTGGGACAGGGCCAGCGGGCGGAGTTCGGCGTGGCGCTCAATGACCTGGTGGCGAAGGGCGAGTTGAGCGCGCCGATCGTGATCGGGCGCGACCATCTGGACACCGGAAGCGTGGCGTCGCCGTTCCGGGAGACCGAGGGCATGAAGGACGGCAGCGACGCGATCGCCGATTGGGCGATCCTCAACGCCCTGCTCAACGTGGCCAGCGGGGCGTCGTGGGTCTCGTTCCACCACGGCGGAGGTGTCGGCATCGGCAACTCGCTGCACGCGGGACAGGTGATCGTCGCCGACGGGACGCCGGAGATGCGGGTCCGGCTGGAGCGCGTCCTGACGAATGACCCGGGGATCGGCGTCGCCAGGCATGCGGATGCGGGATACGAATCCGCCGTCGCCGCCGCGGACAGGCACGGGATCCGGATACCGATGCGCGAAACATGAGGCCCCCGGCCAGACGCCACGGGCCACAGGAGGACCAGCGCGCGCAGGGTGGTCCTCTGCGTCCTGCGCCCAGCCTCCCGCGCTGATGTTGTCTTCCAGGTTCCGGCCGTGGCACGTCCCGCTCTTCCTGGCCAAGTACGCGTGGCTCGGGGTGACGCGACGGCCGGTGCTCGTCCATTTCGAGGTCACGATGCGCTGCAACGCGCGCTGCGGCTTCTGCGATTACTGGAAGACCCCCGCTGCTGACCGGGAGAACGAAACCGAGCGCTGCGCCGAGGCGGCGCGCTTCTTCAACCCGATGCTCGTCACCTTCACTGGCGGCGAGCCGTTGCTGCGGAAGGACCTCGAGGACCTCGTCGCGTCCGTGCGTGACGCGATCCACCTCAAGTACATCACGCTGATCACGCACGGCGGCATGCTGACGCCCGAGCGCGGGCGCTCGCTCTGGGACGCCGGGGTGAGCCAGTTCAACATCTCGCTCGATTATGTCGACGGGCGCCACGACGCCGAGCGCGGCATCCCGGGTCTCACCCGGAAGATCCTCGGCACCGCCGGTGCGATGCGCGACGGTGGCATCAACGCGATCCGCTTCAACACGGTCATCAAGCGCGAGAACCTCGACCACCTCGGCGAGGTGGTGCGGGTTGCCGACGAGCTGGGTGTCGGCGTGAACTTCAGCGTGTACACGGATTTCAAGAACGGGAACCGCGACCACCTCATCGCGGATGAGGCCATCGAGCAGGCCGATGCCGCGATCCGGAAGCTCCTCGAGTTCAAGCGCCGCAAGCGCGGCGTGATCACGAACTCCGACTACTACCTCGAACAGATCCCGCGGTACCTTCGCGGTGAGGTGTCCGAACCCTGCCAGTCGGGCATCCGGACGATCCATATCGATCCCTCGGGTCGCGTGAAGCGATGCCCGGACTTCCCGACCGACTTCCACTGGCGCGATTTCAAGCGGTACGAGCCGATCGACTGCAACCGGTGTTTTTACGCGTGTCGCGGCGAGGCGCAGGCCCCGCTGCGGCTGTCGCGCGTGCACGACGTCATGGCGAGACCGGATCGGGGAATCGTGACTGGTGACTCGTGACTCGTGACTCGTGATTCGTGACTCGTGATTCGTGACTCTGCGCGGATTCATGATTCCTGACTTGGGTAGGCCTCTACTCTTCGTCAACGCCGCTCAGGTCGTCACCTGCGCGGGGCCGGCGCGTGCGCGGCGCGGCGCCGAGATGCGCGACGCGGGGGTGCTGACCGGCGCGGCCGTTGCCGTCGTGGACGGACGCATCGCGGCGGTCGGTCCCCGGGACGAAGTCGAGCGTCGTTATGCATCCGCGGACCAGGTGGACTGTGGCGGAGGGGTCCTCATGCCCGGGCTCGTGGACTCGCACACCCACGCCATCTTCGGCCGGCCCCGGGCCGAGGAGCAGGAGATGCGGGCCTCGGGTCTCGACTACATGGAGATCGCCCGGCGTGGGGGCGGAATCCACTCGTCGGTCCGCGACCTGCGCGCCCGGAGTGAGGATGAGCTCGTCTCAATGGCGGTGCCCCGCCTCCAGCGGCTCGCCAGCCACGGTACTACGACCGTGGAAGTCAAGTCAGGGTATGGACTTACGCTTGAGGACGAGATCAAGACCCTTCGTGTAATCGCTAGGGTGTCCTCAATCGTCCAAGTAAGACTGGTACCGACATTCCTCGGTGCCCACGAAGTCCCCCTCGAAGCGCGCGCAACTGCAGATGGCCGTAAGAACTACATCTCCCTGCTCGTGCACGAGATGATCCCTCGCGTCGCTGAGCAGGGACTGGCGCGTTTCGCCGACGTGTTCTGCGAACCGGGCGTCTACACCGTTGCCGAATCCCGCGAGATCCTCGGCGCCGCGCGTCGCGCGGGGCTGGGGATCAAGTTGCACGCCGACGAACTGCGCTCGTCAGGCGGCGCCGAACTCGCGGCGGAACTCGGCGCCACCTCGGCCGACCACCTGGGCGCGATCAGCGACGACGGCATTCGCGCCCTCGCCGGATCGGAGACCGTCGCGACGCTGCTGCCGGGAACGCTCCTGTTCCTCGGCAAGGATCGCCAGGCACCGGCGCGCGCGCTGCTCGACGGAGGGGCAGCCGTGGCCCTCGCCACGGACTTCAACCCGGGAACCTCGCCCACCCCGAACTTCCCGCTCATCCTCACGCTCGCCGTGAGCCAGCTCCGGATGTCGGCCGCGGAAGCGGTGCTGGCGGCGACGGTGAACGGCGCCGCCGCGCTCGGCCTGGCGGGCGAGACCGGGCAGGTGGCACCCGGATTCCGCGCCGACCTCGCGCTCTTCGACCTCGAGGATGTGCGCGAACTGCCGTACTGGTACGGCGACCATCGGTGTCGGCGCACGTGGGTCGACGGTCGGCACGCGACGGGCTGATGTCGGTCACTCTCGCCAGGTTGCGGAAGCGGGCCGCCGAGTTCGAGCAGAAGAAGTTGCTCGACAAGGCGCTCGATGTGTACATCCAGATCCTGGACGAGGGCGGGAAGGACCTCGGCGACGAGGACGTGCCCCTGTTCAATCGCGTGGGTGACATGCTCATGCGGAAAGGCAGCGTCACCGAGGCGCTCGGGTACTACGAACGCGCGGTCGACATGTACGCGGAGCGCGGGTTCCTCAACAACGCGATCGCGCTCTGCAGCAAGATCCTCCGGCAGTCCCCGGGCCGCGCGGCGGTCTACTACAAGCTGGGCCGCATCAGCGCCCGCAAGGGATTCAAGAGCGACGCGCGCAAGAACTTCCTCGAGTACGCCGACCGGATGCAGAAGGCCGGCCAGGCGGACGAGGCGTTCCGCGCGTTGAAGGAATTCGCGTCGCTCTACCCGGACCAGGACGACGTGCGCCTGATCCTGGCCGAGTTGCTGTCGAAGGAGAACCGGAAGGGCGAAGCCCTCGAGCAGTTGCAGTCGCTGTACCAGAAGCTGCAGGCCGAGGGGCGTCGGGCCGAGGCACGCGCGACGATCGACCGGATGCGTGCGATCGATCCGTCGGTGACACCGCAGTCCGGGGGATCGCAGCCGCCGGCCGGCGCGGGGGACCTGGTCTTCCTGGACCTCAGCGACGACGAGCCGCGCACCCTGCGGGCAGCCACGCCCGCGGCGCCTCCCGTGTCGGCGCGCGCGCCCGAGGCCCCGTCGGTCCCCGCGCTGACCGGCCTGGCGGTGACGTTCCTGCCTGACGAGTTGGAGCCGGACCGCCCGGACGGGTTCGAGGCGACCTCGATGCAGCCCCTGGAATCGGGGGAAGCGCCACCGGCGCCCTCGGCACCGACGCCGGCCGTGGTTGACGCCGTCGTCGACCTCGAGCCCACCAGTGCACTTGCGGCCGAACCGCCTGACGAGGAGCCGGAACTCCTGCCGGACCTCGTGCAGAACGAGTCGGGACCGGCGCGCGACCTGGAACTGCTGGACGAAGACATCCCGTTGCTGGACGACCTGGAGCCGACCGCGGAGCAGCCGACGCCGGCGCCCACGGACATCGTGGGGCCGCTGCGCGACCAGCCGCCGCTTTCGGGCAGCGAGTTCGCCGGAATCGAACTCGCTGAAGTGCCCCGCATCGAGGCGCTGTCGCGTGACCACGACCTCGCGCTGCCGGGGCAATTGCCGGGCACCCCCGAGGAAGTGACGACGGTCCCGGCAGCGCTTCCCGCCTCCGAAGCGGCCGCCGACGATGCGCGGGTCGCGGCGGCTGAAGCCGCGGACCTCGTCGCCGACGTCGAGGCGCGTCAGGCCTGGCAGGGTGGCGGGCTCGTTGCACCGGAAGCGCCGGGCGCCGCCTTCGGGGACGCGCTGGCCGGAATGGAGGACGAGGACGAAGACGAGGTGAAAGAAGCCACCGAGGACACGGAGGAGTTGTTCTTCGGCGCCGCCGACCTGGATGCGGAGACCATCGAGGAGGAGCCGGGCATGACCGCCGCGGTGCGCGATGACTTCCTCGCCGCACCACCGAGTTTCGGCGAGTCGGGTGCGCCCGTGGACCACGCCTTCCCGCCCTTGTTCGGGCTCGAGGACGCCACGGGTCGCACGCGCGCCGACGCGACACCGGTCGAGGAACTCGCGCCGGAGCCGGCCGCGACGGCCAGGTTTGCCATCCACACGCCGCGCTCGACGATCTCGATCGGCAGCGCGGAGGCGCACCTGCGCCGCCGCCTCGAGCTCGAACCGGAGAACTGGGGACTGCGACGCCTGCTGGGCGAGGCGCTCCTGGACACCGGCGATCGCGATGGTGGCCTGTACGAGCTGGAGCTCGCGATGGTGGGCTTCGAGCTGGAGAGCGACCTCGATCGCGCGCAGGAGGTCGTGGACGAGATCCTCGGCGTCTTCCCGGGATCGGTTCGCCACCACCAGAAGCGGGTCGAGTATGCCGTCCGGTCGCGCGACCGGGCACGGCTGGCGCATTCGTACCTCGAGCTCGCGGATGCGCTGTTCCGCACCGGTGCCGGGGACAAGGCCGTCGCCGTCTACGCGCGCGTCCTGGAACTCGACACGACGAACGAGCGTGCCGAGTTCGCGCTGGCGACCCTGGCGCCTGACGAGTTGGTGCGGCTGCGCGGTGTGTCGGCGCGTCCCGATCGGTGGACCGACGAGCTGGACGCGATCGACGGAACCGTCCTGGACCGGCCGGTGAGCATGTCCGCCGTGGCCGAGGAGCCTGCGGTCGACGAAGGGTTGGAGACCGGCGGGGAGCCGGCGGTGCCGGGACCGGAATTGGAAGGCGAAGTGCCTGACGAGGATACCGAGGTTGCGGCTTCCGCCGAATCGAACGGTGTGCACCCGTCGGCCGAGCCTGCTGGTGATGTCGCTGGCTTCCCGGTGGATGACGAGGCGGCTTGGCCGGAACCCGTCGCGACGCCGGAGCCGGAACCCGCCCGCGTCGGGTGGGAAGCAGACGCCGGAGAGGAGCGGGAAGCGTGGCGGGGGACGTCTCCGGGCGACGCCGGGGAGATGCCGCCGGGCGAGTTCCACGACGGCGATGAAGCCGTCGGCGCCGAGGCGACGGTCACGGAGCCGGAGCCGTTGCCCGCCGAGCCGGAGATGTCCACGGTCGTGCCCGCGTCGCCTGCCACGATCGTACACGAGCACGCGGCGCAGCCTGACGTCAGCGACGCAGAGGCCGAACCAGCCTCCGATGAGCCGGCGTCGATCCCTGGCCACCAGGAGCCGGGACCGGAGTCGCTCCCCGAGGAACCGGAGCCGGTCGCGATCGCCGCCACGGAGGCGGAGCCTGTCGTCCCGGTCTCGGAAGACCTCCAGGCGGTCGTGAACGCCGGGGCAGGGGAGCCGCTTGCTCCGAGCGAAGAATCGGTGGCGCTCGACTCGTCCGCGGAACCCGAACTCGAAGCGGCAGTCGGCGAACCGGAACCCATCGCGTTCCGCGCGGACGTGCAACCGGAGGCTGCCCGGCCCGAACAAGCCGCCGCATCACCCCGGGCTCCCACGCCGCGGTTCGCTGCGGTGCCTGACGAGACCTCGCGGATCGAGCGCGCGAGAAGCCTGACACCGGCCCCCGGGTCCGATGCGGACTTCGTGGACCTCGGCGAGTGGCTCCGCAACACCGAGCCCGCCCGCTCCACCCGGATGCTGGTGGAGGACCCGAAGCCGACCGGCGACGAACAGGCGGACTTCGAGGAGCTCCTTCGCCGCTTCAAGCGCGGGGTCGCCGAGAACGTCGAGGCCGAGGACTACGAGGCCCATTACGACCTGGGCGTCGCCTTCAAGGAAATGGGGCTGGTGGACGAGGCCATCGCCCAGTTCCAGAAGGCGCTCCGGGGCAGCACGCATCGCGTGCGGTCGTACGAGGCACTGGGCCAGTGCTTCGTGGAGAAGGAGCAGTACCCGATCGCGGCCGCGCTGCTGAAGCGGGCCACCGAGGTTCCCGGGAGCGACGACCAGCAGCTCGTGGGGGTGCTCTACCTCCTCGGCTTTGCCACGGAGCGAATGGGTCACCCGGCCGAAGCCCTGCCGTATTATCTTCGGGTCTTCGCGGTGGACATCGAGTTCCGCGACGTAGCCGCACGCGTCGCCGCCATGGGGAACCTCACGACGTGACAGCACGGGCCCGGCCGACACCGGCCGGACAGGTAGCACTCAGGGACATCCAGGCGCCGGTCGCGGCATCCCTCTCCCGGGTGGGAGACGAGATGTGGCGGATCGTGGCCGTGGACAGCGCGCTCCTGAACGGGGTCAGCGAGCACCTGATGCTCATGAAGGGGAAGATGCTCCGGCCGACGCTGCTCCTGCTCTCGTCGGAGGTCGAGCAGTCGGCGGAGTCGCGCGCCGCGGCGTACGCGGCGGTGGTCGAGCTGATCCACCTGGCGACGCTGGTGCACGATGACGCCGTGGACCACTCGGTGCTGCGGCGCGGGATGCCGACGATCAATGCGCTGTTCACCCACCAGGTGGCGGTGATCGCGGGCGACTTCCTGTACTCGCGAGCCGTCCAGGAACTGGTCCGGTTGGGTGACCTGGAGGCGTTGCGCGTGTTCGCGAAGGCCTCGAACGAGCTGACGCTGGGGGAAATGCGCCAGTTGTCCGCGCTCGATGCCCTCCAGTTCTCGGAGGACGATTACGAGTTCCTCATCCGCGCCAAGACCGCGGCGCTCTTCTCCGGCGCGTGCGAGGTGGGCGCGTTATGCGGTGCCGCCAGGTTCCGCGACCGGATGGCTGCCTACGGCTCGCACCTGGGGATGGCGTTCCAGGTGGTAGACGACCTGCTCGACTACACCGGCGCCTCTGAGACAGTGGGGAAGCCCACGGGCCTGGACCTGAAGGAGCACAAGGTGACCCTGCCGCTTATCGCCGCCCTTCGCACCATGCCCCGCTCCTCGCGCGAGGCCGTCGACGCACTCTTCGCGACCAGCGAGCCTGACGACACCCAGATCAGCCGGGTGATCGGGATCGTGCTCGAAGAAGGCGGCTTGGACTATGCGCGGGAGCGGGGCGAGGAGTATGCTTCACGGGCGGATGAGGTCCTCGCAGGGCTTCCCGACAGTCCCGCCCGACGGGCCCTGCAGGACACGCTCACCTATGTGATGGAGCGCAGGGCGTGAAAACAGGCAGCTCGCGGACCCGACGGCCCCTCTTCCATGCCGTGGTCCTGTCGATAGGCTTCGTGGTGGGGGGATTCCTGACCCTCCTGGCGCGGAAGTTCCTCCCGCTGGGCGCGGCCAAGGAGTTCCTGACGACGGGGTTCACGCCTTCGGTGGGGCCGCTCCACGTCGACTTGATTATCTTGAAGTTCGCCTTGGGCCCGGTCGCCCTGGACGTCTCGTTCCTCAGTCTGGTTGGTGTCCTCGTGGCGTACCTCATCGCCCGATCGCTCTTCTAGGAGTGTCGTATGAATTTCGGCAACCTTGGGTTCATGGAAATCCTGCTGATCCTCGTAGTCGTGCTGCTCCTGTTCGGGGCGAAGCGGCTTCCCGAGATCGGGGCTTCCTTCGGGAAGAGCATCAAGGAGTTCAAGCGCGGGATCAATGAGACCCAGCGCGCCATCAACGAGGACTCCGGCACGGATCGCCTGAACTCGAGCGTCCAGCCACCCACGCGGGCGAAGGAAGAGGAGCCCGTGGAGCCGAGAAGGCTGATCGGGTAGGGGAGGGTCGAGGCTGGAGGCTTGAGGCTCGAGGGGTGAAACAGGGGGGCGTTGG
>JAUQWM010000050.1 GCA_030835125.1 Gemmatimonadaceae bacterium | reverse complement strand
CTTTTGGCAAATGTTGGGGCAAAAAGAATCGAACTGCAGCCCGCAAAGAAGCTAGTTAGCGACACTAATAGTGGCGAGTCGCATCAATTAGGTCATCCAGTAGCGCAACTAGGGCGCCAGTCGCAACTACTATGGCGCCCTACGACATCCGACACAATCAAACATCAATATTCCGAGCCACCAGCGCATTCGACTCGATAAAGTTCCGGCGCGGTTCCACCTCGTCGCCCATCAGCGTCTGGAACGTCTCGTTCGCCTTGAAGGCGTCGTCCATGCCCACGCGCATGAGGGTGCGGCGCTCCGGGTCCATCGTCGTCGACCAGAGCTGTGGCGGGTTCATCTCGCCAAGGCCCTTGTAGCGCTGGATGCTCACCGAGCCGCGACCCTCGCCGTTCCCCAGCCGCTCCATGTAGGCATCGCGCTCCTTTTCGTCGTAGGCGTAGAACTCGTGCTTGCCCTTCGCCACGCGATACAGGGGCGGCTGGGCGATGTAGATGTACCCGGCGTCGATCAGTTGCTGCATCTGCCGGAAGAAGAACGTCAGCAGCAGCGTGCGGATGTGCGCGCCATCGACGTCCGCGTCCGTCATGATGATGATCTTGTGGTATCGCGCGTTCTCGAGCGTGAACTCGTCCTTGATCCCGGTGCCGATCGCCGTGATGATCGTCCGGATCTCCTCGTTCGAGAGGACCTTGTCGATGCGGGCCTTCTCCACGTTGATGATCTTGCCGCGCAGCGGCAGGATCGCCTGGAACTCGCGGTTGCGTCCCTGCTTGGCGGAGCCGCCGGCCGAGTCGCCCTCGACGAGGTAGAGCTCGCACAGGGCCGGATCGACAAGTGAGCAGTCCGCGAGCTTGCCGGGCAGGTTGCCGACGTCGAGCGCCGACTTCTTCCGCGTGAGGTCGCGCGCCTTGCGGGCTGCCTCACGCGCGCGTGCCGCCGAGACGGCCTTCTCGAGGATGATGTTCGCCGTGCGCGGGTGCTCATCGAGGTAGGCGGCCAGCCAGTCGTTCACGACGGTCTTGACCGCACTCTCTGCCTCCGAGTTGCCAAGCTTGGTCTTGGTCTGCCCCTCGAACTGCGGCTCGCGGACCTTCACCGCCAGGACGGCCGTCAGGCCTTCCCGGACGTCGTCGCCCGACAGCGTGAAGTCGGCCTTCTTGAGGAAATTGCCCTTGGCGGCGTGGTTGTTGACGGTGCGCGTGAGCGCCGCCTTCAACCCCGTGAGGTGCGTCCCCCCTTCGTGCGTGTTGATGTTGTTCACGAACGAGAACACGTTCTCGTTGTAGCCGTCGTTGTACTGCAGCGCGAGCTCGATGCCGATGTCGTCCTTCTCGGTCTCGAGGTAGAGCACTTCCGGGTGGAGCGGCTTGGCCTTCGCGTTGAGGAACTGCACCATCTCCTTCAGGCCGCCCCTGGCGTGGAACAGCTCGGTCTTCGCCGGCTCCTGCCGCTCGTCGGTGAGCGAGATGCTGACGCCCTTGTTGAGGAACGACAGTTCGCGGAGCCGGCCGGCGATGGTCCCGTAGTCGAAGACCAGTTCGGTGAAGATCTCGCCGTCCGGCTTGAACAGGATCCTGGTCCCGGTCTCGCTCGCCCCGGCCTTTCCCAGCGTCTTGAGCTGCGTCGTGGTGTGGCCGCGCACGAAGTCCATGTAGTACTGCTTGCCATCGCGCTTCACCCAGACCTTGAGCGATTCGGACAGTGCATTCACCACCGACACGCCGACGCCGTGCAGGCCTCCCGACACCTTGTACGAGTCCTTGTCGAACTTGCCGCCCGCGTGCAGCACCGTCATCGCCACCTCGATGCCCGGGATCCGCTCGGTGGGGTGGATGTCCACCGGGATGCCGCGCCCGTTGTCGTCGACCGTGACCGAGTTGTCGGCGTGGATCGTGACCTCGACCTTGTCACAGTAGCCGGCCAGCGCCTCGTCGATCGAGTTGTCGACGACCTCGTACACGAGGTGGTGCAGCCCGCGCGACGACGTGGAACCGACGTACATGCCGGGGCGCTTGCGTACTGCCTCGAGTCCCTTGAGGACCTGGATGTTCCCGGCGTCGTACTGTTGCGTCGGCTGGTTGGGGCTGGCCATGAGGCGGTGGGGATTCGGGCGACAGAGCAGGGCGAACAAACAGCGAAAGTCCGGTCCGCGAAACAGTGCAAAATAACCGGTCGGGGCGGTCTAAATCAACCTCGACCACGCTCCCTAAGCATTTAATCGCCAATTGCTTAGGCGCCGATTTGCCACCGGATGCGAGCAAGCGGAGCCGTGGGATTCACACGGTTCAGGGCGTCGAGCAGGTCGCGCTCCATCAGCGACAACTCGTTCATCCATGCCGAGGAGCGCACGGCGACGATCAGAGTGCCGTCGGCAGTGACCGAGACCGGCTTCGCCGCCGCGGCGACGGCCGGCCCGACCACGCGCGGCCAGGCCTCGAGCGCGGTCATCTGCCCGACCCGCTTCGCAAGCCCCTGCTGGTCCAGGAAGCGCTTGAGGACGTCAGCCATCGGCACCGGCCTGTCGTCAGGCATCGGCATCGCTCCAGGGGCTGATGGTGCCGTCGCGCACGCGGAACCTCGGCAGGGCCGTCAGCGCGGCGGGGATGTCGTCGGCGCGCGGCACGGCGAGAAGCACCTGGCCGCCTTCGCGGGCCGTGATGGCGGCCAGCACGCGGGCAGCGCGTCCGCGATCCAGTTCGGCCACGGGGTCGTCGAGGAGCAGCACCGGTTCCGTGCCGCCCCGCTCCCGGTACCACGCGCACTCCAGCAGGCGGAGCGCGATGGCGGCGGTGCGCTGTTGTCCCGCCGAGCCGTAGCGTCGCAACGAGACGCCGTCGAGCCGGATCTCGATGTCGTCGCGGTGCGGACCCTGGAGGGTGGAGCCGCGCTCCAGGTCGCGATCGCGTCCGGCCGCCAGCGTGGCCGCGATCGCCTCCCGGGCATCGTCCAGCGTCGCCCCCGGGAGCAGCGGGTCACCGCAGCGATACCGCGCCTCGACCAGGCCGCGTTCTCCCAGCGACATGCCCGATTCGGTGACGCGGGGCCTGGCCCAGTCGATGAACTCCGCCCGTGCCAGGCGGAGTGCGGCGCCGTGCTCCGCCATCGCCGGTTCCCAGACGGCCGGCGGGGAGGATCGCGACCGCGCGCGCAAGGCGGCGTTCCGCTGCGACAACGCCGCGCGATAGTCGCGGAGCGACCCGAGATACCGCGCCGAGGTCGACGCCAGCGTCACGTCGAGCCAGTGGCGCCGCCCGCCCGGGCCGCCGGCCACCAGCGCCACGTCGGCCGGCGAGAAGGCCACCGACGGCAGCGCGCCTAACGCGTCGCTCACCCGCGGGCAGGGGACGCCGTCCAGCAGGATCCGCCGCCGCCCGGTCTCCTTCTCGAAGCCGACGCTCAGGCGGTCGCGCCGGGCGCCGGCCGCCTCGGCGCCAATGTGAAAGGTCGTCGCCCCGAACCGGACCAGTTCCACGTCGCGCGCGCCGCGCAGCGACCGGAACAGGTGCAGGTAGTACACGGCCTCGAGCAGGTTCGTCTTGCCGTGCCCGTTGTCGCCCACGAGCGCCAGCCCGCCGGGCGGCACCACCAGCGTCACGTCGGCGAGGTTCCGGAAGTCGCGGATGACCAGGCGTTGCAGCCGCGCGGCCACCGGCCGGACGTCGGTGGTGCGCGCCGGGGCCTCCATCGTCAGGGACGGCACACGGCGTCAGCGGCCGCCGAACCGTGGCGTCCGCTTCTCGAGGAAGGCCGCCGTGCCCTCGCGGGCATCCTCGGTCCCGGCGAGCATCGAGAAGGACGCGGCCTCGAGGTGGTACAGCGCCGACGGCGGGGCATCCACGCCGCGGCGGATCGCGTCGAGCACACGCGTCATGGCCAGCGGCGCGTTCGCGAGCATCTGCCGCATGAGCCCCTCGGCGACCGCGATGAGTTCCGCCGCCGGTACCACGCGATTCACCAGGCCGATGCGCGCTGCCTCGGCGGCGTCGATGATCTCCCCCGTCAGCATCAGCTGGGCCGCATGCCCGGGGCCCACCAGCCGCGGGAGTCGCTGCGTCCCCCCATAGCCCGGGATCAGGCCGAGCTTCACCTCGGGCTGCCCGAAGCGCGCGGTGTCGGCGGCGAGGCGCACGTGGCAGGCCATCGCCAGCTCGCACCCGCCGCCTAACGCGAACCCGTTCACCGCCGCGATCACCGGGCGGGCGCTGGCCTCGAGGCGCGCGAACGCGGCCTGTCCGGTCAGCGCGAACGTCCGGGCCTGCTCCGGCGACAGCGCCGCCAGCTCGGCGATGTCCGCGCCCGCCACGAAGGCGCGGCCCGCCCCGGTGACGATGATCCCGCCCACATCGTCCCGCGCTTCCAGCGCCGCGAGGGCCCGGTCGAGTTCCTCGACGGTGGCGCTGTTGAGCGCGTTGAGCTTGTCGAACCGGTTGAGCGTCAGCGTGGCGATGCGGTCGCCGCTGATGGAGACGCGGAGGTTCTGGTAGGTCATGGAGGCGTGCGGATCGACACGAGCGACGAGGGGCACCGGCGCCTGGCGCCTGGCGCGACCGGAATCTAGCCCGTCGCGGTGCACCGCGCGCCGTCTCGCGAGACGCGTGCGCCGCTCCTAGCTTTTCGGCGTGCAACCGATCCAGGCGATCCGCTGGGACGCGGACCAGCGAAGCGTGCGCATCATCGACCAGCGACGGCTCCCGGGCGAATTCGTGGAGCGCGACCTCGCGACGCTCGAGGACGTTCGCGAGGCGATCCGCACGCTCGCGGTCCGCGGCGCCCCGGCCCTGGGGATTGCGGGCGCCATGGGCGTATGCGTTGCCCTCGCGCCGCACGTCGCGCTGGACCGGCACGCCTTCCTGGCCATGGCGCGATCGGCGGCGACCGACCTGGTCGCCACGCGCCCGACCGCGGTCAACCTGGCGTGGGCGGTGCAGCGTGTGCTGCGGACAGGAGCGCGCACGCCGGGCCCTCCGGCGAGCATCCTCGACGCGATGCGCGCCGAGGCGTCGGCGATCCTCGCCGAGGACCAGGTCATGTGTCGCCGGATCGGCGAGGCGGGGGTGCCACTCCTCCGTGACGGCGCCTCCGTCCTCACGCACTGCAACGCCGGCGCGCTCGCCACGGGTGGCATCGGCACGGCGCTGGCGCCGATCTACGTCGCGGCCGAGCACGGCCTGCGCGTTACCGTACTCGCCACGGAGACACGGCCGCTGCTGCAGGGCAGCCGCCTCACCGCCTGGGAACTGGGTCGTGCCGGTATCGAGACGACGATCATCACCGACAGCTCGGCCGCCGCCCGGATGCGGGCGGGAGACGTCGACCTGTGCCTCGTGGGCGCGGACCGGATCGTCGCCAACGGCGATTGCGCCAACAAGATCGGCACGTACGCGCTCGCCGTCCTGGCGCACCACCACGGCATCCCGTTCTACGTGGCGGCGCCCACGTCGACCATCGACCCCTCGCTGCCAGCGGGTGAGGCGATCGCGATCGAGGAGCGCGATCCGGGCGAGGTGTTGTCGTTAGGTGAGGTTCGGGTGGCGGCCCACGGCGCCAGAGCCCGCAACCCCGCCTTCGACGTCACGCCGGCCGAGCTGATCTCCGCGATCATCACCGACCAGGGCATCTTTCGACCGCCCTACGCGTTCACCGTCAAGGGCCCGGAGGGACACTCCTTCGTGGCGTCGGCCTCGGACCTCTGACCTCTGACCTCTGACCTCTGACCTCTGACCTCGGACCTCTGACCTTGGGCTCCGTCCTCGCCATCGACCAGGGAACCACCGGGTCCACCTGCCTCGTCATCGACGAAGGCGGGCGGGTCACCGGCCGCGGGTACCGGGAGATCACCCAGCACTATCCCCGGCCCGGATGGGTCGAGCACGACGCGGAGGAGATCCTCGCCCGCACGGTCGAGGCGGGTCGTGAAGCCATCGCGCAGTCGGCGGCGACACCGGTCGCGATCGGCATCACCAACCAGCGTGAGACCGTCGTCGTGTGGGATCGGCGCACGGGCCGGCCGGTCGGCCCGGCGATCGTCTGGCAGGATCGCCGCACGGCCGATCGTTGCGCCGGGCTCGCGACCCAGGCTCCGCACATCGCGAAGCTCACGGGCCTGGTGATGGATCCCTACTTCTCGGCCACCAAGCTCGAGCTGATGCTGCGCGAGCGTGACCTCGTGGCCCGGGCCCGGGCGGGTGACGTGCTCGCCGGGACCATCGACGCGTGGCTCATCTGGCGCCTGACGAACGGCGCCGTCCATGCCACCGATCCCACCAATGCGTCGCGCACGATGCTGTACGACATCGACCGGCGGGAATGGTCGCCCGCGCTCTGTGAGGTGTTCGGCGTGCCGCCGGCCATGCTGCCCGAGGTGCGCGCATCGGCGGGGGATTTCGGCGTGGCCGCCACCGACTGGTTCGGCACCGGGATCCCGATCCGGGGCGTGGCCGGTGACCAGCAGGCTGCCCTGTACGGCCAGGGGTGCTGGGAGCCCGGGGAAGGCAAGAACACGTATGGAACGGGCGCGTTCCTCCTCTTCAATGCCGGTGCGCGGCGTCCCGCCGGGGGTGGTGGGCTGCTCACGACCATCGCCTGTGACGCGCGTGGCGGGGCCGTCTATGCCCTCGAGGCATCCATCTTCATTGCGGGCGCCGCGGTGCAGTGGCTGCGCGACGGGCTGGGTCTCGTGAAGGACGCGTCGGAAACGGAGGCGCTCGCGCGGTCGGTGCCATCGAACGACGGCGTCTACTTCGTGCCGGCGCTGGTGGGACTGGGAGCGCCGCACTGGGAAGCTGCCGCGCGCGGCACGATCGTCGGCATCACCCGGGGCACGACGCGCGCGCACCTGGCGCGGGCGGCCATCGAGGCCATGGCGTACGGGACGCGCGACGTGGTCCAGACGATGTCGACGCACGGGCTGGGCGGCATCGAGCGCTTGCGGGTCGATGGCGGCGCCGTCGCCAACGATTGGCTGATGCAGTTCCAGGCCGACCAGCTGGGGGTCCCGGTCGAGCGACCGGACCTGGTCGAGACGACCGCGTTAGGTGCCGCCGGGCTCGCGGGCCTGGCCGGTGGCGTGTGGTCCGCGCCGTCCGAGTTCCTGGGGGCGAGGCACTTCACCCGGTTCGAGCCGGGAGGAAACCGGGCCGAGGCCGACGCGGCGCACCGCGGATGGGAGCGGGCGGTTCGGGCAACCCTCGCCTGGGCGCGAGACCCGCGGTAATGCGACTCGGCGGTCCCCGGACGCCTGCACATCCCGGACGCCGTCCATAGTATTCAGGGACCGACCACCGCCGCCCCTCGAGGTTCCCGAATGTCGATGACCCCGCGTTACGCCACCTGGCTTGCCGCCGCGATACTCGTCGGCTGCACGTCCCCCGAGCCTGCCCGGGAAGCCACCCAGGCCCAGGCCTCCGTGCTCCAGTCGGCGCCCGCTGCCGCCGATGCCGTCCGCCCGAACAAGGTGCTGGACCCGGCCGGCTTCTCCGATCCGCAGGTCCGGCGCGCTTATGAGGCGGCGAAGAAGTACGCCCATGTGCTCGAGAGCATCTACTGCTACTGCCGCTGCAAGGAGAACATCGGGCACCGCGCGCTGGTGGAATGCTTCGAGAGCGACCACGGCGCACACTGCGACGTCTGCATGACCGAGGCGGTCACGGTCGCGCGCATGACCGAGCAGGGGAAGACGCCCCAGGACATCCAGAAGGCCATCGACGCGTTCTATGGCGGCTGAGGGAGCGGAACGCGAGCCCGGCACGGAGCGGCGTCGCGACGACCTGTTCCGGACCCTCATCGACGACCTGATGCAGCAGCTCCGGGAGCTGCGTGCTCACGGCGGGGCCTGGCCGCCTGACGAGCGGATACGGGCGGAGGCGGACCTGGAGCGCATCATGGCGCAGGTACGGCGAGCGGCCCTCCATTCGGGCGACTGACGCGGCCTTGGGGCGCATCGCACCGCGCGCCGGCGCATGATGGGGATCGCCGACGCGAGTCTCTGGCTCGCACTGGCCGCGACCGCCCTCGCGTTCGGCATCGGTGCCGGTCGGTGGCCGGAGAGGTCGTCCCCGTCGCGACTGGCCGATGTCCTGCTCCTGGTCGCCGCCGGGGCGACGATCGTCTCGTGGTCCGCCACCGCGGGCACGTTGCTCGGCAACGGCCAGCCACCGGCCCTCCTCGCCGCGTCCGTGCCAATCCGTGTTGGCCCCGTGTACCGCCTGGCGACTCTCTGGTCCACGCTGCCCGGCGCCGCCCTGACCGCGGCGACGCTCCTCCTGGCCGCGGTGGCGCTCCGGCTGCCGAACGGCGCCGGGCCGGCCACGGTACCGGCAATGGGGTCTGACCCCATTGCCCGGGCGAGGCATTCCACGATTCTCGCGGCGGTGGCGGCCGTGTGCATCGCCACCGCCGCCTGGTTTGCGCCTGACGCGACGCCGCCCGCGCGGATCATCCCCGCGTTCGTCCAGGGCCCCGCGGCGGCTGCGGCACCGCTGCTCGCGCTCATCGCCATCACCGGCACGGTCCTCGTCATCTCGTGGAGCGTGGCGCGACCGGTGGGTGCACCGATTCCTCGTCAGGCGCTGGCGGTGTCATGGATCGCGGCGACGGGCGCGGTGGCGGCCGAACAGGTGGCCCGGGCAGGGCTGGGCATCGGCCCCTCGGATCCGGTGGTCCTGGGAACGGCGTCGTCGGGCCTGCTGCTCTGGCTGGCGATCAGCGCGCTGCTCCACGGGCGCGTGCAGCGCCTGGTGTTTCGGCATGAACGACCGCGCGTGAGGCGCCCGTTGGTGACGCGCGCCGCCCACGCCGGGGCAGCACTCCTCGGCATTTCCTTCGGCATGCACATCCTGGCTGCCCGATCAACCGTCCGCCTGCCCGCGGGCGTGCCCGTCGAGGTGAGGGACTCCTTCCGACGGACGTGGACCCTGGTCAACCAGGGCGTCTCACGGTATGACGCCGAAGGCGTCGAGGTCACCGCGGCGGCGCTGGAAGCGGTCGGGCCGAAAGGAGGGAAACACCTGCTGGCGCCGGAAATCAGGGAGTACCATGGGTGGGACGGCGAGCACCTCGAGAGCACGGTTGGCATCAGGCGATCCACGGTTGGCCTGGTGATGGAGGCGCGCGTTCTCCTCACCGAGTCCGACTCGAGCGACTCGGCGGGTGTTCGCGTTACCTTCCTTCCGTTGCCGGTCCTCTGGCCGGCCGGGATCGTGTTGCTGGCGCTGTCGTTCGTTGCCATGGTGTCTGCGGCCGGATCGAACCGCGAAGACGGAGTTGCTACCCCGTGAGCACGAACCAGCTCGTCATTCTTGTCGCAATCGGCGTCGTGATTGGCGCCGCGTTGCTCTGGCCCCTCCTGCGGGGGAAGGGGACGCCGGCGGCGGACGGTTCGTCGTTCGCCCCCTCGCCGCGCCAGGCGCTGCCCGATGTCGACGAGCTTGCGGAGCTGGAGATGGACCGGGCGATGGGCCGCGTGAGCGAATCGGACTACGAACGACTGCGCTCGCGGTTGGAGTCGGGCGGCGGGGCCGCGGCGGCGACACCCGCGGCGGCGGTCGCCGACCCGGTCCCGACTCCGGCGGTCGAGGCGACTGAAGCCCGCCCTGCCGCCGCACCCGGCACGACGAACGAGGCCGAGGCGCTGGTGCGGCGCTGGCGGGACCTGCCGCGGCCGGCGTGCCCCCGGTGCGGGGGGCGCCCCGAGGCCGGGGCGCGGTTCTGCTCGAATTGCGGCACGGCGCTCGCCTGACGACGCCTAACGCTCGATGGCGTCCAGGCGCCGGAGCGCGAGGCGGAGCGGCAGGAACGTCGCGAGCAGGCACACCGCCGCCGCACCGGCGAGGCCGGCGACGAGCGACGACGCGGCGGGCGCCTCCCCGGCCGAGCGCGCGCTGAGCCATTCATAGGCGGGGCGCGCCTCGAGGACCAGCACCACGCCGATGAGCGCGATGGCCGTCATCATGAAGAGCAGCCCGCCGAACGAGGTCGGGATCTGGGCCGCGTTCTCCGACTCGAACCGCGGATACAGCGTGCCGAAGCCGATCGCCAGTCCCGCGATGGCGAACGTCATCAGCGTGATCGTGCCCACCGAGACGGCGAACATGAACGGGCTGACCTGCAGCAGCACGTCGGTGACGACGACGATGCCGACCGCGAGCCCGAGGAGCGGCAACGTCCCCGTCCAGAACTTCGCCCAGAGCAGGTCCCGCATCGACATCGCGCTGGAGCGCAGCAGCCACCAGGTGCGCCCCTCGAGGCTCACCGCCGGGAAGAGGAAGCGCGCCGCGATCGATGCCAGCACGAACCCGGACAGGGCGAGGTTGAGGAACGGGATGACGTTGACGATGAAGAACGTCATCCCGTCGCCGCTGAGGGGCAGGTACCGGATGTTCACGACGTAGACCGCGACCAGCACCGCCAGCAGGATGAGCTGGGACCATTGCGTCGAGTCGCGGAAGAAGACGCGCAGTTCCTTCAGGACCAGCTCGCGGCGGAGAACGCCGAGCGGGGCGAGGACGCGCCGCAGGAACCGGGTGCCGGTGCCCTCGCGCGCGAAGCGCTGCGCGCCTTCCTGGGCCTTGGTGAACCCGATCGGGTAGAACGCGCGGTGGAGCAGGGCGCCGAGCACCACCAGCGCGGCCGCGGTGGACCAGAGCAGGTACAGCGGCAGCGGGTCGAAGCGGCCGGTGAGGGAGCCCATCAGCACCTGCTGCAGCCAGTCGCTGGGGAGGAACGGCGACGACGACCCGCGGAGGATGGTGATGAACTCGACCAGGGAGCGGAAGCCCTCGGGCCGCGCCAGTTGCTCGGGGCGGATGAGCCGGAACAGCACCACGAGGCCCGCGGCGGCCAGCACGCCGATCACCGACAGGATGTCGCGCGTCCGCCGGGCCGGGAAGACGTTGACGAGCGTGAGCGTGAGGGCGCTGCCTAACGCCGCCGGGATCACCAGGAACGGGAGGAACCCCGCCAGCGCGGCGAGGACGAAGCCCGGTCCGCCGCTGAACGCCAGTCCGTACGCCGTGAGCATCGGCAGCGCCAGCAGCACGACCATCCAGCTGGAATGCAGCGCCGTCTCGGCGAGCCGGCTGGTGTAGAGCGTCAGCCAGTCCACCGGCGAGGACACCAGGAGGTCGAGGTCCTTCGCGAGGAAGAAGCTGGACAGCGCCGCGATGATGTTGGAGAGCAGGAGGATGGACAGGAACGAGAGGACGAGGATGCCGAGGAGCCGGCCCGCGAGCAGCGCCCCGATCTCGTCCACCCCGGCGAAGTACCGCAGCACGCGGTGGAGGAGGCCGAAGGCGACCGCCCAGAAGGCGAGGCCGACGATGCCGAGGACGGTCCAGCGGACGGCGCGGCCCTTCTCGCCATGGACCGTCCGCGCGCGCGCCGTGAGCCACTTGGGACGGAGCACGGCCAGGAACGGCCAGGGCCTTGCCCCGGTCTCGTCAGGCATCCAGGACCTCGACCAGGTCGCGCGCGGCGATCTCGCCGGTCAGGCGGAGGAAGATGTCCTCCAGTCCCTCGGCGCCGTGCTCGGCGTGCCGGCGCAGCTCGTCCATGGTGCCGGCGGCGACGATCCGGCCGCGCCGGATGATCGCGATCCGGTCGCACAGGTGCTGCGCCACTTCCAGCGTGTGGGTGGACATCATGATGGTGTGCCCGCGTCGCACGTACTCGCGGAACAGGTCCTTCAGCGTCCTGGCCGCCTTGGGGTCGAGGCCCACCATCGGCTCGTCCACCACGATCACCGCCGGCCGGTGCACGAATGCGCCCGAGATGATGAGCTTCTGCCGCATGCCGTGGCTGTACGACTCGACCAGCTCGTCGCGCCAGTCCTCGAGGTCGAACAATGCCAACAGCTCGCGCCCGCGGTGCTCGACCTGCGCGCCCTGCTGTCCGTACAGGCCCGCGACGAACCGCAGGAACTCCATCCCCGTCAGCTTCTCGTAGATGAAGGGACGGTCCGGGATGAATCCGAGGCGGGCCTTGGCCTCGTTAGGCTGGCGCACCACGTCGATGCCGCCGATCCGGATCCGCCCGTCGGTCGGGCGAAGGATGCCGGCGATCATCCGCAACGTCGTGGTCTTGCCCGCCCCGTTGGGCCCCAGGAACCCGAACAGCTGCCCCGGGGGAACCTCGAGGTCGATGGCGTCGACCGCGGTGAAGTCGCCGTACTTCTTGGTGAGCCGTTCGAGGCTGATCATGGGGCCGGTGATATGGGACGGGGATCGGTGGAGATCACGGGCGTGCTCCGCACCAACGACAGCGGCAGCCGGCTGAGGAGGCGCGCCAGGTCGGGGCCGAGGTCCGCGTCGCCCGCAAGGAACTCGAGGTGACTCGCGTCAGCCGGCACCTGGCCGAGCATCGCGTCGATGGGCACCCACCGGCCGAGGTAGACGCGCGTCCAGGCATGCAGGTAGAACCGGCCGCCAAGCTGCAGCAGGCCGGCGACGGGGTACGCGGGAATCCCGGCGGCGCGCGCCATCGCGGCGAGCAGCAGGGCGAATTCGCGCGCATCGCCGGCGCGGCGCGTCATCGCCGTGGACGCCGTGAAGGGCGATGCCGATGCGTCGGCGCGCAGGGAGTCGCCGATCCAGGCCACGATGCGCGCGATCACAACCGAGGGATCGGTGTCCCCGGCCGCCAGTCGTGCCGCCCGTCGCGCGATGGCCGGGTCGTCGGCCTCGATCCCCGGTGCGGGCGCGAGGTTCCGCGTGAAGCTCTTCTGCCAGCGCTCGCTGGTTGGCAGCGTGTAACGCGCGCGCAGCCGTTCGGGCGCCGTCCGGGTGAACACGATGGTATTGCCGGGTCGCCATTGCCGTCCGAATCGCGCGGCAAACTCGCCCGGTATGGTGCCGCCGAGCTTTACCAGGAGCGAATCGAGTTCCGAGTCAGGACGCGGCGCACCACTGGCCAGCCAGGTGTCGGTGACGATGCCGTCGCGGGCGCGTGCCGAGGCGCCCGCGATGGGGCTCGACATCCGCCAGTTCTCGAAGGCCAGCTCGAACGCCGTGCGCCGCAGCACCAGTCCATCGGGTCGCGTCGCCTCGACGACGAGTCCCTGGGCATCGACCCAGGCGTCGAGCGGTGCGGGGGTATCGCCCCGCAGTCGCCAGGCGCGCACCGTGTCCCGGTGCACCGCGAACCACCTGCCTGACGAGTCGGCCACGGCGCTGTCCACCACCACGAACAGCGACTCCGCATCGATCCGGAGGATGGAGAGGCCCAACCGGCCGGTCGGCGGGTCGACGGTGTGCATGGTGGTCGTGGCGCCAACCCGCGGATCGTCGAGCAGCACGGCGACCGTCGACGCGATCGCGCCGGCGAAGGTGGGGCCCGGCAGGGCAGCGGTCTCGACGGCGGCCCCTCGCGTGACCACGAGCGAGGAGTCGGCGACGTGCCCGGTGACCCGCGCCGTGTCGCTCCCGACCGTGCGGGTGGACTCGAAGTCCCGCAGCGCCAGCCCACGCGAGAGGCGAACCACCTGCTGGTCGGTCAGGCGCGTACCCGCGCTGTCGGTCACCAGGTACTCCGTGACCTGCAGCGCGCGCGGAACCGTGTCGATCGCGATCGAGGCAAAGCCGATGTGGCGGCCGTCACGCTCGACCAGGTAGTACGTCGCCTGGGGCACGACCCGGAGCGCGGCTTCGGCGAGCTTCCGTCCGGACGACGGATTCAGTTCACGCGCCAGGAGCAGGCCAAGGCCAGCTCCCCACGCCACGAGCACGGATGCCGCCACCACCCCCCGACGCTTCATTGCAGCTTGATCGACGTTTCGTCGTTGATCCACGCGACGTACTTCTCGAGGCCGGACGTCGGCGTGAGGACCAGCAGTTCGGGCACCTTGTAGGGATGCAGTTCGGCGAATGCCGCCTCGAACGCGTGCAGGACGCCGGACCGGGTCTTGAGGAGCAGCACGGTCTCCGACTCGTCGGCGATCCGGCCCTCCCAGCGATACAGCGATCGGGCCCCCGGCAGCATGGTGCCGCACGCGACCAGGCGCCGGTCGAGCAGCGCGCGAATGAGCGTCGCGCCTTCGTCCGGGCTCGCCACGGTAGTGAGGATGACGACGACGTCAGTGTGCATGATCGGGACTCGTGACTCGTGACTCGGCGACCCGCGACCCTCCGAAGGACGACCAGCCAGCCCCTGCCGTGACCGTCAATGGGGTCTGACCCCATTGGGGCCGGGGGACCAATGGGGTCAGACCCCATTGGTGCTGACTTGAAGCCGGCACCGCGTCCTGAGAGCTTTCAGGTCTATGTCTGGCGAGACCCTGGTCATCCGTGGAGCGCGGGAGCACAACCTGCGCAATGTCGACGTCGTCATCCCGCGCGACCGCCTGACGGTGGTCACGGGGCTATCGGGGTCCGGCAAGTCCTCGCTGGCGTTCGACACCATCTACGCCGAGGGCCAGCGGCGCTACGTGGAGTCCCTGTCCGCCTATGCCCGGCAGTTCCTGGGCCTGATGGAGAAGCCGGACGTCGATTCCATCGAAGGCCTCTCCCCGGCGATCTCGATCGAGCAGAAGTCCGCGGGGCACAACCCCCGGTCGACCGTCGGGACCGTCACCGAGATTCACGACTACCTGCGCCTGCTGTACGCGCGTGCCGGGACGCCGCACTGCCCCAACTGCGGCCGGCCGGTCGAGCGGCAGAGTGCGTCCCAGATATCCGAGGTGGTCCTGTCCTGGCCGGCGGGGACGCGGATCGAGGTCCTCTCCCCCCTCGTGCGAGCCCGCAAGGGAGAGTTCCGCGATCTCTTCGAGAACGCGCGCAAGCAGGGCTTCGTGCGCGCCGTCGTCGACGGCGACGTCATCGAGCTGGCGGATCCGCCGAAGCTGAACCGCAAGATCAACCACGACGTCTCGATCATCGTCGACCGCCTCGTCGTGCGGGCGGAAGACCGCGGCCGGTTGACGGACTCGCTCGAGACGGCCTTGCGACTGGCCGATGGCGTGGTGGAAGTGAAGCGCTACGAGGGATCGTCAGGCACGTCGCACCATTTCTCGGAGCGCTACGGCTGCGCGCACTGCGGCATCTCGCTGCCCGAGATGGAGCCACGCCACTTCTCCTTCAACTCGCCCTTTGGTGCCTGTCCCGCCTGCGGCGGGCTGGGCACGCGGCGCGAGGTGAGCGAGGAACTGATCCTCGGCGATCCGGGCATCTCGATCCTGGAGGGCGTCATCCTCCCCTGGGGCGAGCCCGACGGGTACCTGAGGCGCGTCATCCTGCCCGGACTCGCGAAGCAACTGGGGTTCGAGCTCAATACGCCGTGGGGGAAGCTGCCGAGGAAGGTCCGGGACGCGTTGCTGCACGGGTCGGCGCCGGGCGACGCCAGGCAGTCCACCGGCCACAAGCCGCAGGCCATCCGCAGGAAGACGACGACGGCTTCCCGGTCCACAGAGTCGGGCTTCGCGTGGGACGGCATCCTCGTGTCCATCCAGCGCCGGTTCAGCGAGAGCGAGTCCGACCAGGTCCGGCAGGACCTGTACGACTACATGGTCGTGCGGCCGTGCCAGGCCTGTGGCGGGAAGCGGCTCAAGCCGGAGTCGCTGGCGGTCACCGTCCACGGGAAGAACCTCGGGGAGGTCGGCGAGTTCTCGATCGGCGAGGCGGCGGCGTTCGTCCAGTCGATCCCGGTGCGCGAGCACGGGCGGCCGGGGCTCGATGCCGGCATCGCCGGCCCGATCCTCAAGGAAGTGCGCGAGCGGTTGCGCTTCCTCGTGGACGTGGGCCTCGACTACCTGACGTTAGGCAGGTCCGCCGAGTCGCTGTCGGGGGGTGAGGCGCAGCGGATCCGCCTCGCCACGCAGATCGGGTCGCGCCTGGTCGGCGTGCTGTACATCCTGGACGAGCCGTCGATCGGGCTCCACCAGCGCGACAACGAGCGGTTGCTGCGGACGCTGGAGCACCTGCGGGACCTGGGGAACACGGTGATCGTGGTCGAGCACGACGAGGAGACCATCCGCGCCGCCGACCACGTGATCGACCTGGGGCCGGGGGCGGGGAAGCATGGCGGCGAGGTCGTCGCCGAGGGCAGCGTGGCGGACCTCATCAAGGTGAAGCGGTCGCTCACCGGGCAGTACCTGTCGGGGGCGCGGAGCATCGCCGTGCCGGCGGCCCGGCGGCCCGTCGATCCCCGGCGGCAGCTCGTCGTGCACGGCGCGCGCGAGCACAACCTCCGGGACCTGACGGTCGCGATCCCGTTAGGCACGTTCGTGGCGGTGACCGGGGTCTCGGGGTCGGGGAAGTCGACGCTCATCGAGGACATCCTGCACCGGACCCTCGCCCGCCACTTCTTCCGGGCCCGGGTGATTCCCGGCGCGCACGATCGCGTGACCGGGATCGAGCACATCGACAAGGTCATCGACATCGACCAGAGCCCCATCGGGCGGACGCCGCGCTCCAATCCGGCCACGTACACCGGGCTGTTCGCCCCCATCCGCGACCTGTTCGCCGAGATGCCCGAGGCGAAGATCCGCGGCTACGGGCCGGGGCGCTTCTCGTTCAACGTGAAGGGCGGCCGGTGCGAGTCCTGCCAGGGCGACGGGCTGGTGAAGATCGAGATGCACTTCCTGCCCGACGTCTATGTCCCGTGCGACGTCTGCAAGGGTCGTCGCTACAATAGAGAGACGCTCGAGGTCCAGTTCCGCGGGAAGAGCATCGCCGACGTGCTCGACCTCACCGTCGAGGACGCCCTCGCGTTCTTCGAGCACCAGCCCCGCATCCGCCAGAAGCTCCAGACGCTGTTCGACGTCGGGCTCGGCTACATCCACCTGGGGCAGAGCGCGACGACGCTGTCCGGCGGCGAGGCGCAGCGCGTGAAGCTCGCCACCGAGCTGTCGCGGCGGGACACCGGCCGCACGCTGTACATCCTCGACGAGCCCACCACCGGGCTGCATTTCGAGGATGTCCGGTTGCTGCTCGACGTGCTGCACCGGCTGGTCGATCGCGGGAACACGGTGCTGGTGATCGAGCACAACCTCGACGTGATCAAGACGGCGGACTGGATCGTTGACCTCGGGCCCGAGGGTGGGAGTGGTGGCGGAACCGTGGTGGCCTCGGGGACGCCGGAACAGGTGGCGGCCAACGCAAAGTCGTTCACCGGGATGCACCTCAAACGGTCCCTCCCGGCGACCCGTGTCGGCGCCGCGTGACGCACGGAGGCGCCCTTCGGTCTGGCGGCGCGGGTTGGCGCCGGTCCACGCCGGAGGCACCCTCGCGAACCCGCGGTGACGCCTTATCTTCCGCCTCACTGACCCCGGCGCGGCCGCTCGCGAAACAGGGCGCCGTCAGCCGACGTACGTCCCGGGGAACCCCGATCACAGGATTGCTGATGGTCACGCGCGAAGACATCGAGGCCTTCCTCGACCGGCTGGCGTCCGAAGGGGCGACCTACCGCGAGATCGAGCCCGGCCTGTGGGCGGTCCGCCCGGGCGGGGCGCTCGACCTCGACTTCATCGTCCACCACAACCCGCCGGTCGTCGTCCTGCGGGTCAAGGTCATGGAACTCCCGTCGGCCAACGGCCAGGGGGCCGACCTCTATCGCCGGCTGCTCGAGTTGAACGCCACCGACCTCGTGCACGGCTCCTACGGCATCTCCAACGGGTCCATCGTCCTCACCGAGGCGCTCGAGCTCGAGCACCTCGACTACGAGGAATTCCAGTCCAGCTATGAAAGCATGACGCTGGCGCTCGCGACGCACCTCCGCGAGCTCTCCGCGTTCAGCGAGGATCGTTAGGTATGGGACTCTTCGACCGCCTGAGCACCCTGATCAAGTCGAACATCAACGACCTGATCTCCTCCGCGGAAAACCCGGAGAAGATGCTCAACCAGATCATCGTCGACATGCGGGACCAGCTGGTGAAGGCCAAGCAGCAGGTGGCCGCCGCCATCGCCGACGAGAAGCGCCTCCGCGACCAGGCCGACGAGGAGGCGAAGCAGGCCACGGAGTGGATGGCCAAGGCCGAGCTGGCCGTCCGCCAGAACCACGACGAGCTGGCCAAGGCGGCCCTCGTCAGGCACGGCGAGCACCTCACCCACGCCCAGCAGCTCGAGCTCACCTGGCAGACCCACCAGGCCGAGACCGAGAAGCTCAAGGCGTCGCTCCGCGACCTCAACGACAAGATCGAGGAAGCGAAGCGGAAGAAGAACCTCCTCCTCGCCCGGCAGCGTCGCGCCCAGGCGCAGAAGCGCATCGCCGAGACGATGTCCTCCATGTCCGAGAAGTCGGCCTTCGAGGCCTTCGCCCGGATGGAGGAGAAGATCGCCACCAACGAGCGCATGATCAAAGCCAGCACGGAGATCGACGAGGAATTCTCCGGCGACCGGCTGCAGCGTGACTTCAAGGCGCTGGAGAAGGCGCACGGGTCCGCCAGCGCCGACGCGCAGTTGCTTGCGCTCAAGCAGAAGATGGGGATGCTCCCCGCCGGCAGCGCCCCCGAGCCGCGGAAGCTCGGCGCCGGGGCCCAGGCCGCCGAGGACATCCACGCCGAGGTGGAGGAAGTGCAGGACGAGAAGCGCCACGGTTGACCACCGCGGCGGCTGACTCACGCTTCCGCTTCGGCCCCATCCTCGGGGCCACCGTCACGACCGTCCTCCTGATCTGGCTGTTCTGGACGGTCGCTGACGTTCTGCTCCTGCTGTTCATCGCGGTCCTGGTCTCGCTGTACCTCAGTTCGGTCACCGACTTCCTGGTGGCGCGGCTGCCGGTGCCGCGCGCGTTGGCGTTCACGGCGGGCCTCTTCCTGACCCTGGGCGCGATCTACGGCCTGGGTGCGCTGCTCGTCCCGCCGGTGGTCGAACAGACGCAGCAGCTCTTCGCCGTGCTGCCCGACTACGTGCGCGCCTGGCAGGAGTGGCTGCAGCGCCTGACGCGGCGGTTCCCGAGCCTTGGCGGCACGGCCGACCCGCAAGCCGAGATGGTGAACGCGATCGTCGCGCAGATCCAGGGCGTTGCCTCGAAGGCGGTGCCGACGGCGATCAACATCGGGCACCAGGTCGTGAACATCGTCTCCATCCTCGTGATGGGGATCTACATGGCCCTCTATCCCGGGCTCTACCGCGAGTGGCTGATCGCCCTGTTCCCGCCGGTGCACCGCGACACCGTCCGCGACGTCATGCGCGACCTCGCCACGACGCTCAAGGCATGGATCGTGGCCCAGTTGCTCGCGATGACGGTACTGGCGGCCCTGACGGCGCTGGGACTCTACATCCTGCGCGTCCCGTACTGGCTCACGTTCGGGCTGTTCGTCGGCGCGGTGGTGGTGGTGCCGTTCTTCGGCACGCTCGTCGGCACGCTGATCCCGGCGCTGTTCGTGCTGGGCGGCGACGGCTTCGCGGGCATCGGCCCGGGAGGCCACTTCCTGCTGGTGATCGCGCTCGGCGTGATCGTGCACATCATCGAGGGGAACGTCGTCCTGCCGCTGATTACCGCCAGGCGGGTGGAGATCCCGCCGGTGATGAGCATGATGTCGGTGCTGATCGTCGCCAAGCTGTTCGGCGTGTTCGGGGTGGTGGTCGCGGTGCCGATGGCCGCGGTGGTGATGGTGCTGATCCGGCGCGTCGTCATCCACCGACTCTATGAAGGGCAGGGGCTGCGGCGGCACGCCGGGGACAAAGTGCTGGTACTACGGGTGCCCGCGCCCGACGCGGCCGTGATCGGTGGGCAGTCGATCGACGTGCTGCGGGACGTGATGCGAAGGGCATAGGACCAGGCCAGAGGTCAGAGGCCAGAGGAGCAGCCCGGCGCACGGAGGGCCCCGTCGCTTATTTTTCGCGAGCGCCCCAGCCAGACCCCGCATGACCCTCCGTCTCTACAACACGCTCAGTCGCAGCATCGAGACATTCGCGCCGGCGGACGGCAAGACCGTGCGCATGTACGCGTGCGGACCGACGGTCTACAACCCGGCGCACATCGGCAACTTCCGCACCTTCCTGTTCGAGGACCTGCTGCGGCGGGTGCTGCGGCTGCACGGATGGAACGTGCTCCAGGTGATGAACCTGACGGACGTCGACGACAAGATCATCAAGCGGGCGCACGAGCAGGGGAAGACCATTACCCAGGTGACCGAGCCGGTGGTCGAGATCTTCCATGCCGACCGGCGATACCTGCGGATCGAGGACGCCGAGGTGTACCCGACGGCGACCGGGCACATCGCCGAGATGATCGCCCTGGTCGAGCGGTTGCTCGAGCGCGGGATCGCGTACAAGGCGGACGACGGCTCGGTTTACTTCGCCATCGATCGCTTCGAGGGGTATGGCCGGCTGTCGCGACTGGACACGCGTGAGATCAAGGCGGGTGCCCGGGTGGCCCAGGACGACTACACGAAGGAGAACGCGCAGGACTTTGCTTTATGGAAGGCGGCGAAGCCCGAGGACGAGTCCACCGGTGCCGCGTGGGACGCCCCATTCGGCCGCGGGCGCCCGGGATGGCACCTCGAGTGCTCGGCGATGGCCATGAAGTACCTGGGCGAGACGCTCGACCTGCACTGCGGCGGCATCGACTTGGTGTTCCCGCACCATGAGGACGAGATCGCCCAGTCCGAGGCGGCGACCGGAAAGCCGTTCGCGCGGTTCTGGTGCCATGGCGAGTTCCTGCAGGTGGACGGGACCAAGATGTCCAAGCGGATCGGGAACGTCTCGACCGTGTCAGACCTGCGGGAGAAGGGAATCTCGGCCTCGGCGTTGAGGCACTTCGTGTTTTCGACGCACTACCGGAAGCAGATCAACCTGTCGGGGGCGGCCCTGGAGGCGTCGATCGAGGCCGTGGCGCGGATCGGGGAGTTCGCCCACCGGCTGGCTGAGGCGAGGGGAGGGACGCGCGAACTGGCGGCAGTGGCCGAGACTGCCGAGTTGGAGTTCCGGACGGCGCTGGACGCGGACTTGAACGCCCCCGAGGCGGTGGCGGCTTTGTTCACGTTCATCGGCCAGGCGAATGCCGAGCTCAACAGGAAAGGCCAGGACGTGGGCTCACTGGAGAGGGCGAGGGCGACGTTCCAGCTGATGATGGCGGTACTCGACCTGGAGCCGCGGGCTTTGAGGTTCGTCGTGACTGGCGATGGAGTCTCGCCTGAACCCGTTGCCGAGCAGGGTCTTAGCGAAGTGGAGCGGCGTCAGGTTGAGTGGGCGGTTGGCCGGCTCCGGGACCGGATCGCGGCCAGGCAGCGACGCGAGTTCGGGGTTTCCGACTCGATCCGGAAGGAGGTTGAAGAGGCCGGGTTCGCGGTCAAGGACACGCCTGGCGGGACGGTTCTGGAGCGGTATCAGTAAGGCGAGACGGGAGAGGGGGAGCGGGTGATGGCGTTCACCCGTGGCGCTGGAACTCTCGATATCCCAGGCGCTGGAACTCTCGATATCCCAATTGCTTGACACGCTTTTCCCACCCGGCTATCGTTCTTGGCTCGCGCTATTGGCTGGGTGCTGACGTAGCTCAACTGGCAGAGCACCTGATTTGTAATCAGGCGGTTGCGAGTTCGACTCTCGCCGTCAGCTCTGGGACGGCGAATCGGCCTCAGCGAAAGCGCGCTTGCGGTGGGGTACCCAAGCGGCCAACGGGAGCAGACTGTAAATCTGCCGGCTCACGCCTTCGAAGGTTCGAATCCTTCCCCCACCATGGTGGTGCGGACCTAACGAATGCGAACGTGGCAGGCGTAGTGCTGGAGCGGGATACTGATGGCTTCGTTGCTGGGGATTGCGGGAGTAGCTCAGTTGGTAGAGCGCGAGCCTTCCAAGCTCGATGTCGCGGGTTCGAGCCCCGTCTCCCGCTCTATCGTTGAAGGCCCGCTCGCGTAGCTCAGTCGGTAGAGCACACCCTTGGTAAGGGTGAGGTCACCGGTTCAATCCCGGTCGCGAGCTCTGTTTGAAGAACAGGTGTGAGGCTGGCAGGGAACGATCTCCCGTCACCCGTCTCACGTCCCCCGTCAGCGTGTCATGCCAAGAGACAAGATCATCCTCGCCTGCAACGACTGCAAGAACCGCAACTACTTCACCACGAAGAACCGCCGGGTGCACCCGGAGCGAGTCGAGTGGAAGAAGTACTGCCCGCGCTGCAACAAGCACGTGGTCCACAAGGAAACCAAGTAATCGTGGCGAGCGAAGTCATCGTGCAACCGAACATCTTCAGGCGCCTGGTCACGTTCTATCAGGACGTGGTCGCGGAGATGAAGAAGGTGACGTGGCCGGACGTGCCGCAGGTGCGCCAGCTCTCGATCGGCGTGATCGTGCTGTCCCTGTTCATCGGGGCGGTGATCGCGTTGATGGACGTGCTCTTCCAGGCCGTGTTCGTTCGCGGGCTGCCTTCGCTCCTCGGGGGCTAGGAGTGGAGCATCGCTGGTACGCCATCCAGACGACGGCGGGTCACGAGAACAAGGTGCGGTCGCTGATTGCGCGGCGCATCGAGGGTGACCCGACGCCGGCCGACGCGCGACTGATCCGTCAGGCGCTCGTGCCGACGCAGGAAGTGGTCGAGGTGAAGAACGGCAAGAAGGTCACGGTGGACCGGAAGCTCTTCCCGGGCTACGTGCTGGTCGAGATGGTGTGGAACCAGGAGACGGCCCACGTCATCAACAGTATCCAGGGCGTCATCAAGTTCCTGCACCACGGCGGCGGTCACGCCCCCGTGGGCGTGGAGCCGATGGCGCTGCGCCAGGAGGAAGTGAACCGGCTGCTGGGCATCGCCGAAGAGGTGGAGCCCGAAGCGCCGAAGGAAGAAATCCCGTTCATGATCGGGCAGGCGGTGACCATCACCGAGGGCCCGTTCACGGACTTCAATGGCACGGTGGAAGAGGTCGTGGCGGACAAGGGCAAGGTGCGCGTGAGCGTGAGCCTCTTTGGCCGGCCGACCTCAGTCGAGCTGGATTACCTGCAGTTGAAAGGGTACTAGGAAGGGAGAGGCATCAGGCATCAGGCATCAGCAAACCCTGATTCCTCTCTGATGCCTGATGCCTGATGCCCGATGCCTGATGTCTTGCTGGATGCCCTTGCGCGGGGCGGCCGCTGAGCGGCGAGGAGCGCACCGTCGGATACCACAACGACGCAAATCAGACTGTGGGAGTCATCAGCGCAGGGCCGGGATGGATGAGGGTGGCCGACTGCGGGACGTGAGAAGGCGCAGAGCGCAACGCGCAACGCGCACAGCGGAGACGGACTCGACGCACCGATGCCTGGTGCCTGATGCCGTTGCTCCGTTCACGTTTCGCTCCTCGGATCGCTGATTCTCTCCTCGACTGCTGCGAACGCAGAGGAGATCACATGGCCAAGAAAGTCACCGGATTCGTCAAGCTCCAGATTCCCGCGGGGCGCGCGAACCCGGCTCCACCCGTGGGAACGGCCCTCGGCCCGCAAGGCATCAACATCATGGCGTTCTGCAAGGAGTTCAACTCCCGCACGCAGAGCCAGGATGGCCTGATCCTGCCGGTCGAGATCACCATCTTCGCGGACAAGTCCTTCACCTTCATCCTCAAGACGCCGCCCGCGGCGATCCTGATCAAGAAGGAGCTCGGGCTCGAGAAGGGGTCGGGACAGCCCAACCGCGTGAAGGTCGGCACGCTCACCAAGGCCCAGGTCCGCAAGATCGCCGAGGTGAAGATGCCCGACCTGAATTGCGACACCGTCGAGTCGGCGATGGCGATGGTTGCCGGCGCCGCCCGCTCCATGGGTGTGGAGGTCAAGGACTGATGCGCACCCACGGCAAGAAGTACCGCACGGCGGCCGAGAAGCGCGACATCGTCGCCACCTACGCGCCCAGGCTGGCGCTCGAGATGGTGAAGGGGAACGCGTTCGCCAAGTTCGACGAGACGGTCGAGGTGGCGGTGCGTTTGGGCGTTGACCCGCGCCACGCCGACCAGATCGTCCGCGGCACCGTCGTGCTCCCGGCCGGGACCGGCAAGACCGTTCGCGTGCTCGTCATCGCCGTCGGCGAGAAGGCGCGCGAGGCGCAGGACGCTGGCGCCGACTTCGTCGGCAGCGAGTTCCTGCAGAAGATCAAGGACGGATGGCTCGACTTCGACATCATGATCGCCACCCCCGACCAGATGGGTCAGGTCGGCCAGCTGGGCCGCGTGCTCGGCCCCCGCGGGCTGATGCCGAATCCCAAGGCGGGCACCGTCACCATGGATGTCGGACGCGCCACTCGTGAATCCAAGGCGGGCAAGATCGAGTTCCGGGTCGACAAGGCGGGCAACGTGCACGCCGCCATCGGGAAGGTCTCCTTCGCCCTCGAGGCCCTCGAGACGAATTTCGGCGCGTTCATGGACCAGATCGTCCGGTCCAAGCCCGCGTCGTCCAAGGGCGTCTATGTCCGGAACGTCTCGGTCTCCAGCACCATGGGACCCGGCGTTCGCGTCGATGCCACTCCCTACCGGTAACGAGCGATGAAGCGAACCCAGAAGGAACAGCTCGTATCGGAGCTGCGCGGAAAGCTGGATGGCGCCTCGGCGCTCTACTTCACCGACTTCACGGGCCTGAACGTGAAGCGGATGACCGAGTTGCGCCGCCGCCTGCGGAAGGCCGGCGTCGAGTACGTCGTCATCAAGAACACGCTGGCGCTGCGCGCCGTAAGCGAGAGCGGCCTGACCGCCGAGCCGCTCAAGGGCCCCACGGGCGTCGCGGTGTCGAAGGATCCCGTCACCGCCGCGAAGGTGCTGGTCGACTTCGCGAAGGAGAACGAACAGCGTCCTGGGCTCAAGGGTGGCCTGGTCGACGGCGTGGTCGTGACCGAGGCCGAAGTCAGGAAGCTCGCCACGCTGCCGACGCGCGATGTGGCGCTCGGGTTGTTCGCGGGCGCGATGAACGGCGTGTTGATGGTGTTTGCCCTCGCCCTCGAGGCGCGGAAGCAGCAGCTGGAAACCGAATAGACCCCAGGCGGAGACCGCGGCAACTCACGCAGTGTGAGCCGGCCGGCGCCGTCGCCTTTTGGAATTGTGTACGAACAATCCCAGCATCGCCTGGGCACGTCATGGAGACAATGGACAATGGCTAACGCGACCCTGAGCAGTGACGACATCCTCGAAGCGATCGGCAACATGAAGGTCTCGGAGCTCGTCGAGCTCACCGAGGCGTTCAAGACGAAGTTCAACGTGACCATCGCGGTCGCGGCGGCCGGCCCGGCCGGTGGCGCGGGCGCGGCGGCGGCCCCGGCGGTGGAAGAGCAGACGGAGTTCACCGTCGTGCTCACGGGCGCGGGCGCCCAGAAGATCCAGGTCATCAAGGTGGTCCGCGAACTCACGGGCCTCGGCCTGAAGGAAGCCAAGGACCTTGTCGACGGCGCGCCGAAGGACGTGAAGGTCGGCGTCTCGAAGGACGAGGCGGCGCAGGTCAAGTCGAAGCTCGAGGCAGCCGGCGCGACGGTGGAGCTGAAGTAGTGACGCGTGACTCGTGACGCGGGACTCGGCACACCGGCGCAACCCGGTCCTGCCGAGTCACGAATCACGAGTCACGAATCACCACTCACCTCCAGCCGCCCGCCATCGTGACGCATTCCGACACATCAATAGCCGTTCCCTTTCGCCACTCCCCCGGCCATGTCGCGCCGAGGGGACTCGTGGCGTCTTCGCCTGCCCGCGGGTGAATCATGCCTGAATCGATGAATCAGATCACGTTCACGAAGCTCGACGAGGGGATGGGGATGCCCCACCTCCTCGACATCCAGACCAGGGCCTTCCAGTCCCTCCTCCAGAAGGACGCCGCGGCGCACCACACCGAGGATGTCGGCCTGGAGCGGGTCTTCCGGGAACTGTTCCCCATTTCCGACGTCCACGAGAACTTCTCGCTCGAGTTCGTGAGCTACGTCCTCGGCGAGCCGAAGTACTCGGTCGAGGAGTGCATCGAGCGCGACATGACCTACTCGGCGCCGCTCAAGGCGACGCTGCAGCTGGTCATCAACGAGGACGTGAACGGGATCAAGCGGCCGCGCAACATCATCCAGAAGGAGGTCTACCTCGGCGAGCTGCCCCTGCTCACCGAACTGGGCACCTTCGTGATCAACGGCGCCGAGCGCGTGATCGTCAGCCAGCTCCACCGCTCGCCGGGCGTGGTCTTCGAGGAGTCGACGCACCCGAACGGGCAGCGGCTGATTTCGTCGCGCATCATCCCGTTCCGCGGCTCGTGGGTCGAGTTCACGGTCGACATCCACGACGTCATCTACGTCCACATCGACAAGAAGAAGAAGTTCCCGGCGACGGCCCTGCTGCGCGCGTTCGGGTACGCGGGCAACAGCGACATCCTCCGGCTCTTCTTCGGCGTCCGGGACCTGGACCTGACCCGGAAGCGCGAGAGCCGCACCGACCTCCGCGAGGTCGTGGGCGCGGTGATCGCCGAGGACATCACGCTCGCCGGCGAGGAGGTCGATCCGGACGCGCCCAAGGCCAAGACCAAGAAGGCGAAGGCAGCCGCCGAGCGCGCCGCGGCCGACCTCCTGGTCCGCGAGGGCGACGAGCTGACCGAGGAAGTGCTGAACCGCCTGACGCGGCTCGGCATCAGGACCATCAAGGTCTTCGCCTCGTACATGACGGCCGACGTGCGCGATGAACTCGACGCGATCGAGCGCGGCGAGCGCACCGCGCCCCGCGTGCTGTCGCGCGACGTGGTCGACCCGTCGACGGGCGAGGTGCTCGCCGAGGCTGGCCAGGCCCTCAAAGAGACGCTGATGAAGCGCCTCCGGAAGGCGGACATCATCAAGGTCTCGGTCTTCGTGCCGTCGGGCCGCGCCGAATCCACGCTCATCAAGAACACGCTCGCCAAGGACCCGACCAACACGAACAACTGGTCGCCCGAGGAGCGGAAGAAGTGGGTGAAGGCGGACGACAGTGCGGTCGAGGCGGCGGCGAAGCTGATCGAGGCCGGCGAGACGCACGCGTTGCGGTCGATCTACGGCCTGCTGCGGCCCGGTGACGCGCCGAACAAGGAGACGGCCAAGCAGGCACTGGAGCGGCTGTTCTTCTCGCCCAAGCGCTACGACCTCGGTCGCGTGGGCCGGTACAAGATCAACCAGCGGCTGGCGCTCAACACCGATCCCGGCACCACCGTCCTCACGAAGGAGGACTTCATCGCCATCCTGCGCTACCTCGTGGAACTCCATGAGGGCCGCGGGCACGTGGACGACATCGACCACCTGGGCAACCGGCGCATCCGCTCGGTGGGCGAGCTGATCGCGAACCAGTTCTCGGTCGGCCTGTCGCGCATGGCGCGCCTGGTGAAGGAGCGGATGTCGATCAACACGGACCCCGAGAAGATCTCCCTCGATGACCTGGTCAACGCCCGCACGGTGTCGGCGGTCATCCAGGCCTTCTTCGGGTCGTCGCAGCTGTCGCAGTTCATGGACCAGACCAATCCCCTGTCCGAGCTGACGCACAAGCGGCGCCTCTCGGCGCTTGGACCGGGCGGCCTGACGCGCGAGCGCGCCGGCTTCGAGGTCCGCGACGTGCACTACTCGCAGTACGGGCGCATGTGCCCCATCGAGACGCCGGAAGGCCCGAACATCGGCCTCATCACGTCGCTCGCCTGCTACGCGCGGGTGAACGACCTCGGCTTCGTCGAGACGCCGTACCGCGTGGTGAAGAACGGCAAGGTCACGAGCGACATCGCGTGGCTGGACGCCAACAAGGAAGAGGAAGCGGTCATCGCCCAGGCCAACGCCCGGCTCAATCCGGACGGCACCTTCGTCGATGAGCTGGTGCTGTGCCGCCAGCGCGGCGACTTCCCGCTCACCGCGCCCACCCGCATCGACTTCATGGACGTCGCGCCCGAGCAGCTCGTCTCGATCGCCGCGGCCCTCATCCCGTTCCTCGAGCACGACGACGCCAACCGCGCGCTGATGGGCTCGAACATGCAGCGGCAGGCGGTCCCGCTCCTCAATCCGCGCACGCCGCTGGTGGGCACGGGACTCGAGGAGAAGGTCGCGCGCGACTCCGGCGCCTGCGTCATCGCGCGCCGCGCCGGCGTGGTCACCCGCGTCACGGCCGACGAGATCATCGTCGATGCCGGCACCGAGAAGGGAAAGAAGGGCGACGACGATCGTCCGCTCGCCCGGCTCACGGCGCAGGACCGGTACCGTGTGAAGAAGTACTGGCGCACCAACCAGGACACGGCGATCAACCAGCGCCCGATCGTCCGGATGGGGCAGAAGGTGAAGGCGGGCGAGGTGCTCGCCGACGGCGCCGGGACGGAGATGGGGCAGCTGGCGCTCGGCGCCAACGTCACGGTGGCCTTCATGCCCTGGTACGGCCACAACTTCGAGGACGCCATCGTCCTGTCCGAACGCCTGGTGAAGGACGACGTCTACTCGTCGATCCACATCCAGGAACTCGAGCTCCATGTCCGCGACACCAAGCGCGGCCAGGAGGAGATCACGCGCGAGATCCCGAACGTCGCCGAGGAGTCCCTGGTGGACCTCGACGAGCGCGGGATCGTCCGCATCGGCGCGCACGTGAAGCCGGGGGACATCCTGGTCGGCAAGATCACGCCCAAGGGCGAGACCGAGCTGTCGCCGGAAGAGAAGCTGCTCACCGCCATCTTCGGCGAGAAGGCGAAGGACGTGAAGGACTCGTCGCTGAAGGTGTCGCCGGGCATGGAGGGCGTGGTCATCGACGTAAAGATCTTCTCGCGCATCGAGGACCAGGTGGTCGAGAAGGACCGCGGCGAGCGCATCGGCGAGGTCCGCCGGCTGGAGGGCGAGGAGAAGGTCCGCGTCAACGAGGTCCGCGACGATGAGCTGCGCGAGATCCTCGAGGGCGAGACCGTGGCGCTGGCGCTCCGCGCCGGCACGGTCGAGGAGGCCATTCCCACCGGCACGAAGCTGACGAAGGAGGTCCTGGCCGACGTGCGCTTCGCGCAGGTCGACCTCAAGACGTTCCGCGTCGAGAACCGCAAGGCGAACGACCGCATCCGCACCATCATCGACCTGGCGAACGAGGAGAAGGCCCGGCTCGAGGAACGGGCGGAGGAACGCATCGACCGGATCCTCCAGCCGGACGAACTGCCGCCGGGCGTGATCCAGCTGGTCAAGGTCTACCTGGCCGAGAAGCGCAAGGTCTCGGTCGGCGACAAGATGGCGGGCCGCCACGGCAACAAGGGCATCGTGGCCCGCGTGGTGCCCGAGGAGGACATGCCGTTCCTCCCCGATGGCCGTCCGGTGGACATCGTGCTCAATCCGTTAGGCGTGCCGAGCCGCATGAACGTCGGGCAGATCCTGGAGACCCACCTCGGGTGGGCCGCGAAGGTGCTGGGGGTCTATGCCAAGACCCCGACGTTCTCGGGCGCGGTGGAGCGCGAGATCGGCCTGCTGCTCAAGCTGGCCGGGCTCACCCGGGCGCGGGACACGCTGAACCTGCATAACGCGCCGCTCAACATCGGGGACGGCGACATCCGCAGCATCAACGCCGACGTCGGCGGCGAACGGAGCGGCGAGGCGGTCATCCTGCTGGACGAGGCGAAGATCAGCGACCTCGGCGGCCGCTCCATGTCCCCCGAGACGAAGGACATCTTCAACCGCGTCCGCGACTTCCTGTCGCAGGCGGCGAAGGAACTGGCCGAGCGCGAGGTGGCCGAGCTGCAGAACCAGGTGGCCATGCACAACGCCATGGCCGACGACGAGGCGCTCAGCGCCTCCCGCCGGGCCGAGGCCCGGTCGACCGTCCGCCAGCTCGAGAAGAAGGTGGGCCGGACGCCGACCGAGGTGCTCGAGGACCTGGAGCAGCCGGCGCTGGCCAGCATGCTCGGGAAGAAGTCGGAGGCCGACGTCGATGCGGCGACGCACGAGTTGCTGCGGATCGCCGGCATGACGACGACGGGCAAGATGCACCTTCGCGACGGCCGCTCCGGCGAGGCGTTCGCGTTCCCGGTCACCGTGGGCGAGATCTACATGCTGAAGCTCTCGCACCTGGTCGACGACAAGATCCACGCGCGGAGCATCGGTCCGTACTCCCTCGTCACCCAGCAGCCGCTGGCGGGCAAGGCGCAGTTCGGTGGCCAGCGCTTCGGGGAAATGGAGGTCTGGGCGCTGGAGGCGTACGGCGCGGCCCACACGCTCCAGGAGATCCTGACCGTGAAGTCCGACGACGTGAACGGACGGTCACGCGTGTACGAGGCCATTGTGAAAGGCCAGAACCTGCCCGAGCCGGGGATCCCGGAGTCGTTCAACGTGCTGGTGAAGGAACTGCAGGCGCTGGGCATTCATGTCCGGATGGACACCCACGAGGGGAACGGCGCAGCCGCCGCGACCTTCGGCCGCGATGGCGAGGAGTAATCGATGATCGACTTTCGGAGTGCGCGCGAGCAGCGCGCGTCAGCGTTCGACTTCATCCAGATCCGGATCGCCTCACCCGAGGAGATCCGCGGGCCCCGCGACGCCAAGGAACGGGAACGCCTCGAGATGCAGGGGCTCCGCACCTGGTGGTCGTGGGGCGAGGTCACCAAGCCCGAGACGATCAACTACCGCTCGTTCAAGCCCGAGAAGGACGGGCTCTTCTGCGAGCGGATCTTCGGGCCGGTGAAGGACTGGGAATGCCATTGCGGCAAGTACAAGCGGATCCGGTACCGCGGCGTCATCTGCGACCGCTGCGGCGTCGAGGTCACGCTGTCCAAGGTGCGGCGCGAGCGCATGGGCCACATCGAGCTGGCCGTGCCGGTCGCGCACATCTGGTTCTTCAAGACCCTGCCCAGCCCCATGGGCAACCTCCTCGACCTCACGCTCCGTGACCTCGAGAAGGTGATCTACTATTCCAACTACGTCGTCATCGAGCCGGGCGCCCAGGAAGTGCGGGTGAACCAGATGCTCGACGAGGACGAGTTCCTCAACCTCAAGCAGAAGGCGCGCGAGGAAGGCGACGCGGCGTTCCATGCCGACATCGGCGCCCCCGCCGTCCGCGAGCTGCTGAAGAAGCTCGACGTCGACAAGCTCGCCGAGGACCTGCGGGCCATGGTGGCGGTCGAGTCGTCGCAGCACCGCAAGAAGCAGCAGCTGAAGCGGCTCAAGATCATCGATGCCTTCCGGAACTCGGGCGACGCGGCCATGCTGCGCAACCGTCCCGAGTGGATGATCATGGACGTCGTCCCGGTCATCCCGCCCGACCTGCGGCCGCTGGTGCCGCTCGACGGCGGGCGCTTCGCCACGTCCGACCTGAACGACCTGTACCGCCGCGTCATCAACCGCAACAACCGGCTCCAGAAGCTCATCCTGCACCGCGCGCCGGAGGTCATCCTCCGCAACGAGAAGCGCATGCTGCAGGAAGCCGTGGACGCGCTGTTCGACAACGGCCGCCGCTCCAAGGCCATTCGTGGCCGCGGCAAGCGCCCGCTGAAGTCGCTGTCCGACATGCTCAAGGGCAAGCAGGGCCGGTTCCGCCAGAACCTGCTTGGCAAGCGCGTCGACTATTCGGGGCGCTCGGTCATCGTCGTCGGTCCGGAACTCAAGCTGCACCAGTGCGGCCTGCCCAAGCTGATGGCGCTCGAGCTGTTCAAGCCGTTCATCATCCACAAGCTCGTCGAGAAGGGCATCGCCGAGACGGTGAAGCGCGCCAAGAAGATCGTGGAGCGCGAGTCGCCCGAGGTGTACGAGATCCTCGAGGAAATCATCCGGGACCACCCGGTGCTGCTCAACCGCGCCCCCACGCTCCACCGGCTGGGCATCCAGGCGTTCGAGCCGGTGCTGGTGGAAGGAAAGGCCATCCGGATCCATCCGCTCGTCTGCGCGGCGTTCAACGCCGACTTCGACGGTGACCAGATGGCGGTGCACGTGCCGCTGTCGTTCGAGTCACAGCTCGAGTGCCGGCTGCTCATGCTGTCGTCGAACAACATCCTCAAGCCGTCGGACGGCCGTCCGGTGGCCGAGCCGTCGCAGGACATCGTGCTGGGGTGCTACTTCGCGACCAAGGCGCCGATGGACTTCGACAAGCTCGGCAAGGACGCGAAGCTGATGGCCGCGGTGAAGTCGTACACGTCCTCGGCCGAGGTCGAGATGGCCCTGGCCGCGGGCCGCGCGACGTACCACACGCCCATCCGGTACTACGTGCGCAAGGACGGCGACAGCAAGTGGATGCTGACGACGGCCGGCCGCGTGCTGTTCAACGCGATCGTTCCCGAGGTCCTCGGCTTCCAGAATCGCGAGATGAAGAAGAAGGCGCTCGGCGAGCTGGTGTTCGAGAGCTACCGGCAGGTCGGGCTGGCCGGCACGGTGGAGTTCCTCGACCGGCTCAAGGAGTTCGGGTTCTTCCACGCGACGCGCGGTGGCGTGTCGATCGGCATCGAGGACCTCCGGATCCCGGACGACAAGACGTCGATCCTGAAGGAGGCGCTCGAGCGGGTCGAGCGGTTCCAGCGGGCGTACTCGACCGGCAACATCACGAACGGTGAACGCTACAACAAGGTGATCGACACCTGGACGCACGCCAATTCGGACGTGGCGGACGCGATGGTGAAGACCATGCGTGAGTCGAACGGCGGCTTCAACCCGGTCTTCATGATGTTCGACTCCGGGTCCCGTGGCAGCCGCGACCAGATCCGCCAGCTGGCGGGGATGCGCGGCCTCATGGCGAAGCCGCAGAAGAAGCTCACCGGCGGCATCGGCGAGATCATCGAGAGCCCGATCAAGTCCAACTTCCGGGAAGGCCTGTCGGTGCTCGAGTACTTCATTTCCACGCACGGCGCGCGGAAGGGCCTGGCCGACACGGCGCTCAAGACGGCCGACGCCGGCTACCTGACGCGCCGCCTGGTGGACGTGGCGCAGGACGTGACGATCAGCGAGGAGGATTGCGGGACGATCCAGGGCCTCGAGATCGGCGCGCTCAAGGAAGGCGAGGACATCATCGAGCCGCTCTCCGAGCGCATCGTCGGCATGGTGGCCGGCGAGGAAGTCAGCGATCCGCACGTGCGCGACGACGCCGGTCGTCCCGTCGTGCTGGCGGAAGCCGGTGAGCTGATCAGCGAGGAAGTGGCGCGGGCGATCGAGGAGTCGGGGATCGAGACGGTGCGCATCCGCTCCGTGCTCACCTGCGAGGCGAAGCGCGGGCTGTGCCGCATGTGCTACGGGCGCAACCTGGCGACGATGGGCATGGTGGACCTCGGCGAGGCGGTCGGCATCATCGCCGCCCAGTCGATCGGCGAGCCGGGCACGCAGCTCACGCTCCGCACGTTCCACATCGGCGGCACGGCGGCCCGTATCGCCGAGCAGACGACGCGAAAGACGAAGGTGGCGGGCATCATCGAGTACGGCGACCGGCTCCTCTCGGTCACCAACCCCGATGGCCACCAGATCGTGACGTCGTACGAGGGCGAGCTGAGCATCCGCACGTCGGGTGACCGGAACGCCGCGGTCGGCGCGCGACTGGCGGTCCCGCTCGGCGCCACCCTGCTGGTCAAGGACGGCGAGGACGTGAAGCGCGACCAGCCGATCTTCACCTGGGACCCGTACACCAACCCGATCATCTCCGACGTCGAGGGCGAGATCCGGTTCGTGGACATCGTCGAGGACGAGACGGTCAGCGAGGAGCTGGACGAGTTGACCGGCCTCCGGCAGCGCGTGATCACCGAGGATCGTGAGAAGCGCCTGCACCCGCACATCGAGATCTGGCAGAAGAAGGGCGGGAAGGAGAAGAAGGTCCGCGACTTCGTCATCCCGGTGGGCGCGCAGCTCATCATCGACGACGAGCAGCAGATCCATGCCGGCGAGACGATCGCGAAGATCTCCCGTGAGGCGTACAAGACGCGGGACATCACGGGCGGCCTGCCGCGCGTGGCGGAACTGTTCGAGGCGCGGCGCCCGAAGGACCCGGCGACGATCTCGGAGATCGATGGGGTCGTGCGGTTCGGGGACATCAAGCGCGGCAAGCGTGAGATCTTCGTGCAGCCGATGAAGTCGGTGGACGGGATGTGGACGGCCGACGAGACGCAGGAGGCCCCGGTCTACGAGGTACCGGCCGGCAAGCACTTGCGCGTGCACGAGGGTGACCGCGTGCGCGCCGGCGACCGCCTCACCGAGGGACCGGTCAATCCGCACGACATCCTGCGGATCAAGGGTCCGCGGGCGGTGCAGGAGTACCTGCTGAACGAGGTGCAGGAGGTCTATCGCCTGCAGGGCGTGAAGATCAACGACAAGCACATCGGCGTGATCGTGAAGCAGATGCTGCAGAAGGTGCGCATCGCCAGCCCGGGGGACACGGAGTTCCTCGAGGGCGAGCACATCGATCGCCAGGTCTTCCGCGACGCGAACGACCGCGCCAAGAAGAAGAAGCAGAAGGCCTCGACCGCGGAGCCGCTGCTGCTGGGCATCACCAAGGCCAGCCTGACGACGCAGTCGTTCATTTCGGCGGCGTCCTTCCAGGAGACGACGCGGGTGCTGACCGACGCCGCCATTCGCGGGGCGAAGGACGACCTGCTGGGCCTGAAGGAGAACATCATCATCGGTCACCTCATCCCGGCCGGCACGGGTCAGTACCGGTACGAGGAAGTGGAGATCGAGGGGATGGAGATGCCGGTGATGGAGGAGTTGCCGGGAACGACGGAACCGTTGCCGGGGATCTTCTCGCAGTCGTTTGCCGAGACGGGATTCAGCCTGGGCGGGGACGACTAAGGGCAGAGGGCGGAGGGCGGAGCGCAGGGCGCAAAGCGCAAAGGGCGGGGGATTCGGGATTACACCCGGGTCTCCCGTTTCTTGCTTCGGACGGACAATCTGAGGGGCGAGCGGGTGCTGTAGAGTGCAGTCCTGATCATTGCCGGGGTCGTCGAAACGGGTTATACAGGTCTGGATAGCCAACTTGGGCAGGTCTGGTGGAACCGTATCGTACCGGTCCCGCTCAAACGGGTTATCCAGTTCCAGCTACTCTGCGTTAGGCCGCCGTGGTTGTACGGCGGCGCCTTATCGAAGGGGCGACCTCCCGGAAGCTGTCAGCTCGTGAGAGATTGCGCAGCACGCTGATGGCGCTGCGCTTGTCGCCTCAATCTGGCCGTGAGATGTAAGCACTCAGTACCTGCCCGCCTTCGCCCGAGAGGCATCTCTCAAGAATGACAGACACCCACGTCCCGGTGCCGGAGCCGACACTCGGCTCGGTAAAACAAGAGCTCGACCAACTTCGCGAAGAGCTAAAGAGTCGGCAAACAAGCCGAGTCGCAGCGGTACGCACTGCTGTGGTCGATATGGCCGCGTGGATCCGACGCGATCGCAGGGAGTTTCCGACTGAGGCAGCAATAGGCCTGATCAATGCAGTGCTATTTCCCCGAGTAGTGCTCCTTCTCGGGTCTCTCATCGGTGTGATCGCGTACGCCGCCGGCTGTGTCCCGAAAGGTCGCCTTTGTTGAGCGGGGAGCGGCCGGTCTGATGGTTGGCACGATATCCGAAGAGCGGATCGAACTGTGGATCTGCCCGCAATCGTCTGTATGTACACGGCGGTCCTCGCTTCGCACCCCCGAACTGACGGTGGCCACTTTCCCTTGCGACAGGTCCATTTGCTCAATCGTGCAATCCCATGGGGATAGTCTTGCTATTCTTCGTCAACGCATCGAGTGAAGACCAATGTGGACTCTTGCGCTTGTTGTCGGGTCAGCGGCGCTGATTGAGATCGCGGCCGTCGCGGCGGAGCCCGCGATCCACTCGCTCCATTCTGCCGGCCCCGCTGTCGACTCGATATCGGTTTTGGAGTTCGGAATTACTGAAGTCGATCAACTGTCGATTGCGGCAGGCAGATATCTCTGGGTGAGTGGACCGCGGCAGGGCATCGCAGTTATTGATCTTCTGACAGGTAGCGGCGCACGGATTGGTCGCGCCGGAGCTGGCCCAGGCGAGTACAGGATGGTGAGTCGCGTGTTTGGATGTGACGATACTGGTGGTTGGGTTGACGATCAGCTGCAGCGAGTCACTTGGATGGCGCCCTCGGGGAAAGGCGAGCCGCGCTCTATCCAACTACCGTCAGGATTATTGTCGCGTGCCAAAACGCAAAGCGCCTGGTGCGAGGGCGACTCGCTCTGGATTGCGGTGGAGAGGCAGGGAGCACCTGCATCCGGAATGAGAGTGGATTCGTTGGCCGTGTTCCGTGTTGTTCGCTCAACGCTAGACGTCGACACCATCGCGAAATTTCAAGGTTCCAAGCGGCGTCTTCGCTCCAAGGGGGCTTTGAGAACCTCTCTGCGGCTTCCGTACGAGTCTCCGCCCCTCCTCGTTAGGACGTCCGGTCAGATGATAGTGATCGGTCGCTCGATCGATAGTGTTTGGACGCTCGTCAGTCGACCGCGCCGCAGCGCCCCAATCGTCGGAGACGGCCCCTCGCGCGCTCTTGCATCGCGCCACCTGCCCGTAGTGCGGGACTCAATCTCGAAATGGTATGAGGCTGAGATGGCATCCCAGCGGTACGAGCCGGAGTTGCGTAGGGAATTCCGCACTCTGATTACCGAGTTGCTGGCGGACCTCGATCTGCCAGGAACGTTTCCAGTCGTTAGGCTGGCCTCAGCCCCTGCGAGTAGCACGGGCGAAGTTATCGTCGTCGAGAACGACTACCCGGGCTCGCGACGGACATGCCTCGCGACGCTCGCGTTGAGCGGGCTCCTGAAGCGAGTACTGTGCCGGACATGGCCCGATCGCACTGTGGCTGCGATTCAGGCTTCTGTTGATGGAGTGTGGTTTGCGCAGTGGAACGATCAAGGCGCGTGGGTGATGCGGATTCCCATGCCGCGCTCGCGATGACTCAAACACGTCGACCGTTACTGGGATTGCCTGACAAAGGCCCGCGTCAGCTCGTGTTGAGTGTGCTGCTCTTGAGTGCACTTACGGCGGGCCGGGTGCACTCACAGCAGTCGGCTCAAGTCACGCGAGAAACTAGCTGCCCAAATTGCCGCATCATCGCAACTCGCGTTGCAGCAGTCGGAGATAAGGATGGACCTGGGTCGATTGGCGCTGCTCCCTGGCTGGCATGTCGGAAGCGAGGACAGCAGTTCGCCGCCGTTACCATGTCGCGGCCAGGGGAGGTCCTGCTTTTTGACCATCTCGGTCGGTTTCAACGTTCGGTTGGCCGCGCTGGTGAAGGACCGGGCGAGTTTAGAGTTGCTTTCCCACTGAAGTTTGGTCCGGGAGACTCGCTGTGGGTATTCCAACCGTCGGCGCGGCGCGTCACGGTTTTCGATTCCACCCTGAAATATGTCCGCACTCTGACTCTTCCGACGTCACCAGCCGCGGCTGCACCGTTTGCGAATGGAGCCGTTGTACTTCAAGGTTCGATTCCAACGCGCGACCGGATTGGACTTCCTATTCACGTTCTTAGCTCCGCAGGGGTCTTAGGTGGTTCGTTCGGAAGCACGACAGGGGAAATGAGACCTGATGATCCATTTGTATCCGCTCGTCGGCTTGCGCCAGCTTCGGACGGGCGAGTGTGGTCCGCGAGGCTTACGGAGTACACGATCGAGCGGTGGGATACTGCCGGGACCCTGGATCTAAGACTTCTCGTGGAAACAACGTGGTTCAAGCCTTGGCGGCGCGATCCATCAAATCCCAAGGCAACAGGCCCCATGATCATCGACGTGCAGGAGGACGCCAGTGGTCTGCTCTGGGTGTTGCATTCCGTGAGGGACCCGTCCTTCGATGACGGTCGCAAATCGAAGACGGCGCAGTCACAACGGCGATCGTCGTCAGGGACATCGGCTGAGTACGACAGTGTTCTCGAGGTCATAGACCCAGGCCGTCGCGTTGTCCTCGCCTCGGTAAGACTGGAGCCGAATATGCGAGGGTTCGCGTGCGAAGGCATAACCTACGCGTACGAAGAGGACGAGGCGGGCTATCCGTTTCTTGAAGTCTGGTCTTTTTCACTCACTGCTCGATAACGAGGAGGACATCATGAAGATCGGAGCCTTCGGGCTATCCCTCATCCTGACAACGGGCGGAGTAATGGCGCTCTTTAGCTCCACCTACGCCGCAAACGCTGTCCCTGTTGTCGAGGACTGTTTTGCCTGCTTCTGGGAAGTGTGCAATCCGCAGGGTGGCCAGCACTGGGACGACGGAACGGAAGGATCGAAGTCTGGAACAAAGCACACTGACTGCGATGACGGCGACGGCGACTGCCACGGCGCATGCGGAGGAACGCTTGCTCCGACTGTGTTGATTCAGGTGTTAGCCGACTACGACCGGGGTGATCTCGAAGCTCTGGAGCGCATCGCCACCTCGAATGGCGAGTTCATCTATTTGAACGAGGACCGGGGAGCGCTTCAGGTCGACGGATGTAACGGGGAGCTGCAGGCTAATCTCCCGCTGTCGCTGGCCCAGTTCGATCGTCTCTCCGCTGCTTTAGCGCGTCACTGATATCGCGTGCGGCTCTCCGGTGAAGGCGCGTCCCACAGTTGACGCCAACCTTGGATCTTCATGGAGTCTCTCGCGGCGACGGGGATTCAGTCTGGTGCAGTGAGGGTTGCCAAAACGCACGCGGGTTCTGGGCACAAGAGGGGGCACGGGCGAGGCCCCTGGTCATGCTTCGTAGAGTCATCGCCTCAGATCTTGATGCCTAACTGTTGTTTGCAGCTGACGGCGGACGGTCGTATGCGCCGAGGCGCGCTACGCGCGTCCACGGCGCTTTGTACGAGTCGCCGCAGCTGAAACGTGGCGTTATGCGGCGCGGATGGCGGTATGACTGCAACAAGGCGAGGGCCGCTATCGACCAAAGCGGCGCTCTTGGCGTGTCTGCCGTATCGCGTGCAAACGGGCGTCGAACCGGTCCAACTCGAGACGGCGAGGCCTGGATTGGCATGAACAAAACAGGCACGAACGCTCAGGAAACGAATCTGGTCGGTGCCCTGGCTGCCGATGACGGGTCGACGCGGCTTAGGGCCGCTCTCGCAGCCGGATTGAACGCCGAACCCGATCTGGTTTACGCGCTCGTAGCTCGGTGCGCGATCGAGCCTGACTCCTTCGTGCGGGACATGCTCACCTGGGCGTTGACTCGCCTCCCGCGCGAAGTTGGCGCTGCCTGACAAGTCGTTGCTTGCTGGCAGCCCGGTGTGCAGGAGCGCGGTGGCTCACCGTTGTTGGGAACCGCGGCGGCAATGCCCTGCACGCCGAGGGAGCCGGGGAATGAGTGCTGGCTGCGTACCCGAGTACGTCGGGTTCGCGCCTTGGCTGCGCCGCTCCTGTTGTGACAGTCCCCGACCCAGGACCTGGTTCAGCGGTGATCGTCCGATGCGTCGCCAGACTGAGCGGGAACGTAACTCAACCTGATCACATCCTCGCCAATCCGGTCATGCGCCAGAAGGCGGAGCGGCGGCCGAGGTCCGGCAAAGTAGGGCGTGCCATGTCCAAGCACGACCGGATGCAGGTAGATGCGATACTCATCGATCAGGCCAAGTGCGGTGAGGCTCCGCGCCAGGTTCGGGCCAGCCACTTCGATCTCCCCCTCGCGTTCGGCCTTCAGCCCGCGCATCGCACCCTCGAGACTATCTTCCACCAACGTCGCGTTGGGGCCGACCGACTTCAGCGTGCGCGAGACGACCCATTTTGGCTGCTGCCGCCACGCCGCCGCGAAGTCGCGTTCCGCGGCATCCCAGTCAGGCTGGTCGTCGTCCCAGTACCGCATGATCTCGTACATCCGGCGACCGTACACGCTGCCCGCCTGCCCCTGTGCCTCCTCGATGAAGTGGCGGAAGAGCGTGGAATCCGGCGCAAAAGCCGTATGGTCGACGTAGCCGTCCAGCGACTGGTTCATTCCGAACACGAGCTTGGCCATGTCGTTCCTGTCCCTGCGCGGCACATCCGCGCCGTTCTGATTGCGCCATGCAATCGGGTGTCAACTCGAGCGACTGAGTTCCTATCGCGGCGAGGCCGTCGACGCGAGACGACCGCGCACCGTCCTACTCCTCTCCCGACGGCGGTCCGCCCGAACGCGCGATCTGGTCGGACCTGATCCGCCCCGCATCGAACCGGCGCGCCGAGCCGAGCATCTTGTCGATCGTCTCGTCGAAATCCGCGGTCGGCTTCCGCTGGAACCGCAGCGGGTTGATCCGGGCGACCACGAAGGCCTTGAGGTACGGACTCTCCATCCCCTTCGCCTTGAGCGCCGCCACCGCCGCGTTCACCAGGGCGTTGAGCTCGAGGAGCTTGTCGGCGCGCAAGCGTCGTTCCATGAGCGCGTCCGGCAGCGATCGGCGCAGGAACCGGTCGCAGCGCCTCAGGATCGGATGATAGGCGCTTCCCGAGAAGCGCCCGTCCTGTTGATAGCACAGTCCCAGCGTGACCAGGGCGGCCTCCTCGAATTCGGTCTCGAACTCGACTTCGGGACGGTCGTCCAGCACCGCTAGCGCTTCGGCGAGCCGGACCACCTCGATCGCGCGCTCCCTGAGGTTGTGCGCCTTCTCGGTGTTGAGGAGCAGGATGTGGTGCGCCACCTCGGGTTCGGGGATCACCAGCGCCACGATCGACTTCGCGCCCAGTTCACGCATCGCGGACAACCGGTGAAAGCCGTTGGGAGACCAGTACAGGCCGTCGCTCGCCGGCACCGCGATGATGGGATCGAGATACCGGCCGAGCTTGTCGATGGCCCTCACGACCTTCCCGACGTGAGCCTCCGACAGGTCACGCTGGAACGGCGTCGGCTCCACTCGGCTGAGGGGGAGCGCGGCAAGAAGCTGCCAGTGTCCGCCGAGGGGGTCGCGGTAGCGAGCGAGCACGGCGCCACCGTCCTCCTCGATCGTGCGCGCCAGCGCCTCGACGGCAGCCGGCGGTGGGCCGGTGAGGCGGCGCGCGTCGAGACCCCGTGACGCGGCCGGTGCCGACGTGCGCTTCTTTTTCGACCGCTTGGCTGGGGACATCGGGGAAAAGTGGGGCCCCAGAGTCCCTTCGGCAATTCCGCTGGCCGTTCGCGCCGATATCGCCGGAACGGATTCCCTCTGGCGAGCAGCCTCGGCGCGGCGAAATTTGCTGGCATCCCGATCCCCCTGGGCCGCCCTCAATCGGTGACACCATGACTCGCCACGTTTCCACGCTCGCGCTGGCCATCACGCTCCCGGCGTTGCTGCCGCAGGCCACCAATGCCCAGCGAGCCGGCAGTCCACCCGCGACGCCTGCGGCACAGGCGGTGTCGGTCAAGGACTCCCCCGAGCTGAATGCGATCAGCAGGCTCCGGTGGCGGGCCATCGGACCCGCCAACCAGGCCGGTCGTATTCCCGCGGTGGTCGGCGTCCCCGGTAACCGGGGCGTCTTCTACATCGGCTCGGCCGCCGGTGGCCTGATGAAGACCACCAACGGGGGGATCACGTTTACCCAGCTCTTCGACGACCAGGACAACGCGTCGATCGGTGACATAGTCATCGCCCCCTCCGACCCGAACATCATCTACCTCGCCACCGGTGAGGGAAACCCGCGGAACTCGGCCTCCGTCGGCGACGGGGTGTACAAGTCGCTCGATGCCGGCCGGACCTGGAAAAAGCTCGGCCTGGAGCACACCGAGAAGGTCCCCCGGATGCGCATCGACGCGCGCAACCCCGACGTGGTGTACCTCTGTGCCCTCGGCCGGACGTGGGGGCCTAACGAGGATCGGGGCCTCTACAAGACCACCGACGGCGGCCGGACCTGGCGGAAGATCCTCTACCGCAACAACCTGACCGGATGCTCGGACGTCGACATCGACCCCAACAACGCCAACATCGTCTACGCCGGGATGTACACGCACCAGCGCTGGCCGTGGTTCTTCACGTCCGGCGGCGGGGAGACGGCGCTGTACAAGTCGAGCGACGGGGGCGAGTCCTGGACGAAGCTGTCCGGCCCCGGGAACACCCACGGGCTGCCGCGGACCGCGATGGACCGCATTGGTGTCTCTGTGCACCGCGCGAACCCGGATATCGTCTACATGATCACCGAGACGGTGGACGAGGGAGAGCTCTGGCGCACCGAGGACGCCGGCGCGACCTGGCAGGTGGTCAGCCGCGAACGGAACATCAACTTCCGCCCCTTCTACTACGCCGATATTCGCGCCGACCCGCGCAATCCCAATGTCGTGTACACGCTGTCCGGCGGGCTGTACAAGAGCGAGGACGGCGGTCGCACGTTCCGCACCATCGGCCAGGGCGTCCATGGTGATCACCAGGCGATGTGGATCGACCCCACGGACCCGGACTACATCGTCGAGGGAAGCGATGGCGGGTGGCAGGTCAGCTATGACGCCGGCCGGAACTGGGACGTGCCGAACACGGTGGCGTTCACGCAGTTCTACCACGTGAACTACGACATGGAGAAGCCGTACAATCTCTGCGGCGGACTCCAGGACAACGGCCATTGGTGCGGCCCCAGCCGCACGCTCACTCCCGAGGGCAACCGGAAGAATGCGTGGGTGACCGTCAGCGGTGGCGACGGGTTCTACGCCGTCCCCGACCTCGCGCGTCCGTGGCTGGTCTACTCGGCGTCGCAGGGCGGCAACATCACCCTCACCGACATCCGGACTGGCGACCAGCGCAGTATCCACCCGGACCCGAATCGCGTCGGGTCGGCCGGGGACGCGCTCGAGCACCACGCGTACCGGTTCAACTGGAACGCGCCCATTGCGCTGTCGCCGCAGAACCCGGGCACGGTCTATTTCGGCGGCAACGTCGTGTTCCGGTCCACCAATTACGGGCAGTCGTGGGACGTCATCTCGCCCGACCTGAGCACCAACGACAAGGCGAAGCAGAAGTCGTCAGGCGGCGACATCGTCACCGACAACACCGCCGCCGAGTTCCACAGCACGCTGTTGAGCATCGCGCCCTCGCCGAAGGACGGGAACGTGATCTGGGCCGGCACCGACGACGGCAACGTCCAGGTGACCCGTGACGGCGGGAAGACGTGGACCAACACGGCGCGGAACCTGCCGGGACTGGCACCCAACGCCTGGATCTCGACCGTGGATGCCTCACCCCACGATGCCGCGACCGCGTTCGTGGCCGCGAGCCACTGGCAGACGGGGGACTACACGCCGTATGCCTACATGACGACGGACTACGGGCAGAGCTGGCGGCGGATCACCGGGAACCTCCCCGCCCGCGGCTGGGTGCATGTCGTGCGGCAGGATCCGCGGAACCCGAACCTGCTTTACCTCGGCACGGAGTTCGGCATCTTCGCGTCGTGGGATCGCGGCGGGCGCTGGCACTCGCTGCGCAACGGCCTCTCGGCGGCGCCGGTGCGTGACCTCTGGGTGCATCCCCGCGACAACGACCTCATCATCGCGACGCACGGGCGCGGCATCTACGTGATGGACGACATCACACCCCTGCAGCGGCTGGGCGAGGCCATGGCGGCCGACGCATACGTCTTCGACATCCGGCCGGCGACGCGCTGGGTCATGTGGGCCAATGATGGCAACCTGGGGCAGAAGGTGTGGGTCGGCGAGAATCCGCCGAACGGGGCGTTGATCAAGTACTACCTGAAGGCACCGAGCCAGTCGCCGGTGGTGGCGACGATCTCCGATCCGGCCGGGAAGGTCGTCCGCACGCTGCGCAATGGACCGCGCGACGCCGGCGTGAACCAGCTCGTGTGGGACCTGGCGTATGACCCGGCGACGACCGAATCCGGCGCGGGACCGGCGGCCGGTCGCGGCGGCGGGGGCGGGCGCGGCGGACGGGGTGGTGGCGCACCGTCCGTCGTGCCGGGACCGTTCACGGTGAAGATGCAGCTCGCGGGTCGCGAGTTCACCAGGCCGCTCACGGTCGAACTCGACCCTCGCGCCAACGTCACCACCGCCGACCTCGAAGCGCAGCGCGATCTCGCGCTCAACCTGCGCGACCTTGGCGGACGCGTGACCAACGTCATCGACCGGACCGAGGACCTGATCGGCCAACTCACCTCACTGGTCGACAACATCAGGAAGAACGCCCCGAATGAACGCGACGCGCTCAACGAGGCCGAAGGGGCACTGGTCGAGTTGAAGAAGCTGCGGGATGAGAAGTTGCTCCGCCCGATTCCGGGGCTCGGCTACCGTCAGTATCCGAGGCTGCGTGAGGAAGTGGGCTCGCTGAGCGGCGCGGTCAGTCGCACGATCACCAGGCCGACCGATGCCCAGGGTCGCCGGCACGGGGAGCTCGTGACGGAGACCGGTGCCGTGCAGCAGGAATTGCAGGGCATCGTGAACGGCCGGATCGCCAGGCTGAACGGCCTCCTCAAGAACCTGCCCCACATCATCGTGCGGGGTGGAGCGATCATGTAGACCGGTCCGCGCCACTGGATCGCGCCAGGCAGGCCGCCTGGTTCAACGGGCCACAGCCCCCCTCGAATGAACGGCGCACCTCAGCCGTGCGTTCGCGCGCCTCATGACCGACCCGGTCAACGAGAAAATCGATCGCCTCCTGCGGCGACCACTGCCCCAGGCGGAACGCCGCGCGCCGGTTTTGCCGCCCGTGCCGGCCTCGTTGATTGAAAGCCTACGGCTGTCCGGACGGGAGGAGGGTACGACCGAAGCCGGGAGGGCGCTAGAAACGCACCCGCATCCGGACCCTCGCGGTCTGGGTCTCCTTCAGGTTCTCGTACAGCGCGCTGAACCCCTGCCCGACGTATTCCCGCCGCACGCCGAAATCGGCCAGCATGTCCGTGAACGTGAACGTCACATCCCCCCGCTCGTTCCTGAGCGGCCAGGACGCTGAAAGGTCCAGTGACGAGCGGGCGCGCTCGACACCCTGGTGGGCGTTTCGCGCGGCGTAGTTGATGAAGCTCAGCTGGACTTCCTGGCCACCGGCGAACCGGAAGCGGTTGCTGACCGTGAGATCCCACGTGTTGTCACGCGACCCGGGAGCGAAGAATGGACGCTCGGTCGGGAAGAACAGGGTCGTGTGCAGTGCATCGATCTTGTGCACGTACCAGTTCACGCTTCCCGACACCCGCCACGAAGGCCCGACCTGCTGGTCGGCGACCACCTGGACTCCGGTCTGCGTCGCCTGGCCGACGTTCTCGTACAGCTTGTTGACGATGTCGTACGTCGGGTTGGAGCTGTCGATCGCGTAGATGCGCTGGAACGCGTCGGTGATGTCACGATGATAGCCGGAAACCGTTGCGGATCCCGTGGACCATCCGCGGCCGATGCCCAACTCCATGAGCTGCGTGAGTTGCGGTCGAAGATACGGGTTGCCGACCTTGAGCAGCTCGGGGTCGTCGTACTTCGGGAAGATCCGCAGCTCCTGTTCGCCGGGTCGGTCAATCCGGCGGTTGTAGGCAGCGACGATCCGGAACGCGCCCCCAAGGGCGGCGCTCAGCTTCACATTCGGGAAGACCTCGAGGTAGTCGTAGGCGTCGCTGGTGTCGTAGTAGAGGTTCTCGTCCGGCACGGTGTACGTGACGCCCGTCTGCTCCACACGCACCCCGGCTTCCAGGGTGTAGGACTCCCGGATGCGCACCAGGTTGGCATATCCCGCCACGATCTCCTCGTCCCAGTCGGTGAAGTCGCCGAGTCCGGGATAGATCACGCTCTGGTTGCCGCGTTCGACCGCATAGGTGACCGGGAGCCATCGGCGCTGCAGCTTCGCCCCAAGCTCGAGCCGGCCGTTCTGCAGTGGCCGGGTATAGTCGATGGTGAGCGGAGTCGTGTTTTCCCGGCCGACGACGTGGGTCGCGTCAGTCCCCGTGCGGGCGCTCGACTCTTCGTTGAGGAAGTACGCCTCGTCCTCCCAGATGCGGGAGTACTGGAGGTTCACGTTCAGTTCATGCCCCGGCGTCCGGAACAGCCTTTTCCAGTTGAAGGCAGCGCTCGCGACCCCATTGCTCTCACGTTCGCGCCAGAACCAGTAGCGCTCGCGCTGACCGGTTGACTGGAGGATGAACGGCACTTGCGCGCTGTCGGTGTGCGTCTCGGTATCGTAGAGACCCGAAAGGGAGAATACGTTGGCGCTCCCCACGCCGAAGTCAGCGCCGACCCGGACGATGTTCTGTGACTGCCGGCGGTTCTCGGGAACCTGCGAGGCGATGATCCGGCCGTCCTCGTACACGCGCGTCGAGAACTCATTGTTCGGCAGGTCCTTCTGGATCAACGCCTGGTAGAACAGGAACGCGCGCGCGCTCGGCGTGTTGTAGTTCAGGTTGAGGCTGGGGATGGCCTTCCCGTTATGCGCGAAGCTGCCCAGGTCCGTGGGAAGGTCGGCGCGTTGTTTCGAGAACGTCCCCATGCCCAGCGAAAGGCCAACGTCCCCCGAAACGCCTCTCCGGCGTTCCTGCTTGTAGACGATGTTGATGATCCCGGCCATGCCCGCGGCGTCGAACCGTGCCGCGGGATTATGGATGATCTCCACGGCCTCGATGTTGCCAGCGGGGATGTTGTCGAGCCCCCGTTGGCTGCCGAGTCCCGTCAGGCTCGAGGGCCGGCCGTCGATGAGGATGGCGACGCGATCGCTGCCGCGGAGCAGGACCTTGCCCTCCTGGTCGATGGTCACGCCGGGCACGTTCCTGAGGGCGTCGAGGATCGAGCCCGTGGTGGGCGCCGCCCCTTCGCCGAGGCGATACACCTCCGAGTTGAGCGCCGCCGTCCGCATGGCGTCCGCGGTGACCGCGACTCCCGAGAGGGATTGCAGTCGCCCGATCAGGAGGTCTCCCAGGTCGTACGAGGGGTTGAGCGCCGAGACGATCAGGCCGCGCTCGGCGGGACTGAGGCCGGGGAACCTCGTGACGATGGTGTAGCGCCCCGGCGCCAGGCCACGCACGAGGAACCGGCCGTCGGCGTCCGTGAGCGTCCCGGATAGCGTGTCTCCAGATGCTGCATTCACGATGACGACCGTCACCATCGCGATCGGGGCCCGGCTCGTGGAATCCACGGTGCGTCCGGCGACGGTCGCCCCCTGTTGCGCGTGGGCAATGGCAGGGCAGAGCGGCGTGGCGATGGCCAGGAGCATCCGTAGGCATCGACCGCCCTGGCGCGCGAATCCGCGGGAAAGGTGCCTGGGCGATTGGGGCAGGTTTTTCAGCATCGGGTGAACATAACGTGGCGCGTCTGTCTGATCCCAGTGACCTGCCTGTTGAAGGGTTCTCCTCCCTTGCCCATGCGTCGAAGATGAGTGCCGGCGAGCAAGGACCTCAACAGACAACATTCGTGCCCGGATTGACTGGGGGCGGTTGACCACGCCTTGTCCATGGCGCGATTGTAGCAGGGAGGATGCCATCAGGTCGACTGCCATCTCATGGAGACCAGCGCATGAAAGCGCACCGGTTCGTTCCGTTCCTGCTGGCCGCTGTCGTCTCCACCGCCACCGCGCAGCAGGTCCCCCGCCAATCGCTCCAGGACAGCGTGATTGGCTGGATGAAGGTCTACAAATTCACCGGAGCGCGGGCTCCGATGACGGTCGACACCAAGCGTTACTCGCCCGCGCAACTGTCCATCGCAGATTCGATCGCTAACTGGATCCAGGCCAGCTACACGCCGAAGGGTGCGCTGGGCGACGTCACACGGAGCGTCTCGCCCAGGCTCGGTGCACACAGCCAGAATGACGCCTCGCTTCCCCAGGCCTATGGGGCGTACGCCAAGACGTACATCGAGCTGAAGTACGACGCGAACCGGAAGCTCGTGCCTTTCAGCAACAGCCACCTGACGTGGTCCATACAGGCCAACCTGGTGTTCGGCGAGCCGCTGATTTCGCTGAATACGCCGTCGCAGTACTACTTCCTGCTCCCGAACTTCCATCGGCCGGAGGCGGCGAAGCAGGCATCGCAGCGCTACGACCTTTCCGAGCATCCCGCTCTGAAGCGCTACATCACGTACTTCAACGACCAGCTCAGGAGCACGAGAGCCAACGCGACCTACGTGGTGCTGGCGAAGGACAACAAGCTGCCGTTCGTGACCGTCACCAGGGCGGAGTACATCGAGACATTGTCAGGAGCGATCGAGCGGAAGCACGCGGCCGAGCGGGAGTCCGCCATCAAGGGCTGGCCGGAAGGCAAGGCGCGGACCACGGCACTGGCCGGGGTTGACGAGCGGTACCAGAGACGACTGAGCCTGCTCGCGGCGAACCGTGAGAAGTATGCCGCGAGGCTCCAGGAGGCCGCCGAAGTCTTCTCGCTCCAGCCGGACGCGTTGCTCGAGAATTACAAGGACGCCTTCGAGGGGAGCGGCGGTCCGGGGGAGCGGTATCCCGTCTACAAGGTGGACCCCCGGCTGGCCGAGCTGGCGAAGTCGGACAGCCCGCAATGGATAGTCGTGTGGTGGGATGGTGACCTCCGCGATCCTGTCGGCAAGCAACAGATCGATGCCATCACCACCAACTTCGATTTTCAGTACGTGTACGACTTCTTCTTTGCGCCTGAGAACGTGAAGGGGCGATCGTACAAGCCGCTCCACGCTCCGGACGCGAGGAAAGGCGGCGGAGAGGACGCTCCCGGCACCGGACAGGAGCTGGGCGTGATGGGGGCGCTCACATGATCGTCCGACGCGGAACAACGATCGCGCCGAGGCCGAGCCGCTGGAGCAGCGCGTTGAATGCGGCGAGATCCCGGTCGATGATCTGCTGGAGCTGCGCGCGCAGCGGCGCCCACACCTGCTGCAGGTCGGCGAGCCGTTCCAGCGCGCCACGCGTGGGCCGACCTTCGACACCACCCGCGATGTAGCCACTCGGTCCCGTCACGTAGCCATAGAGCTCGGCGAGCTGGTTGTCGAGCTTCCCGGCGAACCGGATCGGGTCCTGGCCACTCTGGCTCTTCGTTTGAATGAGGCCGCCTTCCACGCCGGTCAGTCGGGACGCGAGCGAGTCCGCCATCGGCTTCACGTCGCTCGTGCGTTCGATGCGTGCGGCCTGCTCGAGCGCCCGGTCGGCCTGTTCCTTCAGCGAGCGAATCGTCTCGATGGCGTTCGTGACCGAGGTGATCGAGTCGCGAACCTCGATGGCGATCCGGAACTGCTCATCGTAGTCGGTCTGCGACACCGTCAGGCGCGGGTCCGCGAGCACGCGGAACGGTTTCTCCATGGTCACACCGTTGGCCGTCAGGCGAACGCGATAGGCACCGGGTGGAGCCTTCACGCCGCCGGTGTATCCCCACGTGACGGCGTTCTTCGGATAGCGGGGACCGGCATAGGTGAGGTCCCAGATCAGCCGGTTGCCGCCGCGCCGGATCGCCAGCACCGTCGTGCCGTTCTGCCGGGCCGCCGCGGTGTCCGTCGAGAACGAGCGGACACTCGCGCCACGGGCATCGAGTATCTCGATCCGGATGGCCGAATCGGGTGTCGCCAGGTAGTACTGGATGATGGCGCCGGCCGGTGCGGGGTCGGGCGCCGCTTCAACGCCGCCTGCGCCGCCGCCGCCCACCTGCACTCGCCAGGCATCACGCGGCGTGTAGAGGTGCGCGCGCGCGCCTGACGCGACGTCGGCCAGCTGATGCAACGGCGTGAGATCGTCCAGGATCCAGAGCGACCGCCCCTGCGTCGCCACGACGAGATCGTTGCGGTGGACGCGCATGTCCGCGATCGGCGACACGGGCAGGTTGAGCTGCATCGCCTGCCAGCGACGCCCGCCGTCGAACGTGACGTACAAGCCGTGTTCCGTCCCGGCATAGGCAACGCCATCCTTGACCGGGTCTTCGCGCACCGAACGCACGGGACTTCCCGTCGCCATGCCATTCACCACCAGGGTCCATGTCCGGCCGTAGTCTTCGGTCTTGAAGATGTATGGCCGGAAGTCGTCCAGCCGGAACGCCTGTACGCCCACGAACGCGCGCCCCGGCCGGTGCGCGGACAGGTCGATGTTCTCCACCGTGCCGTACGTCGGCATGCCGGGTGGTGTGATGTCCTGCCACGAGGTGCCGCCGTCTCTCGTGATGTGGAGGCGACCGTCGTCGCTGCCGGCCCACAACGTCCGCGCGTCGACCGGATCCTCCGCCAGCGCAAAAATGACGTTGGTGATCTCGACGCCGGTGACGTCGTTGTTGATCGGGCCGCCGGACGCTTCCTGTTTCGTCTTGTCGTTGGTGGTCAGGTCCGGACTGATCGTCTCCCAGCTCATGCCGCCATCGCGCGTGCGATGGACGTATTGCGACGCGTGGTAAACCGTGTTCCGGTCGTGCTTCGACACGAGAATGGGCGACACCCACTGGAACCGGTACTTGAGGTCCTTCGCCGCCTGGCCGAGTTGGAGCTGCGGGTAGACGATCACCGTCCGGCGCTCGTCGGTCTCGGTGTCCCAGCGACTGATCGCGCCGCCGTAGCACCCACCGTACATCACCTGGGGGTGATCCGGATGCAGCGCCACCGGCCCCGTCTCGCACGCCGACGCATACCGCCAATCCGCGAGCGGATGGAGGAGGTGGGGTCCCTGCCACGCGGCCAGGCTGATGCTCGTGTTGTCCTGCTGTGACGAATACACCCGATACGGGAACCCGTTGTCGACCACCACATCATAGAACTCCGCGGTCGGCTGCAGGTTCATCGACGACCACGTCTTCCCGCGGTTGACCGAGACCACGCCGCCGCCATCGTCGCCCAGCACCATGACGTTCCGGTTGGCCGGGTTGATCCAGAGGTCGTGGGTGTCGCCGTGCGGCACGTTGATCACATCGAACGTCTTGCCGCCGTCGACCGAGCGGAACATCTGCACGTTCAGTCCGTAGACCGTGTTCTCGTCGACCGGGTCGGCCACGATGCGCGTGTAGTACCACGCCCGCTGGCGGAGCTTGTTCTCGCTGTTCGTCCGGGTCCACGTCTTCCCGGCGTCGTCCGTTCGGTACACCCCGCCGTCAGGCTCGGCCTCGATCATCGCCCAGACGCGATCCGGGTTCGCTGCCGAGACGGTCACGCCGATCTTGCCGACGATGCCGGTTGGCAATCCACCACCAAGCTTCTTCCAGGTGTCGCCGCCGTCGGTGGACTGGTAGACGCCACCCTCCGGCCCACCGGAGATCAGCGTCCACGGCTTGCGTTCGGCGCGCCACGCCGCGGCGTACAGGACGCGAGGGTTCTTCGGATTCATCGCCAGGTCCGACATGCCGGTCGAGTCATTCAGCGCCAGCACGTGATCCCAGGTCTTACCGCCGTCCTTCGACCGGAACACGCCGCGCTCGGGATTCTTCCCGAACGGATGGCCGAGCGCGGCCACGTAGACGAGGTCCGGGTTGGTCGGGTGGACCTCGATGCGGCGGATGGCGCCGGACTCGGGCAAGCCCACGAAGACCCACGTTGCGCCCGCGTCAACAGACTTCCAGACACCGCGGCCGGCCGATGAGTTGCCGCGGATATCCGCCGAGCCCGTGCCAACGTAGATGACGTTGGGGTCCGAGTCGGCGATGTCGACGGCGCCAATGGATCCGCCGAAAAATCCGTCCGTGATGTTCTTCCACGACATGCCAGCGTCCTCGGTCTTCCAGACGCCGCCGCCGGTGGAGCCGACGAGGAACGTGTGCGGCTGGGCGGCGAAGCCCGCGACGGCGGTGGACCGGCCACCGCGAAACGGACCGAGCAGCCGGAAGCGCAGGCTGTTGAACAGCACCGAGTCGACCGCTGGCGCCGGTGCAGCAGACCGTGGCGGTGTGCGGGCAGGCTGGCCGGCTGCGTGCGTGGCGGGGAGCAGCGAGAGGGCGAGTCCGATCAGGCGAATCGTCTTGGGCATGGCGGGGATCACGGCGGGGAGAGGTGCACGATTCTTATCCCGCATTGCACGGCGCGGAAGGGCCTTGCGCGCGAAATCCCGCTGAGAATCAGGGACCGTTCAGCCGGGTTATCCCTCACCTGAGACCTCTTACCGCCCGGAACGAGGGCTGTGGCAGGGGAGATGGTGGGGCCCCGCGCGGGCATACCCCGTCAGGCGCGCCGCGCAGACACCTCGCCGTGCTACCCTGCGAATCGGAGCTCGAGACTCACGCCCTCACTGCCTGACGATCTCCACACGCCGGTTCTGTGCACGACCGGTTGCGGTGGCATTCGGCACGGCCGGTGCGGTGTCGCCCAGCCCCTTCGTGGTCATGCGGGCGCCGTCGATCCCGAAGTCGGCCACCAGCGCCGCCTTGACGGCGGCGGCACGCGCACTGCTCAGGGCCAGGTTGCCGGCCGACGTGCCGACGTTGTCGGTGTGGCCTTCGATCAAAATGGTGAGATCGCCGTGCTGCTTCATCGTCGCCGCGATCTCCTTCAACACGGGACGCGACTCGGGCTTGAGCTCGGCCTTCCCGGTCGCGAAGAGGATGCCCTGCGTCGCCCAGCGCCCCCTGGCCGACAGCGCGTCGTACAGCACGTCGGTGTCGCTCTCGGCGACGCGGATGCTCGTTATATAGACGGCGAGGTCGTTCTCCGCGAACCCGTTCACGAAGACGCGGAGCACCGAGTCGCGCCGGAAGTGGAGCTCGGGGATGTTGTGCATGCGCCGCTCGTTCGTGTACATCTTGAAGTAGGCGCTGTCCATGAGCACGCGAACGTGCGCCACCTGACCGAGCAACTGGGCCTGCATCGCGTCGGGGATCTTTGATTGACTCCTGGCGTCCTGTCCACCGCCGAAGATCATGGTCGCAGTCGGATGCCAGATGACCTCCGCGGACTTCTCCCCTCGGTCCAGTTCGGGCCCACCCTCGAACGTCATCACCTCGTAGCCGCAGCACTGCTCCCTTGGCGCGATGACGTCGATCTCCAGCGTGAAACGCTCCGGGAGCTTCTTCCCGAGCGGGATCAGGAACGTGGAGCGACCCGTGCTGCGGAGCGCCTTGGCGCCGTCGCGTTCGACGACCTCGATCGGACCGCTCCGGTATTTCAGTCCGCGGGCGAAGTTACCGACCTTGTCTTCGCTGAAGTCGGTGTAGAACAGCACCTTGCTTCCCGGCACGAAGTCGTAGTTGTCCCAGACCTGCACAGGTCGAGCGCCTGCGCTCGCAGGAGCCTGTGTGGCGGCGGGAGTGCCCGACGGTGCTGCGGCCCTGGCCGAATCGGCGGCCGCCCTGGCGCGGATGCTGTCGGAGATGGCGGTCGTCCGGGCGGCGCTGGCGGCACTGTCGGCCGCGGCCTTCGCTTTCGCGGCAGAATCGGCGGCATTCCTGGCGTCCAGCGCCTTCCTGGCTTCCTCCGCCTTGCGTCGGAGCGAACCAAGTCCCTGCGAGGAGGCGGTCGTGGGGGTCGCCGTGGCGCCAATGACCGCGACCGTCATCGCTGCAACCACCTGGTGAAGTCGGTTCATCGTGGCCTCTGCATCGAAAGTGTGGCAGGCGGATTGCCGGCCGCGTGATCCGCCCGCGAGGTGACCACCAGCCCGAGGGGCACCTTGCGCCAGTTGGTCCAGCGCCGGATGGAGCCGTCCCTGTCTCGAAACGCCATCTGGCTCGAGATGCCTCCGTCGAGCAGCATCGCGCGCCGGCAGCCCAGCGATCGCATGAACTCCGCCATCTCGACGACGGTTGGCCCCCAGGGGAGCGTCTCGCCCGTGGAGCCGAGGACGTTGAGCCGCGTGATCGCGACAACGACCGAGCCGTCGGCAAGCGTGCCGATGGCGAGGCGTGTGTCGCGATGGTCGAGGTTCGCGCCTCGCCCCGGCGCGCGCAGCTCCCACGGCAGCTCGCCGTCGATGAGCAGGGCGGGGTAGGACTGCAGCGCCAGCCTGACGTGCCCGCGCGCGGCCTCGACGTCGGCCGGCACGAGGAGTGATGCAACGCCGGCGCTGTCGACCACGAACGACATCGCCAGGCGGCCCTGACCCGGCGCGCTCGTCTCGCCACCGTCGGACACGACCCAGCCCCAGGGCACACCACCGATGAACTGGCCGGTGTTGACGGCGAGGAGCCCGTTCGGCGGCAGTCGCTCGACCGTCCACGCGCCGCGCGTGCCGTAGTCGCGGGTCGCCGAGTCGAGCGCGAAGCGCACGGCAGCCGGATCGAGCCGCACTGCCGTCACGCGCACGACGGAGAGGGCTCCGTGCTCCGCCATCCGCATTTCGCGAACCCAGACGCCTGGGCGGACCGGCTGCCACAGCGTCGCGGCGGCGATGATGAAGCGAACCGTGAACAGGGTCATTGCCGCGCCGCAAAGAGTTTCTTCAGCTCGTCGCAGTCCTTGTTCAGCCACTGCGCCTCGCGGGCGGTGTAGACCCAGAAGATGTTGTTGCCCGTGCCGGCGATACGAATGCCCATCCTGGCCGCCTCGGCCCGGGTTTCCGTGGACATGCTGCAGAACTTCTCGACCCATTCGACCAGTATCCGGTATCGTCCCTGCGCGGCGTCGAGTGTGATGGTGTCGGCAACGAGAGGCGCGGGATACCGGGGTGCGATCGGCGCCGCCACGTCGCACGGCTCGAGATCGGAGGCGTCCGGAGCCAGGTACCCGCCGGGACACGCGTCGGTGTCCGGGACATCTACCGCCGCAGAGGGGTGGTGCTCGTCATCGTTCGGCGGCCGGTTGACGCCCCTGGCGAACTCCCTGATGGCCGCGTCCTCTGCAAGGCCGAATGCCTGGGCTTGTCGTTGTGCGTTGACTTCCTGCGGATTCTCTCCGCATTTCGCGACATGAAGCTCTGTCAGCCTGGCGTAGTAACTCGTCGTCGCCTGCTGCGACTCGGCGTCAGTGCTGGCCTTTCCGATCGCTGTGGTGTAATCGGTCATCGCCTTCTGTGCATCGGCCGACGTGGCGAGTTCGTTCGTACATCTGCTGAACTCCTCCGGCGTCTTGACCTTGGCGAGGCGCGCGCGAAAGTCGTCGCGCATGCGCACCTCGAGGCGGAGCGCGCTCTTGAACGAATCGAAGACCTTTTCGGTAAGCTCGAACCCGAGGGTAGAGCCGTCCGTGGAGGCATCGGCTTTCGCGGCCACCGGCTCCTTCGGCTTGATGGCCTCGTCGACTTTCTTCCTGATGAGGCCACCGATGCCTTGCGCGTCGGCGGACCCCGCCGTGGCGGCGATCAGGATTGCGCCGAGCCACCGGTAGCGTTTCATGGCAGACTTCCTCGCGCGAATGGGTGAGTGTTTCCGGCGTCCCCGGATGAGCGACACCGCTGGCTTCCAGGTGTCCTGGCCATTGGACACGACGTCGGGTACTGGTTGGCGCTCACGGCGCGATCACCACCGTCCAGACCTCGGCGATTGCGCCGTCGGGCAACTGCGTCGCGCTTCGCTCGGCCGTGACGTCGCACTCAGCCGACGCCTTCCTGTCCATGCCAGGCCTCACTGCGACGCGGGACGACACCAGGCGCAGGCGAAAGGCATTGCGCGGCAGGAAGCCGCGGTCGACGGCGCTCACGATGGTCGCAATGTCAGCCGTCGAAAAGGCGGCGATGTTGCGTTCCTGGACCGCCGTGAGGGCGAAGCGCCCGCGCAACAGGGCCCGCACGTCGCTGCGCACGGCGGTGACGAAGTCGCGCTCAGCGGTCGCGCCCTGGCTGCGGATCGACTGGACATGAGCGTTGAACGTCTCTTCGGTCAGCAGGGGCCGTCGCTGTTCATGCGACCGCGCGATGGCCTCCCGCCACGCCGCCCACGATCCGGGTGCGCCGAGGGCGACCACCGCGACCGAGTCCTGAAGGAACGTGCGTCGATCGACGGCGCATGCCCCGGCTTCGCTCGCCGGAAGCGCGGCGATGGTGATCGCGGCGCGCGCCGCGCGAGCGTCAGGCGTCACTGTATGCGCTCCACGCGGAGATACAGCGTGTACATGCCGTTGAGCACGTTGTCCATCGGCTCTCCGAATGGAATCGCGATCGTGGTGCCCGTTCCCGGTGTCAGCGCGGTGAGCTTCTCGCGCGTGATCACGACAACGCGGTCCTGGTAGTGTGCCGCTTGCTGCATCGGCGCCAACCCGATCGGCCGGTCCGTCGTTGCCATCAACGGCATCAGCCAGGAGTAGCTGCCGATCAAACCGCCGGAGAAGACCGCGGCCAGCATGTTCGCGATCCTCACGCCGGGCACGTCCGGCAGTACCATCGGCGTGAGCACGTTGGTGCGCAGCTGGTTCTGTACGGCAGGCGATCTGATGACCACGTGCATACCTCCAGTCTGCCAGTTCCTCGCGTACTGATTGTAGGGCTCCGGAGAGTTGTCGGACTCCCACAAGGACGGAGCGACGAGCAGTGCCTCGACACCGTCGGACAACCCCCCCTCGAAGAGCAGCAGGGGGAACTGATACGGAGACGGCACCGGAAGACCCGCGGAGCGTGGATCGAACTCGCGCGGAACGTAGTCCGGCCCCCGTCCGCCGCCCCAGATGCCACCGCTCGGACTTGCTGAACCGGCTTGTGCGCGAGCCTGGAATTCCGCCTTGCTCCGGTCGCCGTATTCGCGAGTCTTCATGATTGCCGGCTGGGAAATCAGGTGGCTGTCACGGCGATCGAACAGCGCGAAGGCTCCGACGGCGTAGACCTCGTCCTTTGCTCCGTCGAAGTCGCGCGGATCGTCGACCGTTTCCTTGGCAGCGGCGAATCCCGTCAACAGCACGCGGTAGCGTCCAGTGTTCGGCGGCAGCGGGTTGGTGATCGTCGGATTCCGGTTGACGTCCGTCTTGGGGAGCGGGGTAGTGGTCCTCGGGAGCGACCCCCGCTGTGCTGACACCGGCGTCACCAGCGACAGCGCAGCGACCAGCATCGGGACACCTGTCAGCAGCAGTGTGCGAGCCTTGTTCATCGTTTCTCCTTGGCGCCTCGCGCCCGAATGCTCGATTGTCTTCGCCGTTCGTTCAGCCGCACGCCCTGACTCCGGCGATACGTGGATCGTCAGTGAGCATCAGCCGATCCGTGACCTGTCACGGCATCGTGACCGATACCGGAACGCCGTTCGAGAACACCCCGGGTTCGTACTCGGCCTTGAGGAGCCAGGTGTACGTGCCAGGGCTCAGACTCCCGACCGTGACGCTCCAGACGATGTTGTACGTGCCATCGGGCAGCATCTTCGTCGCCGACGTGGCCTGGGGACTCGCGGCGAGCGGGATGCCTGGGCGCACCAGCCTGAAGGTCCTGGGTTCGTGGTCAACGACGTGAAAGAACTCCACGCGCACCGTGTAGGCATCGGTCCTGGTCACCGTGATCGAGTGCGCCTCGCGCAAATCCGGTGTATACGGCGCCCACGGCGACGTCCCCTGGCGTCCGTCATCGAGATCCACGGTCACCTGATAGGAAGCCGTCCCCGGCGCCTGCAATGCCTGGTCTCGCCACGTGTACACACGCATGCCCCCCCCGGCACTCCCGTCGGTCTTCAACGACGCGACAGGAATCGCGTCAGGCGTCAGCAATTGAGGCGCTGCCTGGCCGGGCTGCTGGCGTTGGATACGGATGCTCGCGGCGCCAGGCGGGAGCTCGAACCGCAGTTCCGGCCAGATCGAGCGAGAGACCTGTCTAAAGGGGGCCCAGGCCGGTGGCGGCGCCGGGGACAGACGCGGTGCAGGCGCCCGGGTCGGCGTCCCGACCCTGGCTGGCGGCGCCGGCACGGTGACGCTGACCTCGGCGACGCCGATCCGGCCATCCGCGTACTGCGCGGCGACCCGGTAGACGTAGGACTGACCGGCGGCCAGGCCGGCGTCATCCCAGGCCGACCCGACCACCGGGCTGCTCGTGAGTTCAGCCGTCGTCAGGTTCGGCTGTCGGAACCGCGCGACCACGTAGGCGCGGACGAGACGCGACTGCGTCCAGCTCACACGGACCGCGGTGGCGCCCGTCGTGACCGCCTGAACGGACGCGGGCGGTGGAGCGGACGATCTCAGCTCCTGGGCGCCGACCGCCGGCCCGACGGCCGTGACGACAGTGGTGATCAGCGTGCGGATGCGGTGCATGGCGGATACCCTGCGAGTTGTGACGGTAAGGTTGGTGCTCAGTAGGCCACGGTGACGGTCACCGAGCGCGTGGTCGTTCTGCCGTCGGGCGGGTACTCGCCGACGATGCTGAAGGTGTGCGTGCCTAACGGGACGCCGAAGACCGGCTCCTTGCTCCAGGTGCTCGCATACCTGGTCTTGACGTAGCCGTATGACGACGTGACGGTGTAGTATCTCGGCGTGCGCTCGACGGTCACGGCGGAAGGCATGCCGCACACACTGAGGCTGCCACTCGACCACGTCAGCGTCACCGTACTCCCACTGACTGTGGCGAACAGTTGAGGGCCGGAGACACACGGGACGTGCTCACGGTGCGTATACCAGCCGACTTCACCAGATGGGCCGACTGCCGTCACGCGATAGAGATGCTGCGTTCCGGGCGGCCCGAGCCCACCAGTGGCGTCGCGAATGCCCTGGCTCGACGTGCCGGTTCTCCCTGTGAACGGGGCCGATACCGGCATTGGTCCACCACAGGTAGAACCAATGAGCTTCCATGCGCCCGTTGGAAGCTGGCGTTCAACGACCCAGTGGGTGGCCGGGGCGAGGGCGTCCCATTCGATGGCGACCCAGCCGGGGGAGATGATGGTGCTGCGTGCCGCGGTGGTGGCGGGTCCGCCCGTCGTCCGTTGCGCACACGGCGTGAGACGCAGCACGCCGTCCGCTGACGCCAGCTGGGCGCCACGCGGCATCGGGAGCGTCGGAGGCACCGGCAGGGGCGTTTCCACCATGACCTGTGTGCTTCCGGCGCGTCCGTCCGCGTGCAGAACGGTCACCGTGTAGTCGTACTCCGCTCCAGACTGCAGCGCGCCGTCCTGCCAACCGGTTGCCAGCATGGGACCGCTCTGCGCCAGGCAACAGGCAGGGTTGTCAGCGCGTCGGCGTTCCACCATGTAGCCTCGCGCTCCAGCGACCGCGTCCCAGGACACCGCAACCGACGTTGGGCTCGTGACGATCGCGCGCACATTGTTCGGCGCGGCGGCTGGCGTTGTATTCGCGGTTCTTGGAAGCTCACCTCGACCGCGGGCTTGTGCGCCGACGGTTACCGACCCGAACACGAGCCCCACTCCCACGACGATCGCCCACGCAGCAGCGAAAGTCCGGTACCCGGCATGGCGAGCCGCGGGTATCCTCAAGACGACGTCGTGAGGCGCGCGAGATCGCGGCTCGCGACGGAGTCGAGCGCCCGTCATGGCCGTGACCCCTCGCCCTTGAGCCGAACGACCTGGCTGCGCTTGAAGTCCGTCCCGCTCACCACCTTCGCCGTCGAGTACTGCACATCGACCCGGTCGATCACCACTTCGCCCATCAGCTTGTCCGGCGTGCCGAGGTTCACGCCGCTCACCGGATCGATGAGCGCCGGCTGTGGATCGAAGACCTCCAGGGCGATGCCGGGCTGGATGCCGTGCGCCGCTCCGGCGTTCACATAGAGCACGCCGTCGCGATAGTCGATCACCCGAGCGCTCCACCTCACCTTCGGCATGCCCGCGACGATCCCGGCGACCGCCTTCTGGAGCGCCATGCGCGACGCATGGCCTAACGGCGTCGTCAGCTCCACCGAGCCCGAGTAGCCCCGCTCCTCCCTGGTGAGATCGGTGGCCACGCCGTTCTGGGCTGCCTGGCCGTCGCCCTTGACCGACGCGATCACCTCGCCGGTCACGGCATCGATGACCCGGATGTCGATGGTCACGGCCGCCGAGACGCGCTCGACCGAGGCGTTCACGCCCTTGATGAGGTTCGTGATCTGCCCACCGACCGACGACTTGCTGTGGGTGAACCCGGTGATGTCCCCCGTGATCAACACCTGGGCCCCGACGATCCGCCCGATGTCGGGCGCCGTTTCCTTGTTCACGCGGCCACCGGCGCCGAGATCCTGTTCCTGCTGCACGGCGGCGAGCGCGGCGCGCTCGAGGACCATGAAGCGGTTCGTGGCCACGAGCGACGTCGTGAGCGCCTCGGTCAGTGACCGCGCGAACTCGGCCGGCGGCGGGATGGCGATGGTCGTCGTCGACTGCATGCCGGGCGGCGCCATGCCGGATGCGCCCATCGGCGCCATCGCGGTCTGCATCCTGAGCGCGACGCCGTTCAGGTCCATGACCGCAATGCGCAGCTTGAGCGTCGGCGCGGGCGGAGCCTGCGCCGTCAGGTGAGTCGCCGCGACGAGGAGGGCCGTTGCCGCCCACCCGATGGGAACCCGGCGCGCATGCCTCATGGGATGATCCGCTCGGCGTAATTGTTCGCCGGGGTCGGGTCCGGCGTGCCACTATAGGCGAAGACGCCGAAACGCTTCGGCATGCCGTCGGGTGGCAGCGTCGTGCTCAGCAACACTTCGCGGAACCCGCGGACGGGGATCGCGCCCAGTTCGCACTGCACCATGGCGCGCAGTGACGGCACCATCGACGGGCCGGCACTCGCCGCGCAGCCCGGCGGAATCCGTTCGAGGCCCGCCCCCACCGGCAACAGCACGAGGAGCCGGGAGTCCTTTGCCTCGTCGTTGTTGTCACTGTACACGAGGACGCGGACCATCAGCGACGTCCTGGTCTTGGTGACCTCCAGGGTCCGAATCTGTATGTCGGCCTGCCAGACCTGCTGGACGGTCTGCGCGCCGACGAGCGCGGCAGAGGCCGTCGCGAAGACCGACAGAACAAGGCCCGTTCGAATCTGACGACTCACGCTCGCCCCAGGGGAGGAAACGGGGCCGATGCTAACGTCGCACCGTCAGCGGTACGGCATCAGCGCGTCATGAAGCCGTCAAGAACGCCACGATTCTGCGCTGACGATGGTCCCTACCGGCCCAGGGGCGGCCGCCCGGGCGATTTGACAGAGCTGCGCCCGTGTGTCAGGATCACCGTCAAGATGTTGCGCCTCATCACGTTTGGCGGGCTTGGTCTCCAGTCCACCGCAGCAGAACCGGCGCCGCGAGTGCGGCAACTCCGGCTTGCTGTCCTCGCGTGCATCGCCGCCGCGGGCGAGGGTGGCATTTCCCGTGAGCGTCTCGCCACGGTTCTCTGGCCGGAGTCCGATGAAGGCCGGGCGCGGCAATCGCTGCGGCAGGCGCTGTACGAGTTGCGGCACGAGCTCGGGGCGGATGTCGTCGTGTCGGCGACGGCCCTGTCGCTGGATCCTCGTGCCATCAGCTCGGATGTCGGGGACTTTCGCGCCGCTCTCGCCGCCAACGACCGGGCCCGGGCGGTGGCCCTGGTGCGCGGCCCGTTCCTCGACGGGTTCTACCTGTCCGGTGCCGCGGAATTCGAGCGCTGGGTGGAGGAGGAGCGCGCGCGGCTGCAGGCGGCGACCGTTCAGGCGCTGCTTGCGCTCGCCGGCGCCGCCCAGGAGGCCGGGGATCGTGACGCGGCGGTCGAGTGGTGGCGCCGGCTCACGGTGATGGATCCCGTGAGCGGGCGGTTCGCGTTAGGCTTCCTCAAGGCGCTGGCCGCCCGTGGCGATCGCGCTGACGCGCTCGCCTTCGCCCGGGGACACGAGAGCATCGTTCGCCGCGAGCTGGAAGCGGATCCCGATCCGGGCGTTCGCGCGCTCGAGGCGGAATTGCGGGCGATGCCGTCGCCAGCCGTGGTACGGGCGACAGCCGCATCGACCGCCGTCGTCCCGGCCCCGTCCCGGCAGGAGCCCGGGAGCAGTACGGCGATCGGGCCGCAGCAAGGCACGAATCCGGCGGACCTCCAGCCGGACGTCGACCCGGTTGCGGTGGACGGAGCGCGGAGTTCCCGTCGCCGTCCGTGGGGTCCCTGGATCGGTGCGGGAGCGGCCGCGCTCCTGCTCGTCGCCGTGGCCGGTTGGCAACTGCGCTGGTTCCCGCGCGCCGCGTTGCCGTCGTCGTTGCCGACGTTTGCGGTCGGTCTCATTCGGGAAGATGGCGTGCCCGACACGCTTCGCATTGGCGGCGTCCTCACGGACATGCTCGCGACGAACCTGGCGCGCGTGGAAGGCCTGCCGGTACTTGCCAACTCGCGGCTCTTTGACGTGATGCGACCCGGCCAGGACACGCTCGCTGACGGATACTCCGATGCGGCGCGGCGCGCCGGCGCGAGCGAATTGCTCGAGGGACGCCTGCTCTTCGGCCCGGACTGGGGACTGGCGCTCGAGGTGCGTCGGGTCGATCTCGAGACAGGCTTGCTCAAGGGTGCCTATCGAGTCACCGCCGGGGATCGGTATGCGCTGATTGACAGCGCCACCGCGGCGATCGCCCGCGGCTTGCGGTTGCCGTCACCCCGCACTTCCGTCGCCGAGGCGACGACGGCATCGCCGATCGCGTACCGGCTCTATGAGGAAGGTCTCCGGGCGTTCTATCAGTACGATCACGCGGCGGCTCGTCGGCTCATGGAGGCGGCGCTGGCCGAGGACTCGACGTTCGCGATGGCGGCGTACTATGCCTCGCTCAGCGGCGGAGGCGCCAAGCAGGACGGATTCCGCCGACAGGCGCTTCGTCTGGCGCGACGCGCGCCGGACCGCGAACGCCTGACGATCACCGCGTCCATTCTCAATTCGGTGCTCGACCCGGCTGCGGCTGCGATCGCTGAAAGCCTCACGACCCGGTACCCTGACGACCCCCGGGCGCTGGCGGCACTCGGACACGCTCGGGCAAACCAGGGCGACTGGGCGACGGCCGTCGATGCGTACACCCGCGCCGCGGCCATCGATTCGGCGGCCGAGCCGATAGGCAAGGGAACGTGTTACGTCTGCGACGACCTGTCGAATATCGCTCAAGTCTATCAGTGGTGGGACTCGCTCCCGGCGGTGGATCGCGTCGCACAGCGATTTGCCCGGCTGCGCCCCGGCAACGCCACACCGTGGTCCCTGCTTGCGTACACCGCGGCGAGGTCGGGCCGCGACAGGCAGGCGGTGGCGGCGTACTACCGGCACCGGGAACTGAGCCTGGTCGGGAGCATGCCTGCCATAGATGCCCGTTTCGACCTTGTCTTCGAGCGATTCGACGACGTGGAGAAGGACGTTCGCCCGCTGTGGGCGTCGGCGAACCCGGAGGACGTCAGTTACGCGCGGTGGCTGGTGATGCTTGCGCTTCGCAATCAGGGCCGGCTCGCGGAGACGCGCCGCCTTGCACGAACGGGACAGCTGCCTGGGTTACCGGCCCCGGCGTCCCCGCTGCAGCGCGAAGAAGTCACCGAGGCGGCGATTGCGTTGTCGGCGGGTGAGCCGCGCATCATGGCCGCCATCTATGAGCGTGCGATGCACCAGGTCCGCGTCGACACGACACCGCGGTTTCCGAGCATCAAGGCACGGACGCTGGCCTGGTACGGCGCCCTGCTCGGGACGGCCCAGGCAGCGATGAGCGACACCGTATCGGTCCGACGCATGGCGGATACGGTACAGTACTGGGGCGAGCGCAGCGCCTATGGGCGAGATCGCAGGATGCATCATTTCCTGCGCGGCCTGGTGCACGCCGCCGCCGGCCGGGACGACGATGCGATCCGCGAGTACCACGCCGCCGTCCACTCCTGGACGTTAGGCTACACGCGCGTGAACGCTGAGCTGGCGAAAGTGCTGCTGCGGCAGCGGCGGCCTCGGGAAGCGGTCGCCGCGCTTCAACCCGCGCTTCGCGGCGAGGTCGACGGCCCCAATTTCTGGATCACGCGCACCGAGTTGCACGAGCTGTTGGCGCAAGCGTTCGACCAGGCTGGACAGCAAGACAGCGCGTCGGTCCACTATCGTGCCGTCGCACGGGCGTGGGAACGCGCGGATCCAGCCTTCCACGCGCGACGCGAGGTGGCGCGAAGCTGGCTCCTCCGGCACGCGCAGACGGCCAGTCGCTGATGCCGGCCGGCGGGAGGTCGTGCGCGCCGGCCCGGTCACCTCGATGCAACCGTTGCCTTGTGGCGCACGGCGGGAGCCGCGAACGTACCCGCTCCCAGGTCCACCGGAGCGCAACAGCGGCCCCATGCGTATCGATCCTGCATCATCGCCGAGACGTCTCCTGCCTGCGGTGACCGGCGGCGCCGGGTGGCGCGCCGCCCACGGTGAGCCCACATGATCGGCGTCGTCTGCGCTCACAATCCCGGGAGGCGGAACCTGGGCATGTACTCGGTGGACATGGCTGCCGAGCAGTTCTTCGGGGCGAGCGGCCGTCAGTTCGAGCTGATCAAGTTCACCGGGCATGCCCGCATTGGCCGCCTGCGCTACCGGATCGTGGACTCCCCGGCCGACCTCGATCGGTACCACACCGTGATCTACTGGGGCGATTTCCAGCAGAATCCAATGTGGGGGCAGCAGAACTTCGGTCGCCGCCACGCCCGCAAGCACCGGACGTCGTTGCGCGAAGGGGTGCGTCGATGGAAACAGACGTGCCTGCAGATGGACCGGCCCCGCGTTGCCGGGCAGCGCGTGTTCTCCGTCGGGACCTGCTTCCTCGGGGCACGGTCGTCCCTGCACGACTCCGCGTCCCTGTCGGAATACGCGGGACTGCTGGCTCGCTTCGACGCCATCGTGCCGCGTGACCCGGGGTCCGTGGCCGAATTGCAGGCCCTCGGTTTGACCAACGTGGTGCCGGGGTTCGACTGCGCCTCTCTCCTCGACGGAACGGCGAGCACCCCGACCGGCGACCAGAGTTTCGGCTACGCGTTCGGGCGTACGTTCAGTGAGTCCGAGGGCCGGAACGTGGCACGGACCATCGCACGGGTCACGGGATACCGGGCGGTCCCGATCCGCTGGCTGCTCCAGCGGCACAAGCCGCGCTGGTGCGACTTTCGCTATGCGCGCGCGCTCCGCGTGATCAGGGAAACACGCTTCATCGTCACGGACATCTATCACCTCGCGATCAACACCCTCAACCTGGGTCGCGACCTCCGCTGCGTAGGCAAGCAGGGCGCCTTCCTCGACACCTGTCACGACCTCAAGAAGGCGCACCTGCTCCGGATGAGTAACCTCGCGGACCGCTACGTCGAGATTCCACCGGGTACCGTCGACCAGGCGGCGTATGTCGTGCGCGCGGTGGCCGCCTGTCCGGCAACATCGACGGCGAGCGAAACGTTCGACCGACTTCGCTCGGAGTGCCGGCATCGACTACAGCGCCTGCTGTTCGAGCTGCCTGCAGTCCAGGCGGGGGTTCACCCTCCGTCAAGCCCGAGTGCCGCCGCCCGGCCGGCCGTGCGCCCGGAGTAGAGGCACCCGCCGAGGAAGGTCCCCTCGAGGGAACGGTAGCCATGGACGCCACCGCCCCCGAACCCGGCCGCTTCACCCGCCGCGTACAACCCGGGGATCGCCGCACCATCCGCGGACAGCACCCGGCCGTCGAGATCCGTCTCGCATCCGCCGAGCGACTTCCGCGTGAGCACGTGGAGCTTCACCGCGACCAGCGGGCCTGCGGCCGGATCGAGGATCGCCTTCGGACTTGCGACCCTCACCAGCCGGTCCCCCAGGTAGCCCTGCCGTGCCTCGCGGATCGCCAGGACCTGCGCATCGGTCGCGTCAGGCCTCCTGAGCTGTTCGTCGTATGAACGGACCACGCGCTCGACGGCATCGTAGTCCAGCAGGCTGGTTCCGGGGAGCGCATTCATCGCGTCCACAAGTTCAGGGAGCGTGCGCCGCACGACGAAGTCCGCGCCGTGTTCCTTGAACCGCTCCACCGGCGCCATCGCCCGTCGGCCGAAGGCGCGACCGAGCACCAGCCGGATGCTCTTCCCGGTGAGGTCCGGGTTCTGTTCCGACCCCGAGAGCGCGAACTCCTTCCGGATGATGTGCTGGTTCAGGATGAACCACGAGTAGTCGAATCCCGTCCGCCGCAGGTGCCGGAGTGTCTCGAGGCTGTCGAAGCCGGGGAAGAGCGGGGCAGGGAGGCGCGTCCCGGTGGCGTCTAGCCATAACGAGGAAGGCCCCGGCAGGATCCGGATGCCGTGGTTGTGCCAGACCGGAGCCCAGTTGGCCACGCCCTCGACGTAATGCCACATGCGGTCCTGGTTGATCACCCGCCCGCCCACTCGTGCCACCATTTCCTGCGCACGTCCGTCGGTCGACGCCGGGACGCCGCACGTCATCGACGCGGGCGCCGCGCCCAGCGACGACGGCCAGTGCCGCCTGACGAGTTCCTGGTTCCCGCCGATCCCGCCCGAGGCCACCACCACGGCGGACGCGCGCAGCTCGAAGCTGCCGACCTCGGTGCGAGGGCTGTTGGCGCCTCGCTCGACGCGGCTCGGGGCGAGCACGACGCCACGGACTCCGGCCACGGTGCCGCCCTCCTCGATCAACGCATCCGCGCGGTGCCGAAACCGGAATGTCAGCCGTCCGACTGCCTCGGCCTTCCGCGCCCGCCTGACGAATGGCGCAAGAACGGCGGGTCCCGTCCCCCAGGTCACGTGAAAGCGCGGGACCGAATTCCTGCCACGCTCGGCCCACCCGACCACGGGAAACCACCGCATTCCCATCGCGTGGAGCCATTGGCGCTTCTCACGCGCCGCGAACTCCAGGTACGCGTCGGCCCACCTCCTTGGCCATGCATCCTCCGGCCGGTCGAAGGCGGCGGCACCGAACCAGTCCTCCCGGGCACGCGCCAGGGAATCGCGAATGCGCATCCGGCGCTGCTCGGGCGTGTCGATCATGAAGAGGCCGCCCAGCGACCAGTGCGCCTGCCCGCCGAGGCTCTGTTCGGGCTCCTGGTCGATGACGGTCACGTGGTGGCCAGCGGCGGCGATCTCCGTGGCCGCGACGAGTCCGGAGAGTCCGGCGCCGACCACGATGGCGTCGGTCACGGGACGCCGTCCTCGGGGCGATTCCGCATGTGGTCGGCCAGCGGTCGCAGCTTTGCCATGAGGAAGGCGCGCACCTCGTCAGGCGCGCCGTGTCCTTCGAGCGCGCGCTCCATGCACCAGAGCCACTCGTCGCGCTCGCGGGTGCCGATCGCGAACGGCAGGTGTCGCGCCCGCAGCATCGGGTGGCCGTACCGCTGTACGTAGACCGCCGGACCGCCGGTCCAACCGGTGAGGTACAGCGCCAGCTTTTCGCGTGCACTGTCCAGGCTGGGCCCATGCACGCGTCGGAGGGCCTCGGCTTCGGGAGCCGAAGCGACCAGGTCGTAGAACCGGTCGACGAGCCGGCGAACGCCCTCGGCTCCGCCGAGGGCCTCGAAGGGGGTGACGGTCGTGACGGGAAACTCGAGTGTACGGGGACGTTCGAGAGTAGCCAGGCGGCGTTTCGCGCGCCATCCGGGAAGCGCCGGGAGTGTTCTCGACGGCATGCGCCCCCGATTCGCCAGCATCCCCGGTTCCGCCACGGCGATGCCGGGTTCGCGACGCGTGAGGGTCTCGTTTCGCGCGCGCGTGTCGTGCGCCGCCGCGACCCGCGTCTCGGGCTTCTCCCCCGTCGCCGCCACGTGTGAGCCGCCGCGCGAGCGGTGTCAGGCGTGGGAAACGGTCCCGGCCATGGGAAACAGTCCCAGCCGCTGCCTAACGTGATCCGCGTCGCAGCGCGCCCGGAGCCCCCGTGGCATGCTGCCGCTTCAGACGATGCCTGCCGACGCGCGTGCGTGGATGGCGGGCACGGCAATCACCCGTTGGCAGAGGAAACATCCCATGAAGAAGTTCCTGATTCCCGCAACGGCCCTCATGCTCGCCGTCAGCGCCGTGCCGGCGATGGCGCAGGACAGCGTCGTGTCGCGCGGCGATGTCGCCATGAAGCCGACGTTCGAGGGCCTCGTCGCGGCGATGTCGAAGACCGCGGCAACGATCGATGAGTTGCTGAAGCGCCAGTCGATCGCCGAAGCCGACATCCAGGTGGTCGACTCCAAGCCCCTGCTCGAGGGCAAGGGCGACGAGATGCTGAAGATCCAGCTCGATCGCAACAAGGACAGCATCAAGCAACTCCAGGACGTCCTGGCCAAGCACCCCGCGGTCGAGGCCCGCCTGAAGAAGGAATCGGCGTCCCCTTCGGTCTCCGAGGTGATCGCGGCGGAGTTGCTCGACGGCGGGAAGCTGCAACTCTACTATCGCAAGGATTGAACGCGATCTGAAGCCGCCTGACCACGGCGGCTGGCTCGCGGGCGTGACAACGGGGGGACCCGGCTTCGGCCTGGGTCTCCCGTTTGGCGTGGCGCGTAGCCCGCGCCAATTCCCGTCATCCCTTCTCCCGGTTCACTCCGGTATATTCGAGGCGGTCTCGTCCGGAGACCTCGGCGCGTCCGGTTCGTCTATCCGTTGGAGTTCCTCGAGGAGTGAGTCCGTGGTTCGGCTGAACGTCATCCATGCGAGCGCGATTGGCCTCAGCGCCTCTGCCTTTGCCGCCCTCGCGTTCCCGGGAGCGTTGTTGCGCGGACTCGGGGTGCCCGATAACTCCGTGGCCATGTTCGGCGTCATCAGGCTGTCGGGCGTCCTCCTCCTCGCGCTCGCGGCGGTGCTCTGGTCGGCGCGCTTCTGGCTCCTGTCGTCCCTCGGGGCCCCGACGCTGCGGGTGCTGGCCGTGATTCATGCCGTCAGCGCCGTGATGCTCATCGGCCAGCAGGCGGCGGCAGGGCGCCTGCTGCAGAGCATCATCCCCATCGTCTTCGTGTCGATCATGGCGTTCGAGTATGCCGAAACCGCCAGGAAATACTCGCGGCGCTTCAACGTGGCGTAGCTCCCGCGCCGACGGGGTTGCCCCCCGGGAAGGCGGTCGGTAGCGTCGGTCGTCTCGAAACGAGAGGGCTGCAATGGCACCGGTTGTTCTCTTCGGCGCGCTGGCGCTGATCGTCCAGGGCCAGGCGCAGTCGCCGAAGCCTCGGCTTCCGCTGCCGCGGCCCCCGGCCGGTGCCGTGCGGGTTGCCAATCACGGCAACACCTCGGCCGCCGGGAGCTCCGTCGGCAACTCGCTCACGTTGTCGCTCGACGTCGTGACGGCCGCCTGGAGACCCGAGGGCGACACCGACCCCGAGGTGCCGATCCTCGCCTTTGCCGAATCCGGCAAGGTACCGACCAACCCTGGACCGCTCATCCGCGTCAGGCAGGGCACGGAGGTCCAGCTCACCCTGCGCAATCGCACCGATTCGTCGCTGGTGATCGGCGGGTTGAGGCCTGGTACCACGCAGGACATGGACTCCGTCCAGCTGGCGGCGAGGGCCACGCGGACGATCCGGTACCGGCTCGACACGCCCGGCACGTACTTCTACGCCGGCTGGTTCGCTGGATCCTCGCTCCTCGATCGGCTCTGGCTGGACAGCCAGCTCAATGGCGCGATCGTCGTGGATCCGCCTGGAGCGCGTCGCCCCGATCACATCTTTCTCCTCAGCGAGTGGTTCCATCCGTACGAGGACCGGCCGTTCGAGGTCGTCTCGGTCATCAACGGCAAGGCATGGCCGTACACCGACCGCATAGAGCTCCAGCAGAACGACTCGGTCCGCTTCCGGCTGATCAACGCCATTCCGTTGTGGCACCCGATGCACCTGCATGGCTTCTTCTACCAGGTGCAGGCGCGGGGTACATGGAACAAGGATGGCCCCATCGCCGAGCCGATGCGGCCAGTCCTCAACACCGACCTGCTACCCCCGGCGGGAACGCTCACGTTCGACTTTGCGCCCACGACGCCCGGGAACTGGCTGATGCACTGCCACTTCTCGTTTCACATGGACGAAACGGTGACGCTCTCGGGCTCCCCGAAGGACTCGGCGGCCATGGAGACCGCGGCACATGCGGACCACGCGACCGCGACGGCCGCCGAGCACGGGATGCACGGACTGGTGGTCGGTCTCCAGGTGAACCCGGCGCCCGGATACACCGACTATCGATCCGACAATGCGCGCGAGCTCCGGCTGCTGGCGCAGAAGGACTCGGGCGGGCTGACGAACGGCGCGACGGCGTACGGGTTCGTCCTGCAACGTGATTCGGTGCCGCGTCGTGACTCCCTGCAGATTCCGGGTCCGGTCCTGGAGCTGGTGCGCGGGCAACCGGTGCGGATCAAGGTGATCAACAACCTGGACGAGCCGACCGGCATCCACTGGCACGGCCTCGAGATCCCGAGCTTCCCCGACGGCGTCCCCGGCTGGAGCGGCATGGGGGACAGGATCTTCAAGCCGATCGCGCCGCGCGACTCGTTCGTGGCCGAGTTCACGCCGCCGCGTTCGGGAACGTATCCGTACCATTCGCACCTCAACGAGCGGCACCAGATCAACTCCGGGATGTATGGTGCAATCCTCGTCACGGACCAGCCGCGCGATCCGACGCGGGACCATCTCATCGTGGCGGGCGGGGGCGGGCTGCCCCTGGAGCCGAAGCTCGAGAGTCCCTTTGCCCTCGTGAATGGACGGCGCTTTCCCGCGCCGCTGCGACTCGAGGCCGGCGTGACGCACCGATTTCGCATCCTGAGCATCCATCCCGACTGGCGGATCGCCTTCTCCCTGCGGAACGATTCCACCGTCGCACGGTGGCGGGCGATTGCGAAGGATGGCGCCGACATGTCGCCGGCCCAGGCGACGGTGCGGCCGGCCCACGTGGAGATGGGCCCGGGGGAGACAGCGGACTTCGAGTTCACGCCCACGACGCCGGGCCGGTGGCGCCTCGAAGTGCGTTCGGTGGAATCGGGCTGGTACATCCCGCTCGAGGTCATCGTCACGGCGCCATCGGCACGACCACCCGGATGACCGCCGATTCGGGGGTCCCCCACCACCCGACGTGAACTTCGAGCGCGTCGTCATCGCCATCGCCGTCGCGGTTGCGGCCACGGCCCTGGGGTGGTTCGCGGCGCGCTCCCTGCGTCGATCAGCGCGCCGCGCCGTCCGGCAACACGGCGTGCGTATCGATCGCTACAAGCTCACGCGCAAGCGGTTCGTCATCGAGCAGGTCATCGCCGACCCGGCGATTCATGAGGCCGTTCGCATGCACGCCGCCGAGCATGCCCTCACGGAAGAGGCGACGTGGCGTCGCGTGCATGGTTACCTGCGCGAGATCGTCCCGTTCTTCAACATCCTGGCGTACTACCGGCTCGGCTACACCCTGAGCCGCGTCCTGCTGCGGATGTTCTACAAGGTCTCGGTGGAGTACGAGCGACCGGACCCGTTTCGCGGCCTCCCGCGCGACGCGATCGTCGTCTACCTGATGAACCACCGGTCGAACGCCGACTACGTCGTCGTCTCCTTCGTCCTGATGGGAGACGTCACCATTTCGTACGCGGTGGGAGAGTGGGCCCGGGCGTTCCCGCTCGAGTATCTCTTCAAGAGCTTCGGCTCGTACTTCGTCCGGCGCCGGTATCGCGAGCCGCTGTACCACGCCGTGCTGCGCGCGTATGTGCAGCTCATCACACGCAACGGCGTCACGCAGGGGATATTCCCCGAGGGCGGCCTGACCCGGGACGGCACATTGCGCCCCGGCAAGATCGGGCTGCTCGACTCCATCCTCGGCGTGGCGCGCGATCCCGCTGTTCGCGCGCGCATGTACGTCGTGCCGGTGGCGATCAACTACGATCGCGTCCTGGAGGACCGGACGCTGCTTCGCGAACTCTCGTCAGGGGATCGACGGCCGTCGACGTCGCGGGTGACCCAGGCCAGGGAAGTCGCGGGCTATGCCTTCTGGAACGCCGGCCGGCTCCTGACGCGGCGATGGAAGCGCTATGGTCGCGCCGCGGTCAGCATCGGCGCGCCGATGTCCGTGGACGCCTGGCTCGAGGAGAACGAGACGGTGGGTGTCGACGTGCTGGCGCTCGAACGCACCGAGCGGCTGCCGCGGGTCCAGGGATTCTGCGACGACGTCCTCCGGCGCATCGGGCAATTGATCCCGGTGACACCGGTGCCGCTGGCGTGCGCTGCGCTGCAGAGCTTCGACGCCGAGTTCGTCCCGCGGACCGCGCTGCTGGAACGGATGTCGGCCATGCGCGACGTGCTGCTCGAGCTGAACGGGCGGGTCGTGCGCGCCGACCGTGACATCGAGGAGACGTTCGAGCGCGCGTACCGCATGCTCCGCATGCGGCGCGTCATTGCCCGCACCGGCGACGGCTACCTGGTGCTGCCGCATGGCCGGCCGCTGGTGAGCTACTACGCGAACAGCATCGTACACCTGCTGGGCCCCTTTGCCGACGGCGTCCGGACCAGGGACCGGCTGCCGATGGAGCAGCTCATGCACCGAGACGCGTGAGTCGCTGCCACGACTAGAGTTTCCAGTAGATGCGCCGTCGGTCGAGCGCCCACAGGATGACCGCCCAGAGCGCCACAAAACTGACCCCGAACAGCAGCGACGCATCGCGCGGCGGCAGCCAGGACGCGTAGGCTGACTCGTAAATCACGCGTTGCAGTGACAGCGAGCTGCCGTCGGCCTGCGGGATACGAATGAGGGAGTAGATGGTGCGGGCCATCATGCCCGAGCCGACGAACGCGATGAGCGGGTTGCGACCGAACCACGTCCAGGGTGGCGTCCACCATCGCATGCCGACGACATCGACCAGCCAGGTGCAGGTCGCCAGCGTGGTCGCGGCGACGCCGCCGGTGAACAGCACGTAGCTGCTGGTCCAGAGGCTCTTGTTGATCGGGAACGACCAGTTCCACATCAGCCCGGCCATGGTCGCCAGTGCGCCGGCGGCGAACAGCCCGACCAGCCGTTCCTGGATCGGCCGTTCACTGGCGAGCCACCGGCCGGTGAAGACACCCAGCATGACGGTGCCGACCGCGGGCACCGTGGAAAGCAGGCCCTCGGGGTCCCACGTCACCGCGGTGCGCCAGAGGTGCCTGCCGAACACGGCGCGATCGAGCCAGGCTGCCAGGGACGCATCCGGATCGTCGAGGATGAGCTGGCCCATCGCTCCCGTCCCCGGTACCGGGAGCAGGGTCATCGCGAACCAGTAACCGTACAGCAGGGCCACGAGCACCACGACCTGCGCCTTCAGCGAGCCGCGTCGCGTCAGCATCGCGCCGAAGAAGTACGCCACGCCGATCCGCTGCAGGACGCCCGGAAACCGCATCGTCGTTATGCGCTCGAGCGGCCCCCAGGGGAACGCGGCGAGTAGCAGGCCGCAGAGGACGATCAGGACGGCGCGCCGCGCGACCTGCGCCACGATCGCGCCCTCGGCGTCGCCGCGGCGCCGTCGCGCCTCCAGCGACAGGTGAGTCGTGACGCCAACGATGAACAGGAAGAACGGGAAGATCAGGTCCGTCGGCGTCCATCCGTGCCACGCGGCGTGTGCCAGCGGCGGGTAGACGGCGCTCCAGTCCCCGGGCTGGTTGACGAGAAGCATGCCGGCGACCGTAATCCCCCGGAACACGTCCAGGGAAAGGAGTCGCTGCGGGATCCGGGCTGCCTGGGTCATCGCGTCGGTGCGGGAGACGGGGCCGTTCGCCTAGATTGGCATCAGCAGCCCTTCAGCGCCACCAGGAGACGCCCATGGAACGCAAGCACCGCAAGCTGGTCGATCAGTTGAACAAGGATCTCGCCGGCGAGTTCGGGGCGATCATTCAATACCTGACGTACGCCGCCAAGGTGACGGGGCCCTACCGCCCGCAGCTCTCGCAGTTCTTCCTCGCCGAGGTCGCGGACGAGCAACTGCACGCGCAGTTCCTCGCCAACAAGATCGTCGCCCTGGGCGGGGAGCCGACCACCATTCCTCGCGCGGTGCCGCCGGCTTCGTCGAACCGTGAGATGCTGGAAGCGGTCCTGGCCGCGGAGCGGCAGGCGACAAAGGACTACACGAAGCGGGCGAAGGAAGCCGAAGCCGTTGGCGACAAGGGGCTGGCCGTCCAGCTCGAGGACATGGTTCGCGACGAGAGCGGACACGCGGAGGAAACGGAGCGCATCCTGCGAGATTGGCCGTTGTGAGGGTCGAGGGTCAAGGCTC
>JAUQWM010000049.1 GCA_030835125.1 Gemmatimonadaceae bacterium | reverse complement strand
CCTCGTCCATGGCGCCCCGCAGCCCGCGCTCATCGAGCGATCGCATCGTGAAGGCGCGCACCTTCCACTTCGCCAGGTGCTCCTTCTCCGCGTCGTCCGCGTCCCGGAGCCCGACGATGGCAACGTTGCCCGCCCGGACCGCGGGCCGCACGCCGGCGACGTTCGCCAACGCCGTGTCCCCGTGACCGAGCACGTGCGCGAGCGGCATGCCATGCACGTTGCCGGAGCGTGAACTGCCGGGGGTGTTCAGGTCGGCATGGGCATCGATCCAAATGACCCCGATCCGCTGGTCCCGGGCCGCATGGAACGCCGCGGCGCCGGCGATCGAGCCCGCGGCCAGCGAGTGGTCGCCCCCCAGCAGCATCGGCATGGCCTGCTGCTCGAGGGCGCTCCGCGTGAGGCCGGCAATCTCCTTGCAGACGCTGGTGATGGCGCCGAGGTAGCGCGCCCCGCGCTGGGCGCCCCGCTCCGCGTCCTCGCGAAACGGCACCGCGACGTTCCCGACGTCGTCCACGGTATGGCCGAGCCGCTCGAGGCGCTCACGGAGGTCGGTGTACCGGACGGCGAATGGACCCATGTCCACGCCGCGCCGCGAGGCGCCCAGGTCCATGGGGACGCCGATCAGTCGAATGGCGGTCATGCCAGCAACCTGACAGGCCCCCCGGGAGGAAGGGAAGGGGCCTGAATACCTATGCGTGCCGGACTCGCGTTATGCGACCACGCCGGAATGAACTTGCGCGGGAGTCGACACGCCGTTCCCGGTGCCGTTCCCATTGACAAGGACGCCGTGCCCGTTCAGGGAGCCGCGGCCGTTGCCATTCGAGCCATGGGTGCCGTTGCCGTTCGTCGCGGCCACGCCACTCAACAGGTAGTGGATCACGTCGGCGGCGGTGTAATCGGGATGCGTCCGGAAGAACGGGGACAGGACGGCGAGCTCGTCGCCACTGGTGAGCAGCAGGCGCTCGTCCTCGTCGTCATCACGGACCTGGCCGAGCCCGATGTTGGCGAAGAGGCCGTTGCAGAGGCACTTCCGTCCTTCGGTGTCCTCGACCGTGCCGCCCCGCTTCACGTACGTGTCCACCGGCTCCGCGGGGCAGCGGTAGCCGAGTCGGCCATTGTCCTCGCGATAGGCGGTGCGGAGGTACCCCAGGTCGCAGCAACGCTTCCGGCCTTCGGCGCGAGAATTCACGCCCTCGATCTCGACGACCTTGAACGGATAGCCCGTGGGCGAGGCGCGGGGATCCGTACGGACGCTGACCGCTCCCTGCATCACGCCGCGACGCACCATGTCCTTGATCGACGTCGTCATGCCCGATTCTTCGCAGTAGGCGAAGAGCGTCCCGACCTGGATCCCCGTCGCTCCGGAATCGAGGGCGGCCTGCAATCGCTCGGGCGAACCAGCGCCGCCGGCGAGCCAGAACGGCAAGCCGAGCTCCTTCATTTTGTCGAGGTCGACCAGGTCGCGCTCCCCGTAGATCGGCTCGCCGCGTTCGTTCAGCTTGAGCTCACCGCGCGGGGGGGCGTTATGCCCGCCGGCCGTCGGTCCCTCGATGACGAAGCCATCCACGCGCCCGGTCGCCTTTCGGGCGAGGGTCATGGCCAGCGAATTCGCGGAAATGATGGCGAGGAAGCGCGGCCGCTCGAGCGGTTCCTGCGGCGTCCAATGATCGCGCGGGTTGAACCTGAGGTATTCGGTCTCACCCGGCGCCAGGCCTTCGACGTCGAACTTGATCGAGACGGCGTCGTGGTTGGCCAGGGTGTCCAGCACGCCCGGGATCTCGCGCGGAATGCCGGCGCCCATGAGGACGTAGCCCACCCCGGCCAGCATCGCGCCGTAGAGGGTGGGCAGGTTGGGCATCTGGACTTTTGTCAGCAGGTTGACGCCCACGGGCCGCGTGTGTCCCTCGCGGGCGAGCCAGACCTCGACGAACGAGGCGAGGATGGTGATCTGCTGACGCGCCAGGCTCACCGACTGCTTGTACATCGGCAACGCCTTGTAGGGTGTCCGCGGAGCGCGGCCTTCCGGGAGGAAGAACCGGCTCAGCACCGCCTCAGCGACGTGCGGGATGGGGAAGTGCGCCATGGCCCGGCGGACGTGCCCACCGATGTCGCCGTCCTGCAGGCGTCTCACGAGGATCGAGTCGACGCAGGTGCCCGACACGACCCCGAGTTGCCCCCCTCGGCTGACGGCATTGGCAAGAACCCAGTTGGAGACGCCAACGCCCATGCCGCCCTGGATGATCAAGGGCAGTACGTCAGCTTCCCCGTTGGTTTCTGAATCGCTCAATTGTCGGCGGGTTGGAGGCCGGATATGGAAAGGCGAGATCTGAGATCGGGTATCAACCCTGTAATGTACCGGTCTGAGCCAGCCTCCCGGAAGGCATAACAGGCCCCGGAATGGTTACTCGCGACCTGACCGGGGAATCGGCTGAAGCGTCGGACCCTCGCGGTGGCTCTGGGATGACGCCAGTAACGGCGGACCCCGAGTGAGCGTTGCGCTCGAGGCGCTCGATTCCGGGGGGTCGAAACGGCCACAGGAGAAGACGAGTACGGCTGCTGCCACGGCACATGGGCTCGGGCCGACGTCCCATCCCATGTCCCTCGATCGATCCGTCGGGATGGGGCAGTATTCAGGATGTCCAATCTTCGCGTCGCCAGGCAAGCGGCAACGTTGTACCTCATCGGACTCACCGTGTTCACCGCGGCGGGTTGCTCCGTGGGGCAATCCCAGGAGTTGCAGTCGCGGGGGCGGCTGACGGCGAGACCGCGGACGGATCTTGGCGCGGCCGGGGCGGGCGCCACGGCGCTCGGTATCGGCAGGGGGCGCGACGGGCTGCTGATCGTGCCCGCGAAGCTTCCCGCCGGGCCGGTTCCGCTGGTGGTGCTGCTCCACGGAGCAGGGGGATCGGCGAGCGGAATCGCGGCGCGACTGTCAGCGGCGGCGGATTCGGCTGGGGCGGTCTTCGTGGTGCCCGATTCCCGCGGACCGACGTGGGATGCGATTCGCGGCGACTACGGGCCGGACGTTGAATTCATCGATCGCGCGCTGCAACGCGTCTTCGGCATGTTCGCCGTCGATCCGTCGCGCGTGATCGTGTCCGGATTCTCCGACGGGGCGTCGTACGCGCTGGCGCTCGGTCGCATGAATGGTGACCTGTTCACGCGCGTCGTCGCGTTCTCGCCCGGGTTTGTTCCATCCGGCAGTGCCGTGGGGAAGCCCGAGGTGTTCATCACCCACGGGGACAACGACCGGATCCTGCCGCTCGAGTCGACCAGCCTGCGCATCGTTCCGGCGCTGATCCGCGCGGGGTACCCGGTCACCTTCCGGCAGTTCACGGGGGGTCACACGGTGCCCGAGAACCTCGCGCGCGACGCATTTGCCTGGGCCGTGGCGAGCCGGCCGGCCGACGCACGCCGCTGACTCCGCCGTTCCGACCGGCCCGCGCTAGGTTACGCGGATGGCGCCCAATGGCTTCGCGACCCCGGATCACGGCATCGAGGAAGGTTCGGTGGAAATCGCCGCACCGGCGCGCGAGAAGGAACGCCGCCTCGCGGACTGGCTCGGCGGTCGGCGGTCCGTCGTCGTGGGATATTCCGGGGGCGTCGATTCGACCTACCTCGCCGTCGTCGCCCGTGAGGTGCTGGGCCGGGACCGCGTCCTGGCGGTGCTCGGCCGGAGCGTATCGGTTCCCTCGGACCAGGTGCGCGACGCGATCGCCCTGCTCGCGGAGCGCGACGTGCCGCTGACGGTCGTCGAGACCGGGGAGGTCGCCGACCCTCGTTATGCAGCCAACCCGGTCAACCGGTGCTACTTCTGCAAGACCGGGCTGTGGAGCGTGCTCGGGCCCATGGCGCAGTCCTCCGGATTCGAGGTGGTCATCGACGGAACCAACGCCGATGACCTGGGCGAGTACCGTCCGGGCGGGGCGGCGGGCCGCGAACACGGCGTGGAGTCACCGCTCGCGATCGTCGGGCTTCGCAAGGACGAGGTCCGCGACCTGTCGCGGGCGCGGGGGTTGCGAACCTGGTCGCAGCCGGCCTCCCCGTGCCTGGCCTCTCGCATCCCGTACGGGACCGCGGTCACGGCGACGCGCCTCGCCGAAGTCGAGCGCGCCGAAGCCGGCCTGCGGGCACTGGGGATCGACGGCAACCTGCGGGTGCGGCACCACGGCGACCTGGCACGCATCGAACTCGACGCGCGAATCCTCGATGCCTGGCTCGACCCGGATCGCATGGCACGGATGGCGCGCGTGTGCCAGGCGGCGGGATTCGAGCGTGTGACCGTAGACCTGGCGGGGTTCCGCAGCGGGTCGCTCAACATCCTCGACGGTGTGGTGGCGGCATGACGACCCTGGAATCGCGACTGCGCGTGGAGGGCATTGCCTGCCGCGTCGAAGCGCGCGATCGGCTGGCGATCCTCGTGCCCGACGCCGGGCAGCCGGTCGTGCTCCGAGGTGAGATACGGCAGCGGGTGCTGGCGGTCGCTCGCGAGGAAGGATTCACGCACGTCACGCTGGACACGCGCGGCGGCAGTGCGGCTCTTCCTCGCGATTGACCCGTCGCCGGACTCCCGGCGCTGGCTGGGCCTGGTGATCGACGGCCTGCGCGCGGTGTCCGCGGCGGTTCGATGGAGCCGGCCGGAGCAACTGCACGTGACGCTGCAGTTCCTGGGGAGCGTGCCAGACGCCCGGATCCCACCGCTCGTGGACGGGCTGCGGGACGCGGTCGCACCGCACGCGCCGTTCACGGCGACCCTCGCGGGTGCCGGCGTCTTTCCCGACTGGCGGCGTCCCCGTGTCGCCTGGGTGGGTGTCGGCGACGCGGACGCGCTCCACCGACTGGCGGCCGATGTCCGCGCCACCTGCGCCGCGAACGGGTATCCGCCCGACCGTCCGTTCCGTGCCCACCTGACGCTGGGGCGGGTGACGCGCGCGCTTCCGCCCGCCGAGCGCCTGGGGTTACGCGCGTCCCTCGATGGACTTGCGGCCACGCATCCGTTCGAGGTCTCGCGGGTCGTGCTCTACCGCAGCGACCCTTCGCCGGCCGGTTCACGCTACACCGAGGTCGCGTCCTTCGCGCTCGGCGGCGCTTAGATTGCGACGCGAATCGTTGGGACACCTGGCCCCGTAAGGACTTCCATGTTTTCCTGCCTCGGGCGGCTTGGCTGCCTCGTCCTGATCCTGCTGGCCGGCGTGATCGCGTGGCTCTCGCGCGAGCGCTGGATGCCGCGCTTGCTTGGCGATGGCAATCGACCCGCCGTCACCTGGGAGCCCCTCACCGAGGCCGGCGCCGGGAAGGCCGGCGACGCGGTGGAGTCCCTGTCCCGCAGCAGCGGGCCCGGGTACGTGACGCTGACCGCCGCCGAGCTCGGCGCGCTGATGGTCGCGAGCACCGGGCACCGGCTGCCGGCCGCGCTCGACTCTGTGGAAGCGGCGATCGAGGGGGAGACGGTGCGGGTCCGCGCGCTCGTGCAGCTGGACGATATCCGGGGGCTCGACGCGTTAGGCCCGCTCTCCGGGTTGCTGGACAAGCGGGAGCGCATCGAGTTCACCGGCGCGTTGTACGTGGTGCGACCCGGCCTGGGCGAGTTCCGCGTCTCCTCGGTGCAGGTGGCGGACCTGTCGCTGCCGCGCGCGGCCATCCCGCGCCTCCTGCAGCGCCTCGATACCGGCACGCGTCCCGAGGGGCTGGCCCCGGAGGGCATCCCGATCACGATCCCGGAGCACATCGGCGACGTGCGAGTGGCGCGGGGCGTCGTCACGCTCTATCGCCGGACCCCGTGAGCCACCGGATCCTGGTCATCGACGACGAGCAGGGCATCCGGGCCGCGCTGGGACAACTGCTCGAGTACGAGGGCTACGAGGTAAGGTCGGAGTCGAACGCGCCGGCGGGGATCGCCACGTTCGAGAAGTGGCGGCCGCACCTCGTCTTCCTCGACGTGAAGATGGCCGGCATGGACGGCCTCGAGGGCCTGCGTCGCATCCGGCAGATCGATCCGGCGGCCAGCGTCGTCATGATCAGCGGGCACGCGACGATCCAGACCGCCGTCGAGGCCACGCAGCTCGGCGCGTACGACATCCTGGAGAAGCCGCTCGACACCGATCGCATCCTGGTGCTGCTGCGCAACGCGCTGCAGCACCTGTCGCTGCAGGAAGAGAATGCCCGCCTGCGCGAGACCATCGAGTCGCGCTTCGAGATCGTCGGCAAGTCGTACGCGATCCGCGCGCTCACCAGCCAGATCGAGAAGGTGGCGGTCACGCCGGCCCGCATCCTGATCACGGGCGAAAACGGGACAGGGAAGGAACTCGTGGCGCGGGCGATCCACCGCTTGTCGCCGCGGGCGGCGAAGCCCTTCGTCGAGGTGAACTGTGCGGCGATCCCGTCGGAACTGATCGAGAGCGAGCTGTTCGGGCACGTGAAGGGATCCTTCACCGGGGCCGTGGCCGATCGCACCGGGAAGTTCGAACAGGCGGACAAAGGCACGCTGTTCCTCGACGAGATCGGGGACATGAGCCTGGCGGCGCAGGCGAAGGTGCTGCGCGTGCTGCAGGACGGCGAGGTCACGCGCATCGGCGGCACGAAGGCGCATCGCGTGGATGTGCGCGTCCTGGCGGCGACGAACAAGACGCTGGAGGAGGAGATCGCCGGCGGCCGGTTCCGCGAGGACCTGTTCTACCGGCTGAACGTCGTGCCCCTGCACGTGCCGCCGCTGCGCGACCGCCGCGAGGACATTCCCCTCCTCGCCCAGCACTTCACCAACCTGCTGTCGCAGCGCGAGGGTGCGGCGATCCGGACGCTGGACAGTTCGGCAATGGAAGCGCTGCAGCGGTACGACTGGCCCGGCAATGTGCGCGAGCTGCGGAATGCCATCGAGCGCGTGCTGATCCTGGCGGCCGGGCCACGCGTCACCGGGGCGGACATCACCAGGCTGACCGGCGCGCGGCCGCCTGACGCGTCCGGGCTGGGGTCGCTGCTGGAGTGCACGACGTACGACGAGTTCAAGAACGCCGCCGAACGCGCGTTCCTGCTCCACAAGCTCCGCGAGATGGACTGGAACGTGAGCGAGACGGCCCGGGTGCTGGACATGCCGCGCTCGAACCTCTACAAGAAGATCGAGCGGTACGGGCTCGCGCGTGAGGGTTGAGTTCGTGCGGTGCTTCCCCAACCTTCCCTCCCATGACCCCGAGTAGCTGGGACAAGGAACTCGCCAGGATCGACAAGCAGCTCGAGTCGCTCTCGGACGACGCGTTGCTGCCGGCAAAGCCGGGCGCATCGCCCGCCGCCAGGGTGGAGGCGCAGGCCATCCAGCAGCAGACCTCGACGCTTGGCGTCATGGCCCGGCTGGTGCTCGCCACCGCCCTCGGCGTCGGAATGTTCTTCTGGCCATATGAGGCGCGCTGCGGGGCTGGCCTGCTCGGGTACCTCGGGGCCGTAGGCGTCCTGCTGGCGGCGGGCACCTGGAGCGCGGTGTGGAGCTGGCGGCACCGGTCGTCCCGCGCGCACATCCTGTCGTTGTTGCTCATCCTCTGGGGCGGCACGCTGGCAGCGATCGAGGTGCTGCCCAAGACGGGCTACGCCATTCCCACCGAGGCGCACCCCGCCTCGTGGACGTGTGGGTAGGGGAGGGTTGAGGGTCGAGGGTCGAGGGTCGAGCCTCCAGCCTCCAGCCTCCAGCGTCTAACCTCGAGCCTCGAGCCTCGACCCTCGAGCCTCGACCCTCGACCCTCGAGCCCCGACCCTCCCCTCCCCCCGAACCCGTCAGCTCATGCCAGTCTTCAGGAACTTCATCGCCGGCCAGTGGGTCGACGCCATCGATGGACAGACGTTCGACAACGTGAATCCCGCCGACACCACCGACATTATCGGCCGGTTTCCGCTGTCGGGCGCGCAGGACGTGGATCGCGCCGTGCAATCGGCGCAGCGCGGTTTCGACGTCTGGCGCGCGACCCCGGCCCCGTTGCGCGGTGATGTGATGCGCCGGGCGGGCGACCTGCTCGCGGCCCGGAAGGAAGAGATCGCGAACCTGATGACGCGCGAGATGGGCAAGCCACTGGCTGAGACCCGCGGCGACGTGCAGGAGGGAATCGACACCGCGTACTACGCGGCGACGGAAGGGCGTCGCCTGTTCGGGCACACGGTGCCAAGCGAACTGCGCAGCAAGTGGGCGATGAGCTTCCGGCGGCCCATCGGGGTGGCCGGCATCATCACGCCGTTCAACTTCCCGCTGGCGATCCCGACCTGGAAGATGTTCCCCGCACTCGTCTGCGGGAACGCGTGCGTGTTCAAGCCGGCCGAGGACGTGCCGCACACCGGCACGGTGTTCGTCGAAATCCTGCTCGAGGCAGGTCTCCCGCCGGAGGTCATCCAGCTGGTGCATGGCCGGGGCGAGATGGCCGGGGCCGCCATCGTGTCGCACCCGGGAATCCCGATAGTCTCCTTCACCGGCTCGACCGAGACGGGGAGCTTCGTTGGCGAAACCTGTGGGCGCATGCACAAGCGGCTGTCGCTGGAGATGGGAGGCAAGAACGCCCAGGTGGTGCTGGACGATGCGGACCTCGAGCTCGCCCTGGATGGCGTGTTGTGGGGCGCGTTCGGGACCACGGGCCAGCGGTGCACGGCGACGAGTCGACTCATCCTGCAGGATGGCATTCACGACGAGTTCGTGGCCCGGCTGTCGGACCGCGCCCGCGCGCTCCGGTTAGGCGATGGGCGCCGCGAGGGCACGGACGTCGGTCCGCTGGTGCACGAGTCGGCACTGAAGAAGGTCGAGGCCTATGTCGAGATTGGCCGCTCGGAGGGCGCGACGCTGGCCCTCGGGGGTACGCGTGCCACTGGCGCCGGCCTGGAGCGCGGCCACTTTTTCCAGCCGACCATCTTCACCGGGGTGCGTCCCGGGTCACGGCTGGAGCAGGAGGAGATCTTCGGTCCCGTCCTCTCGGTGATCCGCGTGGGATCAGCGGACGAGGCGTTCCGCGTGAACAATGACGTTCGCTACGGTCTGTCGTCGTCGGTGTATACCAGGAGCGTGCAGGTGGCCTTCCGCGCCCTGCAGGACCTGGATAACGGCATCACCTACATCAACGCGCCGACGATCGGTGCCGAAGCCCACCTGCCGTTTGGCGGTGTCAAACAGACCGGGAACGGCCATCGCGAAGGCGGGTGGGAAGTGTACGAGTTCTATTCGGAAACGAAAGTTGGCTACGTCGACTACTCCGGGGTCCTGCAGCGTGCGCAGCTCGACACATACACGACCGGTTGACCTGCCTTGTGACGTTGCCCTGCAATCACTTGCGGCTGCCTTCGGCACCGGCTTAATTGCCCGCTGATGCCGCTGTCGAAGGTGGGTTTTTCCCAATGCGTTTCGCGCGCTTCCGGGGTAGAAGCGCTCGCGCTATCGACTGCGCCGCGTCGCTGACGGTTGGCGAATGAGCGATCCCTCCCAGGCAACACCCACGTCGGTCCCGATCTCCGAGGAAGAGCGCGCGGAGGCGCTGCGTCGCGTCAACCGCTCGCGCGGGCGCGCGCTCCGGGTCCTGTGGGAGTGGGCGAAGTCGTTCCAGGTGGCGATCCTCGTCTTCCTCTTCGTGCGCGCGTTCATCGTCGAGGCGTTCAAGATCCCCAGCGGCAGCATGGAGCGCACGCTGCTGGTCGGCGACTTCCTGCTGGTGAACAAGCTGGTCTATGGCGCTGAGGTGCCATTCACCGGCAAGCGCCTGCCGGCGCTGCGCGAACCACGCCTGGGCGACGTCGTCGTCTTCCAATGGCCGCAGGACCCGAGCAAGAACTTCGTGAAGCGCCTGGTCGGGATGCCGGGCGACACGCTCTCGATGGAAGACGGCCGGCTCGTTCGCAACGGGCAGGCGGTGCGCGAGCGGTACGTGGTGCACACCGACCCCGGGATGGACCCCTCGGGCGAGGAGTTCCGCTGGCAGCGCGACCACCTGGTCCGCACGGCACAGGCGTTCGCCGGCTATCATCCCTCCAGGAACAACTGGGGACCGATCGTGGTGCCGGGACGACACTACTTCATGCTCGGCGACAATCGCGACAACTCCCTGGACAGCCGGTACTGGGGATTCGTGCCGGACTCACTGGTGCGCGGGCAGCCGCTGGTGGTCTATTACAGCTACGAGCCCGACTCCGGCGCGCATTCAGCGTGGCTGTCACGGGTTCGCTGGCATCGCCTGGGCAGCCGTGTCCACTGAGCACGACGAGGATTCTCCTTCAGGGACGTTCCCGCGGCTCCGTCCGCGGGCCCCGCGCGTGCGCGTGCCCGGCAAGAAGGGCGCCTACGACGAGGGCTCGCTGGACCAGTACCTGCGCGATATCAGCGCCTACCCGCTCATCTCGCGCGAGGATGAAGTGGACCTGGCGCGGAAGATCCGCGATGGCGACCAGGAGGCGCTCGACAAGCTGGTGCGGAGCAACCTGCGCTTCGTCGTGTCGGTCGCCAAGAAGTACCAGAACCAGGGCGTGTCGCTGTCCGACCTGATCAACGAGGGCAACCTCGGCCTCATTCGCGCCGCCCACAAGTTCGACGAGACCAAGGGCATCAAGTTCATCTCGTACGCGGTGTGGTGGATCCGCCAGGCGATCCTCCAGGCGCTGGCCGAACAGTCGCGCATCGTGCGCGTGCCCCTCAATCGCGCCGGCACGCTGCACCGGATCGGCAAGCGCGCCAACATGCTCCTGCAGGAGCTCGGACGCGAGGCCACGCATGCCGAGATCGCCGACGGCATGGACATCACCGAGGAAGAAGTCGCCAAGACGATGTCCATCTCGCAGGCGCACCTCTCCCTCGACGCGCCGCTCTCGCCGGGCGAGGACAACAAGCTCCTCGACTACCTGCCGGACAACCTGAACCCGACGCCTGACGAGCAGACGTTCGAGAAGGCGCTGACCGAGTCGATCGAGGCGGCGCTGGGCAGCCTGAAGGAGCGCGAGGCCAAGATCCTGCGGCTCTATTTCGGGCTGGATGGCAGCGAGGCGATGACGCTCGAGGAGATCGGTGCCCTGCTCGGCATCACCCGGGAGCGGGTGCGGCAGATCAAGGAGAAGGCGCTCTCCCGCCTGCGCCATGTGTCGCGCGCGCGTGCCCTGGAGTCGTTCCTGGGCTGACCGGGGTCCGCGGCGCCCGTCCCGCCTCGCCGGTTAGATTATCCCGCTTCGCCGCACGCCCCCTCGCCGTTCCCCGCGGGTCCCATGCGCTTTCACGTCATCACCCTCGGCTGCGACAAGAACACCGTCGACTCCGAGCGCTACATCGCGGAGCTGGCCGCCCAGGGCGCGCAGCCGGCGGCGAGCGCCGCCGACGCGGAACTGATCATCATCAACACCTGCGGGTTCATCGACGCCGCGAAGGAGGAATCCCTCGAGGCCATCATCGAGGCCACGCGGCAGAAGGCCGACGGGTCGTGCCGGATGATCGCCGCGGTGGGCTGCATGGTCGAGCGTCATGCGACCGAACTCCGCGAGTCGCTCCCCGAGGTGGACCTGTTCCTCGGGACGCGGGAGACGGACCGGCTGGTCGCCGAGGTCGGGGCGCGCGGGCTGCTCGACGACGCACCGGCGCTGGTGCACCCGGGGGTGCGGCTCTACACGGGCGACCTTCCCCACGTGCGGTACCTCAAGATCAGCGAGGGCTGCGACCACGGCTGTGCGTTCTGCGCCATCCCGCTGATGCGCGGGCGGCACCGTTCCTTCGGCCTGGACGAACTCGTGCGCGAGGCCCAGTTGCTCGAGCTGCAGGGAGCGCGCGAGGTCAACCTGGTGGCCCAGGACCTGGCCCACTACGGCCGGGATGCTCGCGACGGACGCGGACTTCCCGACCTGCTCACCGCGCTCATCGAGGAGACGGGCATCCCGTGGTTCCGCCTGCTCTACATCTACAGCGCCGGCCTGACGCCGCGGATGCTCGAGCTGATGGCGCGCGAGCCGCGGATCGTCCGGTACCTGGACATTCCCATGCAGCACGCCTCGGACGCGGTCCTGGCGCGCATGCGCCGGCCCGAGCGCCGGGAGCGGCAGCGCGAGAAGCTGGCCGCCATCCGGGAGGCCATCCCCGGCGTGAGCATCCGCACCACCGTGATCGTCGGCTTCCCCGGCGAGACCGAGGACGACTTCCAGCAGTTGCTCGACTTCCTGGAGGAGGGTCACCTCGACCGGGTCGGCGTGTTCCCCTACTCGCCGCAGGAGGGCACGCGCGCGTACGTCCTGCCTGACGACGTGCCTGACGAGGTCAAGCGCGAGCGGGTCGAGCGCGTGACGGAACTCCAGCGCGCGGTGACCGCCGAGCGCTACGAGGCCCGGCTGGGCACGATCGTGACCGCGATCGTCGACCGCACGGATGGACCCACCCAGGTGCGCACGCAGGGCCAGGCGGACGACATCGACGGCGTGACATGGCTGGTGGGTGGGCCGGGAGGCAGGACCGCTGAGGCCGGCGCGTCGCCGGTCGCCGGGGACCTGGTGGACGTCCGGCTGGACGCCGTCGTGAACGACTGCGACTTCGAGGCGACGCTCGTCAGGCGCCTGACGAGTACGGCGGCGCGCCCGATCGCCGCCAGGCGCCGCGGGCTGCCGGTGGTGTCGCCGGCGGGGGCCTTCGGCCGCTGATGACCGCCGCCTCCGGGGTTCGGGCACGCCTCGGGGTGCTCCTCCTCCTCGGAGGATCGGCTGGCGTGAAGGCGGCGTGGCTCCCCGAGCCATCGGCGCTCCAGGGGCTGTCCAGTCGGCCCGTCCGCGTCCTGCTGGCATCGGTCCCCGTCGAGGCACCCATGCCGACGACGGGATCGTGGCAGCTGCTCGATCCGGCGCGGCGGGTGATCGCGAGCGGCGGAGCGGGCGAGCGCTGGTCGATCCAGCGCGACGGCCGGCGGGTTCGCGCCATTCGTGGCGACGCCCCGGCGTCGGCGTGGAGTCGTGAGCCACTCGCCTTCGTACCGGCTGACGAGGGGGGACAGGTCACCTGGGACCGCAAGGCGTACCGCGGCGAGATCGTGTACGCGGCGACGGATTCGGCGCTCCACGTCATCAATCGCGTCGAGGTCGAGGAATACCTGCGCGGCGTCCTGCCGCTGGAAATCGGGGCCCAGCGCACCAGCGACCATGCCGCGGTGGAGGCGCAGGCGGTCGCGGCCCGCAGCTTCACGCTGGTCCGGCAACTCGCCTCGAACGCGAGGCCTTGGGACCTGACCGCCACGGATGCCGACCAGGTGTATGGCGGCGTCGCGGTCGAGACGTTCTGGGGCGATCTCGCGATCGCCGCGACGGCAGGATGGGTGCTGAGCGAACGCGGGCGCGTGGTGACGGCGCCGTACCATGCCGCGTGCGGCGGCTCCACCGCGGTGCCGAGTGAAGTGTGGCGTGGCGGGCAGGACGGATTCCTGCGCACGGTCAGCGACACCGCGCCGACCGGCCGGCCCTGGTGCGACACCGCGCCGCGTGTCGCCTGGGAACGGCGGTTTTCCGCGAGCGAACTCTCGTCGGTGCTCGCCCGCCATGGCCCGGCGTACGCCGACATTCCCGGTGGGAGGCCTGGTTCGGTCAGCGACGCACGGGTGGACGCCCGCACCGCGAGCGATCGGGTCCGCGCCGTGACGTTCATCACCTCCGCCGGGGGCGCGACCCTTCGCGGGAACGACATGCGCTTCGTGCTCCGCGGACCCGGTGGCGATATCCTCCCCAGCACGTGGTTCTCACTGGCCGTGGAGCGGGACGCCGGGGGCCGGCTCAGCGGGATCGTGCTGCGAGGCCGGGGCAACGGTCATGGCATCGGCCTGTGCCAGTGGGGCGCCATCGCGCGCGCTCGCGCCGGTGCCGACTTCCGGTCGATCCTCAAGGCATATTACCCGGGCGCGGAACTCACCCGCGCGCCCTGACGGCCAGCTCCCGATCGCATGAAACCGGACGTTCGAATCGCCCTGGTGGGGACGGGCGCCATCTCGCAGATGGCGCACCTGCCGGTGTTGAAGAAGATGCGCGGCGTCAAGGTTGCCGCGCTCTGCGACATCGACCGCGCCAAGGCCCGCGCGCTCGCCGACCGGTTCGAGATTCCGGACGTCTACGTGGACCTCGAGGACCTCTTCGACGCCGGGGACCTCGACGCCATCATCATCAGTACGCCGTCGCACCTCCACCAGCCCTATGTGCTCGAGGCCATCGCTGCCGGCGTGGACGTCCTCTGCGAACGACCGCTGGCCCTGTCGACGCGCGGTGTGGAGGCGATCCTGGGCGAGGCGAAGGCGGCGGGTCGCAAGGTCGTCGTAGGAAACAACACGCGATTCCGGAGTGACGTCCAGGCGCTGGACCGGTTCCTTCGCGGCGGCGAACTGGGAACGCTGACCGGCTTTCGCGCAGGCGCCTACCTCCAGCACGGCAGCGTGTCCGGGTGGCGGATGAGCCGCGCCGAGGCCGGCGGTGGTGCCCTGCTCGACCTCGGACTGTCGCTGGTGGACCTCGCCTTGTGGCTCGCGGACTACCCGCCCCCGCAACGGGTGTGGGCCCACGTGGACCGGCCGCGCGGGATCAACTCCGTCGAGGACGCGGCGCTGGTGACCATGGAATGCGCCAATGGCATGGCCTGCACGTTCGACCTGTCGTGGTCGTACGTCGGCGACGAGGACCGCTGGTGGTTCGAGTCACTCTCGTCCCGCGGCAGCGCGCGCCTGGCCCCGCTCCGCGTCGTCAAGGAACTGAACGGCAAGGCGGTCGACGTCTCGCCGATGGGCGCGGCGGCACGCGAGAGCACGTTCATCCAGTCGTACCGCGCCGAGCTGGCCCACTTCGTCGCCGTGCTGCAGGGCGACTCGGAGTACGAGGCGCCAACGGACCAGGTCATCCTGCACCGCATCATCGAGGCCGCCTACCGTTCGGCGGAAGAGAAATGCGAAGTCCGGCTGTGATGACCGGGCTCCTCGTCGCGTGGCTCCTCGCGTCAGGCGCGGCGCCGGTCCGGGGGCAGGCCACCGACTCGGCGGGTCCGCCGGGCAGTGAGCTGTCGGTCTACCTGATGACGATGGGGCAGGGCGACCTGGTGTGGGAACGCTACGGGCACAACGCGATCGGCATCCGCGACCGCCGCGCAGGGACCGACGTGGTCTACAACTGGGGCGTCTTCTCGTTCGACGAGCCCGGCTTCATTGGACGGTTCCTGCGCGGCGACATGATGTACTGGATGGCGGGTTACGACGCGGCGCAGACGCTCGCGGCCTACCGGGAGATCAACCGCACGGTGGAGGTGCAGGAACTGAACCTCTCGCCGGCCCAGCGGGTGGCCCTGGTCGACTTCATCCGCTGGAATGCGCGCGAGGAGAACAAGTACTACCGGTACGACTACTTCCTCGACAACTGCTCCACGCGGGTGCGCGACGCGCTGAACGCGATCCTCGGCGGCGCGATCCGCCAGGCCACCGACACGGTGATGACCGCCACGACGTTCCGGTGGCACTCGCTGCGGCTGATGGCCGAGGATCCCCTGATGTCGGCGGGGGTGGACATCGGGCTCGGCCGACCCACCGACCGCCCCATCAGCCGGTGGGAGGAGATGTTCATCCCGATGAAGGTGCGCGACCACCTGCGGGACATCCGGGTGCCTGACGAGTCCGGGCGACTGGTCCCGCTGGTCACGTCGGAACGCGTGCTGTTCCAGGCCGAGCGCGCGGCGGAACGGACGGCGCCTCCCCAGCGCCTCCTGCCGCTGGCCCTGCTCGGGCTGCTCCTGGGTGGCGGGGTCGCCTGGCTGTGGCGTCGCGGAGGCAGCGCCCGCACCGCCGCGTTTGTGGGCGCGGTTGTCGCGGGAACGCTGCTGGGCGCGCTCGGTGCGATGCTGTTGTTCCTCCGGTTCATGACGGCGCACGTCGCCGCCTGGCACAATACGAACCTCCTTGTCTACAACCCGCTCTGGCTGCTGGTCCTGGCCGCGTTGGCCGTCGCGCGCGGCGATCGTGGCCGTCGCATCGTGAGCGGACTCGCCGCCCTCACGGGGATGCTGGCGTTGTTCGCCATCGTGGCGCCGTTCCTGCCCGGGCTGCGGACGGGAAGCATGGCGGTGATCGCGATGGCGGCGCCCGTCGCGCTGGCCGCGGCGTGGGTGATCCGGCTGCGGGCGGTCCCGGTCCAGCCGGCCGCGGAATGACCGAGTCGATAGGCATCGACGTCGGCGGAACGTTCACCGACCTCGTGGGGGTGCGCGAGGACGGCGCCGTTCGCACGGGAAAGGTCCTCAGCACGCCGTCGGACCAGAGCGAAGGCGTCGAGCGCTCGTTGCGGGAGGCCGGTGCCGAGGCGGGGAACGTCGCGCGCATCGTCCATGGCACGACGGTCGTCACCAACATGCTCCTCGAACGCCGGGGTGCGAAGGTGGTGCTGTGCGCGACGGCGGGGGCGACCGACCTGCTCGAGTTGCGACGCCAGGAGCGGGCGGCCCTGTACGACCTGTCGGCGCAACATCCGGCTCCGCTGGTCCCGCCGGAACGCGTGGTGGCGGTGCCGGGACGGATTGCCCCCGAGGGCGTGCTGGAGGACCTGTCCGAGGACATGGCCGCGATCGTGGCCGGGCGCGTCGCCGGCGAATCGCCGGAGATCGTCGCGGTCTCGCTGCTGCACAGCTACGCGGACGCCACCCACGAGCGGCGCCTTGCGGAGGCGCTGGCGCGGCGGCTGCCTGGCGTGGATGTCGTCTGCTCCAGCGACATCCTGCCGGAAATCCGGGAGTACGAGCGGACGACCACCACGTGCTGCGAGGCGTACGCGCGGCCGGGCGTGGGCGTCTACCTGCGACGCCTGGCGGACCGGCTGCGCGCGCTCGGGTTGCCCTCGCCCGGGGTCGTGGGCTCCGGCGGCGGGATGGCCGACGCGGTCGATGCCGCGCGGGCGGCGGCCTCGTTGGCGCTCAGCGGTCCCGCCGGTGGGGTGGCCGGCGCGGCGCTCGTGGCCAGGCTGGCGGGGTTCGATCGTGCGCTCAGCATCGACATCGGCGGGACGAGCGCGGATGTGGGGCTCATCCTCGATGGCGAGCCGCTGGTCGAGGCGGGCGGCCTGGTGGCCGGGGTGCCGATTGCGCTCCCGCGCGTGCTGGTGGAGACGGTCTCGGCGGGCGGTGGGAGCATCGGCTGGGTCGACGAGGGCGGTGCCCTGCGGGCCGGCCCGCGGAGCGCCGGCGCGGTGCCCGGTCCGGTGGCGTTCGGTCGCGGCGGCACCCAGCCCACGGTCACCGACGCCCATGTCGCGTTAGGCAACATCGCGGCCTCGCACATGAGCGACGCGGTCCGCGTGGATGCCGACGCGGCCCGGGCGGCGGTGGCGCGGCTCGCGGCCCAGGTCGGGAGCACGGTCGAGCGGACGGCGGAGGCGGTGGTGGCGGCCGCCGACGCGGCGATGGCGCGCGCACTGCGCCGCGTGAGCGTGGAGCGCGGCATCGACCCGCGCTCGTGCGTCCTGGTGGCGTTCGGTGGTGGCGGCCCGCTCCACGCCTGCGCGCTGGCCGACCGCCTCGGGATGACGCGGGTCCTCGTACCACCGCATGCCGGCGTGCTGAGCGCGCTCGGCCTCGCCGTGGCACCGGAGCGTCGTACGGCGATCGGGAGCGTGATGGCGCGGCTCGACGCGATGACGGCGGATTCGCTGTCGTCGATCTTCGATGGCCTGGCGGCGCGAACCGGGTCGGCGCCCCACGTGGTGAACGTCGCCCGGATGCGATATCGCGGACAGGGACACGAACTGGAGGTTGCCTGGGAGGCGGGGGCGGCGCCGGACGCGCTGGCGTCGCGCTTCGCGGCGGTGCACCAGCGTCGCTACGGATTCGTGCTGCCGTTGCCGGTCGAGGTCGTGAGCGCCAGGGTAGTGCGGTCGGGGGACACGCGGGCAGTGGCGCTGGCCCGTCGCGGCGAAGGGACGTGGTCCGCCGATGCGGGCGTGGACGATGGCAGCCAGTTCACGGCGACCCTGCGCGGGCGAAGGGTGATCGCACTCCCTGACGCGACGCTTCTGGTCCCCGACGGCTGGACGGCGCGCAGCCTTGAGATCGGGGGCTGGATGGTGGAGCGAGCGTAGATCGCAGAGGGCAGAGGGCAGAGGGCAGAGGGCAGAGTGCAGAGTGCAGAGTGCAGATTGCAGAGTGCAGATTGCAGAGTGGGTGATGCTGGGCGGGCTGTCGATTGCGGTGTGAGTCACGAGTCACGAGTCACGAGTCACGAATCACGAATCACGAGTCATGTCCTTCGATCCGCTGTCGCTGAGCGTGATGTCCCACGCGGTCTCCATGATCGCGGAGGAGATGGGCACCGTGCTGGAGCGCGGGGCACTGTCTCCGAACATCCGGGAGCGGCGGGATGCGTCGTCGGCGCTGTTCGACGCGCAGGGGCGGATGATCGCGCAGGCGGCGCACATCCCCGTCCACCTGGGCGCGATGCCGGAGTCGGTTCGCGCCGTGATCGAACGGCATCCGGAACCGGGGGACGTGTTCCTCCTCAACGACCCGTTCCGTGGCGGCTCGCACCTGCCGGACCTCACCATGGTCGAGGCGATCGGGCTCGAGGGGACGCTGGTGGGCTTCTCCGCGGTGCGGGCCCATCATGCGGATGTCGGTGGCATCAGCCCCGGAAGCATGCCCCGGGGAGCGACGGAACTGGTGCAGGAAGGGATCATCGTGCCACCGGTCCGGATCGCGCGCGGCGACGAGTTCAACGCCGACCTGCTGGCCCTGGTGCTGGCCAACGTGCGGACGCCTGACGAGCGCATGGGTGACCTGCAGGCGCAACGGGCGGCCTGTGCCGCGGGACGGGATGGGTGGGTCGCGCTGCTCCAGCGCGAGGGCGTCGAGCGGATGCGCGCGGCCGGCGCCGCCCTCCTGGACTACACCGAGCGCCGGGCGCGGGCCCGGATCGCGCAGCTGGGCGCGGTGTCGGGAAGCGCGCGCGATGCGCTCGAGGGGGATGGCGTCACCGAGGACGACGTGGTGGTCGCGGTCGCGGTGCGCGCCATCGGCGACACGCTGCAACTCGACTTCACCGGCACGTCGCCGATGGTGCGGGGGAACGTGAACTGCCCGGCCGCGGTCACGCGTGCGGCCTCGGTGTTCGTCCTCCGCACCCTGCTCGAGGACGACGTGCCGACCAATGACGGCATTGCCCGGGCCCTGGACCTGCGGATCCCGGCCGGCTGCGCGATCGACGCGCGGTGGCCGGCGGCGGTGGCGGCCGGCAACGTCGAGATGTCGCAGCGCATCACCGACACGCTGTTCGCGGCGCTGGACGACGCCGGCGTGGCGGTGCCGGCCCAAGGCCAGGGGACGATGAACAACATCACCTTTGGCGGGGACGGCTGGACGTTCTACGAGACGTTAGGCGGCGGGCAGGGCGCCAGCGCGCGTGGGCCGGGTCCCGACGCGGTGCACGTCGGGATGAGCAACACGCGGAACACGCCGATCGAGTCGCTGGAGCAGGCGTATCCGCTGCGCATCGACGAGTACGCGGTGCGACGCGGGTCGGGCGGGAGCGGGCGGCACCGCGGCGGCGACGGTGTCGTCAGGCGCTACCGGGTGCTGGCGCGGTGCACGGTGACCCTGGTGACCGAGCGGCGCCGTCACCGTCCCAAGGGCGCGCACGGCGGGGGGCCGGGGAGCGCGGGGCAGAATCTCCTCAACGGTGAGCCGATCCCGGCCAAGTGCCGGATCGAGCTGAATCCGGGGGATGTGGTCTCGGTGATGACGCCGGGGGGGGGAGGGTGGGGGGAGGGAGCTGCGTACTGATTGCTGCCTGCTGGGGCTTCTTGTGGATGCTGGGGCTGGGAGCTGGGGCTGGGGCTGGAGCCAGCACCAGCACGTAGCGGCAGTCCCAGCCAGCAGCAATCACGACGCAGCGTGCCGTTCCCGCGCTAGATCTCGAGCTCCAAGCCTTCTTCCGCGGCGATCACCTTCACTTTCCCATTCCGTTCCGCCACCATCTCGTGGCACAGGGCAAGCTGGGTGTCCAGCGCGTCGTCGGTGCGCTCGGGATCATGATGAAAGAGCACCAGTGTTTCCACGTCGGCCGCGATGGCGAAGTCGACCGCGTCGCGGTATGACGAGTGGCCCCAGCCGCGATGATCCATGTACTCCGCGCCGGTATACATCGCATCGTGCACGAGCACCCGCGCCCCGCTGGCGAAGCGCACCAGTTCGTCCCGCGTCGGCGCGCCCGGTTGGCGGTCGCCGAACTTGTCCAGCTCGTTGTCCGGGATGAAGACCACCGACCGGGACGGATCGTCGGGCGGCGACACGCGGAATCCGAGTGCCCCGCCGGGGTGCCTGACGCTGATGGCCTTCACGTCGACGCCGTTCTCGTTCAGACGGTGGCCGGTCAGCTCGCGGAACTCCATGCGCGCGTGGAGGTCATCGAACGCGATGGGGAAGACGACGGGACTCATCTGCTGCCGGAGGACCACCTCGAGGCTCCGCAGGAGCGCCGGCGCGCCGAAAAGGCGAAAATGGTTCCCGGCCTGGAACGCCGGCGTGAAGAACGGCAGTCCCTGGATGTGGTCCCAGTGCGCGTGGCTGAAGAACACGTCGCCGGCGATGGCGCGGCCCTGCGCGCCGGCAACCAGCGACCGCCCCAGCTCGCGGATGCCGGTGCCCGCGTCGAGGATGACCAGGTGCCCGTCGTCGCCCCGCACCTCGACGCACGTCGTGTTGCCGCCGTAGCGCACCGTCGCCGGACCCGGCGACGGGCACGATCCGCGTGTTCCCCAGAGCCGGAGATGCATCGTCAGGCAGGCAAGGCGGGGCGACAGCCGAGGATGGCGCGGTCGCCCGGTTCGAAGGAGGCCTAGAAGCGGGTCTGGGCGAGCTGCTTGAGCGCCGGCCGGTTGGCGACCGAAATGCGGCGCCGCTCGACCCGGATCAACCCCTGATTCTGGAAGTCACGTACCGTCCGCGAGACCGTTTCGCGACTCGCGCCGATCATGTGGGCGATCGTCTGGTGCGTCAGCGGCTTCTCGATCGTCTCCGACTGCCCTTCCTGGGCGAAGTCGAGCAGGAGCTTGGCGATCCGGCCCGGGACGTCGAGCAGGGCGAGCCCATGGATCTTGGAATCGGCGCGGCGCAGGCGCAGGGCCAGTTCGGCCAGCAGCGCCCACGCCACCGCGGGGTTGGATTCCACCCGGCGGCGGAAGTCGTCGCGACGCAGGACCAGCAGGTTCGTGTCCTCCATCGCGATGACGTGGGCAGACCGCGGCTGGTCGTCGATCAGCGACAGCTCGCCGAAGTGTTCGCCGACGCCGAGGACACCGAGGATCACTTCGCGTCCGTCCTCCCCGATCAGGACCACCTTCACCCGTCCCTGCCGCACGACGAAAAGGGAATCGCCGGGATCGTCCTCGAAGACGATCACGCTCCCCTTGGGGTATGCCTTCTCGCGGGTCAGCTCGGCGAAGCGAACCAGCTCGGTTTCATCGAGCTTGGAGAAGAGCGGTACGGTCCGGAGGAAGTTGGCTGTTTCCATGCGCGTAAGATCGTGCAAGAGTTCGCATTGGGAAGCGGCACCTCGAGCTCCAATGGGCGGGCACGCCCGCCACTGATGACGCCGCCGAACCGGTGAAGTCACAGGAGTTACGGGCTCGACCGCACCCCATGTCAGCCAGAACGATAGCCGGTGTTCCCCGCCGCGCGATCGGCTGCCGGGGGCGAAGTCATAAGCTGTTGTGGGCTTGTGTTTTAGGAGCGAGTTCGACTAGATTTTCCGGTTCTCCATTGTTTCCCAATGAGGTACGGCAATGAAGTCCGGAATTCATCCAGAATACGCAACGGCGACGATCAAGTGCGCCTGCGGTGCCACCTGGCAGACCCGCTCGACGGTCAGCGAGCTTCACCTCGACATCTGCTCGCAGTGCCACCCGTTCTATACGGGCAAGCAGAAGATGATCGACACGGCCGGCCGCGTTGAGCGCTTCCGCCAGAAGTACGCGACCGGGAAGAAGGCCTGAGCCTCCGTGCGCGCCTCGCGGCGGCGGTCGAACGGGCCGCCGCCGTCGAGCAGGAGTTGAGCGATCCGAGGACGCTCCGTGACGGCAAGCTGCTCGCGTCCCTTGGGCGCGAGCACCAGCACCTGCTTCAGGTCGTCTCCCTCTCCACACGCCTGGCCCGCTGTGACGAGGAACTCGCGCAGGCGCGTGAGCTCCTCACGGCGGAAGACGCCGAGATGGCCTCGGAAGCGCGGGCTGAGGTCGAGCGACTCGAGGCCTCGATCCACCAGCTCGAGGAACAGGCCAAGCCGCTCCTGATTCCGCAGGATCCGCTCAACGAGCGCGCCTGCATCATGGAGATCCGCGCCGGCACCGGCGGTGACGAGGCGGCGCTCTTTGCGGCCGAGCTGCTCCGCATGTACACGCGCTACATCGAGCGCAGGGGCTGGAAGATCGAGATGCTCGAGTATTCCGAGGGCGTGAAAGGGGGCGTGAAGGAAGCCGTCATGAAGGTCGACGGGACGGGCGCATTCGGGGACATGCACTTCGAGTCCGGCGTGCATCGCGTCCAGCGAGTGCCGGAGACCGAGGCCCAGGGACGCATCCACACCTCCGCCGCGACCGTGGCGGTGCTTCCCGAAGCGGAAGAAGTCGATGTCGAGATCGACGAGAAGGACCTGCGCATCGACGTCTACCGCGCCTCGGGCCCCGGTGGCCAGGGGGTGAACACGACCGATTCGGCCGTCCGCATCACCCACCTGCCGACCGGCATCGTCGTCACCCAGCAGGACCAGCGCTCGCAGTTGCAGAACAAGGCGCAAGCCATGAAGGTGCTGCGGGCCAAGATCCTCGACGCGCGCCTGCAGGCGCTGCAGGCGGAGCGCGCGCGATTGCGGAAGTCGCAGGTGTCCACGGGCGATCGCTCGGCCAAGATTCGCACCTACAACTTTCCGCAGAGCCGCGTGACCGACCACCGCATCAACCTCACGCTGCACGACCTGCCGCGCATCATGGACGGCGACATTGGCAGACTGATCGACGCCATGAAGCTCGCGGATACGGAAGAGCGCCTTCAGGAGGAAGGATGACGGCCGGCGGTGCCCACACGGCCGGGCATGGTGGCGCACCGCGCCTCACCCCTCGCGTCGGCGACCTCGCGGGCGAGTTGTCGACTTTGCTCGGCGCCGCCGGCATCGTCGAGGCCGCGGCTGAAGCCCGCGACCTCATCGCCGCCGTCGCCGGTGAGAGCCGGTTCTGGCCGCGCGTGAACGCCGACGCGGCCATCAGCGACCGCCTGGCCGATCGCGCGAGGGCGGTCGCACGAAGGCGCGCCCAGGGCATGCCCTTCGCCTACGCGGTGGGACGCGCGGCGTTCCGCCACCTGGCGCTCAGGGTCGACGAGCGCGTGCTCATTCCGCGGCAGGAGACCGAGGAGCTCGTCGACATCGTGCTGCGCGAGCGGCGCGTTCCGGGCGGGGTCGTCGCCGACGTCGGCACCGGGTCGGGGGCCATCGCCATCGCCCTCGCGGCCGAGGGTGCCTTCGATCGGGTGATCGCCACCGATGTGGCCAGGGATGCCATCGACCTGGCGCGCGAGAACGCGGCGGCGCTCGATACCGCCGGGGCCACCTCGGTCGAGTTCCGGGTCGGCGACCTCCTCGCCCCGCTGGCGGGCGAACGGCTGGATGTCCTGGTCTCCAATCCCCCGTACATCGCGTTCGACGAGGCCGTCGAGCTGCCCCCGCTGGTTCGTGACTGGGAACCGGTGCATGCCCTGCTATCGCCCGGGCACGGACTGGACCACACGCGACGGCTCGTGGCTGGTGCCCCCGCGCTACTTTGCATCGGGGGCCTGCTCGCGCTCGAGGTGGATTCGCGTCGCGCGCTCCAGGTGGCGGAGCTGGTGGCTGCGTCCGGGGCGTTCACGGGGATTCAGGTGTATCGTGACCTCAGCGGCAGGGACCGGTTCGTCACCGCCACTCGTGCCGCGCTCGCGACACGCTGACACAGACCCAGGGAACCAGGATCCAACGTGCTCGAACAGAAAGGGAAGGACCTCGGCCGCCTGATCGGGCAGAGCAGCGAGTACCAGGCGCTCAAGCGCGCCAACGAGTCGCTCAACGACGATCGGGAGGCGGTGACGATCCTGCGCCGGATGGAGGAATTGCGCGGCGCGGCCCAGTCGATGATCGAGCGCGGCGAACAGCCCACCGCGGCGATGGAACAGGAGCTGGATGACCTGCTGTCCAAGGTGCAGGTGAATCCCGCCTACCAGCGCGCGCTGGTGGCGCAGTCCAACTTCGACAAGTTGATGATGCAGGTGAACACGTGGATCTCCGAGGGCATCCGGAGCGGCGCGGCGAGCCCCATCATCACGCTGGGGTGAGCGCGTGGCCGCCGCAGGGGGCCTGATCGTCCTGGAGGGCGTGGAGGGGGCCGGGAAGTCGACACAGCTCCGCCACCTCGCATCGTGCCTCGAGCGAGTCGGCCTTCCCGTGCGAACCGTGCGCGAACCCGGCGGGACGGTGGCCGGCGATGAGATCCGTCGCCTCCTGCTCGATCCGGCCAGTCATCTCGACGCGCGCGCCGAGGCCCTCCTGTTCATGGCGTCCCGCGCGCAGCTCGTGGCCGACGTCATCCGCCCCGCGCTCGACCGAGGGGAGTTCGTCATCGCCGACCGGTTCTTCCTGTCGACGTACGCGTACCAGGTTGGAGGGCGTGGCCTCGACGAACAGGACATCCGTCGCGCCAACGCGCTCGCGACCGGTGGACTGGTGCCGGGACTCACGCTGCTGCTGGACCTGCCGTCCGGCGCCGGCCTGGAGCGCGCCGCGAGGCGCGGCGCACAGGACCGGATCGAGCGTTCGGGAAGCGCCTTTCACGCGCGCGTGCGGTCGGCCTTCGTCGGCTTTGCGAGCCAGGACTGGCAGGACCGACACCCCGAGGCCGGTCCGGTCGTCCTGATTGACGCCAGCGGTGACGAGTCGGAAGTGTCGGCGCGGATCGTCGCGGCCGTCGCGCGCCGGTGGCCGGAAACGGCCGGCACCATGGCGGGGTCCAACCCATGACCAGTCACCCGATCCGATGAACGCCCGCACTGTCGCCGTCGTCACTGCCCTTGGCACCTGCCTGGTCGGCGGGGGATGGGTGCTGGGCCGCGGCCTCACGGTGCGCGAGACGGACTTCACGAGCGCACGATTATTCGACACGGTGCTCGATCACGTTCGCCAGTACTACGTGGAGCCGATCCCGGACTCGGCGCTGTACGAACATGCGATGATCGGGATGCTGCGCGAACTGAAGGACCCGTACACGCTGTACCTGGCACCGAACAGGCTGCGGAGGCTCACCGAGCAGACGACCGGGAATTACATCGGGATCGGCGCGCAGATCCAGCGGCGTGACGAGTATCCCATGATCATCGCGCCGTTCCCGGGGTCACCGGCCGAGCGGGCGGGATTGCGCACGGGCGACCGCGTGATGGAGATCGACAGCATGAAGACCCGCGGCTGGACGGTCGACGAAGTCACGAGGGCGTTGCGGGGCCCGCCGGAGAGCGACGTGACGGTCGTCATCGAACGTCCCGGGGACCCGAGGCGCCTCACGTTCCACCTCAAGCGCGGCGGCGTGCATCGCCGGGCGGTGGGTCGTCGTGCGCTGCTCGCCGACGGCGTTGGGTATGTCGACGTCAACATCTTCAATGATTCCACCGCGATCGAGCTCCGGTCGGCGGTGGACTCGCTGCGGCAGTCGGGCATGCGATCCCTGGTCATGGACCTGCGCGGGAACCCGGGTGGCGTGCTCGGGCAGGGGGTCGGCGTCGCGGACATGTTCCTCGACTCATCGGAAGTGATCGTGTCGATGCGTGGACGCGCCCCCGGCTCGACGGAGGACGTTCGTGACCGCGCGGCGCAGCCGTGGCCGGACATGCCGCTGGTGGTGCTCGTGGATGGCGGCAGCGCCAGTGCCTCGGAGATCGTGGCCGGCGCCCTCCAGGACCACGATCGCGCCGTCCTCATGGGCCGGCCCACGTTCGGGAAGGGAAGCGCCCAGGGCATCTTCGCCACCTCGTCAGGCGGTGGCGTGAAGATCACGACCGCCCGCTGGTTCACGCCCTCGGGGCGCTCGATCGACCGCCCGCGGGTGACGCCGGGGATCGAGCCGGAGGTCGCGGTGGACACCTTCCGGACGGAGCACGGGCGGCGGGTGGTCGGCGGCGGCGGCATCATGCCCGACATCGCGGCCGGCGACACGGCGCTCGCACCGGGCGAGCAGGCCCTCGAGGACGCGCTCGGCAACAGGGTCACGCAGTTCCGCGACGCGATGGTCGACGTGGCGATCGCGCTCCGCTCCCGCGGCGCGATCCGTTCGCGCGACTTCGAGGTCACGCCGGCGATGCTCGACGACCTGTGGTCGGCGCTGCGCGGCCGTGGGGTTCGCTTCGAGCGCTCGCTGCTCGAGGGGGCATCCCCGCTGGTGTCCGGCCTGCTCGGGCGCGAGATCGCGCGCTTCGTGTTCGGCGCGGATGCGGAAGCGGAGCGCGCCATCGCGGCCGACGCGGTGATCGGGGGGGCGGTGCGGCTGCTGGGCGGCGTCACGACGCCGGCGCAGTTGATGGCGAAGGTCGAGCGGTAGACGCGGCCGCGGGTGATCCCTCGCCCGCCGGCGGATCCTACCGGATCTCGACGACCTTCACGCCCTTCGGGACCGCGAACGTGAACGCCCGCGGGTTCACTGTGGCGTTAGGCGTGAAGCTGGTGATCCGCACGAGGCGGGTGAGGCCGTTGGGTTCCTGCGCCTCGAACTGGACCAGCGCGCCGGTCGCCGGGTCGATCCAGACCCTGGCGCGGACGAAGTCGGCGTCCCGGGATCGCGGCGTCAGCACCGCGACGTGGGTGCGGCGCTCGCCCACGGTGGCGGCACCGCCGTCGGCGATCGTGTACCGCGACTTGGGATCGGTGAAGAACTCGCTGATGATGTCGAGCGAGCCGGCCTGGTCGCTGGCGCACGACGCGCGGTTGACGCGGCCCGGGGTGGACGCGGGCAGGTAGATCCAGACGTGACGGCCATCACAGATGATGACGTCACCCTTGGGATCCGTGAACCGGAACGCGAAGCGGTTGGGGCGCGCCTGCTCGAACTCGCCCTTCGAGTGAAAGGTCGAGCCGAGGAGCGGGTTGGTGATGGTCTGCTCGAAGGTCGCCCTGGCCGTCCGGATGTCCGCATATGCCTTCACGGCAGCATCAATCGCCTGGTCGGCGGGTGATTGCAGCGCGGCAATGAGGAGAAGGGGGAAGGGAGACATTGGATGTGGGGAGCTGGGGGAGCTGCGTGCTGATTGCTGCGGGCTGCTGCTGCCGCGGCGGGCTTGGGCCGGGGGCTGGGGCTGGGGCTGGGGCTGGGGCTGGGATCACCGCCCTCGTTGGTATCCCTCAGCCGATGCCCAGTTCCGCATGCAACGGAGACGCGACATTGCGGTCGATGGCGCCGGCGATCAGGCGCAGGGCCTCCATCAGCTGGGCGAACTGCTCGGGGAACAGGCTCTGGGCGCCGTCGGACAGTGCGCGATCGGGATTGGGGTGCACCTCCACGATGATGCCGTCGGCGCCGGCGGCCACCGCGGCGCGGGCCATCGGCGTCACCTTGTCGCGGAGCCCTGTCCCGTGGCTCGGGTCGGCGATGATCGGCAGGTGCGAGAGGCGCTGCACGATCGGGATCGCGTTCAGGTCGAACATGTTTCGCGCCGCGCTGTCGAACGTGCGCACGCCGCGCTCGCACAGGATCACCTGCGGGTTCCCGGCCGCCAGGATGTACTCGGCGCTCATGAGCAACTCGGTGATCGTCGCGGCCAGGCCGCGCTTCAGGAGTACCGGCTTCTTCATCCTGCCCACGGCGCGCAGCAGCGAGTAGTTCTGCATGTTGCGCGCGCCGAGCTGGATGCAGTCGGCGTATTCGGCGACCAGCTCGGCCCCGGCCTCGTCCATCGCCTCGGTCACGATGGGCAGCCCGGTTTCCTGCCTGGCGAGGGCGAGCAGTTCGAGTCCACGCTTGCCGAGGCCCTGGAACGAATACGGGGAGCTGCGCGGCTTGAACGCCCCGCCGCGGAGCGCGGTGGCGCCGGCGGCGCGCACGGCGCGGGCCGAGGCCACGATCTGTTCCTCCGATTCCACCGAGCACGGTCCCGCGATCACCACCACGTCGCGGCCGCCGACCACCACACCGGGTCCGAGCGTCACGAGGGTGGTTTCGGCCTTCCACTCGCGGGAGACCTGCTTATAGGGCTTCGAGACGTGGAGGACCTGGGCAACGCCGGGGAGGCCGACGACCTGCGAGTCGTCGACGGGTCCCTCGTTGCCGATGAGGCCGATGGCCGTACGTTGTTCGCCGGGCATGGGCACCGGCTGGTAGCCCATGTCGCGGATCGTCTGGCAGACGGCTTCCACCTCTGACGCCGCGGCGTCATGGTGCATAACGACTAGCATTCCAGCTCCCTGAGATCCAAGGTCCAGCCGTCGTGGCAGCAGGTCACCGGGCCGGCGAACTGCTCGGCGACCTGCGACCGGATGTCCTCTGCCTCGACGGGCGGGTAGAAGTGCGTCAGCACGAGCCGCTTCGGGCGCGCGATCGCCGCAAGGGCGCCGCACTGACGAGGCGTCAGGTGGGTCGGCAGGGCCAGCGCGTCCGGCAACGAGCATTCACACAGCAGGACGTCACACCCCTCCGCCCACGCCGCCAGCGACTCGTCGAATCCGGTGTCCCCGGTGACGACCACGCGGCGGCCGTGACCGCTCACGGAATATGCCACGCTCTCCACCGTATGGGGAACCTTGAATGGCGTGAGGATCACGCCATCGCCGAGTGGGTGGCCGGTCCCCGGCGCCAGCTCGGTGACGGTGATCGGCGGCCGGCCGGGTTCGAGGAGGTCCTGGCCGTATACCGCCTTCATCGCGTCGAGCACGCGCGAGAAGCCGGCCGGACCGATCAGCTCAGCCGGCGCGGAGCGGGAAGGGAGGAGGCCGTACCGCCACCCGTAGATCAGTGTCGGCAGGTCGGAGATGTGGTCGGCGTGAAAGTGCGTGATGGCGACGTGGGTGATCCCGGGCCAGTCGAGCCCGAGTTCCGCCATGCGCGTGACCACCGCGCTTCCGCAGTCCAGCAGGAGGCGAACGGTCCCCACCTCGACCAGTGTCCCGCTTTGCGCGCGCCTCGCGTGCGGCGCGGCGGTGCCGCTGCCAATGGTCGTCAGGCGCATGGCGGGGATGGAGTGGGAGACGAGAGACGGAAGCTGGATGTCCGCCGGGCGATCAGCTCCCGATCGTCCGACCACCCTCCCATCTCCCCGCTCCCATCTCCCCTCTCAAAGCGCCATCGCCTCGTTCACCGGCGTCACGTTGATCGCCCGATCGGCGGGTTCGGCGTCATCGCGCGTGGCATCGTCGAGTTGCGGGCCGCGCATGCGCACGCTCACCACCGAGGACACACCGGGCTCCTGCATCGTGATCCCGTAAACCGCGTCCGCCGCTTCCGTGGTCGTGCGCGGGTTGTGCGTGATGACGATGAACTGGGTCTTCTGCTTGAACTCGTTCAGCATGCGCACGAAGCGGCCGATGTTGGCGTCGTCCAGCGGCGCATCGACCTCGTCGAGCAGGCAGAACGGGCTCGGCTTGGTGAGGAAGATGCCGAACAGCAGCGAGAGCGCGACCAGGGCGCGCTCGCCGCTGGAGAGCAGGTGGATCCGCTGCGTGCGCTTGCCGCGCGGCGAGGCATGCACCTCGATGTCGCAATCGAGCGGCATCTCGGGGTTCTCCAGCCGGAGGTCGCACTCCCCACCGCCGAACAGCGTCATGAAGATGTGGCGGAAGTTCTCGCGGACCTGCGTGAACGTGGCGAGGAACATGTCGCGCGCCGTCGCGTCGATCTCCCGGATGGCCACCTGAAGCGAGTTGCGGGCGTCGGTGAGGTCCGCGCGCTGGGTGGAGAGGAAATCGAGGCGCTTCACCTCTTCCTCATGTTCCTCGATCGCGAGCGGGTTCACGGGACCCAGCGCATCGACCTGCTGTTGCAGGGCCTGGGCTTCGGTGCGTAGCGACTCGTCGTCGAGCTCGAGCGGCTGCAGGGTGGAGATGAGGTCGTCGAGCGGGCGGCGCCACTCGGCCTCGAGGCGCTCGCGGATCGCCGCGCGCCGGCCCGACAGTTCCGTGAACCGGAGCTCGGCGTGATGCAGCGACTCGCCCTGTTCGTGCGACATGGAGCGCGCCGAGTCCAGCTCGTGCTCGGCGCGAGCGACCTCGTCGTTCGCGGCGGTGACGGCGCGCTCCGCCGCATCGAGCCGGTTTTCGGCATCGGTCAGGGTCGCCACGCGCGCTTCCAGGTCCAGTTGCCAGGACGCCATCTGCTGGGCCAGGGCGCGGTCGGCGTCCTCGATGAGCGTGAGTTCCTCCGCCAGCGTGGCGAGGCGGGTAGCGGCGCTGGCGCGCTCCTCCCCGAGACGCGTGCGTCGATCGGTGGCGACCTGCAGCCGGGCCTGCGCCTGGGCGAGCGCCACCTGCCCATCGGTCCGGCGGTCCCGGACCGTGTCCATGCTCGACTCGGCGGCGATCAACGCCTCGCGATTGTCGCGCGCGGTCGCGTCGTGTTGCGTGGCTTCCTCGCGGGCTGAGGCCTGGGCCTCGTCGAGGTGCCGCACCTGCGTCGCGAGTGCCTCGAGCCGATCGGACAACTGCGCCGACTGGGTGCGCGAGTCGTGGATCTCGCGCTGGTACCGCCCGTGGCGGCGTTCCAGTTCCGCAAGCGCCTCACGCGCGTGGCGTTCCACGTTATGCGCGGCGAGGGCCGCGTCGGCGGCCTCGCCGACCGCCGCCTCCGCGTCCTGGAGGGCGCCGCGGGCTTCTTCCGTGGCCGCGAGGGCGAGGCGTCGCGTTTCCTGCGCCGCCTCGAGTTCCGCGCGCAGGCTGAACAACTCGGCGCGCCGGCGCAGTGGCCCGGGCCCCGCCGATGCGCCCGGCAGCCAGACGACGCCGCGCGGGTCGACGAACGCGCCATCCTCCAGTTCGCGGACCCGCTCGAGAAGGACCCTGGCCCACCCCGCGGCCTCGGGAGCGACCTCCAGCTGGCGCAGCAGATCGCCCGCGTCGCCGCCATTGGCGTCGCCAACGGCGTCGAGCGGCAGCAGCATCAACGGTCCCGGCCCCACCTCCGCGTGCCATTCGCGGACCGCATCGGCCACGAGGCGATCGCGGACGAGCACCGCGTGGACGCTCATCCCGAGGAACCGCTCGATCGATGCCGCGGCATGCGCCCCCGCCGACACGAAGTCGGACAGTGGACCGAGCACCGCGCCCGCGCCGAAGCGGTCGCGCGCCTGCAGCAGCTTTGCGGCCGCGGGGGCAAGTCCCACCCGTTCGCGCTCGAGTCCCTCGAGCCCGTGGACCCGACCCTCGACCGCCGTCCGCATGTCCTCGATACGCCCAAGCTCGGCGCGCGCGGCGGCGTCGCGTTCGCGCGCGACGAGGGCCGAGAGCCTGGCCTGGTCGAGCGCGACCTGCGCGTCCTCGACGCCGGCGCGGGCGCGGGCGGCGGTGGCGGTGGCCTCGCGGATCTCGGCCGACAGGACCTCTGCCGCCTCGTTGAGCTGGCCGCGCTCGACATCGAGCGCGCGCGTGCGCGATTCCAGCTCGGTGAGCTCGCGCTGGGCGGCGTCCCGGTCCGACTCCAGCGCGCGGATCCGGTCACGGGCCTGGCGCGACTGGCGCTCGGCCTGCTCGGCCCGCTCCCGCGCGAGCCGCACCGCCTCGCGGGCTTCGGCTTCGGTCGCCGAACGCCGCTCGGATTCCGCCTGCGCTTCCGCGACAAGGCGCTCGAACTCGGTGCACTCCGCCGCGGACGCCGCCAGCTCCTGTTCCAGTCGCGAGCCGGCCTCGCTGCCCTCGCGCCGCTCATCCTCGGCGCGCTGGCGCCGTTCCATCGCGTTGCGATGACGCTCGCCCGCGACCGCGATCTCGGCGCGCAACGCCTGCACGGCCTCGCGCAGCGTGCCCGCCTGGCGCGCCAGTTCGTTGCGATGCGCGTCGGCGGCCGCGCGCTCCCCGTGCGCCTTGTCGCGCGCCAGCCCGGCCTCGTGGACGCGCTCCTCGAGCGTGGGCACGGCGGCGCGCAGCTCGCGCAGGCTCACCTCGAGTCGGGCCAGCTCATCGCGCCACGACGCCATGTCGCGCGACGCCAGCGTAAGGTCCACCGCGAAGCGCCGTTCCATCAGTTCGCCGTGGCGCTCGGCCCGCTTGCGCTGGCGGGAGAGCGACCGCACCTGGCTCTGCACCTCGCCGATGAGGTCATCGATGCGGGCCAGGTCCTGGGTCGTCTCGTCGAGGCGCCGCTCGGTGTTGCGCCGCCGGTCACGATACAGGCCGATGCCGGAGGCTTCCTCGAACAGCTCGCGGCGATCGTCGGGGCGGTCGGAGAGGAGGGCATCGATCATCCGCTGCTCGATGACGACGCCGGCGTCCGCCCCGAGCCCGGTTCCGCGCATCAGGTCGTGGATGTCGCGCAGGCGGCAGGCCGCGCCATTCAACAGGTACTCGCTGTCGCCCGACCGTGACAGGCGTCGCGTGACCACCACCTCGCGGAAGGGCGTCGGCAGCGAGCCGTCGTCGTTCGCGAAGACCAGCGAGACCTCCGAGACGTTGACGGGCCGGCGTGCCGACGAGCCCTGGAAGATGACTTCCTCCATCTTGGCGCCGCGCAGGATCCTCGCCCGCTGCTCGCCCAGCACCCAGCGCACCGCGTCCGACACGTTCGACTTCCCGCAGCCGTTGGGACCGACGATGGCGGTGACGCCCTCGTCGAACAGCATCGAGGTCTCGTCGGCGAAGGACTTGAAGCCATGCATCTCGAGCCTGGTCAGGCGCACCTAACGAATACTCCCGACCCTGGTGGCGAGGGTCGCGCTGAGGGTGAGGCTGTCGAGCAGGGGGGACAGCAGCCGGGCATCCTCCTCGGTCTCGAACGCGCCGAAATACACGCGGTTGTTCCCCGAGAGGTCGATGAGCGCATACGCGGGCAGGCCCTGCTGCCGCCACGCGAAGAGGCGCCCCGGCAGCTGGTCGTCCGGCACGCCCTCCTCCAGCAGCCAGGCGAGCGGCGCCTGCACGACACGGCCGGCGGCCGGGCCGAGGATGCCGCGTGCCCGCAGTAACGCGAGGAGGGAATCTGCCTGCTCACGGGAGGCGAAGGCACCGGCGAGCAGGCGGTACCAGGTGGCCGTGCCTCCGCCCGGTCGCGAGGACGCGAAGGTCGGCACCGGGAACGAGTCCGTGGCCTGTCGCACCCGAGCCATGGCGCCGGCCATGCTGTTCACGCTCGCGATCTCGACGGACCAGGGGGCCACGCCGGCGTTGTTGACGGGTGTGAGTACCGCGGGGACGTCGATGACGGGGTCCCCGGGCAGGACAATGGACTGGGCTGCCGCGGGGGACGTCGTGGGCGAGGGGTTCCGGATCGAGCTGGTCGCCCACCAGGCGGCTGCGATGGCCACCGCCGCGAACGCCGTTGCACTGCCCGCGAGGACCAGCTTGCGCGTGCGCCCCGGCGTCACGTTGCGGACCGCTTCCATCTCCGCCGGCGTGATCCGTCGGGGTGAGTTGTCGCCGGTGGCCTGCCGGCGCCGCGCGCCGGGCACGCGCCCGATCAGGGGTGTATTCGTGCGAGGTGCCACCGCATCCCCGATCATGACCATGCCGTCGAGCTGGTCGATCGCCTTGCCGACGTCGGCCAGGTCCGCCGGGGCAGCCACCACGAGCAGCGCGCCGGCGCGACGGCACTGGTCCGACCACGAGCCCCAGAGGTGATCCGAGAGCACGTCATCGGCCAGGGGAGTCTCGGCGCCGCCGGAGATCACGAACAACCCGTCCGCGTTCGGCACCGGCCTCGCGACGCGCGCCAGGGACACGCCATAGCGCGCCGCGTCCGAAACGCCATGGGGATCATCGTCGGCGAACATCTCATCGAGCGCGCTTCCCTGACCCAGCAGGTCCACGAGAAGGACTGGCCGGGACTGCGATTCGACGCGCGCGATCTTGAGCGCCTCGCGGGCGACATCGGACCGGATCTCGCCGACGACGGCCACAGCCGCCCGGTCGCCGAAAGGCCCGGTCATCGCACGCGCCAACGGGCGCTCGCTCTCCTGTCTCATGGCACACCCTCGAACACCCAGTACGCCCGCCCGGATAACTTACCCACGCGGTCGGCTTCCAGCTTCGAGGAGTACGGGCCCATGACCACCCGGTAGACGCGAGCCCCGTCCACCGAGGACGCCACCACCCTCGGCTGGGCGCCATCGACCCGGACGGCCCGGGCGATCTCGCGGGCCCGCTCCTCCGAGAGCACCGCGGCAAGCTGCACGGTCCACTGGGTGGGAACCGCCCGGACCGCGCTGTCGACGACCGGCGCCGCTGGCCGCGTCGGCTGGGTGTCAGGGCGCAACGGCGGGAAGAAGGTCGAGTCCCGGACGGGTGACGCGAATGACATCGTATCCACTGGAAAGACCACCGGCTGGTCCAGGCCGGGCGCCCGCGGGCGGAAGCCGTTCCAGAACACGAAATGCCATGTCTCCGCGGCGCCGTCGCGCACGATGATCCGCGGCTTGGCCTGCCCGGGGAGCGTGAAGTGCACGTCACGATCGGGGATCGTCGCCACCGAACCTTCCGGCGCCACGGTCGGGAGGTCGGCACGCCAGGTCGTGGGGAGCGTCGCCACGAGGCGGTTGGTTCCGACGTTGATGACCCAGACCGAGTCGCCGCTGTCGGGGCGGGCGAGCAGGAGCCGGCCGAAGGCGTCCATCCGCAGCTCGCGCGGAAGCCCCGGCATCCGGATCGACTCGACGCGCTCCCCGCTGTAGCGGTCGAGCAGCGCGACGTCGTGCGAGCCTTCGGTGACGACGAACACGCGGTCGCCGGAGGGGGTCGCGATCATCGAGCTGACGGGCGCATCGAACCGAACACGCCCCACCTCGTCGAGCGTCGCGGCGTTGAGCACCGCCACGTCCCGCCCGAACGCCAGGTACAACCGGTCGCCCAGGGGCGACATCAGCACGTGCGTCGGCAGCGGGATGGTCGCCGAATCGACCGCGGTCCGTTCCGGGGGCCGCAACTTCAGGATCGTCCCGCGATCGTCATCCGCATACAGCGCCATCAGGGTGCCGTCGCGAGCGGGGAAGAGGCGGGTGACCCGGTGCGGCACGGGCAGCTCCCACTCGGCGCTCGGCGTCGATCGGTGGATCAGCGTGTCACGAACGACGCCGAAGATCGACCATGCATCCGCGGAGGTGACCAGCGCGAGCTTGCTGGCCCGGCTGGGCCTGATCGTGCCGACGCGAAGGTCGATCCAGCCGGGCACGCCGGCGCGGTCCGTGTACGCCTCGAGGCCGTTCTCGGGATCGAACGCCAGCACCTGCGCCTGGGCGCCGACGGACTGTGTCGAGGTCCAGATCACCGAATCGAGCCGCGGATAGAGATACGCGCGGACGGGTCCGCCCCGGAGCGCAACCCTCAGCGCGATGGGATCCTGGCCATAGGCGGCAGCGAAGGCGGCGACGTCCTCGCCGGCTGGACCGCGGTCGGCACACGCGGCCAGGCCGAGCAACAGCGATATCGAAAGGAGGCGGCCCCGCACAGGGCGTAAAGTAGGGAGGGCGGGACCCAGATGCGAGGCGATGCGCCGAAAAAGAATCGAGGCGCGGAGTGCTGCATCCGCGCCTCGATCGGGCCTGGCCGTCGACCGATGCTAGAAGCTTGGCCCGAGGGTGAAGATCCAGTAGCCCTTCCGTTGCCCGCGATCGAGGGGGATCGCGTAATCGGCGCGCAGCAGCGCGTAGCCGAACAGGTTGAACCGCAGGCCCGCGCCATAGCTGCGCAGCAGGTATCGCTGGTTGTCCTGGTCGTAGTTCACCGGGCGCGACAGCGAGATGCTCTGGCCCCGCTGCCAGGCGATGCCGGCATCGAAGAACACGAGGCCGTCGACGGGCGGCAGTGAGATCGGGATCACGCCGAGGTCGAACCGCCGCACCAGCGGGAAGCGCAGCTCCACATTCCCGAGGAGGAAGCGGCTGCCGAGCAGTTCCGTGACGTTGCAGGTGGACTGGTCGGTAAAGATGCCGCCGCAGAATTGCGCGGCGTACTGCTCGCGATCGTAGCCGCGCACGTAGTCGGCGCGCCCCAGGTACTTCGGGAATGCCGTCTCATCGGGCCCGACGCCGATGCTGGTCTGGGTGCGCCAGGCGACGGTCAGGAAGTTGAACAGCAGCGGCACGTACCGGCGGTAGTCCGCCGTAAACTCGGTCCACCGAAGGCCGCCCACGACGGGCTGCACCTGCACCCGGAAGCGCCGCCCGGCGATCGGGCCGGTATAGCCGAAGAGGGAATTGTCGGAGACGTACGCCGCATAGGGCGCGACGTAGTTCAGCCCCGGGTAGTTCACGATGCTGTCCACGAACCACTGGGTCGCGTACCCGGTGAAACCGTCGATGCCGCGGCTGTACTGGGCCACCGAGCGCGCCACGTTGTTGACCGAGATGCCAAGTTCGAAGCGGTTGAAGCGGTTCGAGGGGCGCATGCCGATCGCGAACGCCTCGCGGACGATGTACCGCGCGACCTGGTAGGTCTCGAGGAAGTTCGCGGACCCGTCGCCGTAGGGCAGGAGGTCGTAGTCCTGCACGAAGAAATACGGCGACTGCGCGATGCCGAGCGTGTACTGCAGGCGGTTCCCCAGGCTCGTGTACGCGCCGAGGAAGAAGGCCTCGCTGAGGCGGCCGTTGACCTGGCCGGCGAGGATCATCTGGTTGTTGCCAAGCAGGTCGGCCAGCACCACGCCGGCACCGCCGTAGAGGCCACGCCCGTAGTTGTCCTGCGCATAGCCGATGCTCGGGCGATAGATCGACTCGGGACGGTAGCCGACCTTGTAGTCGTATTCGCGGAACTGGGTGGTGTCCGGCAACGCGAGGTTCACGCTGTCGAGCAGCTGGGCGACGCTGACGGGGGCGGACCCGGAACGCTCTTCCATGCCCGGGATGTCCGCCGACGCGCGCAGGCCGGTGGAGGCGCGATAGATGGAGCTCCGCCGGGGATCGACCAGGCCGCTGTCCCGACGCGAGGCGAGGTCGATGGCGGCCCGCATCGCGGCGCGCTGGTCCTGCGCCGCCTGGATGCCGGCCGGCGTCGGGGAGACCGCGCCGCCGGTGACCGGGGCGGTGGCGACGACGATCGGGCGATCGCGGAACACCTCACCTTTCAACCGGCGCGGGTTCGACGTCATCCAGACCGTGTAGTTGCCGTCCTCGAAGTAGGTGAAGGCGAGCTTGTCGGCCTGGCGTGCCCAGGTGATCGCGGGGCTGTACTCGGTGATGCCGCTGACCGAGCCGATGACGTTCGTGAGCTGGAAGTGCTCCTTCGTCGCCAGGTCCAGCAGGAAGACGTTGGCGATGCCGGTGCGATCGGAGATGTAGGCGAGCGCCTTGCCGTCCGGGGACCACTGCGGGTTGAGGTTGTGCCCGCCCTGGCCGGGGAGGACCGTGATGCTCCCGGTGCGGAAGTCGTACGTCGCCACGCGCCACTGGCCGAGCCGGAGCATGTCGAGGTCGGTCGTCTCGCCCCGCTCGGTGACGAAGGCGATCTGCTGGCCGTCGGGAGACCACGCCGGCTGCATGTCGCCGTTCTTGTCGTTCGTCAGGCGACGGAGGGCCCCCGACTCGTAGTCGATCACGAACAGGTCGGTGAGGCCGCTCGAGGTGCCGCTCACGACGATCTGCTTCCCGTCGGGGCTCCAGCTGGGGGACGTGACCCACTCGAGGCCCACGTCGAAGCGCTTGATGGTCCGGCGACGCGCGACGTCCATGATGTACAGCACGTCGCGACCTTCGCGCTGCGCCGAGAAGGCGAGCAGCTTGCCGTCCGGGGAGAACGTGCTCTGCGAGTAGAGCAGCCGGAGTTCCTCGAAGTCCGGCGACGTCGTGGTCTGGACGAGCCGCTTGAGCCGCTTGCCGGTCTCGGCGTCGCCGAGCCACAGGTCGGGGAAGACCTCGCCGCGGAGGAAGCTGCCCTGCGAGATGAACGTGATCAGCTTGCCGTCCGGGGAGAGCGACGGGGCGATGAACAGCTCGGAGAAGCCGCCCGACTTGCGCTGGGACAGCAGGGGCTCGGAGAACTTGCGGGCGCGATCGAGGCTGGCGACCTGCGGGAGGTGCTTGACCTGCATGGCGTCGCGCCATTCGTCGCTCAGCTCCTCGAGGCTCAGGCCCAGCTCGCGCCGGAACGCGCGTTCGATGCCGACGTTAGGCGCGGAGTTCATGATCTCGCCGATCACGTCGTCTCCCCACCGGCCGCCGATATATTCCCAGAGGGCCTCGCCGTACCGGTACGGGAAGTACAGGTCCGGACGGTCGGTCATCTCCTTGATCGTCGGCAGCGAGCCGTTGAGCGCAGCATCGCGCACCCACGACTGGGTCAGGATGTGGTTCGGGCCGAGGGACAGGTACTCGGCCATCCCCTCGGCGAACCAGAGCGGCGGGTTGACCTGCGCCAGCGTCTGCAACCCGTTGCCGGCGCGGCCACGGGCAAAGATGTCGTACTGGAAGGCGTGGACGAGCTCGTGCGCCAGCACGTGCTCGAAGCTCTTGTAGTCGCCGGTGAAGGGCAGGAGGATGCGGTGCCGCAGCGCCTCGGTCACGCCGCCGACGCCCTCGCCCAGGTCCCCGGTGACGTTGTTCTGGCCGAAGTCGCCGCGGGACCGGTAGATGATCAGCGGCTTCTTCTCGCGGAACTCGTGCTTGAGCATCCGCGAGAGCCGGGCGTAGGAACGCTCGGCCATCCGCGCCGCGTCCATGATCCCGTCGCGTTCCTCGGGATAGTAGTGGACGGTGAAGTGCGGGGTCTCGATGACCTTCCACTGGAACTTGTCGAACTGGACCTGGTTCTGGCCGAAGTACTGCTGCGCGGCGGCCGGCGCGGCGCCGGCCGCGACCAGCAGGAGGGCCAGCGTCCTGACGTGCCTCATGTGACTGCTCCTTGCGGTCCGACCGCAATGACCGCCGCGTCCCCCCACAGTCGCTCGAGCTGGTAGAACGACCGCAGCGTGGGATGGAAGACGTGCACGACGAAATCGACGAAGTCCACGAGCGCCCACCGGCCCTGCGTCAGGCCCTCGACGTGATGGGGCGGGTAACCGCGCTTCTTCATTTCTTCGGCCACGTGCTCGGCGATGGCGCGCACGTGGGTGTCCGACGAGCCGCTCGCGATCACGAAGCAGTCCGTCATGTCGGTCACCCCTTCGAGATCCAGGATCACCACGTCATTCGCCTTGAGGTCGAGGCAGATCGCGGCCGCCGCCTGGGCGGCGGCGAGGCTTGGCCGTTCCGTGGCCGGTGACGAGGTCATTCGCGGGGTGGGGTCAGGAGACGCCTTTGTAGCGGGCGCGGGCGGTTTTGTTCCGGCGGCCGGGCGGGCCCCGGGAACCACCCATTGCTCAAGCATAATGACGCTGCGCGAGTGGCGACATGCTGAGCCGGTGAAAGGGACCGCCCGATCGGCGAAAGGGCCCGTGGGACGGGGGAGTGGCCCCGCGCACGAGCCCTGCCTGCCGGACACGCCAGCCGGGGTGGGGCCCTGAAATGAGTTGAGAGTTGGGAGTTGAGAGTTGAGAGGGGTGCCTCTCCCAACTCTCAACTCTCAACTCTCAACTCTCAGCTATTGCTTGATCACCCAGACCTTGATCTCGGGTTTCACGTCGGCGTGCAACCGGATCGGCACACGGTAGACGCCGAGGGCCTTGATCGGCTCGTGGAGGTCGACCTGCCGCTTCTCGATGTGGTGCCCGAGGGCCTCGAGCTGCTGCACGATGTCGGCCGAGGTGACGGAGCCGAACAGCTTGCCCTCCTCACCGACGCGCGCCGAGAAGGTCAGCGAGACCTGTTCGATCGTCGTGGCCTGCGTCCGCGCCGTCTCGCGCCGCGCGTCTTCGGCCGCCTCGAGCCGCTGGCGCTGGGCCTCGATCTGCTTCTTGTTGCCCTCGGTCGCGACCATCGCGATGCCGCGGGGCAGCAGGTAGTTGCGGGCAAAGCCGTTGGAGACCTTCACCACGTCGCCGGGGTGTCCCAGCTTCTCGACCGATTGCCGAAGGATGACTTCCATGGGTATGCGCTCCAGGTGCGTTAAGTCAGTTGCCGCGCGCGGCCGCGCCAGTCGACCCACGTATCGCCGAGGCCAAGGCCCAGCGCGAGGATGCTGACGACTGGTGGAAACACGAGCGCGAGCAGGATCAGGATGGCGAGGGCCAGGCGTCGCTCGGCGATGAACCACGCGAGCACCCCCAGTCCACGAAGCACGTACAGCGCGCCGAAGAAGAGCACGAGGTTGAACCCCAGCCCCCGCAGCGCGCCCAGCGTTGGCGTGACGACCAGCACGATGCCGACCAGCAACCCCCACACGAGCTGGTCGCCAAAGCGGAAATCCCGCAACCGGGTGAGCGGCGGTCCGACGCGCGACCGGCTGATGCGGTGAAACAGTCCCCACGCCAGGGCCAGCGCGGCGAGGGACTCGAGTGCCAGCAGCGCGGGAAAGAACGACACCGTCGTCGCCGGGATTTCCTCGTAGCTGGCCAGCACCTGTTCCATGAGCGCCGCGAAGCGGGGGTTCTCGGCCACGAACGTCTGCCAGTCGGGGGCCCGGGTCGCGGCCTCCAACTGGGCATTCATGGGGGCAGCACGACGGTCCAGCTCGTCCGCCAGGGTCCGCTGCACGCGGCCCGGCGCCACGTCGGAGACGAGGATGACGGCGCCCGCGAACACGAACGTCGCGGCGACCGCCGACAGCGCGCGGGACAGGAAGAGGCGCCTCCCGCCTAACAGGCAGGCGAGGCCGAACATCGAGACCAGCACGATGGCCCACCCGCGCGCCATGAAGTCGAAGGCGCTGGCGGCGCCCGGCGGCCGGAGGAGCATCCACGCGGACAGCGCCAGCCAGGTGAGGGCGAGCCACAGGCGGCCGCCCTTGACCCACGCCACCAGCGCACACACGCCGATCGCCGGCCCCACGAGCATGATGGTCTGCTCGACCGGGAAGACCACCCGCGCCACGCCGATCGCCGGCACCAGGAGGAACAGCCCCAGTGCCGGCAAAATGAGCCGCCACCCCCGTTCGCGCGCGGCGACCGGGGTTTCGGGAGGCGATGGCGTGGCGGTCGTTCCCACTCAGGCCTGGTGGCCGCGGATGTACGGAATGATCGCCAGGTACCGGGCCCGCTTGATGGCGGTGGACAACTGGCGCTGGTGACGCGCACAGACGCCGCTCAGCCGGCTCGGCAGGATCTTGCCGTGGTCGGTGATGAAGCGGCCAAGGGTGCGGTCATCCTTGTAGTCGACATAGTGCACGCGTCCTTCGCAGAACGGGCAGCTCTTGGTTGGGCGTCTCATGGTCAGTCCTCGTCGTCGTCGTCTTCCTGCCGGGCCGCACGCGCCATCTCTTCCTCGGTCATCGGGGGCGCACCCACTTCATGCTCGAAGAGCGTGATCAGGTAGCGGACGACGCCGTCGTCGAGCTTCATGGCGCGCTCGTACTCGGGGAGCACGGCCGCCGTGGCGTGGAACTTCGCGACGATGTAGTAGCCGGTATCGCGGGGGCCAATCTTGTAGGCGAGCTGCCGGCGTCCCCAATGATCGACGGAGATTTCTTCCGGGCTCTGAAGCAGCGCATGGAAGCGCGCCAGCTTCTCGTTGATGGCGGTGTCTTCGAGCGTGGAGTCGAAGATGTACACCGCCTCGTATCGGCGGAGCATGTCGGCAATCCTCCCTGTGGTCGTGGCCGCCCCGCGCCGGTTGCCTGGGTGCGGGGAGGGGGTTGTGGTTCAGTTGTGAGCGGGGAAACCTAGCGGACCGAGTCGGGAGATGGGAGATGGGGAAGGCGGCATCGACGGCAGGGGGTCGGCCTTCCCCCGGTGGTGGGCTAATCTCCCATGACCCATCTCCCCACCCGTCATCATGTGCGGCCGCTTCGGACTGACCCGTCCAGACAAGCTCGACCTGCAGCGTTTCGGCCTCGCCGAGGCCCCGTCGCAGGCGCCCCGGTTCAACGTGCCGCCCGGCGGGGACGTCCTCGCCGTCCGGCAGGGCCGGACTGGGCGCCGGGCCGACCTGCTGCACTGGGGACTGGTGCCGTCATGGGCGAAGGACCGGACCATCGGGAACCGGATGATCAACGCCCGCGCGGACACCGCGCTGGAAAAGCCGGCCTTCCGGATCCCCCTGCAGAAGCGGCGGTGCCTGATCCCGGCTGACGTGTTCTTCGAGTGGCAGGAGGTTACGGGCCAGAAACGGAAGCAGCCCTGGGCCGTTGCCCTGCTGGGTGGCGAGATCTTCGCGTTCGGGGGGCTCTGGGACTACTGGCGGCCTGACGAGGGCGCGGAGGGCCTGGTGAGCTGCACGATCCTCACCACCGAGCCCAACGCCCTCCTGGAGCCGATCCACGACCGGATGCCGGTGATCGTGGCGCCTGACGACTACGATGCCTGGCTGGCGCCCACGACGGCGATGGAGGACGTCAGGCGCCTGCTGAAGCCGTTCGACGCCGACCGCATGCGGGCGTGGGAGGTCGGGCTGCTGGTGAACGACCCGAAGGTGGACGATGCCCGCGTCATCGCGCCGATGGCGTAGGGGAGCCCGTGCCGCCCGCTTGCCCCCTGCGCGCACCCCTTCCGCCCGTCACACGTTGAACCGGAACAGCATGATGTCGCCGTCCTGCACCACGTAGTCGCGACCCTCGGAGCGCACCAGGCCCTGGTCGCGGCACGCCTTCATGCTGCCGGCACGGACGAAGTCGTCGTAGCTCACCGTCTCGGCGCGGATGAACCCGCGCTCGAAGTCCGTGTGGATGGCGCCGGCGGCCACCGGGGCGGTGTCCCCGGCATGGATCGTCCACGCGCGCACTTCCTGTTCGCCCACCGTGAAGTACGTGCGCAAGCCTAACAAGTGGTACCCGGCATGGATGAGGCGCTCGAGGCCGGCCTCCGCGATGCCCAGCGATTCGAGGAAGTGGACCCGTTCGCCGGGCGGCAGCTCCGCCAGTTCGCTTTCGATCTTCGCGGAGAAGGGAACCACCTCGGCGTGCTCGCCGCTCCGGGTCACCGCCTCGCGCAGCGCCGTGAGGTGTCGCCCCTCGCCACCGGTGAGCTCGGCCTCGGTCACGTTCGCCGCGTAGAGCACGTCCTTGGTGGTGAGGAGGTTGAGCGGACGGAGCAGGGTGAGGGTCGTGTCCGGGAGGTGCTCTTCCCACAGGGCGCGGCCGGCGTTCAGCACGTCGCGCGCGACCAGCAGGGCCGCTTCCTCCGCCTGCGCATCCTTGTCGCCGGACTTCGCGCCCCGGGCCGTCTTCTCGAGCCGCTTCTCCACCGCGGCCAGGTCGGACAGCGCGAGCTCGAGCTCGATGACCTCGCGGTCGCGGACCGGGTCGACGGCCCCCATCACGTGGGTCACGTCGGGGTCGTCGAAGCAGCGCACGACGTGGACGATCGCGTCGACCTCGCGGATGTTGGCGAGGAACTTGTTGCCCAGTCCCTCTCCCTGGGACGCGCCCTGCACGAGGCCGGCGATGTCCATGAACTGGACCACGGCCGGGACCGTGCGCTTCGGCTTCGCCAGTGCGTCGAGCCGGGCGAGGCGTGGGTCCGGAACCTCGACGATCCCGACATTCGGCTCGACCGTGCAGAAGGGGTAGTTCGCCGCGTCGGCGCTGGCCGCCGTGAGGGCGTTGAACAGGGTGGACTTGCCGACGTTGGGGAGACCGACGATTCCGAGGGAGAGCACTGCGGGACGGGTGATGGGGGAGGGGAGACGGCGACTGCGTTCGAATGGACCGGATTGCGTTGAAACGATGAAGCGGATGCCGCGGGAGGCCACCAGGTTGGGGCATGCACCCCTTTCGAAGACTCAAGGTGTGGCGCAAGGCGCACGAACTGGCCCTGCGATCCTGTCGCGCCACGGCCGGGCTGCCTAACGCCGCCTACCCCGGCCTCGCGGCGCAGATCCGGCGGGCCGCCGTGTCCATCCCCGCGAACATCGCGGAGGGCGCGGGACGGGACACCCCCCGGCAGTTCGCGCATCACCTCGAGATCGCGATCCGGTCAGCGCGGGAACTCGACTATCTGCTCCTCCTGTCGCGAGATCTTGGTCCCATCAGCCCGATGGAACACGCGCGGCTGGCGGCGCGAGCGGAACTGGTGTGCGCCATGCTCGTGGCGTTGCGGAAGCGCGTTCGCGGCCAGGGTGGCTCCAGGCTGGAGGGAGACTGAGCGACCTTGCCGAATGCTCCCCTCTTCCGTCCCCCGTCACGCCCCATCCCGTCTCCCGTCTCCAACCCTGTTGTATTCCCTCATCGCCGCCTCCGCGCCTTCCCTGACCCACAGTTCGGCGAGGCTGCAGAGCTCCGGGAAGAGCGCCTCGATATCCCTGCGCTCCGCCTTGCCCGCCTTGTCCAGGACGTACTCCGACAGGTCGCCCTTGCGCTCGCGACCCTCGGGCGGCCCGACGCCGACGCGCAGGCGCGCATATGCGCGGGACCCGACGGCCGCCTCGATCGACTTGAGGCCGTTGTGGCCGCCGGCGCTGCCCTGCGCCCGCAGCCTGAAGCGGCCGACCGGCAACGCCACCTCATCGACGATGATCAGGAGGTCCGCGTCCGCGTGCCACGCCTCGCGGCGCAGGTACGGCCGCAGGACGGACCCGCTCAGGTTCATGTACGTCTGCGGCTTCAGCAGCCGGACGCGCTGGCTCCCCAGGCGGCCATCACTGACGAGGGTCTCGTGGTCCTTGCGCCAGGCGTCGAAACGCCAGACGCCGGCCAGGTGGTCGACCACCCACCAGCCGGCGTTGTGACGCGTGTCGGCGTACGACTTGCCCGGGTTGCCCAGCCCCACGATGAGCTTCATCGGCTCCTCGCGCGCACCCTGATCGGCTCGCCGACCGAGGAGGCGCTTCAGCCAGTCGAGTGGGATCAGGATTCCTCGGCCTCGCCCTCCTCCTCAGCCTTCGCCTTGCGGATGAGTTCCGGCTCGGCGGGCGTTTCGGGAGTGACCCCGGCGACCGGCGTGACGACTTCCTCCTTCGGCGCCGCGACGACGGCGATCGTCGTGCCCGGATCGTCGAGGACTTCGACGCCCGGAGGAATGGTGATGTCGCTGACGTGGACGGAGTGACCGATGTTGACGCCGGAAACGTCGACGTCGATGTGGCTCGGCATGTCGAGCGGATCGACGCGGCACTCGAGTTCCTGGATGACCTGGCTCAGGATGCCGCCGGAGAGGCGGACACCAGCCGGGATGCCCTGCAGGACCACGCGGATGTTGACGATCACGCGCTCGCCCGCGACCAGTTCCTGGAAGTCGACATGCAGCACGTTGCGCTTCACCGGGTGGCGCTGGATCTCGCGGATCAGCGTGCGCGTCATCGCGCCGTCGATGTCGAGCTCGATGACCGTGTTTTCGGCGGCGACCCGCTCGAGCAGGCGCTCGAAGTCGCGCGCATCAACGGTGAGGGACTGCGGCGAACGGGCGCGGCCATAGATGATGGCCGGCAGGCGTCCCTCGCGGCGCAAGGAACGGGAGTTGCCCTTGCCCACACCAGCGCGGGGCGCAGCGGAAAGTTGAGTCGTTGCCATGAGACGAGACCTGAGATTTGAGATGGGAGAGGGGAGTGACCTCCCTCTCGATCAAGCTTTCAGCACCAGCACCAGCACCAGCACCAGCACCAGCACCAGCACCAGCACCAGCACCAGCACCAGCACCAGCACCAGCACCAGCACCAGCACCAGCACCAGCACCAGCACCAGCAACCAGCCCCAGCACACAGCGGCAGCAGCAGCCCGCAGCAATCAGCACGCAGCCCCCTCCGTCATCAATCAAAAAGACTCGAAACGCTCTGCTCGCTGTGCGTGAACCTGATCGCCTTGGCGAGCAGTTCCCCAACCGACAGCACCCGGAGTCGATCGAACCGCTTCGCTTCCGGCACCACGACCGAGTCGGTGATCACCACTTCCGCGATCGGGGCTTCCTTCAGCCGGTCCACCGCCGGGCCGGAGAGCAGCCCGTGGGTGGCGCAGATGTAGATGTCCCGCGCCCCCATGTTCTTCAGCGCCCGCGCCGTCTCCGTGACGGTGCCGGCCGTATCGATCATGTCATCAGGGATCAGGCAATCCCGACCCTCGACTTCACCCACCACGTTCAGTACCTCGGCGACATTCGGCCCCGTGCGCCGCTTGTCGACGATGGCCAGCGCCGCATCGAGCTTTCGCGCAAAGCCGCGCGCCATCTTGGCTGACCCGACGTCTGGTGCAACGACCACCAGGTCGGTGTACTGCTTCTTCCGGTAGTGCGCCACCAGCACCGGGGAGGCGTACAGGTGATCGACCGGCACGTCGAAGAACCCCTGCAGCTGGTGCTGGTGGAAATCGAGACCCAGGACCCGGTCGGCGCCGGCTTTCTGGATCAGGTTGGCCACCAGCTTCGCCCCGATGGACACTCGCGGCTGGTCCTTCCGGTCCTGTCGCGAATACCCGTAGTACGGCATGACGCATGTCACCCGCGCCGCCGACGCCCGCTTCGCGGCATCGATCAGGAGCAACAGCTCCATGATGTTCTCCGCCGGCGGATTGGTCGGCTGGACGATAAAAACGTCCGCGCCGCGGACGTTCTCATCGATTCGCACGAAGATCTCGCCGTCGGCAAACCGGGTGAGCGTCATCCTGCACAGCTCAACCCCGAGGTGCTTGGCGATCTCCTCGGCGAGTCCCCTGTTGGCGTTTCCGGAGATCAGCTTGAATCCCCGAAGCACACCCGGCAAAAGGTCCATTCCGTAGCCCTGAAACGTAGACGTGACGGGAGTTTAGGTCAATGCGCCGGACCGAATTGCCCCCGGTGGATTCGAACCACCATTCTCGGATCCAAAGACCGATGTCCTGCCATTGGACGAGGGGGCATCAAGGCGGGAGCGGCAACCTAATGGGTCAGGACGACCGGCTCAACAAATTGCGACGTCTCGGTTTCGAGCATCGTGACGCCATCGATCTCCGGTAGTGGGGCAAAGCCCTCGGGAGGGCGCGATCCCGAGACCACGAAGACCGTCGATCCGGACCCGGACATCAGCACGATGGGGTGGGAACCCAGCAACTCCTGGACGGTCTCGTCGCGCAGCGTGTGCAGGAGGCGCCCCACGAGCGGCACCCGACGCCCCACCACTTCTTCGAAGTCGTTCCGGGCCAACCGGGCGACGTCGGTCCAGGTGGCGAGTTCCCCGAGGCCCACGCTGACGGCGGAGGACGGCCGGGGGCGTTCATCGACCCAGCGATACGCGTCTGCCGTGCTCACCGCGACATCGGGCACCAGCAGCCACAGCGCGCTGGCCGGCAGCGTGGGAACGAGCAGCACCCGCTCCCCGCGTCCCCACGCCAGCGCCATCGCCGACTGGTCCTGCGTCAGGAAGGGGACATCCGCGCCTAACGATCCAGCGAGGTGGACCAGGCCCGCCCGTTCCAGCGGCGCGGGATTGAGCGCGTTGAGCGCCCGCAGCACCGCGCCGGCGTCGGCGCTCCCACCGCCAAGACCCGCCCCCACCGGGACCCGCTTCTCGACCGCGATCTCGAACCCCGGCGGGAATCCCGTCGCGGTGGCATACGCGGCAGCCGCCCTCCACGCCAGGTTCTGCTCGACCGGGCCCAGCCCGGCCGCCGGGACCATGGGCCCGCCGACGTCGAGGCTCCGCCCCGCGCCGGTAATACGGACGGTCACGGCGTCGGAGAGCGCGATCCGGCACAGCAGGGTCTCGACCTGATGGTAGCCCGATTCCTCCCGCGCCAGCACGTGCAGGAAGAGGTTGATCTTCGCCTGGGCCTCCACCCGCGCGGTGGGCACGGTCACCCGCCCTGGTCTTTCGCCGCCTGGTCGCGCCCCAGGTCTTTCAGGTGGAGCCCCATCCGCCCGAGGTACCACAGGCCGATGAGCGTGATGGGGAGGAAGGACAGCAGGTGATATCCCAGCGCGTAGCTGACCGCGAACGTGTCATCGATGCCGTAGACGCGCAGCGCCACCTTGGTCCCGGCCTCGAAGACGCCGAAGAACCCGGGCGCCGATGGCAGCGCCACCGCGAAGGCGAGGAGGCTCTGCAGGAACAGCGCCGCGGTGAATGGCGCGTCGAGTCCCACCGCGAGGAACGCAATCCAGAAGGACGCGCCGTTGACCAGCCACTGGGCCAGCGCCCATGCGAAGACGATGGCCGAGCGCCTCGGGTCCCGCAGCACGCCCAGCCCGGCCGTGAAGGAGAGGACGAAAAGCCGCACCCGGTCCATGAAACGCGGCGCGATCCGGCCGACGATGGGGTTGGCCATCCGCACCAGTCGTTCGGGATCGAGGGCCATCACCACCAGCACGGCCAGCGCCACCAGCGCCGATGCCGCGCCCACGAGGAGGATCCTGCCGACCGGCCACCCGAACACGATCGCATTGGCCGGAAACCCGGGGAGCGAGGTCACCCCCAGCAGGAGCAACAGCACGACCACGGTGTCGAAGACGCGGTCCACCACCAGCGAGGCCAGGGCCGTCGCGAAGCGCACCCGTTTCGTTTCCAGCGACAGCACATAGCCCCGCGCCAGCTCGCCCGCGCGCGCCGGCGACACGTTGTTCACCATCATGCCGATCGCGGTCGCCCTCCACAGCGGTCCGAAGGGCAGCGTCCCCGCCGACGGCTCGAGGATGTACCGCCAGCGCCACGCCCGCATGGGGAAGGAAAGCGTCGCGACGGCGGCGGACAGCAGGAACAGCAGAACGTTCGACTCACGGAGCACGTTCCACACGTCGGCGAGCGACTCACCGCGCAGGGTCCACCACAGGAGGGCAACGCTGATTGCCACCCCGACGAGGCCGCGCCATCCGATCTTCATTCAGCTACTCGGCGCGGGCGAGGTCGAGCAGGTCGTATAGCTCCTGGAGCGCGTCCGGGTCCACGACGCCGCTGCGGCGCATGTCGTCCCGCAACGTACGCGCGCGATCCAGCGCCGCCGAACCGCGGAACAGCAGCGACTCGACCGGCACGATGGCATCGTCATCGACGCGGACCGGTTCCGCCAGCGGGATCTCGTCCAGTGACGCCAGTTGCGTGATGCTTTCGCCGAGCATCGCCTGCAGGTCCGGACCGGACCGCATCGGCCTGACCGGCTGGCGTGGAGCCGGCACCGGCGTGGAGGCGGGCACGACACCGGGCGGGACGACCGGGGTCCATCGCTTGCGTTCACCCACCGCGAGCCGCCGCTCCATCTCGTCGAGCGGGATGCCCGGCGTAGTGAGGATCCTGGCCACCGCCTCCACGGCATCGAGCACCGCCTCGTCGGTAAACGCGTCGAGCGCTGCCGCCTCGCCGACCACGGAGGCAACCTGCTGCGCGCCGTAGCTGCGCGCGAACTCGTCGAGCCGGGCCAGGTGCGTCTTGAGGTCGCGGCGGACGCGCTCGCGCGTGAACGGGTCCATCGCGACGCGCGCTTCCGCCACCAGGCGACGGAGGTGCTCCGCCCGCGTCACCACCTCCTCGCGGAACCGCATCTCGGCACTGCGTGACGGTGCGCTGCCGCGCTGGACGAGATGGGGCCCGGCATCGGTGAAGAAGAGTTCCTCGATGCGGACGATCGCGGAATCGTCCAGCGACGGCGGCGACGCCGAAACGGCGGCGGCCCGGGCGAACCGGTCGACTTCGCTCGTTGTGCGCTCGAACTGCCCGCGGGAGCGCAGTTCCGACGACGCACGGCGGAAGACTCCAGCCGCCGCGGTGAGGAGCTCCGTGTCGGCCTCGCTGAGGAATGCGTCGGGCGCGAGCTCCCGGAGGGCGCGCTCGACGGCGTCGGCAACCTCGCCCAGCGGAGGATGGTCCGCCACGCCGGCGATCCCGCGCAGGCTCTTCAGGCGGTTCACGACGTCATCGATGAGTGCGCGATCGACCGGGTTGAGCAGGAACTTCTCCAGGTCGGAGGCGATCGCCGACGCCTGCAGCGCGATGAAGATCGGCGTGGTGCCCGCCGTCGGGGGCGAGGCCGGGGTGCGCACGCGGGCCGGGAGGAGCGAGCGCAGTGCCGCGAGCCGGTCGGCCGCGCGCCGCTCGTCGTCAGGCGACCAGTCGCTGCTCGTGGCCACAAGCCGCCGGAGTTCGACGACCGTGTCGGCAAGGTCGCGGCGCAGGCTGGCGGTCCACTCGATCTCGCCGTCGCGGACCGCATTGGCCAGGCGCTCCATCACCAGCGCGATCTCGGCGACCCGCGGGACGCGCGCCATGGTGGCGCTGCCGCGCAGGGCCCGCGACGCGGCGACGAAGGCCCCGGCCTCGAAGGACTCCCCGGACTCGGCAAGCCCCTCGACGGCGTCGAGGTACTCGCGGGCTTCCGCGTGGAAGAATCGAAGGAGTTCGGGTGAGGTCATCCGGGAGCGGAAATTACCCGTCGGCGATCACGATGGGCTAGCGGTCACGGGCCCGCAACATCGCCACGCGCATCTCCCGGACCGCCTCGGCCATGCCCACCATCACCGCTCGCGAGACGATCGAATGGCCGATGTTGAGTTCCTCGACCTCGGGGATGCGAGCGACGGCCCCGACGTTGCGCACCGTGAGCCCGTGCCCGGCGTGGACCGCCAGCCCCAGCTCCGCCCCCTGGGTGGCCGCTCGCTGGAGCGCCCGCAGCACCTCCGGGTCGTCCGGGTGGTGCGCATAACGACCGGTGTGCAGCTCGATCGCCTCGGCGCCGGCCGCGTTGGAGCGCTCTACCGCTTCGGGGTCGGGATCGATGAACAGGCTGCAGCGGATGCCGGCGGCGCGAAGTCGCGCCACGCCGGCCGCCAGCCGGTCGGGATCCCGCCGCACATCGAGTCCGCCCTCGGTCGTGACCTCCTCGCGACGCTCGGGGACCAGCGTGACCTGGTGCGGCCGGAGTCGCTCGGCCAGGTCGAGCATCTCGTCCGCGAGCGCCATCTCCAGGTTCAGCACCGTGTGGATCCCGGCCGCGAGGCGTTGGATGTCGTCGTCCTGGATGTGGCGGCGATCTTCCCTGAGGTGGGCCGTGATTCCGTCGGCCCCGGCATCCTCGCAGCGAAGGGCTGCCTCGAGCGGGTCCGGTTCGGTCGTGCGTCGCGCCTGACGAATGGTGGCGACGTGGTCGATGTTGACGAAGAGGCGTTGGGGCGCTGCTGGCATGGTTCAGTCGGGTGTCGTCGCCAGGCGGGGTCGCCGGTTGATCCCCCGGGCGGTCGCCATTACGTTCGCATTCAAACTGGCTCGGAGTCGCCCGTGAGGAAGTGGGTCCTGATCGCTGTCGCTGCCGTCGCCTGCAGCAAAAGCCCCTCGATGGGCACCTCGCTGTCGGGCGCGCCGTCGGCGCGCGATGCCGCCACGATGTTCATGGGGGCCGTGAAGGCGCAGGATCTCCAGGCCATGGGCGCCGTCTGGGGCACGAACCAGGGCGCCGCACGCGACAACATGGAGCGCACGGAACTCGAGAAGCGCCTCGTCCTCCTCCAGGCCTGCTACGACCACGAACGGTTCCAGATCCTCGACGAATCGCTGGGAAGCGACGGCACCCGCGAGATCCGGGTCCAGGTCACGCGGGGCAACCGGACCCTGACGCCAAGGTTCAAGATCGTGCAGGGTCCATCGAACCGGTGGTTCGTGCTCGACACGGACTACGAAACCGTGCAGGCCGAATTCTGCACCCGGCGGTCCTGAGCGTTCCCGCGGGACCGTCACGCGTTCCGCGCTCAATGCTCGGTCAGCTCGACCAGGATGCCGCCCGTGGAGGATGGGTGGAGGAACGCGATGCGCTTTCCCTCCGCTCCGGGTCGTGGAGCCTCGTCGACCAGCCGGATGCCGGCCTCGCGACACCTGAGCAGCGTCGCATCGAGATCGTCAACCGCGAAACAAATGTGATGGATGCCGGGGCCGCGCTTGTCGATGAACCGTCCGATGGGGGAGTCTGCCTGCGCGGGTTCCAGCAATTCCACCAGGGAGTCGCCGGCGATGAACCCGGTGATGCGGGCGCCATCGCTGTCGACGAGGTCCGCCTCGGACATTCCGAGGACATTGCGATAGAATGAATGCAGGGCCGCGGCCGACCGGATCGCGAATCCCACATGGGCGATCCGGGTTCCGCGGCGTGGTGTGTCGGACATCAACTCGCGCTCCGGTGGGCGGTGCGCGCGGAAACTAGTCCCAGCAAGCCGGCGCGCGTAGGCCCGCCGAGCGGAGGCAAACCAGCATGTCGATGGCAGTCGCAGTCACGGATGACAACTTCGAGGGTGAGATCGAGAAGCACAGCGGCCTTGCCGTGGTGGATTTCTGGGCGGCCTGGTGTGGTCCCTGCCGGATCATTGCACCGATCCTGGACCAGCTGGCGACCGAGTACTCGGGCAAGGCCAAGGTCGCGAAGCTCGACGTGGACGCGAACATCCGCACCGCCACGCGGTTCAACGTCCGGTCGATCCCGATGGTGATCTTCTTCAAGGATGGAAAGGTCGTTGACCAGGTGATCGGCGCGGTCCCGCGTCCGGTGCTCGAGGAGAAGTTCAAGAAGCACGCGGCCTGATCCAGTCGCATGGTCCCGCGGCCGGAGGATCCCCGACGCGGCACGCTGTTCATCGTCGCCACGCCAATCGGCAACCTTGGGGACATGACCATGCGCGCCGTCGAGACCCTCCGGACCGCCGACATGGTACTGGCCGAGGATACCCGGTCCACGCGAGTGTTACTGGACCACTTCGGGATCAAGGCTCACACGGTGGCCGCACACGCCCATAACGAGGCCCGAACGATTCCTCGGGTGCTCGAGCGGCTTGGCCGGGGGGAGTCCGTAGCGCTGGTCAGCGACGCCGGAACGCCCCTCATTTCCGACCCGGGGAGCCGGCTGGTCGACGCGGTGCGATCCGCCGGCTTCCGAGTCTCGCCGATTCCCGGCGCTTCGGCGCTCACCGCGGCGCTGTCCGCGACCGGGCTCGACACCACCCGTTTCACGTTCGTGGGCTTCCTGCCCAGGACAGGGAAGGACCGACGCGAAGCCCTGGAGTTGGCTAGCACCCTGCCGCATACGGTCGTGCTCTACGAGGCTCCGGCGCGCGTTTCGGCAACGCTCGATGACCTGGGTGAAGTCGACCCGGATCGCCGTTGCGTGGTGGCCCGCGAAATCACGAAGATCCACGAGGAATTTCGCGAGGGAACGGTAAGCGAACTTGCCGCGTATTACCGCGATACTCCGCCCCGGGGAGAAGTTGTCATTCTGCTTTCGGGCGCAGAGTCCAAGTCGTTCAATGAGGATGAGTTGCGAGATCGCGTGAAAGTACTGCGTGAAGCCGGCCAGTCGGCCCGCGATATCGCTGCCCGCCTGGCCTCCGAACTTGGCGTCCCGCGCAACACCGTCTACCGGATGGCCTTGAAGGCATGAAACCGCTTCGTCCCGCTGCGGCGCTCCTTGCGCTGACCCTCGTTTCGGCCGGCCCCTCGACCGCGGCAAAGCTGACGATCGCCCGCCTACAGTACGACGGCGGCGGCGACTGGTACGCGAATCCCTCCAGCCTTCCGAACCTCCTCAAGGCGATCAACGAACGGACCAGCCTCAAGGTCGAACCGACGGAATCCCGTGTCTCCCTGACGGACGACCGGCTCTGGGATCATCCCTTCCTCCATGTCACCGGCCATGGTGTCATCAAGTTCTCGGACGCCGAGGTGGTCAAGCTTCGCGAGTACCTCGCGCGGGGGGGGTTCCTCCACGTGGATGACAACTACGGACTCGATGAGTCCTTCCGAAAGGAAATCGCCCGGGTGTTCCCGGATCGTCCTTTGGTGGATGTGCCCCTCACGCATCCGATCTATCATATCGTGTATGACTTCCCGGCCGGCGTTCCCAAGGTGCACGAGCACGACGGCAAGCCGGCGCGCGGGTTCGGGATCTTCATCGGCAATCGCCTGGCCGTGTTCTACAGTTACGAGAGTGATCTCGGGAACGGCTGGGAGGATCCTGGCACGTACAACGATCCGCCGGCTGCGCACGAGGCAGCACTTCGCATGGGCGTAAACCTCTTCGTGTACGCCGTCACCAGCCGGCCGGGCTCATGAACCTCCTAGAACTCATCGACCGGGAGCGACGCTCCCTGGCGCGCCTCCTGAACGTGTCGGGGGCGACCCTGGTCGTCGGGGCGGTGGCGGCGGTGCTCGCGGCCGGGGCGCTTGCCTTGGGATCTGCTCGATGGCTGTCACTCCCGCGTCCGGTGCCGTTCCTGCTGTGGCTGGTCGTGCTGGCGGTGCTCATCCTCGGCGCCAGGCTCGCGATCCGGATGCGCGGGAGGATCGCGACGCTTCCGGGCGTGGCGACCCAGATCGAGCGCGAGCGCTCGCTGCGCGATGGTTCGCTGCGCGGCACGATGGAGGTCGCCGGCACCGGGATCCTGGGACGAATTGGCGCCGACGCGATGGCGCGGCAACTTGGGGAGCACCGGGGCAGGCCGCTGGCTCCGTCGCTGCGGCGCCGGATGTTCCGGTGGGTCGGGATTGGCGCGCTGGCAGCGGCCGCGGGTGCGGCGGCGCTGGTCGTCGGGACCGCCACTGCCCCGGACGGCTGGGCCGCGCTCCTGCACCCGATCCGTGCCTGGAGCGGCACGTTGCTCGAGGGCGTCCAGGTCGACTCGCTGCCGGGCTCGGTCCTGCGCGGCGAACGCATCACGGTGACCGTCCGTGCACCCGGCCGCCGGGAGGTGACGATCGCGCACCGGCGCACCGGCGCCACATGGCGGTCAATCTCCATCCCGGTCACCGAAGGCGTCGGTTCGATCCGCCTGGAGCCGCTGGACGCCGACCTCACGCTCTACGCCACCGACGGCCGCGCGCTCAGTGACACCGCGATGGTCCGCGTGGTCGAGCGCCCGTTCATCGGCGAGGTCAACATCCGGGCGCAGTTCTCCGGGTACCTCGGCCGCCAGGTGGAAGTCATCCCGTTAGGCGAGCCGGTCCGCGTCCCGCAGGGCACCCGGCTCACCGTCGAGGGGACCTCCTCCACGGAACTGCGCGAGGTCGCGCTGACGCGCGGCGGCACCACGCTGCTGCTCAAGCCCGAGGGCATGCGCTTCTCGGGGCCCGTGCCGACCGTGACCGGTCGCTACGAGTGGAGTGCCATCGGGCGCACCGGCCCGATCACCGACGTGCCGCCCGCCCTGGAGGTCGAGGTGGTTCCCGACTCCGCGCCGCACGTCGAGATCCTTTCTCCCGGCGGCGACACCACGGTGACCGCGGGGGACAGCCTAAGCCTGTCGGTGATGGCCACCGACGACCACGGGATCGCGGCGGTGGCCGTGCGGTCGTGGATCGTGAACGCGCGTGGCGCGCGCCAGGACCTGGCCGAGCGTCGTTATGCGGGTCGCGACGAGGGGCAGTGGTCCGGCGAGTCGCCGCTCAAGGTCGATGCCCTGCGCCCGGGCGACGCGCTGCACGTGGTCGCCGCCGCGACCGACGGGTCGCCGTGGTCGCAGACGGGGGTGAGTCGCGAGCTCGTCATCCGCCTCCCGACGCTGAGCGAGCAGCGCGACGCCATCCGCGATGCCGCCGACACCGCCGTCGCCCGCGCCCAGGCCACGGCCTCGGCCCAGAAGCAACTGCAGCAGCGCACGCAGGACGCGTCGAAGCAGCGCTCCGACAAGCAGATGTCGTACGAGTCCGCCGAGCAGGCCAAGGCCCTGGCGCGCGAGCAGCGCGAACTGGCCGACCGCATGCAGCAGCTGCAGAACTCGGCGCAGCAACTCGAGCACCAGTTGAAGGAGGCGGGAGCGCTCGACAGCGCCCTGCAGCGCCAGCTGGAGGAAGCCCAGAAGCTCCTGCGCGATGCCCTCACGCCCGAGCTGGCGGAGCAGCTCCGCAAACTGGAGCAGGCGTCCCAGCAACTGTCGCCCGAGGACGCCCGCAAGGCGATGGCCGACCTGGCGCAACAGCAGCAGAAATTGCGCGAGCAGCTCGAGAAGAGCGTCGAGATGCTCAAGCGGGCCGCGCTGGAGGGCTCGATGAGCACCCTCACCGATGAGGCCAAGGAACTCGCGCAGCGGCAGCGCCAGATCGCCGATTCCCTGGCCCGAGCGCGCGACGCCGAGGACCGCGCCGCCGCGCAGCAGGCGGCGAAGGACCTCGCGAACCGGACGCGCGACCTCTCGGAAGAGGTCAAGGAACTCCAGAAGCGCCTGCAGCAGCAGAAGGCGGAAGCCGGCGCGGAGCGGGTCAACGAGGCCGAGCGTCGCATGCAGGAGTCGGCGGAGGCCATGGAACGGGCCGCGCAGGGGCAGCCGCAGACGCAGGCCCAGCGCGACAGCGCGCAGCGCGCGCAGGCGGCGCAACAGCAGCAGCAGGGCGGACAGCAGGGGCAGCAGCAACAGGGCCAGCAGCAGGGTCGACAGGGCCAGCAGGGGCAACAGCAACAGGGCCAGCAGCAGGGTCGTCAGGGCCAACAGGGCCAGCAGCAGCAGGGCCAGGGCCAGCAGCAGCAAGGTCGCCAGGGCCAGCAGGGACAGCAGCAGCAGGGCCAGCAGGGGCAACAGCAGCAGGGCCAGCAGGGCCGCCAGGGGCAGCAGGGGCAACAGCAAGGCGCCCAGCCGCAGCCCGGCCAGCAGGGGAATCGTCGCGACCAGGCCGTTGAGGATGCCGCTCGTCAGGCGGCGGCGGCGATGGACGAGGCCGCGCGTGAACTCTCCCGGGCCAGGGAGCAGCAGGTCTCGGAGTGGAAGGAAGAGCTGACCACCGAGCTGGATCGCTCGATCCAGGAGATGATCCAGTTGGCGCGGGAGCAGCAGAACCTCGAGCAGCAGGCCAGGCAGGGCGCGTCGCCCGACCAGTTGCGGGCGCAGCAGGGATCGCTGCAGCAGGGCGTTGAGAAGTCGGCGCAGCGCCTGCAGGACGCGTCGCAACGGTCTTCGCTGCTCACGCAGCGTTCGCTGCGCTCTGTCGCCGACGCCCGGAAGCGCGTCGAGGATGCGACGCAGCAGACGCGCACGTCCACCAACGCCGGCCAGATCGCATCGGCCATGAAGGAGGCGTCCGAGGCGCTCAATGGCGCGGCGGCGTCGCTGGTGCGCGATCGCGAACGCGCGTCCGAGTCGAGTTCCGCCACCGGCTTCGCCGAGATGCTGAAGCAGTTGCAGCAGATGGCGCAGCAGCAGTCCTCGCTCAACTCCGCGGCCCAGCAGCTCATGCCGCGCATGGGATCGCAGCTCGATCCCCGCGGCCAGCAGGAGGCACGGCAGCTCGCGCGCCAGCAGCGGGACGTTGCGGCGAAGCTGGACGACGTGGGAGACCGCGACGACAGCGGTCGCGCCGAGGAGCTGGCCCGCGAGGCGCGGCAGATCGCCGCCGCCCTCGAGGCGGCCCAGGTGGACCCGGCCATCCTGGAGCGGCAGCAGCGGCTGTTCCGGAAGATGCTGGACGCAGGTCGGCTGCTCGAGGAGGAGGAGCGCGAGGACACGGGCAAGCGCGAGGCCAAGTCCTGGACGGGATCGGACGTCTTCACGCCGCAGGGCACCTCGGCGTCAGGCCGGGCCGCCACGAAGTTCCAGGCGCCGACCTGGAACGACCTGCGCGGGCTGACGCCTGACGAGCGCCGCATCGTGCTCGAGTACTTCAAGCGGATCAATGGCCAGCGCCCCTAGGATCGGCGTCTTCCTTCTCGTCGTCGGCGTCGTCGCGGCTTCACCGGTCAGGGCGCAGGGCGTCGAGAGCGCCGCGCTGTCGCGGGCCCTGGACCTCGAAGGAGAAGGGAAATGCCGCGACGCGATCCCGTTCTTCCGGGCCGCGCTGGGCACCACGTCCGACCCGGCGGGGGCGCTCTACGGCCTGGAGCGCTGCGTGTCCGAGGCCGGCAGCCCCGACACCCTGCTCACGATCATCGACAGCGTACTCGTCAGGCGCCCGCGTGACCCGGTGGCACGCACCATCCAGTTGCGCACCCTCGTCAACGCGCATCGTGATGCCGCCGGCCGCCTGGCCTTCGAGCAGTGGGTTACCGCCGTGCCCGGGGACGCGGCGCCGTTCCGGGAGTATGCGCGGCTCCTGCTCGATGCGGGCCTGACAAGGACCGCCGACACCGTGCTCACGTTCGCGACCCAGCGTCTCGGCAGCGGCCGGCAGGTCGCGGCCGAACTCGCGGAGCTCAAGGGTGCACTTGGCATGTGGGAGGCGTCGGCGACCAACTGGCGCCAGGCGATGACCTATGCGCCGTACCTGGAGGCCTCGGCGGTGTTCGTCCTTGGTGCGGCGGCCGGCGTGGCGCGGGACACGATCCGGGGCGTGCTGGCGGCCGATCCCACCGACCTGCCGGTGCGCCGCATCCTCGCCGGGCTCGAGATGCGCTGGAGCTCGGCGCGCGAGGCCTGGAACGCCCTGAAGGTCGTCGCCCCTGACGATTCCGTCCTCGACGCGTGGCTCGAGTTCGCCGCCGACGCCGAGGAGCGGGAGTCCTGGCTGGTGGCGAGGGATGCGTATGCCGGTGTGCTGCGGCACCGGCGGACTGCGGCGCTGCTGGTCCGGGCCGCGACGGCCGCCCTCCAGGGCAATGAGCCGGCGTCTGCCCTGGCCTGGTCCGATTCGCTTGCCACCTGGCGCGATACGTCGCAGGCGGCCACCATCACGCTCGTCAGGCTGCGGGCCCTTGGCCAACTCGGCCGGGCCGCTGCGGCGGACTCCCTGCTCGAGCAGCGGGGGAGCACGCTCGACCCGGTGACGCGTGGCGACGCCGTGCGCGCGGTGGCCTGGGCCTGGGTGCGGACGGGTGACGTTCCGCGCGCGCGCGCGACGCTGGCGCGCGGTGGCGAGGAGTCCGACGAGCGGACGACCGCGTGGATGGCGCTCTTCGAGGGAGACCTGAAGACGGCGCGAACCGGCCTGCGACGGCTCGACGAGTTCTCGAGCGAGGCCGTGCTCGCACTCTCGGTCCTCTCGCGCACCCGCGGGGAGCGCTCGACGGGGATTGGCGACGCGTTCCTCGCCCTGGCGCGCAGCGACACCGTCGCCGCAGCCGCGGGGTTCGAGATGGCCGCTAAGGACGTCGCCGACGCCTCTCCGCTCCTGCTCGCGATCTCCGCCCGGCTCTTTCGCGCGACGCGCGACTCCGCGCGGGCGGAAACCATCTGGGACGGCCTCATTGCGGCGCATCCCGCGTCGCCCGAAGCGGCCGAGGCCGACCTGGAATGGGCGAAGGTCCTGCGCCAGCACGGGAATGGGTCCGCGGCCATTGCCCGTCTGGAGCACCTGATACTGACTTATCCGCAGAGCGCGCTGGTGCCGCAGGCGCGACGCGAACTGGAACTCGCGAAGGGAACGATTCCGCCCTAGCGAAGAGCGCAAGGCGCAAGGCGCAAAGGACTGAGCGCGGAGCGCGGGGCGAGAGCAGGGTCGAACAACTCGGATCAGCGATGGCTGACACTTTCAGGGGCCACATGGCAGGATACAACAGCGTCAGGCGCGTTCTCGCGGCCGTCATCGCGTGCGCGGCCTTCGCGCCGGTCGTTGGCGCGCAGCACCTGCTCGTCCCCATGGACGACCGCCAGACGAACCACCTCAAGGCGTATGGCCTCATCTTCAATGCCCTCCGGGACGGCCACAAGAGTGAGTGGTTCCTGAACTACCGCGGCGGCTCCTTCCTCCTGCCTGACATCGCGGAGATGCGGCGGCGTGCCGCGCTCGACGGGATCAGCTTCGAGGCGCTCGACAACGGGCGCGTCACGGCCCTCCGGGCGGAAATCGCCGCCAACAACATGGATGCGGTGGCGCTGGAGCGGGCGCCGAAGATCGCGATCTACACGCCGCCGAAGGCGCCACCCTGGGACGACGCGGTCACGCTCGCCCTGCAGTACGCCGGGATCGAATACACGGCGATCTGGGACGACGAGGTCATCGCGGGTGACCTCACCAAGTACGATTGGCTCCACCTGCATCACGAGGACTTCACCGGCCAGCTCAACAAGCTGTACCTCGGGTTCCGTGATGCGCCCTGGTTCATCGAGCAGCGGGATCGTGGCCTCGACGCGGCGCGCCGGCTGGGCTATGCAAACATCCCGGCGCTGAAGAAGGCCGTGGCCGAGAAGATGCGGCAGTACATCGAGCAGGGCGGCTTCCTGTTCGCGATGTGCGGCGCGACCGAGACGCTGGGCCTCGCCATCGCCGCGCACCAGACGGACATCGCCGGCAGCTTCGCGGACGGGACCCCGCTCGACGACAATGCCGACCAGCGGCTGGACTGGAACCGCGCCTTCGCCTTCCAGAACGTCCACCTGGAGCAGAACGCGTTCGTCAACTCGATGAGTGACATCGACGGTCACCAGGTGAACGTCGCGGGGCGGCGGCAGCCCCTGGGGCAGTTCTCGCTCTTCAGCTTCTCCGCCAAGTTCGATCCCGTCGCCAGCATGCTGGTCCAGAACCACCGCCAGGTGATCCCGGACTTCTACGGGGTGACGACCAGCTTCACCAGGCAGACGCTCAAGCCGGGGGTCGTGGTGCTGGCCAGCGAGGAAGGCGCGCCGTGGGTGAAGTACATTCACGGGGACTATGGGAAGGGCTCGTGGACGTTCCTGGGCGGCCACGACCCCGAGGACCCGCAGCACAACATCGGCGCCGCGCCGACCGACCTCTCGCTCCACCCGGGGTCGCTCGGGTACCGGCTGATCCTGAACAACGTGCTGTTCCCGGCGGCGAAGAAGAAGCCACTCAAGACCTAGATGGGAGATGGGAGAGGGAAGACGGGAGATGGGAGATGATTCCGCCGCAGTGACCGCTCCCTCCCGTCTCTCTCCGGCGGCGGGAGCGGCCGTGCGCGCGGCGATCCGGCTGGCTGGCGGCCGCGAGGTGTGCTTCACGTGCACGGTGGACGCCGAGGGTAACGTCGCCACGGCGCGGGTCGTCGCGCGTGGTGATGCGGCCAGCGTGCTGGCCCTCCCTGGATTCGCCAAGGCCGGGGAACTGCTGCTCCACAACCACCCGTCGGGGAACCTCGAGCCGTCGGAGCCCGACCTCCAGGTGGCGGCACGTATCCACGACCTCGGCGTGGGGTTCGCGATCACCGACAACGAGGCGTCGCGCCTGTACGTGGTGATCGAGGTGCCGACACCGAAGGTGATCGTGAAGCTGGACCTGGCGGCGATCGATGCCGACCTCGGGCCGGGCGGCGCCGTCGCCGCGCACCACGGCTCGTACGAGGACCGGGGCGGCCAGCGGACATATGCCCGGGCGGTGGGACGCCTGTACAACCTGGGCGGCATCGGCCTCCTCGAGGCCGGCACCGGGATCGGAAAATCGTTAGGCTACCTGGTGCCGGCGCTCCGCTGGGCGGCGGCCAATGGCGAGCGCACGATCGTGTCGACCAACACGATCAACCTCCAGGAGCAGCTGGTGGGGAAGGACCTGCCGTTCCTGGCCGCGGCGCTGGCGGACCAGCCGGTCCGGTTCGCCCTGTTGAAGGGATGGCGAAACTACCTTTGCCTCCAGCGACTCGAGCAGGCGGCCGGGGCGCACGCGACGCTGTTTCCGGGGGACGGCGAGGCCGAACTGGAGAGCCTGATCACGTGGGCCGGGCGCACGCCCGATGGCTCGCTCAGCGACCTCCCGGTCCCCCCGTCCGATGACGTGTGGGACGAGGTGGCGGCCGAGCCGGACCTGTGCACCCGCATCAAGTGCCAGTTCTTCGACAAGTGCTTCGTCTTCGCGGCTCGCCGCAAGGCCGCGCAGGCCGACGTGATCGTGGTCAACCACCACCTCCTGCTCTCGGACATCGCGGTCCGCCGCATCACGCAGAACTGGGACGACGCCGCCGTCCTCCCACCGTACTCGCGGATCATCCTGGACGAAGGCCATCACCTCGAGGACGCCGCCGGCGCACACCTGGGGTCCACCCTCACGCGCCGGGGCCTCGACCGCATGTTTGCGCGGCTCGAGCGGCGCGGAAAGGGATTGCTGCCGACGCTCGTCGCGAAACTCTCGGGGCGGCGCGACCTGGTCAGCGTCGCCAGCCTCGACCTCGTGCAGGCCCGCCTCACGGCGTCGACACGCGCCGGCCGGGACCAGGGCGCGATGGTCTTCGACCTCCTCGACGCGCTGCTGCAGTCCGAGGGCGTGGCCGTCCGCCGTCTCGACGCGGACTTCGCCGGCCATCCCGTCTGGCGCGGCGGGCTCGAGGCAGGCCTCCAGGACCTGCTGGGCGAGATCGAGATCCTCGCCAGGGGACTGCAACTCGTCCGCGACCGCATGGAGGACGACGACGCGGCGCAGGAGCGGTACGGTGCGCTCCTGGGCGAGGTGCGGGCCGTGACGCGCCGCCTGATGGCGGCCGGCGATACCCTGCGCACCGCGCTCACCCCGCCTGACGACGCGGTCCCGGCGGTCCGATGGCTCGAGGTGCGCGGCAAGGAGCGCAACATCGCCGTCGCGTCGGTCCCGCTGGACCTGGCGCCGATCCTGCGCGACGACCTCTTCCGCAAGGTCGAGACGTGCGTGGTCACCAGTGCCACGCTGGCGGTCGACGGCCGGTTCGAGTTCCTGCGGCAGCGGCTCGGCCTCGACGAGGATGACGTGGAACCGGCCTGCGGGATCCATCCCTCGCCCTTCGACTTCGCGTCGCAGGCCATGCTGGCCATCCCGACCGACACCCCGGCGCCTAACGTCGACAGCGCCGCGCACCTCGACGCCGTCTGCCGGGTGCTCGCGGACCTGGTCGAGGTGACCGGTGGCGGGGTCTTCGCGCTCTTCACCAGCCATCGCGACGTGCGCCACGTCGCGGCGGCGATGCGGTCGGCGGGGCTCGGGCGGAAGTACTCGCTGCTGGTCCATGGCGAGGACTCGCGCCGCGCCCTGCTGCGACGCTTCACCGAGACGGGATCAGCCGTCCTGTTCGGTACGGCCAGCTTCTGGGAAGGCGTGGACGTGCCCGGCGACCCGCTGCGGGCGCTGCTCCTGGCCAAGCTCCCGTTTCGCGTCCCCACCGAGCCGCTCGTCGCGGCGCGGTGCGAGCGCGTGTCACGTGCCGGCGGGGATCCGTTCACCGAGTACATGCTGCCCGACGCTGCCCTGCGTCTCAAGCAGGGCTTCGGCCGGTTGATCCGGACCTCCACCGACCGTGGAGCGATCGTCCTGATGGATTCGCGAGTCCTCACGCGCGGGTACGGTGAGATGCTGCTCGACACGCTGCCGGCCGCCCGGCGCATCGTTGGCCCGTGGGAGGAGCTGCGGGGGCAGCTGGTGCCCTTCTTCGACCGGGGGGGAACACGGGCGCCGTCGCACCGGTCGCGGGGCGCCAGTCGCGTGACGGGGTGACCGGCGCGGCTGGTCGAGTCCGGTCCGCGGCCTAGCTTTCCGGCATCACCATCCCAACCCCTCATCCATGATGCGTCCCGGAAAAATCGTCTGCATTGGCCGCAACTACGTCGAGCACGCGAAGGAACTCGGGAACGACGTCCCGACGGAACCGCTCATCTTCCTCAAGCCGCCCAGCAGCGTCATCGCCGATGGGGAGTACATCGAGCGGCCGCCGCAGTCGGTCCAGGTCGAGCACGAAGGCGAGATCGGCGTGGTCATCGGCCGCCGCCTCCACCGCGTCTCGGAACAGGAAGCCGTGTCAGGGATTGCCGGCATCGTGGCTGTCAACGATGTGACCGCGCGTGACCTCCAGCGGAAGGACAGCCAGTGGACGCGCGCGAAGGGCTTCGACACGTTCTGCCCGGTCGGGAATGTCCACGAGGGCCCGGTGGACCTCGACACGCTCGAGGTGATCACGACCGTGAACGGGGAGGTTCGCCAGCGCGCTGGCAGCGCCGAAATGGTGTTCAAGATCCCGATGCTGCTCTCGTTCATCTCGCACATCATGACGCTGGAACCAGGGGACCTCGTCGCGACCGGCACACCGGCCGGAATCAGCCCCATCAAGGCTGGGGATATGGTGGAGGTCTCGATTCCGGGGCTGAGCCGTGTCAGGAACCCGGTGCGGGATGTCGTCCAGTAACGCATCCTTGAGGAAGGCGTCGAACAGGGGCAACCCCCGGGGATGCCGGGGTAGACCAATCGGGTGCGCGGTCCGCGGTCGCCGGGGCTGGGCCCAACCGAGGTAGTGGATTGACGACTCTGGAGAACCAGCCGGGCTCGACGCAGCCGAAGCGACGCCACGTGCGCCGCCCGCAGTCGTCCACGGTGGTTTCCATCGTCGTGCACGTCGTCCTCGGCGTCGTGGCGTGGCAGGCGATCCAGATGCCGGCAGTCTTCGAACGGTTCCTGCAGGTCGACCGCGAGGCGCGGCCGGTGCGCGAGCGCGTGGACTTCGTGACGGTGCCACCGCCGGCGGCGGTGGAGTCGACGTCGGCCGCGAAACCGGCACGCCGGGCGACGAGTCCCGCGCCGGCGCCAGCGAATCCCGCGCCGGCCAGTGTGCCGCTCGTGGCGCCAACGGAGATCCCGCGTGAACTGCCGCCGCCGTCGACCCGGTCAGAGAACCCGACCAGCACGGGGGTGACGGGCCCCTTGCGTGGCGGCACCGGCTCGGCGCGGGGCGTCCAGCCGAACTACGACGACCCGCGCGTCTGGGCCGGCGACCCCGAGTTCATCTACGCGCCCAAGACCGACGCCGAGCGACTGGACAGCGCGTTGTACGCCACGTTGCGCCGGCACATCGACTCGCTCGCGGCGAACGCGTACGCGCCTAACAAGTTCGAGCGCGGGGACTGGACGTTCGGGAAGGAAGGGTCGAAGTGGGGCGTCGACCAGCAGTTCATCCGCCTCGGCAAGCTCTCCATCCCCACCGCGCTGCTGGCGCTCCTGCCGCTGAACCAGCTGCAGGGGAACCCGATTGCCATGGAACGGGCGCGGAATGCGGCGTACATGCGTGACGACATCCTGTTCCATGCCCAGGCGGCGATGAACGAGGAGCAGTTCCGGAAGGCGGTGAAGGCGATCCGGGACCGGAAGGAGCGCGAGCGTCGCCAGGCCCAGCGCACGTCGCCGACATCACCCGGGCCGATCGCGTCGCCCGGCGAGCGGCCGCCGCCGGGGAACTACTAGGCATCAGGCATCAGGCATCAGGAATCAGGGGGGCCGTGGTTGATGCCTGATGCCTGATGCCTGATGCCTTCGCCATTACGGTCACCGTCCCGATGATCGCGAAGTCGTCCAGTGGGCCAACGACCACTTCCGACTGCCCCGACGACACGGGGGTGAGGATCAGGTGGGCGCCGCGGTGCGACAGCAGGCGCACCATCACGTTGGGTCCCACACGCGCGACGACGGCGTCGCCGTCGTGGGCACGACCCATCGGGTTTACCAGCACCAGGTCGCCCGCCTGGACGCCGCGATCGACGAGGCCCTCATCTGCGACACGCAGGAAGAACGCGTCGTCGGCCGGCACGAACATCCGGTCCATGGCCACGTAGCGCTCGAAATTGTCGTCGGTCAGTGCCGGATCACCGGGATTCAGCCGGCGGTAGAGCGGGACTGGTTGCACCTGTCCGATCGACGAGAACCCGACGAGGCGCAGGCCGCGCGACCGGCTGCCCTTGCGTTCGACCAATCCCTTGAGCTCGAGCGACTGCAGGATGTCGGCGACGGTCTTGGTCGACTTGATCCGGAAGTGTCGCCCGATCTCCCTGACGCTCGGCTGGTAGGTCTGTTCCGCCAGGAAGTCGATCAGGTAGTGATAGACGCGACGCTCGAGGGGGGTCAGGGGCTCCGACATCGATGCTGGTGACCGGTGACTATCCGTGGACCACGCGTGCTGCCTAACCCAGCCGCTCGACCGCCGCCTGGATCCGCGCCAGTGACTTCTCCTGTCCCAGGACCATCAGCACGTCGAAGATCCCGGGACTCGCCAGCTGCCCCACCAGCGCGACCCGCAGGGGCTGGAAGATCTTCCCGCCGCCCACACCCAGTTCCTCGGCGAGCTTCCGGAGCGCTTCTTCCATCGCCGCCGCGTTCCACGCTGTTGCGGCGAGCCGGTCGCCGGTGGCGCGGAGGATGGACGCGGCGGTCGCGGGATCCTTCCAGTGCTTTGCCACGGCGTCCGGATCGTACTCCACGCTGTCGCTGAAGTAGGTGGCCGCCTGCCGGGCGATGTCATGCGTGGTGCGCGCGCGTACCCGCAGCAGGTCGAGCAGCGAGAGCCACCAGTCGCGTCGCGCGTCGAGCTGCGCGGAGGTGACGAGCCCGGACGCGACCACCAGGGGACGGACGATCGGGTCCAGTTCGGTGGCCGGCGTCAGGGCCAGGTACTGACCGTTCATCCACTCGAGCTTCTTCGTATCGAAGATCGCGGCCTTCCGGAGCAATCCCTCGGCGCTGAACAGCGAGACCATCTCGTCCATCGACATGATCTCGCGATCGCCGCCCGGCGACCACCCCATGAGCGCCAGGAAGTTGCACATCGCGGCCGGCAGGATCCCCTCGTGCTGGTAGTCGCCGACCGCGGTGGCGCCGTGCCGCTTGCTGAGCTTCTTGCCGTCCATGCCGTGGATCATCGGCAGGTGGGCGAACCGTGGTGGCTCGTGTCCCATCGCGCGGTACAGCATGACCTGCTTGGGCGTGTTGGAGATGTGGTCGTCGCCGCGCATGACGAGCGTGATGCGCATGTCCACGTCGTCCGACACGACCGCGAAGTTGTAGACCGGTGAGGCGTCCGAGCGGAGGATCACGAAGTCATCGACGTCCTTGTTCGGGAACGTGATCGTCCCGTGCACGAGGTCATCCCACGAGGTTTCGCCCTCGGGGACGCGAAAACGAATCGCGAAAGGATCGCCGCGTGCCACCCGCCGGTCGATCTCATCCGCCGGCAGGTCGGCCAGCCGGCGGTCGAACCGGAAGGCCTGGCCCCTGGCCTCCGCCTCGCCGCGCAGGCGGTCGAGTTCCGCTGGCGTGGTGAAATCCCGATAGGCGTGACCCGACTCGAGGAGCCGGCGCGCGTCCGCCTGGTGGCGCGCGACGTTCGCGCCCTGGTAGGAGACCTCCTCGTCCCACTGCAGGCCGAGCCAGCGGAGGCCCTCGAAGATCGCGCGCGTGCTGTCTTCCGTGCTGCGGGCCCGATCGGTGTCCTCGATGCGGAGCAGGAACTGGCCGCCATACCGACGGACGTAGAGCCAGTTGAAGAGCGCGGTCCGGGCGCCGCCGACGTGGAGGTAGCCGGTGGGTGAGGGCGCGAAGCGGAGGCGGTTGGACACCGGGACGGGAGACGGGGGACGGAAGACGGGAGACTGGCGCGGGTCACTGCTCCCGTCCCCCGATGCCGTCCCCCGTCAGGTTTTCAAGCGGAGACGGAGGGATTCGAACCCTCGATACAGGTTTAAGCCCGTATAACGGTTTAGCAAACCGCCGCCTTCAGCCTCTCGGCCACGTCTCCAGGGTCCTGCCGATCGGGCTGGCCGGACACCCGGCGCGTGGGTTTGCACCGGGTTGAGCATCATATCCGTACGGTGGGGAGGCGTCAACTTGAGTCCGGAGCCGGTTGCGGTCACCAGCCACAACACTGGCTCGTCTTGCGGTGTCCAAATGCGGTCCGCGCCCGTCGACCCTGCCGAGCGCTGGTCGACGCCTGTCCGTCAGTCAGTCGCACTCCCCAAACTCCCCTCCCTCGACTTCATGACGTTCTCACGTCGGTTCCTGTCGGCCGTGGTGGCCCTGTTCGCGATGGCGGCGCCGGCCCGGGCGCAGAACCCTGCCGCCGCCGATACGACCCGGGACGACCTCCCTCGGGTCTTCCTCGACTGCCAGGCCAACGGTTGTGACGGCGACTTCCTTCGCACGGAGTTGACCTGGCTGAATTTCGTGCGGGACCGGACGCTCGCGTCAGTCCACATCCTGGCCACCAGTCAGTCGACCGCGTCTGGTGGAACGGAGCTGACGGTTGCCTTCATCGGGCTGGGAGGCAACGCCGCCCGCGTCGACACGATCATCCAGGCGTCGCCCCCGAGCGACACGTTCGACGAGCGGCGCCGCCTGCTGCGCCGCGTGATCTCGCAGGGCATGATGCGATTCGTGGCGAACACCGCGCTGGCCCCTCGCCTCGCCATCACGTATCGCGCGCCGGAGGCTGGGGCGCCCGCGTCAGGCACGCGGGGCGCCAGCGACCGGTGGAACCTGTGGGTCTTCCGCGTCAGCGGCAATGCGCATGGCAGCGGCGAGGAATCCCAGTCCTTCAAGTCCACGAACGGATCCTTCCGCGCCAGCCGCATCACGGCACAATTCAAGACGGTCCTCGAACTGAACGGGAACTACAGCGAGAGTCGCTACACCCTGTCCGACGGCGAGGCGTACAACACGTACCGGCACGGCTACAGCAGCCAGGCGCTCTTCGTCCGCAGCCTCAACGAGCATTGGTCCCTTGGTCTGCAGGCGAATGCGTCGTCATCGGTGACGTCGAACCTCAGGCTCGGGACTCGCGTCGGCCCGGCGGTCGAATACGACCTGTTTCCCTACAGTGAGTCGACACGTCGCCAGGTCATCCTGCGCTACAGCCTTGGCATCAAGTCGCTCGTCTACGACTCGATCACCGTCTACGACAAGACCCGCGAGACGCTTCCCGATCACCGCCTCATCGTGGCCGCGGAGGCGACGCAACCGTGGGGCGGCATTGGTGGCAGCCTGACAGCGAGCCAGTACCTGAATTCCCCCGGCAAGTACCGGCTGGACGGGTCCATGGGCGTGAGCTGGCGCATCGTTCGCGGATTGAACCTCAACTTCGATCTCGGCTACACGAAGTTGAGGGACCAGATCAACCTGCGCCGCGGGAGCGCCAGCGACGACGAGATCCTGCTGCAGCTCCGCCAGCTCAGGACGGGCTACTACTACTACGGCAGCGTCGGGATCAGCTACACGTTCGGTTCCGTCTTCCAGAACGTCGTCAATCCGCGCTTCACGCGAAACACCGGCGGTTTCTTCTTCTGACCGGGCCCCAGGTGGCAGTCCCGTGGTGTACTCACGGGGGATGAAGGGCCGGACCGTGGACACCGGGCGACGTGACGGAACGCCAGTCCGGTAGTCGTGTAGGAGCAGCAAGATTCAGGGGCCAGGGTTTCGAGGATTATGGGCGAATGCCGATCCGCGAACTCCGGCCCCTGGTCCTTTTCACCCGGGGCACCTGCCGCCCTCCGGCTCGCGGCGGTAGCGTTCGACATGACCGCGACCAGCCCGACCACTGTCCCTGTCGAGGCTCCCCACCTCGCGAATCCTGACGAGAACCCGTCGTTCATCAAGGGGCTCTTCCTGGGGGAGATCCGCGAGGACCTCGTCTTTCCGTTTCCGGAGTTGTCGGCCGACGAACGGGAGAGCCTGGCGATGGTTCTCGATTCGTACCGGTCGTTTGCCGCCGATCACGTCGATCCCGCGAAGCATGACCATGACGGGCGATTCCAGGACTCCATGCGCGAGGCCTTCCACGCCCTCGGCTTCATGGGGATGAACATTCCCGAGGCATACGGCGGGTTCGGCGCCTCGGCCAAGGTGTTCAATCGCGTGTTTGGAGAGATCGGCGGGACGGACCCGGCGCTGGCCGTCTATTTCGGGGCGCACCAGTCGATCGGCTGCAAGGGCATCGTCCTGTTCGGGAATGAGGACCAGAAGCAGCGCTGGCTCCCGCGCTGCGCCAGCGGGGAACTCGTGGCCGGCTTCTGCCTGACGGAGCCCGGCTCGGGCTCGGATGCGCAGGCGATGGCCGCGCGCGCCGTCCCGAGCGACGACGGGACACACTATGTGCTGAGCGGCACGAAGATCTGGATCTCCAACGCCGGGTACGCCGGCGTCTTCACCGTCTTTGCCAAGGTGCCGGTCGTCGTGGACGGCAAGAAGCGGGAGCGCGTGACGGCGTTCATCGTCGACGCGAAGGCGGCCGGCGTCTCGCTGGGCAAGCTCGAAGAGAAGATGGGCATCAAGGCATCGGACACGCGCGCCGTGTTCTTCGAGAATGTCCGGGTGCCGGTCGAGGACCGTCTCGGGGAGGTGGGTCACGGCTTCCGGATCGCCCTCGAGGTGCTGAACTCCGGACGATTGGGGCTCTCCGCCGGTTCGGCGCGCGGCACGCGTCGGATCATGAACGAGGCCATTGCCTACGCGGCGCAACGTGAACAGTTCGGCAAGCCGATCGCGTCGTTCGAGATGATCCGCCGGAAGATCGCGTTGCTGGCGGCCGACTGTTACGCCACCGAGGCGGCGGTCATGCTGACCGCCGGCATGGTGGACCGCGGCGGCGTGGACTATTCGCTGGAGACGGCGTCCTGCAAGGTGTTCGCGTCGGAGATGGGATACCGGGCGACGCACGAGGCGTTGCAGATCGCCGGAGGCATCGGCTACTCGAAGGAGTATCCGTACGAGCAGGCGGTCCGCGATTCGCGGATCATGCTGATCTTCGAGGGCACCAACGAGATCCTGCGCGCGCTGGTGGCGCTGATGGGCCTGCAGCAGCCGGGCGAGCGGCTCAAGGAGATCGGGATGGCGCTGCAGGATCCGATTCGTTCGCTTGGGGCCATCGGCAGCTACCTCGCGGGGCGCGCCAAAGGCACCATCGATCGCCCGGACTTCAAGCGGGTGCACGACACGCTGAAGGACGAGGCCGATCTGGTCGCGGACCAGGTGTACGACCTCGGGCGCGCGGTGGAGCGCGCGCTGCGCCGGCATGGGAAGAAGATCATGGACCGGCAGTACGTCCAGGAACGTCTGGCGAACGCGGCCATCGACCTGTTCATGGCGACGGCCACGCTGTCGCGCGCCACGGCGGAGCTGGAGCGCGCCGGCGGTGACGAGTCGAAGGTGGCCAATGAGCTGGATTGCGCACGGGTTTTCGTGCACGCCGCCTACCGCCGCACACGTCGAAGCCTGCGTGCGCTGAGGAACAACCAGGACAAGCGGCTCGACGCGATTGCCCAGCGCGCGGTGGAGGCAAGGGACCTGGCGCCGCCGGGGCCGGCGGATCGCTGACGGTTCCGGCGTCATAGCGGTCCACCTCCCGGAGCGGCGGCCTGAGGCCCGGCTGGCGGGAGCTACTCGGTTGTCGCCCCGGTAAAGTGCTCCGTCGCGCTCTCTGCTTCCGCCCTGGTGTGATGCACCGTGCCGTCCTCATGGTGAGGCGGGGCGTACAGCGTGTACATCTTCATCGGCCTGCTGCCGGTGTTGATGACGTTGTGGCGGGCTCCGGCCGGGATGACGATCCCGGTATCGCTCTCGATCGGCGTCGCGACGCCATCAATGATGACCTTGCCGCGGCCTTCCTCGACGCGGAAGAACTGGTCCGTATCTTCATGGACTTCTTCCCCGATTTCCTCACCGGGATCGAGGGCCATCAGCACCAGCTGAATGTGCGGGCCGGTATAGATGACACGCCTGAAGTGGCCATTCGCCTCCGCCCGGTCTTCGATGTCCGCAATGAACCCTTTCATCGACGCCTCACTTTCATCAGTCGGCAAACGACCGCATGGCCGCGCCATCGATACGGGAATGACTGGCGCGAGGCTGCCTGATTGGACATAGGCACTTTTCCCACAGCCTGTAGGCAGTTCCGGAAGCGAAGCGCCCCCGACGGGTTTGCACGGAGACTCGAGGACGGCGGTGCAGGCTGCCGGGCGATATCGTTTGAAGCAGGGAGTGCTCCCGTGAAGAGATGGAGGTGACATGACTGCCTCCCAGGGAAGCGACGCGACGCGCGGGCGCAATGACGCCACGCTCGACGATCATGAGATCCTCGAAGTGCACATCGGGGAGCTGCGCCAGCTCTTCAACGCCATCGATCCCGCGCCGCTTCCGGGTCGCGACCTCGATCCGCGCATCGAGGAGTTCATCGTGGACTGGGGCAGAGAATTGCCGCGCCTGACGACGCCATCGCTGCACGTGCGCCTGGACCGGGCGGATGAGTCCGCGGATGTCGCCGCCCTGGTCGCCGATACGGTCCACGGCTTCTTTACAGCGCGGGAAGCCTCAGCCCGGCGGCGACTGAAGCGCCTGTTCCAGGATGGGAGGACCAGCCTGGCGATCGGGTTTGCCGCCGTGCTGCTGTTCACGATCGCGGCGCAGTTCGTGGGCTCGGCACCGGGCGCCAGCGGCTTCAGTCGCGTGCTGCACGAGAGCCTGTCGATCGGCGGCTGGGTCGCGATGTGGAGACCCCTGGAGATCTTCCTTTACGACTGGTGGCCGATACGGGCGACGGCGCGGCTGTACGCGCGCCTGGCGGCGATGCCGGTGTGGGTCACCGTGGGTCCGCATGATGCCACCGACGGCTGAGCGGCCGCTCATGCTGGCCGGTGCAGGACGCGAGCCCACCGGCCGCATCGTCCAGGCGTCCTGAGCGCGGCGCGACCTAACGATGCACCTGGATGACGGCCAGGAGCGCGTCTCCGTACCGGGCCGCCTTCGCGGGACCGATGCCGTAAATGCCCTGCAACTGAGCGGCGGTCCGTGGCCGGATCTCGGCCAGCTCGCGTAACGTGCGGTCGCTCGCCACGACGTACGGCGGCAGGCCTTCCGCGCGCGCGAGTTCCAGTCGTTTCGTTCGCAGGGCTTCGAAGAGCGCCGTGTCGGCGGGATTCGTGGATACCACGACGCCACGACGCTTCCGCCCCCCGGACGTGGACGTCGACGTCGACGGTGGGCGCAGCCGGCCGGCGCTCGCCGGCGGCAGGAGAAAGCGGACCGGCCCCTCGCCGAACAGCACGGCCTTTCCGGACGGCGTGAGCAGGACCACCGGCCGCTCCGCGGAGGTGAAGTCGATCCAGCCGGCGGTCACGCAGCGACGCAGGAGGGCCAGGATCCACTCTTCGCTCTTCTCCCGGAGCGCCCCGAAGGTCTTCGTGGTCGCCAGTCCGGAGCGTTCAAGCCGCGGGTCGCTTGCCCCGGCCAGCAGCTTCATCGCGGCCTGCAATCCGAAGCGACGTTGCGTGCGGGCCACGGCGCTCAGGGCCTTCCGCACCACGGTCGCGGTGTCGGCCGCATCCACGTCGCCGGGTTCATCGAGCGCGGTGCAGTTGTCGCACCGTCCGCACCCCGCGAGCGTCTCGGCCTCGTCCCCGAAGTAGCGCAGGATGGCGTCGTGGCGGCACGTGCCACCTTCGGCCCAGCGCATGAGCTCGAGGAACATCGACCACTTGTGCTGTACGCGCACGGGATCCGGTGCCACCCCGTCGTTCGGTGACTCGATGAGGCGGCGGCGGAGGGGGAGGTCGGCTGGACTCGTGCAGAGCACGCCGATGGCGTCGAGTCCGTCCCGGCCCGCGCGACCGACCTCCTGGTAGTACGCCTCGATCGAACCGGGCGGCGACAGGTGGATCACCGCCCTGACGTCGGGCCGATCGATCCCCATCCCGAACGCGTTGGTGGCCACGATCACCTCGAGCGCACCATCGCGGAATGCGTTCCCGGCGCGCTCGCGCACCGGGCCGGGAAGCCCGGCGTGATACGCCGCTGTCCGCCATCCCTCCCGTGTCAGCCGCGCGGATTCCTCCTCGGTCTGCTTGCGCGTTGGCGCGTAGACGATGGCGGTGCCGCGCGCGCTTCCCGGCGTCCCGAGCGCCTCGAACAGCGCGCCGTCGACGGTGCGCACGCATTCCGCCGCGGTTCGGGTGTCGTGGACGCTGAGGCCGAGGTTGGGGCGCGCAAACCCATGCACGAGCTGCCTGGTATCCGAGGGGAGCCCGAGTCGCTCGATGATCTCGTCGCGCACCACCGGGGTGGCCGTCGCGGTACAGGCGAGGACGCGCGCTCCACTGAGGTCGGCGACGAGTTCGCCGAGCTGGAGGTACTCGGGCCGGAAATCGTGTCCCCACTCGGAAATGCAGTGCGCCTCATCGATGGCGACGAGGGGGCATTCGAGGTCCCGAACAAGGCCACGGAAGCCGGGGAAGGCCAGGCGCTCCGGGGCCACGTAGGCGATGGCGAACTCGCCGCGCGCCAGCGCCGACATCCGGCGCCGGATCTCGTCGCCATTCAGCGTCGCCGCCAGGAACGTCGCGGCCACGCCGCGCGCCATGAGCGCCGCGACCTGGTCGTGCATCAGCGAAATGAGCGGCGAGATGACCAGCGTTGTGCCTCCCAGGACGACGGCGGGGAGCTGGTAGATCAGGCTCTTGCCGCCGCCGGTTGGCGCAACGAGGAGCAGGCGGCGTTCGTGGAGGATGGCCTCGATGGCCTCGCGCTGGCCCGGGCGGAACGCCGAGTACCCGAGCCGCACGAGGGCGGCGTCGAGATCGAGGTCACGGTCGGCGGCAGTTCCGGTCACGCGCTCAAGTTCACTGGTCGCGCGCGTCACGGCCAACCCTTTCACCGCCGACGGTGCAACACAACGCAAGGCGGAGGGCACAGGACTCGAACCTGTAAGCGCATTTCTGCGCGGCGGTTTTCAAGACCGCTGCCTTACCAATTAGGACTAGCCCTCCCGGCAGGAAAGATCGCCCGTGCGGGGAGGGGTGCGCAACGCAGGGCGAGGCTTCGTACTGATTGCTGCGGGCTGCTGCTGTCACTACGTGCTGGGGCTGGGGCTGCGTACCAGGGCACGAGCCCAAGCCCGCAGCGGCAGCAGCAGCCCGCAGCAATCAGCACGCAGCTCCCTCAGTTCCCCCCGCTTTCTTTCTTCACCGGCGGCGGCGCAGGCACCGGGAGTCTCGGCGCCGAGTCGCCCGTCAGTCCTGGCAGCGGCGTGCCGCCCTGCTGGTTGATGAAGCTGAAGAACTCGTCGATGCGGGTGGCGCGCGCCACCTGCTCGGTGCCCTGCAGCACCTTGGTGGCGCCCGCGTTGTCGCCGACGCTCTGCATGGCCTCGCTGAGGATGAGCCCCGTGTTCACGTACAGGGCCGGGATGCCCACCGACGCGCGATCGGGCCAGCCGCCCTTCCGGACGAGCGCCTGGGGCCCCTCGAACACATCGTTCCACAGGGCGCGGGAGCGGCCGATGTCCACCCAGCCCTCGCCCGGCACGAGCAGCGTGTCGCGACCGGGCGTCGGGATGTCCGGCATGAGCTTTCGTCCGAGCCCCTGCATGACGAGGTAGGGCCCGAAGCCGAGCTCGTGACCGTAGCCGCCTGACGTGCGGGCGAAGTAGACGGGGCGGTCGGGATTGTCCCGGATCATCAGCAGGACGGCGTAGTCGGCCTTGGTGTAGACCCGGGGTGGAATGACGGCCCGGATCTTCCCCACCGAGAACATCACGGTGTCGTTCTGCTGCTCGGCGAGCGGGATCTGGTCCGCCTCGTCGAGGGTCATGCGCAGGGGCGGATTGGCCGGTTTCGGCCACTGCCGGTCCCGGTAGATCGCGGGGCCGCGAGCGGCATCGTACTCGCGAATCGGGGAGCGGATGATCTGCCGGACGTACCAGTCGGTGTTGAGCAGCGACGTGTTGGCGATGACCACGTCGCGGCGGATGCCCTCGACCTCCTGCGCATACCAGAGCGGGAATGTGTCGTTGTCGCCGACGGTCACCAGGATGCCGTACGGCTCGACCGAGTTGAGCATGTCGTGCGCGAAGTCCCGGGTACTCGTGTCGTTATGCCGGGTCGACGCACTCCAGTTCCCCACCAGTGGGACGAACGCCAGCACCAGGACCGGGGACGCCACCGCCCAGCTCCGGCGGGTGGGCAGGTTCAGCTGCTGCTTGCCCAGCTTGACCTTCTCGGTCCCGATCATGGCGGCGATGGATTCCCAGACGAACACGAGCCCGAGCGCGGCCCACACGCTCCAGGCGGAGAAGCTCCAGAGGAAGAAGTAGTCCCGGTCGCGGACCTCGCGCTCGACGGTCTCGCCTAACGATGGTGCCTGCGAATGCCCGTACTTGAAGTTCAGGTAGTAGATCAGGACCAGCGTCAGCGTCGCCATCAGCGGCCCGAAGAACCAGAAACTTCGTCGGTCCCGCTGGTAATGGACGTACCCCCCGAAGAGCCCCAGCACGAGGAACAGCGCCGCCAGCACCGCCTGCAGCGACTGGTTCTCGAGGTAGGCGTCGCGCAGCCACTGCCAGCGGAAATACAGCCACCACATACCGATCTGGGCGCCGAGGGGTGCCTGGCGCTCGACCACCGAGGGCTTGCCGTACTGTTCGCGGTTGAAGTTGTACTTGAACGCCTCCCACGTCTTCGCGCTGAAGGTGCAGTCCCAGTTGAACTCGGTGCGGCATCCCGTGGGCTCGCCCTCGTTGATGGGCGGGAAGTACGCGGCGCGGATGGGCTGCGTGGCGAACGGGGTCATGCCGATCATCAGCGCGCCGACGCCGGCCAGGATCAGCCGCCACCGCAGCAGCGTGGCCGGCCGCCTGACGAGCACGGCGATGGCCACCGCCGGGGCGGCGATGAAGCCCGCCATGTGGTTCGCGTACCCGAGGCCGAGCAGGTAGGCGATCAGGACCAGGATCCGGTCTGCCTTCCGCCCGTCGGGTTCGTCGCACCAGCGCACGGTCAGCCAGGCGATGATGGCCACGCCCGCCAGCGACACGGTATACACCTTCTCGTTGACGACCGCCTGGCTCCAGACCGTGAACGCGGTCGCGCCAATGAGCGCCGCCAGCGCGCCGCCGACGATCCGCTGCCAGCGCTCCGCCAGCCAGTGGACCAGCACGCGCTCGGTGATCAGGAACCAGAAGCCCGCGGACACCGACGCGCAGAGCGCGGCCAGGATGTTCACCCGCATGGCCGGGTTCCCGCCGATGGGGAGGATCGAGAACACCCGCCCGATGAGCACGAAGAACGGGTTCCCCGGCGGGTGCGGCAGCCCCACGACGTATGCCGCCGCGATGTACTCGCTCGTGTCCCACATGGCCGTCGACGGGCCCAGGGTCACCAGGTACAGAAGGAAGACGAGCCCGGCCGCGATGGCCGCCGCGCCGTAAGACGGGCGGTAGTCGAGGTCGGTCGTGAGCGGAGCGGTCATGGGTCAGGCGGACAGGGAGTCGGCGGTTGGTCACAACGGCCGCGGAAGGCGGTTGCCGAGCGAGGGTAAAGATGGCGGGCCGACTTACGCGGGGGGAGGGAGTGGGGAGCTGCGTTCTGATTGCTGCCTGCTGGAGCTGCCGCTGCGTGCTGGGGCTGGGAGCTGGGCCCAGCCCCAGCCCCAGCCCGCAGCAAGCAGCCCCAGCCCCCAGCAATCAGTACGCAGCATCCAGCACGCAGCACCCTAATGCCTGAACAGCCTCCGCCCCGTGAACATCATCGTCATGCCGCGCTCGTTGGCCGCCGCGATCACCTCGGGGTCCCGCACCGATCCGCCCGGCTGGATGATCGCCGTCACGCCGGCGTCCGCGGCCTGCTCGATCCCGTCCCGGAACGGAAAGAACGCATCCGAACCCAGCGCGGATCCGGTCGTCTCGTGACCCGCCAGCCGCGCCTTGTGCACGGCGAGAAAGGCGGCATCCACACGCGACATCTGCCCCGCACCGATCCCGATCGTCGCCTGGTCGCGCGTCAGCACGATCGCGTTCGACTTCACGCTCGCCACCGCACGCCACGCAAACGACAGGTTGCGGCGCTCCGCCTCCGTGGGCGCACGCTCGGTCACGACCCGCCACGTGCCCTCATCCGTCAGCGATGGCGTTCGCTCCTGGACGAGATACCCGCCGCGCACGCGCTTCACGTCCATCGCATCGCCCTTCCACTCGGCGCTGCCTTCGAGCACGCGGAGGTTCTTCTTGCGACCGAGCACCTCCACCGCCTCCTCGGCGAACGACGGCGCCACGATGCACTCGACAAACAGCGACGAAATCGCTTCCGCGGCCTCGGCGTCGACCGGTACCGTGAACGCGATCACCGAGCCGAACGCGGAGACCGGGTCACAGGCCAGCGCCTTGCGATAGGCGTCGACGGCGCTCGCCCCGATGGCGATGCCGCAGGGGGTCGTGTGTTTCACGATCGCGCAGCAGGCCTCACCCGCGAATGGCTCCGCGGCCAGCAGCGCGCCCTCGAGGTCGAGCAGGTTGTTGAACGAGAGCTCCTTCCCGCCGCGCTGCCGCAGTGACGCGAGGCCGCCGCGACTGTCGTCGCCGTAGAACGCGGCCCGCTGCTCCGGGTTCTCACCGTAGCGCAGCGACTGCACGCGGTGGGCATGCATGGTGATGTCCTCGGGGAATCGCTCGCCACGCTGCGCCGCGAACCAGGCGGCAATCGCGGCATCGTACCCGGCGGTGTGGGCGTACACCTTTTCCGCGAGCCGGCGGCGCGCGTCGCCGCCGTCCTCACCGGCCCGCAGCGCCGACAGGACGCCCGCATAGTCGGACGGATCGACGATGGTCCAGACCGAGGCGTGGTTTTTCGCCGCGGACCGGAGCATCGACGGACCGCCGATGTCGATCTGCTCGACCACCTCGCCGAACGTGACGCCGGCGCGGGCGGCCGTCGCGCGGAACGGGTAGAGGTTGACCGCGACGAGGTCGATGGTCCCGATCCCCTGCGCCGCGATCGCCGCCATGTGCTCGGGCAGGTCGCGACGCGCCAGCAACCCGCCATGCACCGCGGGATGGAGCGTCTTCACCCGCCCGTCGAGCATCTCCGGGAAGCTGGTCAGGGCCTCGATGTCCCGGACCGCGAGCCCGGCCTCTCGCAGCGCCCGGGACGTGCCGCCGGTGGACACGAGGTCCCAGCCAAGGTCGCGGAGTTCGCGGGCGAAGTCGACTACGCCGGACTTGTCATAAACAGAAAGCAGTGCGGTTGGCATCTGGTGGTTACTTGACGAGGGTCGAGGGTCGAGGGTCGAGGGTCGAGGGGCGGATGCTCACGGGAGCCCGGTCAGCCAGTCCCGCTGCCGTGACCACGCCTGGCGGAGATCCGGCGACGGCCCGAAATGGGCGGGGCCCGCGTCGCCCGGCAGCACGACCCGGCCGTCGTCGCCGAGCCTGACGCGGCCGGCGGCCACGGCCTCCACCACCAGCGGGTAGAGCATGTGCTCCGCTTCCAGGACGCGCGCCGCCAACGTGTCGGCCGTATCGTCAGGCAGCACCGCCACCGGCCATTGCGCGATGATCGGTCCCTCATCGTAACGCGCATCCACGAAGTGCACCGTCGGGCCGGAGACGCGGGCGCCATGGGCGATCACCGCGGCGTGTACGCGCTGGCCGTACATTCCCGTCCCGCCGAACGCGGGGAGCAGCGCGGGGTGCACGTTCAGCATCCTGCCACGGAAATGCGTCACCACGTCCTCGGGCACGAGGCGCATGTAGCCCGCCAGCACGACCAGTTCCACCCGGTGTGCGCCGAGGATCGCGAGCAGGCCGTTCGCCCGGCTCTCGCGGTCGAGCGCGATCGCCGTGATCTCCGCGGAGCGCGCCCGGGCGAGCGCACCGGCATCGGCCCGGTCGCTCGCCACCAGCACCACCTGCGCTGACCCGCTGCCGCCCAGCGAGGCCTGGTGATCGAGGATCGCCTGCAGGTTCGTTCCACTGCCGGAGGCCAGGACGGCGACGCGCATCACGATTTCGCGGGAACGGGAGTCTCGAGCCAACCCGTCACGGCATCGACGAGGGTGGGGGCCACCAGCCCGAGCGCACTCGCGCGATGCAACTCGTCGGCTGGCGTGCTGCCAGACGGCACGAGCCTGCCGACGCCGCCCAGGGCGAGTCCCGGTTCGACGTCGCGCAACCGGTCGCCAACGTACAGCGACGCGTCGAGCGCGATCCCGAGTTGCGCCGCGGCCTGGCGGAACAACAGTGTGCCCGGCTTGCGGCACTCGCAGGGACCGTCGACGTCCGGGTGATGCGGGCAGTGGAACGTGGCGTCGATGCGCGCGTTCCCGGCGCGGAGCAGGCGATCGAGCCGGTGACGGGTCTCGAGGTACTGGGCCTCGGTGAGGAGGCCCCGCGCGATCCCGGACTGGTTCGTCACCACGACCACGGGGACGCCTCGGTCATTCAGGGCGCGCACGGCATCCGCGGCGCCGGGCAGCAGCCTGACCCGGTCGGCGTCGGCGAGGTAGTGGGCGTCCTCGATGAGGGTTCCGTCGCGGTCCAGGAAGGCGGCGGCGCGCAGCGTCATGCGGCGAGCGCCTTGCACACCGCGGCCAGGACGGCCTCGTCACGATCCGCGGGGACCGATCGCAGGTCGAGCAGCAGGCGGCCGTCCACGACCCGGCCGATGACGGCGTCGTCGCCGCCCCGCAACCGCGCCTCCAGGACCATGGGATCGCCATCGAGCGCGACGGCCGCGGAGGCCAGCCGCGCCGTCGGGAAGGCGCCGCCCCCGACCGCGCCCTCACTGTCGACGACCCGGCAGGGGATCCCGTGCGCGCCTAACGATTCCGCCATCGCCTCGGCGCGGCGGCGGATCGACGCCGCCGCGGCGGTCACCATCGCCAGGGCCGGGATCTCCTGCACGGCGCGCGCCTCGTCCTGGGACAGCCGCAGCGTGGCTTCCAGCGCGGCGATGGTGAGCTTGTCGACGCGCAGCGCCCGCGCGAGCGGATTCCGGCGGCAGGCATCCACCGCCGCCCGATCGCCCACGATGATCCCCGCCTGCGGCCCGCCCAGCAGCTTGTCGCCGCTCATGACCACGAGGGTGGCGCCGTCGCGGACCGTCTCGCCCACCGTCGGCTCCCCCGACAGGCCGTACGCCTCGAGCGACACGAGCAGGCCGCTGCCCAGGTCCACGATGAGGGGCAGCCCGGCCTCACGGGCGATCACGGCGAGTTCGCGGACGCTCGTCTCGGCGACAAATCCCCGGACCTCGAAGTTGCTCCGGTGCACCTTGACGATGGCGCCGGTCTGCGCGCCCAGGACGCGGCGATAATCGTCGGGATGGGTGCGGTTGGTCGTGCCGACTTCGCGCAGGGTGCAGCCGCTCTTCGCCATGACGTCGGGCACGCGGAAGCTGCCCCCGATCTCGATCAACTCCCCCCGCGAGACCACGGCGTCCCTGCCCTCGGCCAGCGTGTTGAGCGACAGCACCAGCGCCGCCGCGCCGTTGTTCACCACCAGCGCATCCTCGGCGCCGGTCAGCTCGGCGAGGAGCGATGCGCAATGCGCGTACCGCGAGCCGCGTTCGCCGCGCTCGAGGTCGTACTCGAGGTTCGAGGCACCTGACGCGGTGCGGGCGATGGCGTCGATGGCGGCACGCGCGAGCGGCGCCCGTCCCAGGTTGGTGTGGAGTACCACCCCGGTGGCGTTGAACACGGCACGGAGCGAGGCCCGCTCACGACGCGCGAGGTGGCCCCGGATCGCGGCCGTCCACGCCGCCTCGGAGGCCGGGGCGGCGGCGGGGTCCTGTCGTGCCTCCTCGACGGCGGCCCTCACGGCCTCGGTGACCTGTGCGCGGGCGGATCGTGCGGCGAGCGCCTTCACGTCGGGCAGTTCGAGTAGCGCGCCAACTGCGGGGAGTCCGCGCCGCGAATCGGTCATGGCTGCCGGCGCCCGGTGTCCGGACGGGCGGCGCTGGTATCGGGACGTGTCGGTCGCGGCGTGGTGAAGATGCGTTGCGAGGTCCTGGTCGCCCCCGTGACGCTGACGACGCTGTCCGCCGTCAGGCGATACTGGCTGTTGGGTCGGAGTCGCTGCGGCAGTCGCAGGTAGACCACCGAGACCGGGATCTTCGCCGACGGCTTGGGCACGATCCGGTCCGACGTGTCGGGCGGGGCGGCCGCCGGCGCCCGCGTGGTGGCGCCCGGGCGGCGACCGGTCGGGCGGGCAGGGGGCGTGGCCACCGCGCGCGTGGTGTCGGCAGCGCGAATCGAGTCCGCCGCGGCGGCGGCGCGCACGGAGTCCTGGATGGCGCGGGTCCGGGCCGAGTCGGCGGCGATGCGATCGAGGTCGGCCTGCGTGAGGACGGTGTCGATGGCGACGTCGGTGCTGTCCGCGCCCCGGATGCCGAACGTGGCGCGGCGCGGGACGAACAGCGTGTCCAGCGGCCGGTCGAACGTGACGCGCAGCATCAGGCTGTCGCGCACGTCGACCGCGGCGATGCCGGGGCCCAGGGAATCGCGGACCGCCGCCAGCATTTCGCGGCGCAGGCTGTCGGTGAGGGTCACGGTGACCGAGTCGAACAACTCGCGGTTGTCCACGATCCGGTTCCGGTTCTGGTCCAGGTGGGCGCGGAGCAGGAATCGCCCGGGCGGCATGTGGGTGATGGCGAACGCGCCCAGCGAGTCGGACTCGGTCGCATAACGAGCGCTGTCGGGGAGCGCGATCGCCTCGATCACGGCGCGCATCGCCGGCCGCCCGGTCGCCCAGTCGAACGCCCGACCCTCGATGCGCCCGGTCGCCAGCTCCGGGCCGGTCGAGAAGACCACCGTCACCCCGGTGGAGTCCGCATTGTTGTCGAGGTCGACGAGCCCCGGCAGCATCCGCACCGTGTACGTCGTGTTGGGGCGCAGGCCGCCCCGTGGCGTGATCTCGACGCGGGACCGCCGCCACGACACGCTGGCCGGCCCCGTGCTCGGCGAGATGATGAACAGGTCGGCCAGCGTCGGAACACCCTGCGGGCGCTCGCTGACCACTTCATCGAACTGGAACGCGATGGCGCCCGGCCTGACATTCACGGCGTTCGTGTCAGGCGTGACGCGAACGAGGAGCGGCGGATCGCGATCCTGGGGCCCGCCGGGAGGAATCCCCGGCTGGGCGCACCCGGCGATCGCGAGGAGCGCGATCAGTCGCCGCACAATCCGCGCACCCTGGCGGCCAGCAGTTCGCGACGCGATGCCCACTCGGTTTCCTTCTGGCGCTCGGCCTCCACCACGTCCGGACGGGCCCGCGACACGAATGCCTCGTTGCCCAGTCGCGCGCGGAGGGCCGCGAGCTGCTTCTCGAGCGACGCCAGCTCGGTGCGCAGCCGCGCGCACTCCTTTTCGAGGTCAACCATCCCCGCCAGCGGGAGCACGACTTGTGTGCCGTCGCCGAGGACGGCGTGCGCGGCATCCCCGGACGGTGCCGCGGAGGTCACGGTCACCTCGGCGCGCGCCAGGCGGCCGATCAGCGCCGCTTCGGTTGCCAGCACGTCCCGTGACGCGCCGGAGGGAACGAGCACCGCGCCCACCGTCTTGCCCGGCGTGATCGAGTAGTCGGCGCGCAGGCGACGGATGGCGTTGACGGCGTCGATGACGAGCCCGAACTCCGCGTCCTCGCCGCCGATGGCGCGGACCGTCGGCCAGGCCGCGACGGCGAGGGCCGACCCTTCGTCGCGGGGCAGCCGTTGCCAGAGTGCATCGGTCACGAACGGCACGATCGGCTGCAGCAGCCGGAGCACCTGGTCGAACGCATGCACGAGGACCGCGCGCGCCACCTCACGATCGTCGCCGGGAACGGCGAGGCGGGCCTTGACGGATTCGAGGTACCAGTCGGCGAGCTCGTTCCAGGTGAAGCCGCGCGCCGCCTCGATATACTCGTTCAGCCGCAGGCCGGCGAAGCGCTGGCTGTCCGTCCAGGTCGCGCCGGTCGGGCGGGCGGGTCCCAGGGCCTGGTCGCAGGCGGCGATCGCGTCGTTGAGCCGGCCGAGGACCCAGCGATCGGCCCTCGTCAGACGCTGCGGCGCGATGTCGTCGAGCGCGGGCACCGGGTCGGACCCGACGTTGGTCAGGAGGAAGCGCCCGATGTTCCAGAGCTTGGTGACGAAGTTGCGTCCCGGGGCGAACGAGCGTTCCAGGTCGTTCGGGTCGAGGATGGTGTCGGCGCCGAGGCCCATGCCGGCGATCACCGTGTACCGCAGGGCGTCGGCCCCGTACGCGCGCACGACGTCGAGGGGGTCGATCCCGTTCCCCAGCGACTTCGACATCTTCAGGTGGTTCGTGTCGCGCACCGTGCCGTGCAGGTACACCGTGCGGAAGGGCGGTTCCCCGAGGAAGGCGTAGCCGGTCATGATCATCCGGGCGACCCAGAAGAAGAGGATCTCCGGCGCCGTGATCAGCGTGTCGGTCGGGTAGAACGCGCGCAGGTCCTCGGTGTCCTCCGGCCAGCCTAACGTGGAGAACGGCCAGAGGCCCGACGAGAACCACGTGTCGAGGACGTCCTCGTCCTGCCGCACCGGCCCGGAGCAGGACGGGCACCGCTCCAGGTCCTCGCGACTGGCGCTGACGCGGCCGCAGCCGTCGCAGTACCAGACGGGGATGCGGTGGCCCCACCAGAGTTGCCGCGAGATGTTCCAGTCGCGGATGCCCTCGAGCCAGTTGATGTAGACGGCCTCCCAGCGTTCCGGGAGGATGCGGATCGTGCCGTCCCGCACGGCCCTGAGCGCCGGCTCCGCGAGCGGCTTCATCCGCACGAACCACTGCTCGGAGAGCCGCGGCTCCACGACGGTGTCGCACCGGTAGCAGCGGCGGATCGAATGGCGGTGCGGCGCCACCTTCACCAGGAAGCCGCCCTCCTTCAGGAGCGCGACAATGCGTTCGCGCGCCTCCATCCGGTCGAGGCCCCGCAGGCTGTCGGGGACGCGACCGCCGGCATCGAGCACTTCGCGCACCACGCCCGCCTCGTCGATGACCACCGGCATGGCCAGCTGGTGGCGCTGGGCGACGTCGAAGTCGTTCGCGTCGTGGGCCGGCGTGATCTTCACCGCACCCGTGCCGAACGCGGGATCCGAGTACTCGTCGGCGATGATCGGGATCTCGACGTTCGCCAGCGGCAGGCGCACGGTGCGCCCCACCAGCTCGGCGTACCGCTCGTCGCCCGGGTTCACCGCCACGGCCACGTCGGCCAGCATCGTCTCCGGACGCGTCGTCGCCACCACGATCTGCCGGGCCTCGTCCCGGGCGTTCACCGACGTGATGGGATACGCGATGTGATAGAGCTTCCCGTCGGACTCGTGGTGTTCGGCCTCCTCGTCGGAGAGCGACGTCAGGCAGCGCGGGCACCAGTGGATGACGCGGTGGCCGCGGTAGATGAGGCCGCGCTCGAACAGTCGCACGAACGCCTCGCGGACGGCGCGCGAGAGCCCCGGCGACAGCGTGTAGGCGGTCCGCGACCAGTCGGCCGATGCCCCGATCGCCCTGAGCTGTTCCAGGATCACGCCACCGGTCTCGGCGACGAACTGCTCGGTGCGACGCACGAACGCCGCGCGCCCGAGGTCGTGGCGCGTCTTGCCTTCCTTCAGCACGAGCTTCTCGACCACGTTCTGCGTCGCGATGCCGGCATGGTCGGTGCCCGGCAGCCAGAGCGCCTCGTCGCCGCACATCCGCCGCCAGCGGATGACGACGTCCTGGACGGTGTTGTTCAGGCCATGGCCGACATGGAGCACCGCCGTCACGTTCGGTGGCGGCATCACGATGACGTACGGCGGCCTGCTGCCTCCCGACCGGCTCGAGCGGTTCGCGCGCGCGGTGAAGAGGCCCTCGGCGAGCCAGCGCGCGTAGGCGGGCCCCTCGACCGAGGATGGCTCGTACTGCGACGGTAAGTCGTTCGTATGTGGCATGAACCCGGAAAATAGCGCGTTGCCGGCCCGGCGATCCGGCAGGGCGGCAAGGTCAGGCCCGGTTTCGGCGGCCAGCAATGGGGTCAGACCCCATTGGGCAGTGGATGGGCAATGGGGTCAGACCCCATTGCAGTCAGCCCTGGGGCGCTTCCCGGTCCGGCGCGGAGGGATCGCGCGGGATGCTGGCGGTGTCGAGGTGCCCGCCCATCCGGACCTCGATGCGGTTCAGCACCATGTTCACGCCGGGCACCCGCCGCGCGAGCGCCGCCGCCCGGGATACCTCATCGATCGCGTATACGGAACCGGTCAGTTCCACGACACCATCGCCGACGACCGCAATCTCGATGGGCCGCTCGCCAAGGACCGGCTCATCCTTGAGGGCGCCGAGCACCCGTTGCTCGAGTTGGCGCGCCACGGCCTCGGCACCGCGGGTCGGCTGCGCGGCGCCATTCGTCCGGACGACCGCCGACAGGTCGTCCTCGAGTTCATCGATGTCGTCCGGATCGAGATCGTCGTCGAGGTCGTCGGCGTCGAGGTCGTCGGAGGCCTCGAGTTCATCGTCCTCCTCGTCGAGGTCATCGAGGTCGTCGAGGTCGTCTTCGTCTTCGTCGTCGAGATCGTCCTCGTCATCGAGTTCGTCATCGAGCTCGTCCTCGAACTCCTCCTCGAGCTCATCCTCGGCGCTGTCGTCGGCCAGGACGGAGACTCTCCTGCGCCGGCTGTCCTCGATCTCATCGCCTTCGAGCCAGGCCGCCCGCAGGGTGTCGTAGTGACCGCGCATGTCTTCCAGGAACGCGTCCATCGTGCGATACCGACGGCCCAGGTAGAGGCCTGCGGCTGCCCCGGCGACGGCGCCCGCCGCCATGAGCAGGAGGGTTGGTCGTTCGTCGTCCTGCACGGTTTGCACGTGACGTCGGCGCATGCCGCTCCGGTGGCGTAGGGTCCTGTGGTACGATAACTTGCGCATCGTGGAATTGCGAACTGACGACGGCCGGGCCGCCCCATCGCGCGCTGGCCGTTTTCTCGTCTGGACGATCCTCGCGGTCGTGCTCGTCGCCGGCGTCGCGGCGGCCCTGACGTACGGTCCACGCCTGACGCCACTCCTCGACACGCTCCCCTGAACCCGATGCCGACCGCCCAAGAGATTACGCTCACGCTGCCGGATGGATCCGAGCGCCGTGTGCCGCCGGGCACGCTGGCGCGCGATGTGGTGGGCTCGATCGGACCGCGCCTCCTGCGCGACGCCATCGCGGTGAAGATCGACGACACCGTGCTGGACCTGATGACGCCGCTGCGGCGAAGCGCGAGGTTCCGCGTCCTCACGCAGAAGGACCCGGACTCACTGGCCGTGCTGCGGCATTCCGGCGCGCACGTCCTGGCCACGGCCGTGCGCCGGCTGCGGCCCGACGCGCACATCGGATTCGGTCCCGCCATCGAGGACGGCTTCTATTACGACTTCGCGGTCGAGCGTCCCTTCACGCCCGAGGACCTGGCGGCGTTCGAGGCGGAGATGCTGAAGGTCGCCGCCGAGAAGTACCCGTTCGTCCGCGAGGAAGTCGATCGCGACGAGGCGCGGCGGCGGTTCGCCGATGACCCGCTCAAGCTCGAGCGGATCGAGGACCTGGGGCCGGACGAGATCATCTCGACCTACACGGACGGCCCGTTCATCGACCTGTGTCGCGGCCCGCACGTGCCCGACACGTCGTACCTGAAGCACTTCAAGCTCCTGAACACGGCGGGGGCGTATTGGCGCGGCGACGAACGCCGGCCGATGCTGCAGCGCATCTACGCGACGGCATGGTGGTCGAAGGAGGACCTCGACGGGTACCTGCACCGGATCGAGGAGGCAAAGCGCCGTGACCATCGCGTGCTGGGCAAGGCGCTCGACCTGTTCTTCTTCCACCAGGTCTCGCCGGGTGCGCCGTTCTGGACCGAGCGCGGGACGATCGTCTACAACGAGCTGGTCTCGTTCATCCGGGACCTGCAGCGCGACCGGTTCATCGAGGTCCGGACCCCGCTGCTGTACAGCAAGGTGCTCTGGGAGCAATCGGGGCACTGGGGGAAGTACCGCGAGAACATGTTCCTGGTGCACAACAACGAGACCGGGGAACAGGACGTCTCGCTGAAGCCGATGAACTGCCCGTCGCACTACGTGCTGTACCTCTCGAAGAAGCACTCGTACCGGGAGTTGCCGCGGCGCCTGGTCACGTTCGACGTGCTGCACCGCAACGAAGTGACGGGCGCGCTGTCCGGGCTGACCCGCGTCAGGCAGTTCTCGCAGGACGACTGCCACGTCTTCCTGGCGCCGTCGCAGATCACGGAAGAGGTCCGCTTCCTGACGGACTTCATCATGTCGTACTACCGGGCGTTCGGGCTCAAGCCGTCGCTGCGGTTCGCGACGCGTCCCGAGGTGCGCATCGGCACGGACGAGATGTGGGACAGCGCCGAGGACGCGTTGCGGCAGGCGCTCGAGGCGACGGGCCAGCCGTACGAGCTGAAGGCCGGCGACGGGGCGTTCTACGGGCCCAAGATCGACTTCGACGTGACCGACTCACTGGGCCGTGCCTGGCAACTGGGGACGATCCAGCTGGACTACAACGCGCCCGAGCGCTTCGACCTGCAGTATGTGGGCGAGGACAACACGATGCACCGGCCGGTGGTCATCCACCGCGCGGTGAGCGGGTCGCTCGAGCGGTTCATCGCGATCCTCATCGAGCACTTCGCCGGGGCGTTCCCGGTGTGGCTGGCCCCGGAGCAGGTGCGCGTGCTGCCGATCTCGGACGACCTGGCGCCACAGGCCGGCGAGATCGTCGAACGGATGAAGGCCGCGGGCATCCGCGCCGTGCTCGACACGCACGACACGCTCAACTACCGCATCCGTGAAGCGGAGATGATGAAGGTGCCGTACATGGCGGTGGTGGGGCGGCGCGAGGCGGAGGCGGGCACGCTGGCGGTTCGCGCGCGCGGGGAAGGGAAGAAGCAGGACATCGTCCCGGTGGCAGACTTCATCGAGCGTGTGAAGGGGGAGATCGCGAGTCGGGCGTTGACCCGGGGATGAGTGCAGAGTGCAGAGTGCAGAGTGCAGAGTGCAGAGCGCATAGGGGTCCTTCACACTTGATCACGGTCTTGGGGCCTTCTGCCCCTTGACGCTTTGCGCGTCGCGTCCAGCGCTTAGCATTCAGCGGCTCCGCGAAACCTCCATTCGAATCCAACCTCTTCGCGCTCTGCGCTCTGCGCTCTGCGCCCCCGAGTCCAGATGAAGCGATTCTTCCTGCTTGCGATTCCCCTCGCCTCGGCCTGCGTAGCGCCCCTGAAGCTGGCGAAGGACGACTCGCCGGTTGTCCTTGCGCGGCACCTCATCACGGCGCCGGACCCCTCAGTGCGTGGGACGCATGCGGTGCGGACGCTGTATTACGGAAGCGGGACCGACAAGCAGCGCGCGGTCTTCCGTGACTCCGTGACCCTCAAGACCGGGACCGTCGACGGGAGCAAGCTGGCCGACGTCCCGGGACAGGCCGGCCGCGACCGTACGAAGTACTGGGGCTTCGGCTTCAACAGGATGCCCATCAATGGGCGCGTGTGGTATCCGGATGGCGCCGGCCCGTTTCCGCTGGTGCTGATCGTCCACGGAAACCACAACATGAAGGACTTCTCCGACCCGGGATACGGCTACCTCGGCGAGCTGCTCGCTTCGCGCGGGTTCATCATGGCCTCGGTGGACGAGAACTTCCTCAACGGCGGGATCAGCCGCGAAAACGACGCCCGCGGGTGGATGCTGTTGCAGCACCTGAAGCAATGGCGGCGCTTCAATGACTCGACGGGATCGCCGCTGCAGGGAAAGGTGGACATGAACCGCATCGCGCTGATGGGGCATTCGCGTGGCGGCGAGGCGGTGGCGGTCGCGTCGGCGTTCAACCGGCTGACCCATTATCCCGACGATGCGACGGTGAAGTTCGACTTCGGGTTCAACATCCGGTCGCTCGTCGCCATCGCGCCCGTCGATGGGCAGTACCGCCCGTCGGACAAGCCGACACCCGTCACCAACGTCAACTACTTCCTCATTCACGGGTCCCACGACGGCGACGTCTCGACCTTCAGCGGCCTGCCGCAGTTCGAGCGCGTGAAGTTCACCGACGGCGGCGACTGGTTCAAGTCGGCGATCTACGTGTACCGCGCCAACCACGGCCAGTGGAACTCGGTCTGGGGGAACAAGGACAACGGACCACGGAGCGCGCGGTTCCTCGACCTGCGCGGCCTGCTGCCGCCCGAGGCGCAACGCAAGTTCGCCGAGGTGACCATCACGGCGTTCCTCGAGGCGACGCTGCACCAGAAGCGGGAGTACCTGCCGCTCTTCCGGGACCACCGGGTCGCGGGTGGCTGGTTGCCGAAGACGATGTACACCACCCGTTTCCAGGAGAGCACCTTCCAGGCCGCGGCAGACTTCGAGGATGACGTCGACGTCACGTCGGGCAGCGTTCCCGGCATCACGCTGCTGGGCGACTCCCTGGCAACGTGGAAGGAGGCGCTCGTTCCCTTCCGCACGCGCAACAGCACCCAGTTCCATAACGCGGCGTGGATCGGCTGGAACAACCGCATCGCAGGCGACGACACGACGAAGATGGGCCGGCCGGCAGCCTACGAAGTGGTCCTGTCCGACTCCCTGCGCCTCGCGTGGCGGGTGGACCGTTCCAGCGCGTTCGCGTTCAGCCTCGCCCCCACCGACGCGAAGCCCGGGCCTCGCCAGCCGGCGCGCGATACCACCGCCCGCCGCGACAGCACGGCACGCCGGGCCACCCCGGCGCGCCGACCTCCCCCTCCGCGCCGGCCCAGCGGCCCGGATACGACCGTGTTCGACCTGAGTGTCGAGATCGTCGACGCCGCCGGGACCACGGCCCGGGTGCCCGTGAGTGCCTACGGCCCCGTCCGGCGGCCGATCGAGTCCTACATCTATATCCGCAATGGGCGCGACCGACAGCGCTTTGGCAGCCTCTCGGAGATCGTCCTGCAGACCTACGTCATCCCGTTCGTGGACTGGCAACGCGTGGCGCCGTCGCTCGACCTCGACCGCGTGGCGAAAGTCCGGTTCGTCTTCGACCGGACGCCCGCGGGCTCGCTCGTCGTCGACAACATCGGGTTCTCCCGCCTCAGTCCTGACTTCCTCATCGCCACTGGGGGCAACCGATGACGCGCCGATCCACGAAGGTCGCGGTCGTCCTCGCGGCCCTGGCGATGCCAGGCGGAGTCGTTCGGGCGCAGGCGGACCGGTACGCCCCGGTCGTGCTCCAGTTGCCTGCGACGCCGCGCGCCGCGGTTCTTGGAGCCACGACGGCCGCCCGGGACATCGAGGCGATCTTCAGCAACCCGGCGATGATCGGCGTGGCCAGCGGCACCGTCGTGGGCGGCGCCCGCTACGAGGCCGCCACGCTCCTGTCCCTCGCCTCGGCATCATCGTTAGGCTCCTTTGCCGTGGCCGTGGGCGCGCAGTACCTCGATGCCCACGCTCCGGGCGACCGCCTTCCATACTGGAGCTACGCGCTGCACCTCGGCGGGCACCAGCCGGCGTCCAGCGCCGTCGGGACGTTCGCCCTGGCAACCACCTGGCGCGGCATCCGCGTTGGCGCGGCCGCGAAGTACGTGGAACAACGGCAGGGCGCCCTGCAGGACGGCGCGCCGTCACTCGACCTGGGCCTCGCCAAGGACCTGTCGCGCATGACTGCCGGCCTCGCCGTGCAGAACATCGGTGCCGGCATCCACTTCCCGGCGTCCAGCGCGCAACTGCCGCTCAGGATCTCGGCCGGTCTCGCCGCGTATGGTTACACCGCCGGACCGTTCGACCTGAGCGGCACCGCCGGGGCGGCAGTGCTCCCTGACGGGCTGCTGCTGCCCGCCGCCGGCCTGGAGGTCGGCTACGTGCCCCTCGACGGTTACAACTTCCAGGTCCGCGCCGGGATCCGGCGTCCGGAGCTGCGTGCGCAACAGCCGCTGTCGTTCGGGGGCTCCGCCTCGCTCGACCGGTTCAGCCTGGAGTACGCATACGAGGACTGGGTCGGTGGCGGGGCGCACCGGCTGGCGCTGCGCGTGCGCTGACGGCAACTTTGGCCCTCGCGCGGGACCACCCCTGCGCGGGCGCCGGGCAGGATGCCGGGCGCCAACGCCACCGTTCTTCGCCCCGAGGGCCGAGAGATGTCGTTGCCGAGCTTCCGCGAATCGTTCCGTCGTGCCGGGCAGTCCGCCGTTGCGGCCGCCCTGGTCGCCACCCTTTCGGCCTCGGCCGGCGCGCAGGGCGGTCCGCCGAGCAAGGTGACCTTCACTGGCGGGCGCGGGAACATCTCCAACACCGTCGCCATCCCGGCGAACGCCGCCGTGGTCTGGACGTCGGGGACCGTGCCGGGTGTCGCCGACGCGAGCGCACCGGCGGGATCACGCGCTCGTTATGGTGACACGAAGACGCAGGCCGTGAGCGTCCTCACGGCCATCGAGGCCCGGCTCAAGGAGCAGGGCCTGGGGATGAAGGATGTGGTGTACCTCCGGGCGTACCTGGTGCCGGACAAGGAGAAGGGCGGGGTCATCGACACGCAGGGGTGGAACGAGGCCTATGGCCAGTTCTTCAACACCGCGACGAACCCGGTGAAGCCCGCCCGGTCCACGGTGGGCGTGCTGGCGCTGGTGAGCGCGGATTGGCTCGTGGAAGTCGAGGCGTTCGCGGTGTACCCGCCGCAATAGCGCGCTGCGGGACTCGAGAACGTCAGAACACGGGCATTGCAGCCGCTGCGCGCTGCAATGCCCTTTGTTCTTGCTCATGCTTCGTCGACATGGTTGACCGATGCTTTCGAGCGGGCCGGAACGAGGTGTGTGCCTCAATGCCGGTCGACAGTGACTGGCCTTGGTTCGCGCCGTGTCCGGCCCGGCACCAGCCTTCGAGAATGCAGCGCCGACAGTGCGCCGAGTCCGGGCACCATCCGTCAGTATGGAAGACCGATGAGTAGGCATGCTATATCGAACACCACAGGGGTTGAGTACCGCACCGCGCCAAAGTGACGGGTCCAAGACGTCGCTAGAGGGTCAGCGGCCTCCTTCGCGTTCGGCACGTCGCTTCGACACCCGATCGCGCGTATTCAGCGTGCCGATACGCCAGGCGTTAGGGTGAACCTCACACTCGGTATGACTGTGGCCGTCACCATTTGGGTCAATGAGGACCTTTTTGGCAAACGCCTAGCCTGAGGTAACGCCTCAAGGTTGCGGACAGGTCAAATTGTCCGTATCCTGATGTCGATCTCAGCCACAGCTGAAGGGGCAGAAACACCTAACGAGGCCCTCAGACATGAAGCGGAAGCTACTGTCGGCGCTGTGCTTTCTCGTCACGGCGTGCCATCCGGAGCCCGCAGGCCCCCCCCGGGAACAGACTACCCGTCGTCTTGGTAGCGGCTTGCACGAGGGGGCGAACGCGCAACTGGTAGCGGCTGTTCGGGGAAGGACAGTCCGGGGATTCGAGGACGAGATCCTTCGGATGGAGGCTCGGATTCCCGGCTTGGGTGGCATCTTCGTCGATCGCCTGACCGGGAGGCCCACGGTCTATCTCACACCAACTGCTAACCAGGACCAGGCGTTGGTCGTGTTAAGAGGCATGAGCCGCGCACTGCGTCTGCGGCCCGCAGTTCGCGCTCGACTCGAGGCTCCGGGTGGGATCATGGTGAGGCAAGGCAAGTATCGGTTCTCGGAGCTCGTGGCATGGCAGGAGCTGATTTCCCGGGAACTGCGATTGGAAGGATACATGTCCGTGGACGCCAATGAGGCGATCAATCGGGTTGAAATAGAGCACTCCGGTGGACGCGCCGGCGAAGATCTCATTCTGAGCACCCTGGCTCAGCTCGGTGTTTCCGTGGACGCGGTGGAAATACGCGGTTCGTCCGGAATGCGACTCCTGAGCGGTGATCTTCGCGACCGGTCGCGCCCTGTTTACGGCGGCAGCCAGATGTTTGTGAGCAATGGCGTCGACAGCGGTCTCTGTACCATTGGCTTCCCAGTACGCGTCCTCAATTATGACCTGAAAGGTTGGCTGACGGCGTCGCACTGCGACGTGGGAACCAATGGCGATGGCGTCACTGGTGACGACGTCTATCAGAGCACAGTCACCGGCAATGATGTTGTCGGGGAAGTCACGCTCAATCCGCCATGGGATCTGACGGAAACAGCTTGTCAAAGCAAACTGTGGTGTACGCGAGCGGACGTCGCGTTTGTACAGGCGAACGACTCGACATCGAGTACGTTTGTGATGAGGATCCGGGCGACCGAAGAATGGAACGACCACGTCAGCACCAACACCCGGTCGCCACGTACGATTCCTGACGGCGTCGGGTATTGGGCGAACATTGAACCGGTACCCTGGGTGGCATCAGGCGACACCGTGTACAAGGTCGGGCGAACCACCGGCGTGACCGGCGGCTGGGTGAGCAACACATGCAAGAACGAGTTCATTGCCTATTATGCGTTCCTCTGCTTTCACGAAGTACGCGACGCCAGTGCTGGGGACGGAGATAGCGGGTCCCCGGTGTTCTATCCGTCGGACGTGCAAGGGAATCCACCGTATGCAATCGGCATAGTAAACGGCGCACTGGATCCCAGCGGCATCACGTTCAGTAACCCGGATGGTAGCGACTTCAACGTGCGGTACTGTATCGCGAACTGCCGCTGGTTGTTCAGTGAATGGGGTGCCATTGAGACGCACCTCAGCAGGTACTTGTCGCCAAGACCAGCGGGGAGTCCGGGTTCATCATTTGGTATGTCGGCTACGATCGACGGTCCAACGACGACCTGGCAGGGAGCACAACAGACGTGGGAAGTAGTGCCTAGTGGTTCGGATGGACCATTCTGGTATTACTGGGCGGGATTCGGCGGCGCCGTAACGGGGAGTCAGAGTTCGATTACTGCCACGCCCAACACCGGTGGTTTGCTGGAAGTGCTCGTCTGGGATGCGTTTGGCAATTATGCTCTCGCGAGCATCACTGTCAGCTGGTGCGGTCAGTACGCGTGCTAGCGAGCCCGAAGCGCAGGTCTATGGGAGGTACGAATGCGTAAGACGCAATCGATATTTTGTGCAGCCATCCTGGCAGGTGCGGCCTGTGCCGATCCTGCCGCACCCAACTCGGACGCTCCTGCAGCGATCACCAGCCTGCCGCGCGCCCTGTCGGAAGCAGAACAGGCGATCGTCGCGGGCTCAGGACCTTTCGCCTTCAACCTGCTACGCGAGGTCAATCGCGGCTGGCGCGACAAGAACGTGGTGATCTCGCCGTTGAGCGCTACCATCGCGCTCGGCATGCTCATGAACGGCACCGGGACCACGACGTTCGCCGAGCTGCGTCAGGCCTTGGGCTTCGGCAGTCGGTCGCAAGATGAGATCAATGTCGCTTATCGCGACCTCGTCGGGCTGCTGAAGGGCCTGGACCCAGCTGTCAACATTGGGCTGTCGAATGCGCTGTGGTACCACCGCTCGTTCGGGCCGTCCGTCGAACGGCGTTTTCTGTCGAACCTGCGGGAGTATTTCGCCGCCACGAGCGACGGGTTGATCATGGGAACTCCAGAATCGGTCGATACCATCAACGCTTGGGCCCGCCGCGAGACGAATGGCCTGGTCGAGCGCGTGATCGAGTCGACGATTGGTGCGAAGGTGATGCTCGCCAACACGGTCTTCTTCAAGGGGACCTGGAACGGGCAGTTTGAGGCGGCCCGGCCCGCGCCATTCCATGTGCGGAGTGGAAGCCCGGTGAACGTGCCGACCATGGTCAGAAAGGGACCAGGACGCTACCACATGTCGCGCGAGGGCACGCAGACGATCGAGGTGCCCTATGGTGGCGATGCGTTCGTGATGACCGTGCTCATCCCGCCGCCCGCCATCGCGTTTGATGAGTGGGTCGAGGCGCTCACAGCGGACAGGTTCGTGAGTGAGGGGATCAACGGGTTCGTCGACCACGTTGGGGAAGTGCACCTCCCGAAGTTCAAGCTGGTTTGGTCCGATACGCTGCAGCAGCCGCTCCGACGGCTCGGAATTCAGGAGGTCTTCGAGCCGGGGTCCGACTTCGCCCCCCTGTCCGCGCAGTACGCCAGGGACCTCTTTGTCACATACGTGAAGCAGGACGCAGTCGTGGACGTCGACGAGGAAGGGACGAGAGCAGCCGCGGTCACGGTAATCGCAACGGGACTCATCAGCCAGCCCTCCCCACCTCCCGCCATCGTGCGGGTCGACCGGCCGTTCGTCTTCGCCATCCGCGAACGCCTGACGGGGACCGTCCTCTTCCTCGGCAAGGTGGTCGACCCGCGGCTGTAGGTCGACCCCGCCGGCCGTCTTGTCACGCCAGCGACCACGATCGTCACGCGGGCGACGCTCGCCGTCACGCCGGCGTGCGTTTCCATCACGCAGCGCGCCCGATCGTCACGCGGACGACCGGTTTCGTCACGCCTAACGACGCGCGTGCCTGACGAGTGATGCCTGTGACCTTCCGCGAACCGGGTGTCACGTGGAACGGTCGCCACACCTGTGACGCAGCGCACGCCTGACGAGTGGCGCCGGCGCGGCGGGCCCGCACCCTCGGCCTGCCATGGCAAGTGCAAGCCGCGCCGTCACATCGACGGACCCGGACCGTGCTGGCACGCGCATTGCCAAACCGGGTCGCCGTCGGGCACCACCTCCACCGGTTGCGGCAGACGCACCGAATCCCTCACCGCGGGCCACCAACGATGAAGCACCTCAAGATCTGGCGATCCTTCCTCCTCGTCCTCGCATCGATCGGCGTTGCGGGTTGCTCCATCGAGGCGCCCACCGCACCCAAGGTCGCCGACCAGCCGTCTACGGGCCTGGTCACCGACCTGCTCGGGGGCCTGGTCAGCAAGGACGCGCTCACGCGCCGGACGCCGCTCGCCCGCGACATCACCGTCTCGGCGACGATCGGCCGCGAAGGTGGACGCCTCGAGATCCCGGCTGCCGGCTTCGAGCTCACGGTTCCGAGGGGCGCGGTCAAGTCGCCCACCCGGTTCACCGTCACCGCACTCAAGGGAAAGCTCGTCGCCTACGAGTTCGGCCCCCACGGCATCGCCTTCAAGGTGGCGCTCCGCGCCAGCCAGGACCTCTCGGTCACGACCTGGCGCCCGCTTTCGCTCAAGCCGCTGGTCGCCGGCTACTTCCTGGAGAAGTCGCATCTCGACCAGCGCGGTGAGACGGCGCTCCTCGCCGAGGTCATCGAGGGCCTCACCATTCCGCTGACGCGGGAATTCAACTGGCGGATCGAGCACTTCTCGGGATACGTCGTGGCCTGGTAAGCCGGCCCGGACGGACTCATCCAATAGCGGGGCACCGGAAGACGGTGCCCCGCTTTGTCATGGGCCCCGAAACGACGGACCGCGCCGAGTCGTCGCTCTCCGGCTCCCGAACCAGGCCGGAAATGGCAATCCCCCTCTTCGAGGTGAATCCGCTCGATGTCGCGCCACCGCGCTCCGGTGACGCGGGAGCGTTGCTCGACCGTGCGACCAGGGCGGAACGGGAGGGACACCGGGCCATCGCTCGCCAGCTGTTCGAGCAGGTCCTCTGGGCCTCGCCAGAAACCCTGACACCCGGGCGTTGCTGTGCCGCCCTCCTCGGGGCGGCACGGACGTACCAGCTGGATGGCCATTCGGACGCGGCGCTGGACTGTCTCGAGGCCGCGGAGTTCGTCGCCGAGGCGAATTCGGCGTTCGAGGCGCTGGGGGCTGCGCGCAACGTGCGCGCCGTCCTCGAATGGCAGCAGGGGGACCTGGACGAGGCGGAGCGTCTCTACCTCTCGGCGCAGCTGTGTGCCGAGCGCGCCGACGATCGGCGCCTCGTGGCGATGGTCGCTCAGAATCGCGGCATCATTGCCACCGTGCGCGGCGAGTTCTCGCAGGCGCTGGTGCACTACCGGGCCAGCCTCGATGCCTATCGAGCCCTTGGTCAGCTCGCCCAGCAATGTGGCGTGTTGAACAACATCGGGATGGTGCACACGGACCTCGGGCAGTGGCGCGAGGCCGAACGCGCATTCCAGCAGGCCATCGCGGCGTCGGACGACGCCGGCGACGTGGTGACGCGCGTGCTGATCGACGTCAACCTGGCCGAGTTGTCGATCGCCCGCGAGGACTACGATCGCGCGCGGTCCGTCTGCACCTCGTCCCTCCGGCGCGCGCGCGACATCGGGGATGAGCGCGGCGAGGCCGAGTTGCTCAAGCACCTCGGCGTCATCGCCCGCGAGACGGGGGACCACGAGGGCGCGAGCCTCCACTTCGATCGCGCCGACGCCATCGCCCTCGCGCGCCAGAACGTGCTGCTGCAGGCGGAGGTTGCCCGCGAACGGTCGGAATTGCTCACCCGGCAGGGGCGGTTCCGCGAGACGGTCCAGAACCTGAACCGCGCCCACCAGCTCTTCGCGCGGCTGCGGGCCCAGCACGACCTGCGCGACATCGACCGGCGCAACATGCGCGTCGAGGGCACGTTCCTCGACGTGGTCCGGCAGTGGGGCGAGTCGATCGAGTCCAAGGACGCCTACACCCAGGGCCATTGCGTGCGCGTGGCGGACCTGGGCTGCGCCATCGCGCGCCAGCTCGGCTGGGATGACCGGCGGCTCTTCTGGTTCCGGGTGGGCGCACTCCTCCACGACGTGGGCAAGATCGACATACCCCCGGAGATCCTGAACAAGCCGGACCGCCTGACGAGTGAGGAGTGGGCGATGATGCGTTCGCACCCCGAAGCGGGGGTCGAGCTGCTGCGGGGGATCGACTTTCCCGAGGACGTCCTGCCGATCGTGCTGTCCCACCACGAGAAGTGGGACGGATCGGGGTATCCGCATGGGCTGGCCGGTGAATCGATCCCCGTGTCCGCGCGCATCCTCGGGCTGGCGGACGTCTACGATGCGCTGGCCACGGACCGGAGCTACAAGCCCGGCTTTCCGCACGAGGAAGCGATGGACATCATGCGCCGCAACATCCGCACGCACTTCGACCCGGCCCTGTTCGCGGAGTTCGAGGTCGCGGTGGCCACCAGTCGCGCGCGGTGGGCTGCCTGACGGCACTTCGCGGACTGCAACGCTCCTCCACGTCGCGCTAGCTTTCGCCCGTCGCCGCCCGATGGGCGGTACACGCTGCGCACCCCGCGCGGCGGCCGTCCCGGCGTCCCGTTCCGGGCCTGCCGGTCCCAGCCCGAACTCCGATGGATAAAACGAAAGTCCCGGTCATCGTGGGTGCCGCGCGTACCCCGATTGGCCGCTACCTTGGCGGCCTGTCGTCCCTCTCCGCCCCGCAACTCGGGGCCATCGCCATCCGGGCAGCCGTCCGGCGCAGCGGCGTGCCATCCGACCGGATCCGCGAAGTGATCATGGGCAACGTCCTGCAGGGTGGCGTGGGCCAGGCGCCGGCGCGGCAGGCCATGCTGGTGGCGGGATTGTCGCCGTCGATTTCTGCTCTCACGGTGAACAAGGTGTGCGGATCGGGGCTCAAGGCCGTGATGCTCGCCGCCCAGGCCATCCGGGCGGGTGACGCCGATGCCGTGGTCGCCGGGGGAATGGAGTCCATGTCCAGCGCGCCGCACTATCTCTACGGCTACCGCGGCGGCATCAAGCTCGGCGACCAGACGATCGTCGACGGGATGATCCGGGATGGCCTGTGGTGTCCGACCTGCAACGTCCACATGGGCGGCCACGCGGAGTACACGGCGAAGAAGGCGCACGTGTCGCGGCAGCGACAGGACGAGTTTGCGGCCGAGTCGCACCGACGCGCCATCGCGGCGCAGGATGCCGGGAAGTTCCGTTCCGAGATCGAGCCGGTGGAGATCCCGGGAAAGAAGGGACCGACAGTCGTCGACGCCGATGAGGGACCGCGGCGGGACACGACGGTCGAGTCGCTGTCAGCGCTCCGGCCGGCGTTTGGCGCGAAGGGCGAAGCGGACCTGACGGTCACGGCGGGCAACGCGAGCACGCTCAACGACGGAGCGGCGGCCCTGGTGGTCGTGTCGGAGGCGTTTGCGAGCCAGCAGGGCCTCACGCCGCTGGCGCGGATCGATGCGTACGCGACCGGTGCGGTGGAGCCGCGCGAGTTGTTCTTTGCGCCGATCCGCGCCGTGGGGAACCTCCTGGAGAAGGAGGGCACCAGGATCGGCGACTACGACCTGATCGAGGCGAACGAGGCGTTTGCGTCGCAGGCGATCGCCGACGGCGAAGGGCTGGGCTGGGACTGGGACCGCGTGAACGTGAATGGTGGCGCGATTGCGCTCGGTCACCCGATCGGCGCCAGCGGCGCGCGCGTGCTGGTGACCCTGCTGCACGCCCTGGCGGATCGCGACAAGCGTCGCGGCCTCGCCACCCTGTGCCTCGGCGGCGGCGATGCCGTGGCCCTCAGCGTCACGCGACTCTGAACGAGATCGCGGCGACGCGACGGACCCCGGCCCCTGACTCCTGAACGCCGCTCCCGGGACCGCGCCGCAGGTGTCGCCGCCGTGGCGACTGGCGGTCTTTGTCCTCGCCACCACGGCGGGCGTGCTGGGCCTGCGCGCGGTGCAATCGCTGGTGTCGCCGTGGATCCCGGTCGAGGCGCGAGCTGCCGCGTTCGTCCTGGTGCTCGCCGGCGGCCTGCTCATCGGGCACGCGTGGACGTTTCGAGTCGTCGACGCGCGCGGCTGGCGCTTCGTCGGGCTCGGCCCCGACGCGCTGGATCCCCGCCGGGTCGTGCCGGCCGCGGTGCTTGGCGCTGCTGCGATCGGTGTGCCGTCGCTGGCGTTGATCGCGGTCGGTTGGCTCAGGATCGAGTCCTCGCCAGGCGGGTCATGGCTCGGGGCTGCTCTCGGGGCGCTCACGGTCCTGGTGCCGGCGGCGTTGTGGGAGGAACTGCTCGTGCGTGGCTACGCGTTCCAGGTACTGCGCGAACGGTGGGGCGCCGTTGGCGCCGTGCTGGCGACGAGCCTGGCCTTTGGTGCGATGCACTTCCTGAATGCGGGTGCATCGCCCGGCGCGGTTGGCGTCGTCATGCTCGCCGGTCTGTTCTTCGGGCTCGTCATCCTGCGCACGGAAAGCCTGTATGCGGCGTGGGCGGCGCACCTCGCCTGGAACGTTGTGCTGGTGGTCGTGCTCCACACGACCGTCAGTGGCCTGACCATGGCCGCGCCCGGGTATCGAACCGTCGATGCCGGGCCGGACTGGGCGACAGGCGGTGCCTGGGGACCGGAAGGCGGAGTGCTCGCGGCGCTGGGACTGGCCACGGTGGCATTGATCATCAATCGGCGGCCGGTGCGCCGCACGGAGCCTGACGCATGAATGAACGGATCGCGGTGGTCGGAGCCGGGCAGATGGGCAACGGGATTGCTCACGTCGCCGCGGTGAGCGGGCTTGCCGTGACGATGATCGACGTGGCCGAAGCCGCGCTGGGGAAGGGCCGGGACACCATCGCCGGCAACCTCGAGCGGCAGGTGAAGAAGGGGACGATCGACGCCGCCGCCCGCGAAGCCGCGCTGGCGCGGATCACCGTCTCGACGACGCTCGAGGCGGCGAAGGACGCCAGCGTCATCATCGAGGCGGCCACGGAACGGGTGGACCTGAAGTTCCGCATCTTCGAGGACCTCGACCGGCTCGCGTCACCGGACGCCGTGCTGGCGACCAATACCAGCTCGATCCCCATCACCGCCATCGCCGCGCGGACAAAGCGCCCGGCATCGGTGATCGGGATGCATTTCATGAATCCCGTGCCCGTCATGCAGCTCGTCGAGGTGATCCGCGGCCTGGCCACCAGCGACGAGACGACGGCGAAGGTGATGTCGCTCGCGAAGTCCCTGGGCAAGACCGCGGTCGAGGTGAACGACGCGCCAGGGTTCGTGGCCAATCGCGTCCTGATGCCGATGATCAACGAGGCCGTCTATTGCCTGATGGAGGGGGTCGGCACGGCGGAATCGATCGACACCGTGATGAAACTGGGGATGAACCATCCCATGGGCCCGCTGGCACTCGCCGACCTCATCGGCCTGGATACGTGCCTGGCGATCATGGAGGTCCTGCACCGAGGCATCGGGGACGACAAGTACCGGCCGTGTCCGTTGCTCCGGAAGTACGTTGATGCGGGTTGGTTAGGCAGGAAGTCCGGCAGGGGGTTCTACAGGTACTAGGCATCAGGCATCAGGCAACAGGCATCAGGCATCAGGCATCAGGCATCAGCGTCTCTCAACTCTCAACTCCCAACTCCCAACTCGTTCCATGTCCTGGGCACTCATTCCGCTGACTGAAGAACAGCGCGCCGTGCAGCAATCGGCGCGGGACTTCGCGCGCGATGAGCTGGCGCCGGGGGTCGGGGAGCGTGATCGCGACGCGCGGTTCGACCCTGCCGTTGTCCCGAAGCTCGCGGCGCTTGGCTTCCTTGGCATGCTCCTGCCGGAGGAGTACGACGGGCTGGGGATGGACACGTGCACGTACCTGGTGGCCCTGGAGGAGATCGCCGCGGTGGACGCGTCCGCCGCCGTGCTGATGAGCGTGCACAACTCGCTGCCGACGCAGATGATCCTGCGCTACGGCTCCGACGAACAGCGCGCCCGCTTCCTCCCGCGCATGGCGCGCGGCGAGATCCTGGGCGCGTTTGCGCTGTCGGAACCGGAAGCGGGCTCCGACGCCGCGTCGCTCTCGGCGAAGGCTGTCCGCGATGGCGATCACTGGGTGCTGACCGGCACCAAGGCGTGGGTGACGAACGGCAGCGAGGCCGGGGCGATCCTGGCGCTGGCGCGGACCGATTCACCCGGCGACTACAAGGGCGCGCGGGGCATCGGGACCTTCATCGTCACGCCCGACCTGCCGGGATTCCGCGTCGGACGCAAGGAGGACAAGCTCGGCCTCCGCTCGTCGCCCACGGTGCAACTGCACTTCGACGAGATGCGCGTCCCCCACGCCAACCTCGTGGGTGACCCGTCGCACGGATTCATCTACGCGATGCAATCGCTCGAGCACGGCCGGCTCGGGATTTCGGCGCAGGCCATCGGGATCGCGCGGGCGGCGCTGGAGGTCGCGGTGGCCTACGCGGCGGAACGCCGGCAGTTCGGCAAGCCGATCAAGGAATTCCAGGCAATCCAGTTCAAGCTTGCCGACATGGCGACGAAGGTGACCGCGGCGCGTGCCCTGTTGTACGCCGCCGCGGCCGCGAAGGATCGCGGCGAGCCGATCACGCAGTTCGCCTCGATGAGCAAGCTGCTCGCGAGCGAGACGGCCATGGCCGTCACGACCGAGGCCATCCAGGTCCTCGGCGGATACGGGTACGTTACCGACTATCCGGTGGAGCGGTATTTCCGCGACGCGAAGGTGACGCAGATCTACGAGGGTACCTCGGAAATCCAGCGCATCGTGATCGCGCGAGAACTGTATGCGAGATGATGGGGGGACGGGAAGCAATGGGGTCTGACCCCATTGCCCACTGTCCCTCGGAAACAACGTCGTTCGGATTTCTCTCAACTCTCAACTCTCAACTCCCAACTCCCAACTCGATGTTCGAAATGATGTCCGAGCTTGGCCACGAGCAGTTCGTGGCCTGCTACGACAAGTCCAGCGGTTACCGCGGCATCATCGCGATCCACGATACCACGCTCGGCCCCGCCCTTGGCGGCACGCGGTTCTGGAACTACAAGAGCGAGGAGGAAGCGATCTTCGACGTGCTCCGGCTCTCGCGCGGCATGACCTACAAGAACGCGGTCGCCGGGCTCAACCTGGGCGGTGGCAAGGCCGTCATCATGGGGGACAACCGGACCACGCGCCGGGAGATGATCTTCCGCGCCCATGGCCGCTTCGTCGAGTCGCTGGGCGGCCGGTATATCACCGCCGAGGACGTCGGGACGAGCACCGCCGACATGGACTTCGTCCACATGGAGACGGAGTACGTTGCCGGGCTCGAGACCCGCTCCGGCGATCCGTCGCCGGTCACCGCGCGCGGCGTCTTCCGCGCCATCCAGGCGTCCGCAAAGGTCCGCTGGGGAAACGAGTCGGTCGAGGGTCGCACCATCGTGGTCCAGGGCCTCGGGAACGTGGGACACTTCCTCTGCCGGGAGCTGCACGCGGTCGGCGCGAAGCTCGTGGTAACGGACATCGACGCGGCCAGGGTGCGGCGCGCGGTGGACGAGTTCGGGGCCAGGGCGGTCGACCCGAAGGACATCTACTCGCAGCAGGGTGACATTTTCGCGCCCTGCGCACTCGGCGGGATCATCAACGACGAGACGATCCCCCAGCTCAAGGTGGAGATCGTGGCGGGCGGCGCGAACAACCAGCTGCTCGAGCAGAGGCACGGCGAGGAACTGGAGGGCCGCGGCCTTCTCTACGCGCCGGACTATGTCGCCAACGCCGGTGGGGTCATCAACGTGTACAGCGAGGTGGCCGGCTGGACCCGGGACCGGGCGCTCCGGAAGGCCGACGAGATCTTCGACACCACGCTGGGCGTCTTCGAGATCGCCAAGGAGCAGGGGATCCCGACCTACGTGGCCGCGGATCGGCTGGCGCAGCGCCGGATCGAGGCGGTCGGCGAGCTGGTTCGGACATGGCCGCAGTGGCCGCGCAAGAGCTGAGAGGGGAGATGGGCAATGAACGGCGGCGACGATCTCGCGGCAGGCGGGATTGGCGCTTACTATCGAATTGGCCGATGCAGTCTGGCCGACAGGTCATCTCCCGTCTTCCGTCGCCCCTCTCATGTCTGAAATAATCCCCATCGCCAGCGACCACGCCGGCTTCGAGTTGAAGGAGCGGGTACAGTCCTGGTTGAAGGAGCACGGGTACGAGGTGAAGGACCTGGGGACCGATTCGCCGGCGTCGACCGACTACGCCGACTACGCGCATCCGCTCGCCGAGATGGTTTCCCGCGGCGAGGTGAAACGGGGCGTGCTGCTGTGCGGGACGGGACTGGGCATGGCGTACGCCGCCAACCGGCATCCCCACGTGCGCGCCGCGGTGGTCTGGTCGCCCGAGATTGCCGAGTTGTCGCGCAAGCATAACGACGCGAACGTCCTGGTGCTGCCGGCGCGCTTCATGTCCCCGGAGGACGCCGCCAGGATCCTCGACGTCTGGCTGGGCACCGACTTCGACGGCGGGCGCCACACGCGGCGCGTGGGAAAAATCGAACGCGAGGGATCGAGCGAATGAGCGGCTGGCACGAGTGGGACCGCTGTCCTCCGGGCGCGGCGCTGCGCGAGGCGGACCCGGACATTGCGCGACTGATCGAACGGGAGATCGAGCGCCAGATCGACGGACTCGAGTTGATCGCGAGCGAGAACTTCGTGTCGCCCGCCGTGCTCGAGGCGATGGGCAGCCCGCTCACCAACAAGTACGCCGAGGGCCTGCCCGGGAAGCGCTACTACGGCGGTTGCGAGATCGTGGACCAGGTCGAGCAGATCGCGATCGATCGCGCCAAGGCGCTCTTCGGCGCCGATCACGCCAACGTCCAGCCGCACTCCGGTGCGTCGGCCAACTTCGCCGCGTGCCTCGCGTTCATGAAGCCCGGCGATACGCTGCTGGGCCAGGACCTGTCGCAGGGCGGGCACCTGACGCACGGCTCACCGGTCAACTTCTCCGGCCTGCTCTATCGCGCGGTGCATTACGGCGTGAACGACGACGGCCACATCGACTACGACCAGATGCGCGACGTGGCCCGGAAGGAGCGCCCACGCCTCATCCTGGCCGGTGCCAGCGCCTACCCGCGCATCATCGACTTCGCGGCGTTCGCGGAGATCGCGAAGGAGGTCGGCGCCATCTTCATGGTCGACATGGCGCACATCGCCGGGCTGGTCGCCACCGGCCATCATCCGTCCCCGGTCCCGCACGCGGACGTCGTCACCACCACGACCCACAAGACGCTGCGCGGCCCGCGCGCCGGCCTGATCCTCTGCCGGTCGGAGCACGCCAAGGTGATCGACAAGGCCGTCTTCCCGGGATCGCAGGGCGGTCCGCTGGAGCACGTCATCGCCGCGAAGGCGGTCGCGTTCCGCGAGGCGGCGGCCCCGTCGTTCCGCGAGTACTGCGGTCGCATCGTCGGGAACGCGCGTGCGCTCGCCGATGCGCTCACCGCGCGGGGGTACCAGCTCGTTTCCGGCGGGACGGACAACCACCTGATGCTCGTCGACCTGCGCAACAAGGGCCTGACCGGCAAGGCGGCGGAGCAGGCGCTCGACCGGGCGGGGATCACGGTCAACAAGAACACGGTTCCCCGCGAGACCCAGTCGCCCTTCGTGACCAGTGGCGTCCGGATCGGAACCCCGGCCGTGACCACGCGCGGCATGGGGGGAGGGGAAATGGCGCGCATTGCCGGCCTGATCGATCGTGTCCTGCTGGCGCCTGACGACGACACCGTGGCAGCGACGGTGCGCGCCGAGGTGAAGGCCCTGACATCCACGTTCCCGCTGTACCCCATGCCCCACGGCCTCCCCGCGTAGGACGCCTCGCAGGTCCCGGCCTGGACGGACAGCCTGCCTCCCAGCGATTCCGGGGGCAGGCTATCTTGTTCCTGCGGCACGGGACGGCCGGGACTCCGCCGCCCACTGACCGCGCGTTTCGTCCCGAGAGGGCAGCATGGCCATTCGACTCGGTGACATCGCCCCGGACTTCGATGCGGACACCACCACCGGCCCCATTCGCTTTCACGACTGGAAGCGGGGAAGCTGGGCGGTCCTCTTCTCGCACCCGAAGGACTTCACCCCGGTCTGCACCACGGAACTCGGGCGCGCCGCGGCGCTCAAGCCGGAGTTCGACCGACGCAACACGAAGCTGCTCGGCCTGAGCGTGGACGCCGTCGAGGAGCACGAGCGCTGGCAGCCCGAGATCGCCGACCTCACCGGGCATGTGCTCAACTTCCCGGTGATCGGCGACCACGACCGTCGCATCGCCGTGCTGTACGACATGATCCACCCCGAGGCCAGTGACACGTCGACCGTCCGCTCGGTGTTCATCGTGGGGCCGGACAATCGCGTGAAGGTGACGCTCAACTATCCGCTCACCACGGGGCGCAGCTTCGACGAGATCCTGCGCGTGCTCGAGGCGCTTCAACTGACCGCTGACTATGCGGTCGCCACACCCGTGGACTGGCACCCTGGCGACGAAGTCGTGATCGCGCCGACGGTCAGCGACGAGGATGCCCGGAAGCGCTTCCCGCGGGGGTTTGTCGCGAAGAAGCCCTGGTTCCGCGTCACCCCGCAGCCGGATCTCTAGGCGGTCATTGCGTCAGCGGTTGCCGAGGACGCTGGTCCCGTCGCTGCGCCGGAACATCGCGTCCAGGCGGCGACAGCTGGTTGGCAGCGCCTCGCCGCGCTCCGGAACAGGGAATGAGGCCGCGGAAACCGGCTGGCGGCCTGTGTCCGAGAGATCGTACCGATGCAGTTCCATTCTTGCAGTGACGTCGAGGCCCGGTGCCTCCACGATCAGCGAGTCGGTATGCACTCCGATCGCGTCCAGGTAGCCGAGCAGGAAGTTCCGCTCGACTTCGGTCTGCAGGCGTCCGAGAAAGAGCCAGGCGCGGGGATGGCCGCGCAACTGATCCAGCTCACGCAGCAGCCCGCGGGGAAAGTCGGCCGGACACCCGCCGGGAATGACGTCGACACCGGATCGGCCGCCAAATCCGCGGCCATACCGCGCCCAGGAGTGCCACGCTCCTGAATAGACGTACAGCGCATCGCCACTGGTGGCCTCGGCGGAGAGCCGCGCCATCAGCGGCTTCACGTTGTCGCGGACGAACGGCGGCGGCAGGTGCCAGAGCGAAGTCACCGCCACCGACACGACGAGCACCGCCGGGAGCATCGACAAAACCGGCCATCGCTTCGCCCGGACACTGATGGCGGCGAGGGTCGTCGCCAGCAGGAGGGCGAGGAGGGGTGCCGTCCAGTGCGAGAGTCGCGCTCCGAACGGGTACAACCGGAGCGTGGCGGCGAGGGTGGCGGCGATGAACGGGAGCACCAGCAGCGCCGCGGCGGCGACGTTGCGGCGAAGGAGTGCCAGCGCGCCCACGGCGATCAACACCCCGAGAATGCCGACTTGTCTCAACCCGAGCAGCGACCACATCAAGGCAAGCACGGTCCGTACCGGCCACAGGAAATCCCACAGGGTCGCGGGCGGCCACGGGGGGAATGCATCGGTCCAGTAGGTTGCCATGAACGCGCCGGTGTCCGGGCCAAGGAGCCGGCTGGTCAGCGCGAGTGAGCCAAGGGCAGCCGCCGCCCAGAACGAGAGCACGGCGACTGTCGAGCGCACGTCGTCTGGCGTGGTGCGCAGGCGCAGCAAGAGGCAGGCGCCCGCCCCGCCGAGCACGAGGATCGCGCCGAGCGAGAACAGGGGGGCGAGTATCCCGGTGACGATCAGGGCCAGCCGCGCCTCACGCGTCGGTCGCCGGAAGGTCCGGAGCACCAGCGCGACGAGCAGCGACGCGAAGAAGACGTCCGCCGCGTACGGCTTCACCTGCGCGCTCATCATGATGAGGGGACCGCCTGAGGCGACGAGGGCCGCGGCGACCCACGCATCCCGCTCGTCCATCAACTCGCGCGCGGCGAGCCAGGTGGTCCACAGGGCGGCGCACCCGAAGGCGAACGCGGGCAGGCGCAGGGTGATGTCCGAATCAGGCGCCGCGCGCGCCAGCAGCCACTCCAGCGCCAGGAAGCCCGGGGGCGCGACCTGCGCGAAGTCGGACGGTCCGTCGAACAGCCCGCTGAACGGTCCGGAAAGGAGCCCGTTCGCCAGTGCCAGTTCGTCGAGCCAGAGGGGTGGCGCGGCGAGCAACTGCCACGCGCGGAGTCCCACCCCGGCCGCCAGCACGACGGCGAGGATGCGTCGACCGGCCAGGTCGATCGTGCCGGGCGCGGGGGTGGTGAGGGGCAACCTGGGTCGGGGGGCCTACCTGCTGAACGCCGTGCGCACGACGAACCAGACGTTGGCGGGCCGTTCGGCGAGGCGACGCATGTACCACGGGAACCACTGGGCGCCGTAGCTGATCAGGCAGCGCACCGTGTATCCCTCGGCCGCCAGGGCGCGCTGGTCCGCCGACTGGATGCCGTACAGCATGTGGATCTCGAAGCGGTCGAGGGGGAGCGCCAGCGTGCCGGCGCGCCCGGTGAGGTGCCGGACGATGGTCATGTCGTGCGTGCCGAAGATCGGGAGCGCCCGGCCGTCGCGGGCCGCCTCGAGCAGCCGTTCGCCCTGCGACACGAACTGGAGGTCGACGTCCCGCTTCGCCGGGAACGCGACGTGTGGCGGTTCCAGGTAGGCGCCCTTCACGAGGCGGATCATCGGGTTCAGGTCCAGCAACGACTCGATGTCCGACGGGGTTCGCCGGAGGTACGCCTGGATCGCGATGCCGACCGGCGCATAACGAGACTTCACGTGCCGGTACAGGGCGAGCGTGCGATCGACGTAGCTCGAGTCCTCCATGTCGATCCAGAGCTGGCTCCCGGTGGCCACCGCCTTCTGCGCCAGCACCTCCAGGTGCTCGCGGCAGGCGTCCATCGAGAGGTCGAGGCCGAGCTGCGTCGGCTTGACCGAGACCACGGAGGGCAGGCCCTGGCGCTGGATGTCATCGAAGGCGCCGAGGTAGTGGTCGCGGACCGCGTCGGCCTGCGACTCTCCGGTCAGCGACTCCCCGAGGCGGGTGACGATCGTCCCGATCCGCGCCGGCGCGAGGACCTTCGCCGCCCCGAGCGCATCGGAGAGTTCCTCGCCCGGCATGAACTTCCGGACGGCGCGACGCGCGAACGGGCGGCGCATGAAACGTTCGGCCAGCCACTTGTTCCGCGACGCGGCCAGGAAGGCTTTTCGGGCGATAGGCATGCCGGAATATGCAGGCCGGAATCGCAACCCTACAGGGCAGCGGGATTCGCGGACGCCATCGTCGCCAGCGCGCCGCGCACCTGGTCGAAACTGGTGCACAGGACGCAGACGCGCGGGATGGTCTCGTAGCGCACCAGCTCCACGTGCGTCGACAGGTACCCGTCACGCACCGGCTCGTCGCGCAGCAGGTCTGTGCTCAGGTACTTCTTGTTGCTGTCGGCAAACACCGTCGCCACGGTGGCATCGGCGCCCATCTCCCGCTGGACCATGAGCGCCCCGAGGAAGTTGGCGCCCGAGGAGATGCCCACGGCGAGGCCGAGCTGCGAGGCCAGCTTCTGCGCCATGAGGATGGCGTCGCCGTCATGGACCGCCACCACCGGGTCCAGCGCCGAAAAGTCGACCACGGCTGGGATGAACTCGTCCGAGATCCCCTGGATGCGGTGCTGCCCGACCTTGCGGCCGGTCGAGAGGGTGGGGGACTCGGCGGGCTCCAGGGGATGCACGCGGACGTCTGGGCGCCGCCGCCGCAGGTAGCGACCGACACCCATCACTGTGCCTCCCGTGCCCACCCCGGCGACGAACGCATCCGGGGCGTGTCCGGCCAACTGGAGCTGCTCCCAGATCTCGGGTCCGGTGGATTCCTCGTGGGCGACGACGTTGTCCACGTTCGAGAACTGGCGTGGCAGGAAGATGCGCTCGTCCGCCGCCGCGGCCTCCTCCGTCATCCGGATGGAGCCCACGAAGCCGCCTTCCTGACGGGACACGGGTCGGATCGTCGCCCCGAACGCCCGGATGAGGTCCACCCGCTCGCGGCTCATCCAGTCCGGCATGTAGATGGTGACGGGATGGCCCAGCGCCCGGCCGATGGCGGCGAACGAGATACCGGTGTTGCCGCTGGTCGCCTCGACGATCCGGTCGCCCGGGACGAGTTCTCCCCGGGCATAGGCGGACCGGAGGACGGTGTAGGCCATCCGGTCCTTGATGCTGCCGGTGAGGTTGAAGTGCTCGGCCTTGGCGTAAACGACGCGTGGCTCGCCGCCGAATTGGAGGTGAACGGCGAGCATCGGGGTGTTGCTGACGAGGTGCCTGAGGGACCCGAACTGGACTGGGAGGTTGCCCGGCTGCATTCGTCGCCTTGTTGAGGGGTGCGACGAAGCCTAGGGCCGCCCGTCGGGACGGCTGTCAGGTCCAGCCTTACACCATGTCCGGTCGCCTCGCCGTCCCCTGAGTCGTCAGGCGTACCGGGCGACCGCCATCATCGCGACCGCGATGACCAGCAGGACGAGGATGATCCGCGCCGCGATGCCGGTGCGGGCGCGCTGCCTGCCCATCTGCGCCATCAGTGCTGCCCGCGCGGCGTCGTCCGCGGCCTGCGGGAGCTGCCGGGAGATGTCCCAGATGCGCAGGGCCGCCGGTCGCATGACCCCCAGTCCCACGGCGAAAGCGAGGATCGCGCTCAGGCCGCCGGTGCTGTACATGATGCCGACCGAACTTCCCATCCAGGCGGGGTCGAACCCGGACGACGCGATGGAGAGCAACCAGGTCCCGGACGCCACGGCGATGAATGCCGTGATCGGAAGGAACGTGAGGTAGCCTCGCTCGAAGAACTTGATCATCACCTTTCCGCCATCAGGGCCGAGCGCGCGGATGCCGGGCTCCAGGAACGTGCCGAAGAAGAAGATGGTGCCGGCCCAGTACACACCGGTGAAGATGTGGAGGAGACGGAGGGTGATGAGCAGCGGGTCCATGGCAGATGGGGGCGGGGAAGCGAGGGAGCCGACTCGGCGAGCGGAAGGAGCCTGAAGCTCCACCTTTGCCGAACGGTTGCAAGGTGGCGCCGGTGGGGCTGCGTCCAGGTCGAGTATGTCACAAAAATAGTTTTCCACTAGCGGTCTGGACCTGATGGCGCAACATTTTGCGACCCGGGCTGGACTGGGTCGTCCTATCGACGTCAAACGTCCACTCGGCAATCGTTTGCGCTACCCGTGATCAACCTCGTTACCCTCGGCTCCCTCCAGCTCAACGGGGACACCGGACCGCTCCTTTCCGGGCGGCGGAAGATTCTCGCGTTGCTGGCATGTCTCGTGCGACACGCTCCTGAACCGGTGCGTCGCGCCGAGCTGACGAACCTGCTGTGGCCGGATCGCAGTGAGAATCACGCGAAGCAATCGCTCCGGCAGGCGCTCGCGGAGTTGCGGCCGAGCCTTGGTGACGCCCTCATCGCCGACGGGGAGTCGGTCCAGGTCGACATCGACGCGCTGACGTTCGATGCGCGCTTGTTCGAGGACGCGGTCCGCCACGAACGCTGGGATGAAGCGGCGCACCTGTGGAGCGGCGACTTCCTGCACGGGCTGGAGTCCGTCGCCGGTGAGGCATGGGGACGATGGCTGGCGTCGGAGCGCGCGACGTTGCGGCGGTCGGCGGCGCAGGTGTTCCGCGCGCTGAATGCCATCGCCGAGCGCCGCGACGATCGCAAGGCGTCCATGGACTGGACGCACAAGTGGTGCGACGTCGCCCCCCTCGACGAGGAGGCCTTCACGGCGCGCATCGGGTCGCTGGTCCGCGCCGGGCGCCCGGTCGATGCCGCGGTCTGCTTCGAGGGCTTCATCCGCAAGCTGCATAACGAGTCCCGCGTCCCGTCTCCCGCCTTCGAGGCACTCCGGCAGCAGTTTGCCGCCGGCCGCCCCGCCCCGGAAGGGAAGGTGGTCATCCGCGGCACGGTGACGCTGTCGGGCCTCTCGCAGCTCAGCGTGGACGCCAGGTCGGTGGCCGAGGCGGCATCGGTGATCGACCGGCCAGCCGACGCCGCCGCGCTCCAGGCCATCTCCGCGATCACGTCTCACTCGTTCCGGACGGCCATCACGGAACTGGTGGAGCATGGCATCTTCGCGCCGGTCGGTGAGGCGTCGTGGGCGTTCACGACGCCCGAGAACCGCGCCAGGGTCTTCAGCGTGATCTCCGCCGACCGGCGGCTCAACCTGCAGCGTGTCGTCGCGGCGCGCTTCGGGACTCCGGTCGAGGGGAAGCAACCCGCGGCGCCCCGGCCCGCATTGCCCGCGCCGTCCCGGGGGAGCCGTCGCATGCGACCGGCGATGGTCATCGCCGGGACCGCGGCCGCCGTGATGCTCGTCGCCGTCGCCAACTGGGCGGCGCGCGCCAGCACCGCCAACGCGATCGAGCTCGAACCCGGAAGCACCGTGCTCCTCGACCAGGTGCGCGATGCCGGAGATCCCACGCTGGCCGGCGCCGTCAACACGGCTGCCGCCCTTGGCCTCAGCCAGTCGCGGCACGTCGCGCTGTATCGCGCGCCTCGCGGCATGGCCGACACCTCCGCCAATGCGCCGCACGCCGAAAGGATCCGCGCCCTCGCGCGGGCCGAGGGCATCCCGCGGATCATCAAGCTCGACATCAGCGGGACCGACAGCGCCCTCCGCGTGGCGGCCCGGTTGATCGATGGCTCGTCAGGCGAACTGCTCGGGGAAGAATCCATCGAGACGGGCCGCGCCCGCCTGGTCGACGACCTCGACCGGTTGTTGCGGAAGGTCCGGGTGACCCTCGGCGAGCCCGAGGCGATCGTGCGTGATTCCTCACGGCTCCTTCGCGAAGTGGCCAGCCCGTCGATCGAGGCGCTCTCGGCCTACGCCGACGGCCTCGAGGCCTGGTCGGCGGACAATGCCGACAGCGCGCGCGCCTCGTGGACACGCGCCCTCGATCGGGATTCCTCGTTCGCGCTCGCCGAACTCGCCCTGGCCAACGACGCGTTCACGCGCGACGACCCCGCCCAGGGCGATCGATGGGTTCGTCGCGCGGTGACGCACGCCGAGCGCCTGACAGCGCTCGATGCCCTGCGAGCCCGCCAGATGCTGGCGATGCGGGACGGCAGGCTGGCCGAGGCGGCGACCCTGGCGGAGCAGGTCGCGCGACGCGCGCCCTCCGGCCAGGCATGGTTCGACCTCGCCGCGGTGCATGTCGCCGCCGATCGGTGTGCCGACGCCATTACCGCGTTCGAGCGGTCGCTGGCCCTCGACAGCACGCACGTCCGGGCACGGCTTGGCCTGGCCGATTGCGCACTCTCCCTGGGGAACGCGACCCTCGCGCTGAAGCACATCGACGCCGCCCAGCGCATGGACTCGACGGTCGTGACCGCTGCCATGTACGCGCTCCACCGCGGGCGTGCGCTGGTGCGTTCCAACCGGTTGCCCGAGGCGGACAGCGCGTTCCAGGCCATGCTCACGGGCACGACCGTCGATAGCGCGAACGGTTTCCGCTGGCTGGCCCAGCTGGAGATGCTGCGCGGTCGTTACGGCGAGGCGCTGTCGCGGCTCCAGAACGCGACGCGGTTGTATCGTCAGGCCGGCGACGCGCAGGCGTTGTTCGACAACCTCGTGCTGGAGGCCACCGCGTTCGCGGCGATCGGCGGCCGCACGCGCGCGTCGGAGCTCATCGACGAGGCGGCGGCGATCTCCGCGACCCGGCCGATGCCGCCCGTCGGGCAGTTCCAGCTCGGGCATCTCATGGCGCGCATCGGTCGCCTGAACGGAGCGCGCGAAGTCCTCCGCCAGATGTCGGCGCGGTCCGCGCAGGTCGGGGACGGGCAGTGGGCCGTGCGGCTGCTGTCCGCGTCGCTGAGCGTGGCCGAACGCAATCCGGCCGAGGCGCTCGCAGCGGCCGACGCGCAGGGTGCCCCCGCCGAACTCGAGCCCTATCGCCTCGCCCTCGTGGCGGACGGGAATACGCTCGCCGGGCAGCACGACGCGGCGCTCGATGCCGCGCAGCGCCTGGCGCAGGACTGGCACTTCGGCGACGCCGCCCAGGATGAATGGCTGCGCGCCACGCTCCGGATCGCGAGGGTGTCCGAGCTGGCCGGCGACACGACGGCGGCGCGCACGGCGTACCGTCGTTATGTGGACCGCTGGAAGGACGCCGACGTCTTCCTCGTGGAGCTGTCGATGGCCCAGCGCAGCCTGGTCCGCCTCGGCGGCGCGGCGATCGCGTCCACCGTGTCGGGCGCGCGCGGCGGGTCGCGCTAGTACATCACGCTCAGGTCGGCCAGCCAGAGCGTCCGGCGCACGCCGGGCGTGTCGCCGGTCGGCCGGAACGCCCCGATCCGGATGCCGATCGGCAGCACGGACACCACGTACTGGAATTCGCCGCCCAGGTAGGTGCGGTCTCCAGACCAGAACCGCAGGGCGGTGGCGCGCACCACCGCGCCCCCCTGGAAGCCCAGCCAGCGCGCGAACGCGAGCGACGCACGTCCCCCGTGGATGCCGGGTTCGACCGCGGCGAGGACGAAGACGGTGCCGGGCTCGGGGACATTCAGGTCGCCCGTCCCGAAGCCCGCCACCGCCGTCACCGACAGGAGGACAGGGCCTAACGCGTGCCATCCCGCGAGGGGATTGGCGACCGGTCGCCACGCGCCCACCGGCCGGGCCGGCTGCTGGGCACTGGCGGGCGGTGCCGCCGCCAGCCAGGCCGTCACCGTCACGGCCATCAGGGCGACCCACCGCCGGGGTGCGGTGGTGGCGGAGGCCGGCGACTGGTTCGGGTGGGCAGGACGAGTCATTCGGGTGACGGCATGAAGGAAGGCGGACCGACACAACACTTGCCGGGGGAGCCGGTGGCCGCAACTACTGGCGCAGGTCGTCGCCCCCGTGACACCATGCAGGCCGGCACGTTTCACGCCGGCACCGCGATCCCGGAGACTCCGTCATGATGCGCACCGCCCGGTCGGCCGGACGCCGACTCACGCTGGCTCTCGGGATGCTCCTGGTCGCCGCCGCGACCGCCGTCGCGCAGGGCCTGCCCGCGCGGTTGACCGACGCGCAGTTCTGGTCGCTGGTGACGGAATCGTCGGAGCCCGACGGGTTCTTCCAGTCCGAGAACCTGGTGTCGAACGAGCTCACCCTCCAGCACATCATTCCCGAGCTCGTGAAGGGCCGCGCTCCGGGCGGTGTCTACCTCGGCGTCGGGCCGGACCAGAACTTCACGTACATCGCCGCGATGCGGCCGCGAATGGCGTTCATCGTCGACATCCGGCGCGGGGCGATGCTGCAGCACCTCATGTACAAGGCGCTGTTCGAGCTCGCCGAGGACCGCGCCGAGTTCCTCTCGCTGCTCTTCTCGCGGCCGCGCCCGCGCGGCGCGACCCCGGAGGCCACGCCGCTGGCCCTGCTGGAGGCGTTCGTCCCGGTGCCGGTCGACAGCACCATGTACTGGCGCACCCTCGCGAGGGTCCGGGAGCATCTCGTCAGGCAGCACGGCTTCGCACTCTCCGCGGACGACTTCGTCGGCATCGAGTTCGTGTTCACGTCCTTTTACATCGCGGGCCCGGAGATCACATACAACTACGGGTCCGGGTTCGACATGGGCAATCGCGCCCGGGGCATGCCTTCGTTCGCCGACCTCATGGTCGCCACCGATGCATCCGGCATGAACCGCGGCTTCCTGGCCGACGAGCAGCAGTACGGAGTCGTCCGGACCTTGCACCTGCGCAACCTGATCGTTCCCGTGGTGGGAGACTTCGCCGGGCCCACGGCGCTGCGGGCGGTGGGCTCGTTCCTGCGGGACCGCGGCGCCACCGTGAGCGCGATCTACACGTCCAACGTCGAGCAGTACCTGTTCCGCAGTCAGGAGCACCCGCCCAAGTGGCGGTTGTACTACGAGAACGTCGCTACGCTGCCGACCGATTCCCTGACCACGTTCGTGCGGTCCGTCTTCAACAATTTCGGGTACGGCGGGGGCGGGGGATCGGGACCGCGCTCCGTCACGATGCTGCAGCCGGTGACCGAGCTGCTGAAGGCGGTGCGTGAGGGAAGGGTCGGGTCGTACTACGACGTGATCCAGATGTCACGCACGGTGTGGTAGGGAGCCCGCCTAGCTGATCCAGCTTCCCATCATGCCGAAGAGGAAGCTGAAGCCGAAGATCACGGCCGTCACGACGCCAAGGGCGGCCACGATGGTGCGCAGGTGCGACAGGCTTCGAGCGCGCCGGCCGGCGGATGCCTCCGACAACTCGCGGTCGAGAATTCCCCACGTCCCGAACATCGCCAGGCATCCGCCGAGCGCGGCGAGCGGGATCCACATCGGGGGGCGCAGCACCACGAAGAGCGCACCGGCCACGAGCCCCGCGAGCGCATCGAGCACCAGCCGGCGATCGGACGCACGGCGGGCGCGGTCGGCGAGCAGGGCCGGGAGGCTTCCGCGGTCGAGGACGTCGCGACTGGTGTCGTTCATTGCGGCTCCTGCCATTGCTCCAGGCTGGTCACGAACGTCATGGCGTGGAACACCGTCGGGAACTTGCGGGCATCGAGGGTGCCATCGGCGTGCTCCACCACGATCGTGATGGCGACCGGGTGGGGGCGTGGGCGGTGACGCGCCCGGGGTGCCGGCGACGCCCCGGCTTCCCTGACCTCGTCTCCCCGCAGGCGGATCACCTCCGGCCGCACCGATGCGATGGTCGCCCCATGCTCATGAAGGACCTGGGCAGCAATGCCTTTCTCCTCGCGGATCAACCCGAGCAGGAGGTGTTCGGTGCCGACGTAGTCATGGGCCAGTTCGCGCGCCTCGGACATCGACAGTTCCAGCACTTTCTTGGCGCGACTCGTGTAGGGGAGGTCCATGCGATCGGTCGGCGCCTTCCCCGGCCGGACGACCTGCTGGACGGACTGCACGACGCCCGCGACGTCCACGTTGAGGCTCCGGAGGACGGCGGCGGCCACCCCCTCCCCCTCGGCGCAGATGCCGAGCAGGAGGTGCTCGGTCCCGACGTACTCATGCCCGAGCTGCAGCGCCTGGCTACGCGCAAGCTGGAGGACGCGCCGGACGCGCTCGGTGAAGTTGTAGCCGTTCATCGCCTTTGCCGCCGCTGATGGTGTCCTGACGATGCAGGCATTTGGCCGGGCTGGCAACCCGAAGCCGCGGCTGGATGCGGCGACGGCGCGTCGCGTGCAGATTGGGACCTCCCCGCGAACCGGAGCCATCCCATGCGGCGTGCCGTGCTGTGCATCATTCTCGCCGGGGTCATCCCGTCGAGCCTCGCCCAGTCGCAGGTCACTCGTTATGTGCGCTACGAGCGTGCCGGCACGACCGCCATCGGGGTGCTCGAGGGGCAGTCCATCCGCGAACTGTCCGGCACCCTGTTCTCGAATCCCCGGCCCACGGGCCGGACGGTGCGGCTGGACGAGGTGACGCTGCTGGCGCCGGTGGAGCCGAAGAAGGTGATCGCGGTCGGCCTGAATTACCTGTCGCACCTGGGCGAACGCCCGGCGGCGAAGTATCCCGGGTTGTTCGCGAAGATGCCCACGTCCATCGTCGGTCCCGGCGCGGACGTGATCTATCCGGACGACGCGACCAACCTGCATTTCGAGGGCGAACTGGTGGTCGTGATCGGGCGCCGAGCGCAGAACGTCTCCGTGGCTGACGCGCCCGGCTACGTCTTCGGGGTGACCTGCGGCAACGACATCAGCGAGCGCGAATGGCAACGGACCGACCTGCAGTGGTTCCGCGCCAAGGCGTCGGACACCTTCGGTCCTCTTGGCCCCGCCATCGTCACCGGACTCGCGTACGGCGACCTGCTCCTGCAGACGCGCGTCAACGGCGACGTGGTCCAATCGCAGCGCACGAAGGACCTGGTGTTCGACGTGCCCACGATCGTGAGCTACGTGAGCCGCTACGTGACGCTGGAGCCCGGCGACGTCATCTACACCGGGACCCCCCAGACCACGAAGGCCATGAAGCCCGGGGATGTCGTGGAAGTGGAGATCGAGGGCGTCGGGGTGTTGCGCAACCGGATCGTCAGGCGGAACTGAAGCGGTCCCGCCCCGCACTCATGGGCGGGGCGGCCGGCGGAGGGCGTGGACGCGAATGCGCTCGACGCCCAGGCTGTCGAGGTGGCGGCCGAGCACGAAATCGGCGCCCACCTGGAGAAGCCGGACCCGGTCGGGCGCCGCAACGCCGCCCAGCCAGCGTCCATCCGCGCTGATCACTTCCCACCGCGCGTCGGTCTCACCGGGCATGCGATAGCGCTCGAGCCAGATATTGGCGCTGTCGTCGACCAGGATGCCCTGGAAGGCCGGCACAAACTCGGGAAGGGGATGGGGCAACCCGTAGAAATGCTCGTACTGCACCCGCTGGGCGGAGTCCATGGTGGCGAGCGACGCCTCCCGGTAGCGCGGGTACACGTCCGCGGTCCGGACGAGGTCGATCGCGGGCCGGAACCGGCGCAACAGCTTCCCATCCAGGTCCCGCTGCTCCACGTCGGGCGCGCCGCCGGGCACGATCAGCAGTCGATCACCAGCCACGCGCGCCAGCGGTTCGGCGGCGAACGGGACGAAGGGGTAATGGGTGATGGACTGGAAGGCATGGACGAAGCGGGTGCGTCCCTCGACCTGCCGGAGCGAGGCAATCGGCTGTCCATCGGCGCCGTAGCGCGTCAACTGCTGGGTGGACTTGAGGTAGACGCCGGGTTCGTTCCGCAACTCGGGCTGCAGGGCGAGCGTGAGCCATGTCCCGTCCGCGAACAGGCCCTGGTAGAAGGCGCGCAGTCCGTCCGCCGTCGAGGCGATGCGCACGGTCCGGAGATAGGTGCCTGACGAGTCGAAGTGGTGGACCCGGAGGTTGCCGTTGTCATAGGCGACCAGGGACCCGTCCGGCGCGAGGTTGATGCGCACGCTGGAGAATTCCCCGAACTCGCCCGGTCCGTTGCCGCGGCGGCCGATCGCGCGCACGAATCGTCCCGAGGCATCGAACACGCGGATCTCGCCGGTGCCGGAGTTGCCCACGAGCACCGAGCCATCCGGACGCCGCAGCGCATCGAACACGCGATTCAGCTGGTACGGCTCCTCTCCCGACTCGACGCCGATCTCCAGGGTGGGCGTCGCGTCGATCGTCCATCCGACGCCATCCCTCCAGGCCGGGGCGGGGGAGGTGACGATCTGGACCCCGCTGCTGTCCGACACCCGCGCCGGACCGGCATCGCCTCCGCCCTGCCGGCACGCGAGGACGGGAACCGCGACGATACCCACCAGGATCCTTCGCACGTCTGTCCGCGTCGAGAGGCGCCAGAGCCCTCCCGGTCGCCGCTGGACGACTGCCTCAGCTTCGATCACCGTTCCCTCCCGGAGGATGTCTTTCCATAGGTAGACTATGGGTGCGACACGGGAGCGGGGCAAGAGGTTGCCGTGAGCCTGCCGACGGGCGTCGTACGCCGGTTCCCGCGGCGTTGGCCGCGGGCGCTCCGGCCACCGGCCCCTACCGACGCTCGGACATCAGCGCGAGGGTATTGCCCTCGGTGTCCCTGAAGAAGGTCATCCACAGCTCGTGGTCCGGCAGCTTCGCGACGAGATGGGGGGTATCGGCAAAGGGGACGCCCCGCGCGGCGAGGGCCGCGTGCGCGCTCACGATGTCATCCACCCTGAAGTAGAGCACGGAGCCGGGGTGGTCGTACTCCGCCGACTCGGGGAGCGAGAGCATGAGGCGGACGCCGGCGCAGTCGAAGAACGCCATCTTCGGCGGCGCTTCGAACAGGAGCCGCAGGCCGAGCGCGTCGCGGTAGAACGCGACGGCGCGGGGGAGGTCGTGCGCGTTCATGGCGAGCTGTCCGATGGCGCCGAGTCCGATGGTGCCTGGGGGAGCGGTCACGGGATCCTCCGCGGGGAATGGCCGGCGCCTTGCGCGGCCCGGCGAGTTAGTTAGCGTTGCTAACAAGTCTACCGGATGGGGGCATGGGCGCAAGGGGAACGGCACGCACGTCACGGGCACTCGCGGAGACCTGGCATGGCCTTGCCATCCACCTCCTGCGGGGCCTGCGTCGCGAGGATACCAGGGCGGGGATGACCGGGCCGCGACTTTCGGCGCTGTCGGTCGTCGTGTTCGGGGGGCCCATCACCCTCGGGGACCTGGCGGCGGCCGAGCAGGTCCGGCCGCCGACGATGACCCGGCTGGTCGCCGCGCTCGAGGCGGGGGGACTGGTGCGGCGTGAGCACGACCCGGACGACGGCCGCGTCGTGCGGTTGCGCGCGACGGCGAAGGGGCAAGCGGTCCTTCGGCAGGGCCGGGATCGCCGCGTCAGGCGACTGGCCACGCCGATCGCCGCGCTCTCGGCCGCGGAGCGCGCCGTCCTGCGCGATGCGTCGGCGGTCATGGCGCGCGTGGTGGCCGGGCTGCGTTAGCTGCTGCTAACCGGCAGGCGGCATAACGCGAGGGTCGATCCGCCGGTTGTGAAGTGCTAAACCAGCACGCATTATGTCTCGTCCGCCGCAGCCGGCGGATGCGGTCAGGAGACGGAGGGGGTCGTGGGAGAACTCGGGTTCCGGGATGGACTGATGGAGCGGATTCGCCTGCGGGAAGCGCGCTTCCACGAGAACGCGTTCCTGTTCGTGCTGGCGTCGCTCGAGTCCCTGCAGTCCCGGCTGCCGGAGCGGCGTCACGTGGATGGTCGCGAACTGGCCCATGCGGTTCGCGAACTCGCGCTGGATCGCTTCGGCGTGATGTCCCGCCTCGTGCTGGAACATTGGGGGGTGCGTTCCACCGCGCACGTGGGGGACATCGTGTTCGCGCTCGTCGATGCAGGCCTGCTGAACAGCCAGCCCGGTGACTCGAAGCTGGATTTCGCGGAGGTGTACGATTTCGACGACGCGTTCGAGGGATCGTATCCATGGAGTGCGGCGCACCTGGCCTGATGCCGCACCGCCCACGCGGCCGGGCCGCGCGGGACCCGATGCCAGGGAGGACATGCTGTGCAGAACATGGAGCTGCCGAAGTGTCGCAAGTGCAACAACGGTGACCTGCTGCCCATGAGCGACTACGGCCGGGACGGCGCACCCATTACCTACAAGGCATGGGTCTGCAGCAATCCCGAATGCGGATTCAACATCCGCATCGACAACGGCGAGATCAACTTCGGTCGCGCGCTCGGACAGTCCCACAAGTAGCGCCCAACCGGCGCCGCGGGCTCGTCCGGTGACGGTGCCCGTGGTGACGGCGCGGGGCGCCGCGGCGCGCGATGCGGCGACGATCGCCGCCGGCATCCCGGCGCGCGCGTTGTTGTCCGCCGCCGGCGCGGCGGCGGCGGACGTCATGGCCTCGCGGCTGGGCGACGCCCTGGCCAGGGGAGTCGGCATCCTCACCGGACCGGGGAACAACGGCGGCGACGGCTGGGTGGTCGCCCGTCTCCTGGCGGCACGGGGCGTCCGGGTCCGCGTCCACGAGGTGGCCCCGGCCCGCACCGGCGACGCGCGGGCGGCGCGCGAGGACGCCCGCCCCCATGTATCGTTAGGCGCGATGGACGGCACCGAGGGCGTCGTGGTCGACGCGCTGCTCGGCACCGGCGCCCGCGGCGCGCCGATGGGCGCGATGGGGGACGCGGTCCGCTCCATCAACGCCCGGCGCGCGGCGGGCGCCACGGTCGTGGCCCTCGACCTCCCCACCGGGGTCGACGCCGACGAGGGCGGCGGCGAGCTGGTCGCCGCCGCGGACCTCACGATCTCGTTCGGCACCGTGAAGCGGGGTCACCTGCTGGCGCGCTCGGCCTGCGGCCGCATCGTCGTCGTCGACATCGGGCTCGGCGCGCACGCGTCGCTGGCGGACGGTGCGCCCACGCTGGCCGACGCCCGCTGGGTGCGGGAGGTCGTCCCCGCCATCGGCGTGGACGTGCACAAGGGTCTCCGCCGCAGGGTCGTCCTCGTGGGCGGCGCGCGCGGCATGGCCGGTGCCGTGATCCTCGCCGCCCGCGCGGCGTCGCGCTCCGGCATCGGAATGGTCCGCGTGCTGGTCGAGGAGCCCAGCCTGGCCCCGGTCCAGTCGTCTGTCGCCGCAGCCACGGCCGCGACCTGGCCCATCGACGGCACCGGGTTGGCCGGCGTGCTCACCGGGTACGCCCATGCGGTCCTGATCGGTCCGGGGCTCGGTCAATCGTCCAAGGCGCGGGTGCTCCTCGACGCGGTCCTCGAAACCTGGCGGGGACCGACCGTGCTCGATGCCGACGCCATCACGCACTTCGCGGGCGACATCCCGGGACTGGCCGCCGTGCTCGCCGGCCGGCCCGCGCTCCTCACGCCGCACGCAAGTGAACTCGCGAGGCTCATCGGCGCCGAGGTCGCCGACGTGAACCGCCACCGATTCGAGATCGCCCGCGATGTCGCGAACGCCCTTGGTGCGTCCGTCCTCCTCAAGGGCGTTCCCACGGTCATCACCGCCCCGGATGGCGCGTCGATGGTCACCGCGACAGGAACCCCCGTGCTGGCGACGGCAGGCAGCGGCGACCTCCTGGGGGGCATCGCGGTCACCCTGCTCGCACAGATCGGTGACCCGCTGCGCAGCGGGACCTGTGCCGCGTGGATACACGGTCGCGCCGCGGAGATCGCCGGGACCGGCAGGCCCTGGCGCGGGGTCACGCTCGATGACGTGCTGGACGGGCTGGCCCATGCCTGGCGCCTGGACTCGTCCGCACCGCCGGCACCTATCCTGGCGGAATTGCCGGCCGTGGACGAGGGACACGTTCCGCTCTTCCCGTGAACGGCGACTGGACGAGCCTGGGTCCCGGCGCCGAGTTCGACCTGATCCGTCGCATGACGAGGCGATGGGGCGCCCTGGCCCGGGGAGTCGGCGACGACGCCGCGGTCCTCGACGTTCCAGGCGGCGCCAGGCTCGTCGCATCCACCGACATGTCGGTCGAGGGCGTGCATTTCCGCCAGGATTGGCTCTCGCTGGAGGACATCGGATACCGGTCCGCGACCGCGGCGTTGAGCGACCTGGCCGCAATGGCGGCCGACCCGATGGGGCTGCTGGTGGCTGTCAGCATTCCCCGGGCACTGGCCGCGATGGTCGAGGCCCTGGCCGACGGGATCGGAGCGGCCGCGCGGATGGCCGAGTGCCCGATCGTAGGCGGAGACCTGGCGCGTGGCGACCGGATCGCACTGACGATCACGGTCCTGGGCTCGGTGCGCAAGCCGATGTTCCGCCGGGGGGCTTTACCGGGTGATGCACTCTTCATCACGGGCCGGCTGGGTGGTCCGGGTGCGGCGCTCAAGGGCCTCATCGCGGGCGATCCGGCTCCGGCGCACCTGGACCGGTTCCGACGGCCGGTGGCCAGGCTCGCCGAGGCGCGCTGGCTGGCCGCGTCGGGCGCCACCGCAATGATGGATATCTCCGACGGCCTGTCGTCAGACGCGCGTCACCTGGCGGCGGCGAGCGACGTTTCGCTGCGCATCGACCTCGGGGCCCTCCCGGTCGTGACGGGCGTGCAACCGAGGGAGGCTGCCGTGAGCGGTGAGGAGTACGAGCTGTTGCTGACGGCGCCTGACGAGTTGGACTGCGAGGCCTTCCGGCAGCGGTTCGCCCTCCCGCTCACGTGCATCGGAAGGGTGGGAACGGCCGGGGAACCGCGGGTGACGTTCCATCAGGGCGAGGAGCGCGTTGACCCTGAGGAAGGCTACGACCACTTTTCGGGCTGATGCGCACCGTCCTTGCCGTGGTCACGATGCTGGTCGCAACCCCGATCTTCGCGATCGCCGTGATCGGCGCCGGGATGCTGGGCGTGCCGAACCGTCCGGGCGGCATCTACGACCGGTCCTCTCGAGGGTGGGCGCGCGTTGCGCTGTGGGCCGCGGGTGTCCGGCTGGTGCTGCACGGGGACGACGCCCTGCGCCCGTTCAAGCCGCGCGTATTCGTGTCCAACCACGTGAGCTGGTACGACATCTTCACGCTGCTGGCGATCCTGCCGCGCTACCGGTTCGTGGCCAAGGCGGAGTTGTTCAGGATTCCGCTGTTCGGCGCCGCGGCGCGGCGCGCTGGCACCATCCCCATCGAGCGGGAGAACCGGAAGGCGGCGTTCCAGTCGTACGAGGAGGCGGCGCGCGAGATCCGGGCCGGGTCGTCCGTGGTCGTGTGCCCCGAGGGCACGCGGGGCGGGAGCTACGCGCTCCGACCCTTCAAGAAGGGACCGTTCGTCCTGGCGATCGCCGCTGCCGCGCCGATCGTGCCGGTGGTGGTCTACGGGACCCGCGAGGTCCAGCGCAAGGGATCCTTCGTGATCCGTTCCGCCACGGTCCACGTCCACTTCCTCGAGGCGATCGAGACGGCCGGGAGGACGTATGCCGATCGCGACGAGATGGCGGACGAGTGCTGGCGTCGGATGGCGACGTGCCTGGAGGCGGACCATGGCGTCGTGAGCACGCCTCCGCGGGAGGCTCGGCGCGACCGGAAGGCGATGGCGGAAGCGCAAGGTTCCAGGTCCGAGAGCAGTGGCATGAGCAGGTCGCCGGCGACAGCGATTCCCGATTCCCGATTCCCGACTCCCGATTCACAAGTCACCTGACGAGAAGACATGTCAACCATCCAGGATATCAGGGCCAGGGAGATCCTCGACAGCCGCGGCAATCCCACCATCGAGGTGGACGTGTTGCTGGAGAACGGGATCGCCGGTCGCGCGGCGGTGCCGAGCGGCGCTTCCACCGGGGAGCATGAGGCACTGGAACTGCGCGACGGCGACAAGAGCCGCTACCTCGGCAAGGGCGTCCAGCACGCCGTGCAGAACGTGATCGAGATGATCGCACCCGCGCTGCGGGAGATGGATCCCGGCGACCAGATGGAGATCGACCAGACGATGGTCGAACTCGACGGGACGCCGAACAAGGGGAAGCTCGGGGCCAACGCGATCCTTGGCGTGTCGATGGCCGTGGCGCGCGCCGCCGCGACGGATCGCGACATGCCGCTGTACCGTTACCTCGGCGGCCCGCTGACGCGCACGCTGCCGGTGCCGCTCATGAACATCCTGAATGGCGGCGCGCACGCGACCAACACCGTGGACTTCCAGGAGTACATGATCGTGCCCGTCGGCGCGGAGAGCTTCTCGGAAGGGCTGCGCATGGGCGCCGAGGTGTTCCATGCGCTCAAGAAGGTCCTCGTGAAGCGGAAGCTGTCGACCGGGGTCGGCGACGAGGGCGGATTTGCCCCGGACCTGAAGAGCGATGAGGACGCGCTGCGGGTGGTGATCGAGGCCATCGAGGCGGCCGGCTACCAGCCGGGTCGCCAGGTGGCGCTGGCACTCGATTGCGCTGCGTCCGAGCTGTTCAAGGACGGTGCCTACACCTTCAGGAAGAGCGGCGCGGGGACGCGTGAGGCCGGCGCCATGATCGACCTCTATGAGGGGTGGCTCGAGACCTATCCCATCGTCAGCATCGAGGATGGGCTGGCCGAGGATGACTGGGAGGGTTGGGCAACGCTGACCTCCCGACTGGGCGATCGCGTCCAGCTCGTCGGCGACGACCTCTTCGTCACCAACACCGAGCGACTGGCGCGTGGCATTGAATCCGGCGTCGGGAACGCGATCCTCATCAAGGTGAACCAGATCGGGACGCTCACCGAGACCCTCGAGGCGATCGAGCTGGCACGCTCCGCGGGCTACCTGTCGGTGATCTCGCATCGCAGCGGGGAAACCGAGGACACGTTCATCGCCGACCTGGCGGTGGGCACGGGGGCCGGCCAGATCAAGACCGGCAGCGCGTCGCGGACGGATCGCGTAGCGAAGTACAACCAGTTGCTCCGGATCGAGGAGGAACTGGGCGCGGCGGCCGAGTATCCGGGTGGCGCGATCTATGGCCTGTAGCCGGCGAGCGACGCCTGGGGCCGGGTCGTGAAAGTCCTCCTCCTGCGGGTGGCGGTCGCGTTCGCCGTGTACTTCGCCTTTCAGGGCGGGGAGTACTCGACCGTGGACCTCTTCCGTCAGCGCCAGCGGGAAGGGATGCTCACCCAGGCGGTGGACTCCCTGCAGCGGGACGTGGATTCGCTGAGGACGCTCAAGCGGCTGGTGGAGAGCGACCCCGCCACGCAGGAGCGGATCGCGCGGGAGGACTTCGGGATGGTCAGGGAGAAGGAACTCCTCTTCCGTTTCATCGATCCTGACTCGATTCGCCGCTGAGCTGGCTTCTTGAACTGGCCTGCGGCGTGACCTAGATTTGGAGTACTGACGCGGGGTGGAGCAGCCTGGTAGCTCGTCGGGCTCATAACCCGAAGGTCGCGGGTTCAAATCCCGCCCCCGCTATTCCAACGAAGGAGAAAGGCCGATGCTTGCGCATCGGCCTTTTTTCTACTTCCGGATCGAGGGCGTGATCAGGCCCCGCTGACGAGGAAGGTGACCTGCGTGGCGGTCACGATCGGGATGAAGCCGGCGCCGGCGGCCTTTACGAGCTGGGCAGCAAGCTTGGGGTCCTGGACGACGACGGTGATTCCCACCAGCCTTTCCCGCACACGCGAGGCACCGCGCCCCGTGGTCACGTTCCAGACGTGCCAGTCGTAGGTGAAGTCGGCGCGACGGAAGGTGAACCCGGAAGGGAGGTAGGGAACCAGCAGTGGAGGGACACGACCGGCGGCGGCATTCGGGGGGAACGAGCCGGCTTCCGTGTAGTGGGTGAACGCTGCGATCCTGACCGCGTGGATGTCACCGAGGATGGCGGCAGCCGTGGCCCGCCGTTTCATGTCGCTGTATCGCGGGACTGCGATCTGTGTCAGCAGGCCGATGATCGTCATCGTGACCAGCAGTTCGACGATGGTGAAGCCCTTGCGGAGTCGCATCAGCTGACACCACGGAGTCGCGCGTTCCCGAGCAGGACCGAGTCCGGCTGCGTCGAACGATACGTGAGTGAGGTGCCCTGGACCTTCGTCGAGAGCTCGAAGACGGAGTCCGTGCTCCGCGTGTAGCCAATGCCCGCGGTGTCTGCGCCCGCCTCGATCAGGGTCGCCGGCAGGCGCCGGGTCGAGTCATGGAACTGGCGCACCTGGAGCGAGGTGAGATACAGGGTCATGCGCGCGCCATGGTCGAGCATCTCGACGGTCGGCACGGGCGCGCGGGGCAGCATCAGGGAAGGGGCGATCCACACGGCGAGGCAGAGGATCGCGAGCAGGGGCAGGACGAGTGGACTGCGGGTGCCTGGCTTCTTCCTGGCCAGTTCTGCCGACTGTTCCCGGCGTTGCTCCTCCATGAACTCGCCGACGAGCGAGCCGACGGTTTCGTTCGCGGACGGAGCGCGATGCGCGGGTTCTGGATTGGTCATCTCGAGGAGGCACACATGATGTCGCACCCGGTTCCCGGGCGGGTCCTGCTTTCACCGGGCTACCGGAATGACTGCCTTGGGGTGGCGGGCGTCACGGGTCCGGGGACTAGGAGCGCAGGGTGGGAGGGGCTAGAATTCAGGCCCATTCTGCAAGGCAGGGTAGCTCAGGTGGTTAGAGCACGGCACTCATAATGCCGGGGTCGTGGGTTCGAGTCCCACCCCTGCTATTTGTCTTCAGGCCGCCGGTGATCCGGCGGCCTTTGTTTTTCCGCGACCACGCGGCGTCGACCTTGGCTCGACCCCGACTCCAGGTCGACTTGCCGGGGCGCCGGCCTGTCGCCAGGAAGGCGGACCCTGCAGATTCCTGCCGGCTCACGGGCGGTAGCCGGCTACCCTAACGACAGGACCCATGCGTCCCACGCTGCGAATGAGCGCCCCGATCCTGGCTGCGCTGTCGATCACTGCCTGCACGGATCGCCTGGCCCCGCCGCCGCCCCTGTCGGTCTCGCCCGACGTCGTGTCGTCGGCGGACCCCGTGATCGTCGCGGTGGGTGACCTGGTCTGCGGGTCGGGGACGCCTGCGGGCACGCCGTGCAAGTACGCCGAAACGGCCGCCCTGGTGACCTCGATTGCCCCCTCGGCAGCACTGCTGCTCGGTGACATCCAGTACGAGTCGGGGTCGCTGTCCAACTTCAACACGTACTACCACCCGACCTGGGGCGCCCACAAGGCGATCACCTGGCCCGCGCCCGGCAACCATGAGTACCAGACCTCGGGCGCGTCCGGGTACTTCGACTACTTCAACGGCGTTGGCGTCCAGACGGGCCGGGCGGGAACGCGCGGGAAGGGCTACTACAGCTTCAACCTCGGCGCGTGGCACATCGTCGCCCTCAACAGCAATTGCGGCTCGATCGGTGGCTGCGGAGCAGGGTCGGCGCAGGAACTCTGGCTCCGCGCGGATCTCGCGGCCAACCCCGCGTCGTGCACGCTCGCGTACTGGCATCATCCCCGATTCAGCTCCGGCGGGCACGGGAACAACTCGTCCATGCAGGCGATCTGGCAGGCGCTGTACGACCATGGCGCCGACCTGGTGCTTGCCGGGCACGATCACGACTACGAACGCTTCGGTCCACAGACCGCCGCCGGCTCGGCGGATGCCAGCCGGGGCATCAGGTCCTTCGTGGTCGGCACGGGTGGCAAGGAGGTCGAGGGATTCGGCTCGGTGAAGGCCAACAGCGAGTTGCGCAGCAGCAACTCGATGGGCGTCCTGAAGCTCACCCTTCATGCCACGAGCTACGACTGGCAATTCGTGCCGATACCGGGGCACACGCTGGCCGATGCCGGCACGGCGTCGTGCATCACGTCGGCGCCTCCTCCCCCGCCGCCTCCGCCGCCAGCAGGGACGACGCTGACGTTTTCCCCGGTGGCCGACGCCTACACGTTCCGGAACGCGTCAAACACCAACTACGGCAACGCGTCCGCCCTGCTCGTCGACGGCTCGCCCCAGGCGAGGACCTACTTCAAGTTCACGGTGTCCGGGCTGACTGGAAAGTCGATCGTCAGCGCCAAGCTGCGCCTGTACGCCGTCGATCCCTCCGACGCCGGGGGACGGCTGCATCGCGTGTCGTCGACCAGCTGGACCGAGACCGGGATCAAGTGGTCCAACCAGCCGTCGTACACGTCGGCGACGATTGGCACGATCGGGGCGGTGAGCGCAGGATCGTGGTACGAGGTTGACGTGAAGTCGCAAGTGACCGCGAACGGCACCTATGCGTTCGCGCTCGAGTCCACGTCGACCAATGGCGCCGACTACACGTCGAAGGAAGGGCTGACGGCGAATCGTCCGCACCTGGTCATCGTCGTGCAGTAGAGCGAGGCGCGAGGGCGGAGGTCCGAGGTCCGGATCCCCTAGGGTACCGCCCGCAGCGGCGGGGCGCTTTCGGCGCGCCATTCCGCGGCGTCGGCATTCACGGTCCGCTCTCGCGCCCACGATCGCAGGGCCGACAGGCGCTCGGCCATCGTGCGTGACAAGGGGTGCGTGGACGCGATTTCGCGCATGAGGATATCGGTGGTCAGGATCTTCGCGCCGCTGAAGGCGCTGAACAAGCCCGAGATGACGACCTGCTCGATCTCCGCGCCGCTGAAACCCACGGTGGCGCCGGCGAGCGCCTCGACGTCCAGCTTCGAGGCGTCGACGCGACGCTTCCGCAGGTGGATATCGAAGACCCGGGATCGCGCGCTGCGCGTCGGCAGGTCCACGAAGAACACCTCGTCGAAGCGACCCTTCCGGATGAACTCGGGCGGAAGGCGCGAGACGTCATTCGACGTCGCGACGACGAAGACATCGCCCTTTCGTTCCTGGAGCCAGGCGAGGAAGGTGCCGAAGACGCGCTGTGACACGCCACCGTCCTGATCGCCGCCGGGGCCGAAGGCTTTCTCGATCTCATCGATCCACAGGACCACCGGCGACATGCGCTCCGCGGTCCGCATGGCGCGCCGGAAATTCTTCTCGGTGTCCCCGATGTACTTGTCGAAGAGCGTTCCCGGATCGAGACGGAGCAGCGGGAGGCCCCACTCGCTGGCGACCGCCTTCGCGCAGAGGCTCTTCCCGCACCCGGGAACGCCGAGCAACAGCACCCCCTTGGGGAAGGGGAGCCCGAAGCGCACGGCGCCCTCGGGGTCGTCCACGACGGCCCGTCGCCTGGTGAGCCACGCCTTCAGGCCGTCCAGGCCGGCCACGGAGGCCAGGGTTTCCTCGGCGTTCCAGTACTCGAGGAGTCCCTCCTGTTCGACGACCTTGCGCTTGGCGGCGGCAACCCGGGCGATGTCATGGACCGTGACGGCGCCATCTTCTATGAGAATCCGGGTGAGGATGCGCTCAGCCTCGACCAGCGACATGCCGGTGAGGTTGTACAGGAGCCTGGCGCGCTCCTCGGGCTTGAGTTCCACGCGGAGGGGCATGCGCGCCTGGTGTTCGCGCAGGAGGCGCTCGAACAGGGCCCGGTACTCCTCATGCGTCGGCGCCGGAAGCCGCACGAATGAGGCGTGCGATCGCAGCAGTTCCGGGAGGCGGATGTCGGCGCCGCTGATGATGAGCGATCCCCGCCGCGACGCGAAGCGATCCACGACGTCGCGGACACGCCAGGCCACGACGGGATCCTCGAGCCAATGGCCGAGTCCGGGGAAGTGGTATACCCCGGCTCCCTCGCGCTCGGCGTGGCTGAGGGCGAGGGAAGGATCGGCGGTGTCGCTGGCGAACGGGTCGCCATTGCCGCCACCCCGCGCGACCCCCTTGGTCCGGCGCCAGGCGTAGTAATGGAGGGAGAGCCGCGATGCCACGTGCCGCAGGATCTCCTCGACGCGCTCGTCCTCCAGGGAGTCCACCACGATCAGGCCGTGGCGGGACCGGACCAGAAGCTCGATTTCGTCCACGATGCCCTGGGGCTTCGTCATATGGAGGCGGAGAGGGTCTTCGGCACCCTTGAGACGGGGCGGGGGCTGGATCGTCACGCGGCCGGGGGGCGGGGGCTTCCCCGGCGGGGCGTGCCTGAGTAGACATGAACCCGAGCCAGCTGAGGCCGGTCCCGGGGACCCGCCGTTCAGGAACCCGTCACCCAGGCGATTGCATGTCACGGAAACAGACTGCCGCAACTCGTACGCCCCAGGCAAAGAAAGCGCAACCAACGTTTGCAGAGACGCCGCGCGGAACGGCGGACCGGATGTTCAGGGCTGCGATGGAGTGCATCCGGCAGCGCGAACGGTATGCGCGCCTCGTCGCTTCCGGTTCGCACGACCTCGAGCAACTGGCGGCCATCCGTGTCGCGGTGGTGTGCGACGATATCCTGGACGAGGCGGTCGCCGCATACGAGAAGCTGGCGGTCCAGCAGTCCCACGGCGACGATGAGTGGCGCCGCCAGGCCAATGCGCTCTGGCATGCGTGCCGGGAATACCGTCGCCGTCCCGCGACGAACAATTCGGCACCGGGGAGCCCGAAGGCGGGCACCCTGCAGAAGCTCGCGATGGAGTACGACCTCGAGGCCTCGGCGCTCCTCGCGCTCAAGCTGGCGCTCGGCGGCTTCCGCCAGATCTGCCCGGACTGCGAACTCGAGAGTCGGCCGCAGACGTTCGTCGCGTAGCTGATCGTTTACCACCGCATGCGCGCGGCACCCTGCAAGGGGTAGTCGCGCGCGCTGTTTCCCAGGCCCGCTCCGCTTAACGGCGACCGGTTGGTGGCGTCGACTCGCGTCGGTTAATGACGGCTGGGAACCACGCGCATGCCTCTGGACCGGAAATGCCAGCGGTAAGCCGTTGCGCTTCGTACGTACCAGAGAGGAATTTCGCAGGACGCGCCGACCGGCGCGCGCCCTGTCAGCGTCCGGAGCATCGCGAGGCGGCGATTGGAATCCTTGTTCGAGCTGCTGTTCAAGTACAGGCCGGTCGTCTTCGAGCGCGGGACGCTCGGATTCGACTGGCCCGTGCCATGGATGGCGCTCGTACCCATCGCCCTCGCGGCCGCGATCGGAGCGGCGTGGCTCTACCGTCAGTCGCAGGCGGGCCTGACGACGCGCGACCAATGGGTCCTCGGCGGCCTGCGCGCGTTCGCCATCGCGATCGTGGCGACATGCCTCGCGCGTCCGGTCCTTGCGGTCTCACGCGCCATCGAACAACGCAACGTGGTCGGGGTCGTCGTCGACGATTCCCGCAGCATGCGCATTACCGACCACGACGGCGCGGCGCGCGGCGACTATGCGCAGCAGGTCTTCGGCGGACCGGACAGCAGTCTCTTCAAGGCGCTTTCCGCGAAGTTCCAGCTCCGGTTTTTCCGCACGTCGGGTGCCGGCGGACGCTCGGAGTCCCTTGGCGAGGGTCCGCTCAACGGAGCGCGCACGCACCTGGCATCGGCACTGCTGCGCGCCGAGGAAGAGCTGGCCGGAGCGCCGGTGGCGGGGATGGTGGTCATCTCCGACGGCGCCGACAACAGCTCGTCGATGCCGGGCGCGACCCCGATGTTGGAACAACTGCTGGCGTTGCGCGCGCGTCAGGTGCCGGTCTACGCGATCGGCGTGGGGTCGGAGCGATTCGCCAGGGACATCGAGGTGTCGCGGGTGGAGGTGCCGGGTACGGTCCTCCGTGAGGCGTCGATCCTGGTCGAGGTGGTGGTCACCCAGCGCGGGTACGCCGGCACGAAGATTCCGGTGGTGATCGAGGATTCGGGGCGCATCATCGGGACGAAGGAGGTCACGCTGCCGCGCGACGGCGACGCCGCGGTGGTCCGGCTCCGCGTGCCCGCCAGCGAGCAGGGGGCACGACTGCTCCGCATCCACGTTCCGGTGCAGTCGGACGAGATGGTCAGGGAGAACAACGAGCGCGCGGTCGTCGTCGTGGTGAGCGATCGTCGCGAGAAGATCCTGTACCTCGAGGGCGAGCCGCGGTTCGAGCTCAAGTTCATCCGCCAGGCGGTCGAGGAGGACCGGAACCTGCAGGTGGTGACGCTGCTGCGTTCGGCGAAGGACAAGTTCCTGCGGCTCAGCGTCGATGACAGCGTGGAACTGGCGTCCGGGTTCCCGAAGACGCGCGAGGAACTGTTCAGCTATCGCGGCGTGATCCTCGGGAGCGTCGAGGCCAGCTTCTTCACGGTGGACCAGCTGCGGATGCTGGCGGATTTCGTCGGGATCCGCGGCGGCGGCCTCCTGGCGCTCGGCGGGCGCCGGGCGCTGGCGGAGGGCGGGTACGCGGGCACCCCGCTGGCGGATGCGCTGCCGGTGGAACTGGGCCCGCCGGTGCCGCGGGACTCCGGCGCCACGGAGATCGCCGTCACCCCGACGGCGGCCGGCGTGCTCCACCCGGCCACGCAGCTCGCGCCTAACGACACGGCCACGGCCGCGCTGTGGCGGCAGATGCCGCCGCTGACGACTGTGAACGAGGTGGGACGGCCCAAGCCCGGCGCGACGGTCCTGCTCGAGGGGAACGCCGAGGGCGATCGGCGCGCGCGGCCGACGCTCGTCTTCCAGCGGTATGGGCGCGGGAAGGCCATCGTGTTCGCGGTGCAGGATGCCTGGCTCTGGCAGATGCACCAGAGCGTCCCGGTGGAGGACCAGCGCCACGAGACGTTCTGGCGGCAATTGCTGCGCTGGCAGGTCAGCGACGTGCCGAGCCGTGTGGACGTCGTGGCGGTGGGCGAGGGAGCGGTGAACGAGGGGATCCCGCTGCGGGTCGTGGTGTCGGACAGCGCCTATGCGCGATCCAACGGGGCGTCGGTGAGTGCCGAGGTCGTCTCGCCGTCCGGCGAGCGCACCACGTTGCCGTTCGAGTGGGCGACGGATCGGGACGGGGAATACGCGGCCACGATGGTGCCCGGCCAGAACGGCGTCCACACGGTGAATGTGACGTCGGTGGCCGGCCGCGACACGGTGCGGTCGACGGCGGGGTATGTGCGCGTCGCCGATCCGACGGCGGAGTATTTCGGCGCGGAGATGCGGCCGGCGGTGCTGCGTCAGTTCGCGGACGAGACCGGCGGCAGGTTCTACCGGACGTCGGAGGCATCGCGGCTCGCGGAGGACATCCAGTACACGACGAGCGGTGCGACGGAGGTCGAGCGGCTGGACCTGTGGGACATGCCGATGCTGTTCCTGTTGCTGATGGCGACACTGGGTGCGGAGTGGTTGTATCGCCGGCGGCGGGGGCTGGCGTGAAAATGCGCGGGGGTGCGTTGCGAGGATGGTGGGGTCCGGGCGCGGCGGCGCTATCGTTGTTGTTGGGGGGGGCCCCCCGTGTCGCCATTGCGCAGGCGGTTCCACGCACGCATGTGCTGATCGTGACCGGCGCCAGCGGCGACCCCCAGTTCGCCTCCCGGTTCCACGAGCAGGCCATGGCGTTCCGCTCGACCGCGGTGAAGAACTTCGGCATCCCGGATTCGCTCGTCACCTGGCTCGCTGAAGCGACCACCGCCGACCCGCGCGCGATTTCCGGGCGCTCGACGAAGGAAGGCATCACCCAGGCCGTGCAGGCCATCGCCTCACGCGCGGCTTCGGGCGATGTCGTCCTCATCCTGCTGATCGGCCACGGCACTTCGGACGGGGACGTATCGCGCTTCAACGTCCCTGGTCCCGACATCAGCGACGCCGACTTCCGGTCGCTGCTGTCCCGGCTCTCGGGCCAGACCGTCGCGTTCGTCATGGCCACGAGCGCCAGCGGTGACGCGGTCAAGACACTCTCCGGCAAGGGCCGGGTCGTGATCACGGCGACGAAGTCGGGCTTCGAACGAAACGAGACCCTCTTCGCCGGCCACTTCATCGCGGCCTACGCCCGGGAAGGGGCCGACACCGACAAGGACGGCCGCGTCTCGCTGCTCGAGGCGTTCACCTATGCGCGGCGTGAAGTGCAACGCGAGTACGAGGGCAGCAACCGGCTGCAGACCGAGCATGCCATGCTGGATGACGACGGGGACGGCACCGGTCGCGCCGATCCCGCCGAGCGCGGGCCCGATGGTGCGGTGGCGAGCCGCTTCTTCCTGCAACCGACCGTCGCCCTGGGCGTGACCGCGGCGTCGGATCCGCGCGTTGCTGCGCTGCTGGCGACGCAATCGCGGCTGCAGGCGCAGCTCGACACGCTGCGCCTGGCCAAGGGTGTCATGCCGGAGGCCGAGTACCAGAAGTCACTCGAGGACCTGCTGGAGAAAATCGCCGAGAATGCGAGCGCCTTGCGGGCGCTGGGAGTGCGGAAGCCGTGAGGCGACGCCTCCTGCCCGCGCTGGTCTCGGTCCTCCCGCTTTTCGCGGGTCCGGTCGCCTGCGCGCAGGAACCGTCCGCGCGGCCCGTTGCCACGGCGGCCGAAGCGTTGCTGTTCGGGCATTACGACAACGCGCTGCGCATGGCGAAGGCCGATGCCGCGCGTGAGCCCGCCAACCCGCTGCCGGTGCGCCAGCAGGCGGAGGTGTTCCACGGCACGGGTCGTTATGCGGACGCCGAGGCGGTGCTGCAGGCGTTTGCCACGACGCAGGCGAGTGACGCGTCGCTGTGGAACTTCCTGGGCGAGGTGCAGAAGGACCGCGGCCGGCTGCGCGAGGCGGAGGCGTCGTTCCAGCGCGCGATCAGCGGGTCGGCACCGGACTCGCTGATGGCGCAGGTCAACCTCGCGATCCTGCAGTACGAGCGCGGCGACATCGACGTCGCGATGAAGGCGTTCGACCGTTTCATCGACATCTACAACAACCGTCGCCGGACGCTGACCGCGGTGGAGCTGGAGGCAGTCGGACTGGCGTGCCGGTACCTGGGTCGCGACAACCCGCAGCTGTTCAAGGATGCGCTGCGCGCGTTCGATGAGGCGATCGCCGCCGATTCGACGGACCTCGACCGTCGCGTGCGACTGGCCGAGTTGTTCCTGGAGAAGTACAACGCCGCCGATGCGGTGAGGACCGTGCAGGACGTGCTGTCGATCAACCCGAACCATGCGCGCGCCAACCTGGCGATGGTGCAGGTGCGGGTCTTCGACGACCTGGAGGACCCGGCCCCGTACCTGGCCAGGAGCCTCGAGGTGAACCCGGTGCTGGCGGAAGCGCGGGCCGTGTCGGCCTCGTTCCTCATCGACCTCGAGCGGTACGACTCGGCGGCCGCGGAGGCACGGCGCGGGCTGACGGCGGATTCCACGGCGCCGGCGGCGATGATCGCCCTCGCCGCGGCCCAGTACCTCCAGCACGACACGGCGGGATTCCAGGCCTCGATGGCCGTGATTCATGCGCGGCAGCCCAGGTCGGCCGACGCCGAGGCCGCGCTGGCGAACATCGCGGCGCGGAGCCGGTTGTACGAGGAGGCGGTCCGGTTCGCGCAGGCGGGCGTCACGCGCGACCCGAAATCGGCGCGCGCACTGTCCTTCCTCGGGATCAATGCCATGCGCACGGGCGAGATCGAGCGGGGACGGACGGCGCTCGACCAGTCGTTCGCCCTGGATCCCTACGATCCCTGGTCGAAGAACACGCTCGACCTGCTCGACACGTTCAAGGAGTACACGGAAGTGCGAACGCCGCGCTTCCTGGTGATGGTCGAGCGGAAGGATGCGGACCTCCTGGCGCCGTACGTGGAGTCGCTGGCCGAGCAGGCGTACGACTCGCTCGCGGCGCGCTACGGATTCCGGCCGACGCCCCCGATCCGGATCGAGATCTACCGGTCGCATGAGGACTTCTCGGTGCGCACGGTGGGCCTGGGGGGACTGGGCGCGCTCGGGGTGAGCTTCGGCCGTGTGGTCGCGATGGATTCGCCGGCGGCGCGCCGGGTCGGTGAGTTCAACTGGGGCTCGACGCTGTGGCACGAGCTGGGCCACGTCTTCACGTTAGGCGCCACGGCCGGCCGCGTTCCCCGCTGGCTGTCCGAGGGCCTGTCGGTCTACGAGGAACGCCGGGCCCGGGCGGGGTGGGGCGACGACCCGTCCCCGTTGTTCTTCGCCACCTATGCCGCCGGGAACCTGCCGAAGGTGAGCCGGCTCAACGACGGGTTCATGCGCCCGGCCTTCCCGGCGCAGGTTCCGCTGTCGTACTACCTGGCCTCGCTCGTCGGCGAGATGATCGAGCAGGAGCGCGGCATCGGCGCCATCCGGTCGATGCTCGATGGCTACCGGCGCGGGCTCACCACGGAGCGGGTCTTCCGGGACGTGCTGCAGGTCGATCCCGGGGCCTTCGACGACCAGTTCGACAAATGGGTGCGCCGGAAGTTCGAGAAGCACTTCGACGCCGTGAAGCCGGCCCCACCGGTCACCATGGGCGGCCGGCGCGAACGGGGCGGCGAGGCCATTCCCATCACCGGGCCGTTCCTCGAGGCGCTGGACCGCGGGCGGGCCCTGCTCGCCGCCGGCAAGGTGGACGAGGCGATTCCCGAGCTGCAGCGGGCGAAGGCGCTGTTCCCCGAGTACGCGCAAGGCGACGGACCGTACGCCCTGCTGGCGGACGCCTGGCAGCAGAAGAACGACAAGCGCGCGGCGGCCGCCGAGCTGAAGGCCATGACCGCGATCAATGAAGAGGCCTTCGCGGAGAACGTGACCGCGGCGGGACTGATGCTGGAGATCGGGGACAAGGCGGGTGCCCTCGAGGCGCTCGACCGTGCCGCCTGGATCAACCCGTTCGATCGCGACACGCACATCCGCCTGGCGGAGCTGGCTGCCGAGCTGTCGTCGCGCCAGGTGGCGGTCCGCGAACGGCGGGCGCTGCTCGCGCTGGACCCGACCGACCGGGTCGAGGCGCTGTACCAGTTGGCGCTCGCCTACGCCGATGCCGGTGACGTCGCTGCCGCGCGACGGGAGGTGCTGCGCGCGCTGGAGCAGGCGCCAAATTACGCGAAGGCTCAGGATCTGCTCTTGCGCCTCCGCACTTCTCGCCCCCCGGGACCGTGATGTCACGACCACTGCTGTACCTCGCGATCGGGACCGCCGGGACGCTGGCGCCGCTGGCCGTGCGTACCGCCCTGGTGGAGCAGTACTGCTACACCCAGTGGGAAGACGTAACGGCGATCGACAATGCGCCCTACGATGGCCGGTTCACGTTCTTCCGGGTGCGGTTCGAGCCGAGTTCGACCTTCGGCGGGGGGCGGGGCCGCCGCGGTGGCGGCGACAAGAAGTGGGACCACGACACGCCGCGCGCCGAGCGGCACCTGATGAAGATCCTCGAGGAGATCACCACGCTGCGGCCGAAGATGGACTGCGGCGCGATCTTCGCGTTCGGCGAGGCGGAGAGCTTCAAGTATCCGATCGCGTATGTGTCCGAGCCGGGCTTCTGGACGCAGAGTGAGGAGGAGGTGCGGGGGATTCGCGAATTCGTCGCGAAGGGGGGCTTCATCATCTTCGATGACTTCGCGGCCCAGGGCTGGTACAACTTCGAGGAGCAGTGGCGCCGGGCCTTTCCGGACCTGCGGGTCCAGCCGCTCCCGCGCACGCACCCGATCTTCGACGCGTTCTACGACCTGAGCGGAACCGCGTTGCCCAATGCGTACGGCGTGGCCGAGTGGTTCGGGGTGTTCGAGGACAACGACCCGACCGGGCGCCTCATCGCCGTGGTGGATTACAACGCCGACCTCGGTGAACTGATGGAGTTTTCCGACGAGGCATACGTTCCGATCGATCTCTCCAACGAGGCGTACAAGATCATGACGAACTACATGATCTACGCCATGACTCACTGACCTGAGGGAGGCACGTGGCCACACCAGTCCAGGACCGGGTAGCGCTGGAAGCGCCTGACGATGTCGCGCTCGCGGACAAGTTGCGCCGGGGACGCGACCAGATCCTCAGCGAGTTGCGCAAGCTCATCATCGGCCAGGAGTCGGTGATCGAGCAGGCGCTCACGGCGCTGTACGCGGGGGGCAATTGCCTCATCGTGGGCGTCCCCGGGCTCGCCAAGACGCTCCTCATCCACACGATCGCGCAGGTCCTCGACCTGAAGTTCTCGCGCATCCAGTTCACGCCCGACCTGATGCCGTCGGACATCACCGGCACCGACATCATCCAGGAGGACCCGCAGACGGGCCGCCGGTCGATGAACTTCGTGCCGGGCCCCATCTTCGCCAACATCGTCCTGGCCGACGAGATCAACCGCACGCCGCCCAAGACGCAGTCGGCGTTGCTGGAGGCGATGCAGGAGCACCGGGTGACGGTGCAGGGACGGACCTACTCGCTCGAGGAGCCGTTCTTCGTGTTCGCCACGCAGAACCCGATCGAGCTCGAGGGCACGTACCCCCTGCCCGAGGCGCAGCTGGACCGCTTCATGTTCCAGGTCATCATCGACTACCTGTCCGAGGACGAGGAGCTGGACGTGGTGCGCACGACGACCGCGATCCAGAACTACCAGTTCCAGCACGCGGTGACGGGGGCGGACATCGTCGCCTACCAGCGGCTGGTGCGCCGGGTCCCGATCGCGGAGCCGGTCGCGCGGTATGCGGTGAGCCTGGCCCGGGCGACGCGCCCGGGGTCGAGCACGGCGCCCGAGTTCATCCGGAAGTGGGTGGCCTACGGCGTGTCGGTGCGCGCCGCGCAGTACCTCGTGCTGGGGGGCAAGGCCCGGGCGCTCATGCACGGGCGGTATCACGTGAGCTTCGAGGACATCCGCGCGCTCGCGCACCCGGTCCTGCGCCATCGCATCCTCACCAACTTCCACGCGCAGTCGGAGCGAGTGACGACGGACCAGATCGTGGACCAGCTGCTGAACGCGGTGCCGGTGCCGAAGTCGGGAATCTAGACCGCGAGCGAGTGCAGAATGCAGAGTGCAGAATGCAGAGTGCAGAGTGTGATTCCCGATTCCCGATTCCCGACTGACTGATGTCTGACGCAGCGCGCGCACTCGAACTCGCCAAGGGCCAGGAAGGCGTCCCCGGACGCCGGTTTCTGGACCCCAAGGTCCTTGCGCGCATCGACGACCTGGAACTGGTCGCGCGGTTCGTCGTCGAGGGGTTCATCTCGGGACTGCATCGCTCCCCGCACCTCGGGTTCTCGACCGACTTCGCCGAGCACCGGCAGTACATGCCCGGAGACGACATCCGGCACATGGACTGGCGGCTCTTCGCCCGCACGGACCGGTTCTACCTCAAGGAGTACGAGGCCGACACCAACGCCAACTTCATCGCCATCCTCGACGTGTCGGCGTCGATGGGCTACGGCACCAGCGGGCTCACGAAGCTGGAGTACGCGAAGTACCTGGCGGCGTGCCTGGCGTACTTCTCGCACCGCCAGCGCGACCGGGTCGGGTTCGTGTCGATCGACTCCGACATCGTGGACATCGTGCCCCCGTCGGCGAAGCACCTGAACCAGGTGCTGCACGCGCTGGACCGCGCCGAGGCGCGGGGCCGCGGGGCGCTGGCGGTGCCGCTGCTCAAGATCTCCGAGAGCCAGCACCGCAAGAGCATCCTGCTGATCCTGTCCGACCTGTACGAGCCGGCCGAGAAGATCCGCGACGCGTTAGGCCCGCTCCGCGACGCCGGGCACGACGTGGTCGTCATGCACCTGCTCGACCCGGCCGAGCTGAACTTCACGTTCGACGCCGCCGGGACGTTCGAGGACCTCGAGAGCGGCGAGCGCATTCCGGTGGTGCCGGGCCGCCTCCGAACCCGCTATACGGAACTGATCCGGGACCACCTGGCCGCGGTCGAGCGGCTCCTGGGCGAGGGCCGGGTCGACTATCTCATGGTGGACACCTCGAAGCCCGTCGACGAAGTCCTCTTCCAGTACCTGCTCCGCCGCGAGCGCATGCAGACGGTGCGGTAGCGCATGTCCTTCCTCGCGCCGCTGTTCGCCATCGGCCTCGCCGGCCTCGCGATCCCCATCCTCGTGCACCTGGTGCACAAGGAGCGGAAGGAGACGACGCCGTTCCCGTCGCTGATGTTCCTGCTCCGCACGCCCTACCAGCATTCGCGGCGGCAGCGCATCCGCGACTGGCTGCTGTTCCTGCTGCGCGCGGCGGTGTTCCTGCTGGTGGTGGGCGCGTTCGCGCGCCCCGTGTTCGAGCGCGAGGCCGCGGCGGCGCCCGTGGCGGGCGGCGGGGGGCGCGAGGTGGTGGTGCTCCTCGACCGGTCGTTCAGCATGCGCGTCGGTGATCGGTGGGCCAGGGCCCAGGCCGCCGCGCGCCAGGCCCTCGACGGACTCGGTGCCGGCGACAAGGGTACCGTCGTGCTGTTCGCGGACCAGGCCAGGGTCGTGGCCGAGGACGAGGGAGGGCGCGCGGTCCTGCGCGCGGCCATCGACTCCTCGTCGCCCGGCGACGCGGCGACTCGTTATGCGCCGGCGCTCACGCTGGCCCGCCGGGTGCTCGCGGCGTCCACGCTGCCGAACCGGGAGGTCGTGGTCGTCAGCGACTTCCAGCGATCGGGATGGGACGTGACCGGCGAGACGCAGTTGCCGGCGGGCACGACCATCACGCCCGTCGACGTCGCCTCTGCAGCGGTGAGTGACCGGGCCGTCCGCGCGGTCGAGCTCCGCCGGACTCTGGCCGACGGCCGCGAGCGGATCACCGTGACCGGGCGCGTGTCGAACACCGGACCCGCGGCCCGCGGGATCCAGGCACGCCTGGAGGTCGCGGGCCGGACCGTCGCTTCCAGCGCCTTCGACGTCGGCGCCGATGCCGGGGGCGTCGTGACCTTCGAGTCGGTGGCGGTCCCCGAGACCCCGCAGCCGGCCACCATCCGTATCGCCAACGACGCCCTTCCCGCGGACGACGTCCTGCACTTCATCCTCGAGCGCGCGCCGTCGATCCCGGTCCTCGTGATCGAGAACGTCACCCCAGGCAATGAGCGCGACATCTACCTGCAGCGAGCGCTCGAGATCGGCGATCGTCCCTCCTTCGACATCACGGTGCGGCGCGCGACGCAGGTGAACGCGGGCGACCTCGGCGGCAAGCGCCTGGTGATCGTCAACAACGCGCCGTTCCCGTCCGGGGACCTCGGGCGCCGGCTGGAGGCATTCGTCCGCGGTGGCGGGGGCCTGCTGGTGGCCGCCGGCGATGCCGTGACCCCTGCGACCTGGCCCGGACGAGGGCATAACCTCCTTCCGGCAACGCCCTCCGACCCGCGCGACCGCGTCGCCGACAAGGGGGGTGTCCTCGGCGCCATCGATCGCAGTCATCCCGCGCTGTCCCTGTTCGGTGGCACCCAGAGCGGGGACCTCTCGGCGGCGCGCTTCCTCAGGTATCGCCCCATCCAGTCCGACAGTGGCGTCCTGGCGCGATTCGACGATGGCGCGGCGGCACTGGTCGAGCAGCGGGTCGGCACGGGCCGAACCCTGATGTTCGCCTCCTCGTTCGACGGCCTCTGGAACGACCTGCCACGGCAGCCGGTCTTCCTGCCGTTCATCCACCAGCTGGCGCAGTACGCGTCGGGGTACCGGGCGGGCCGAAGCGTGTACGAGGTGGGCGACGCGGTGGACCTCCAGGGCGTATCGGTGGCGGCCAGCGACAGCAGTCGCGGGGTGGCGTACGTCGCCGTGTCCCCGCAAGGGAACCGCCTGCGGATCGGCGGCACGCAGGGTGAGGCGGCGCTGATCCCCGGCGAAGCCGGCATCTACGAAGTGCGTCCGGCCGGGTCCCCCGGGTCCCGGCCGCGACTGGTGGCGGTGAACATCCCCGGGCGGGAGCTGGACCTCGCCCGGTTCGACCCGACGCGCCTAACGAACGCGGTGTCGGCGCCCGGCGATGCCGGCCCGGCGGACCAGCCGGCCCAGGTCGACCGGCAGGCCAGGGAGCGCGAACAGTCGGTCTGGTGGTATCTTCTGCTCATCGCGGCAACCCTGCTCGTGGCGGAATCGGTGCTCGCGCACCGCCTGTCGCGGGGCCGGGTGGCCGCCAGCTAGGGGGCGATCATGGCGAGTCTCGTCGAACGGAGCGTCGCGACCGATCGGGTCGGTGACATCATCCAGCTGGTCCGCCGGCGCTGGCGGTTGCGGCACGCGCTGGTCGGGCTCGCGATCGTGGCCGGCCTGACCCTGGCGGTGCTCTGGCTGGCGGCGCTCGCCATGGAGCGGGCCGGCTTCAGCGAGGGAAGCATCACCGGCGCCCGCATCGCCGTCGCGCTCGTGACCATCGTGGTCGGGGTGCGCTGGATCGCCTGGCCACTCGTCAGGCGGTTGACCGACGGCCGGGTCGCGCTGTACGCCGAGGAGCGGATCCCTTCGCTCGATGGGGCGTTGATGAGCGCGGTCGAGGCGACCAACGGCTCGCTCCCGGTCGAGGAGCGGACGAGCGGCCTCGCGGCCGGGCTGGTCGACGATGCCGTCCGCCGCCTGCGCCCGCACGGGAACGGTGCCGCCGTCGAGGCGCCGGACATCCGGCGCGCCGGCATGGTGCTGGCCGCGATCGCCGCCTTCGGCACGGGGCTCTTCCTGCTCGGTCCCGACTACCTGCGGTATGGCGCGGCGCTCATCGCTACCCCCTGGAAGAAGGCCGCCGAGGTGGCCCCCTACTCCATTGCGGTGGAACCCGGGAATGCGACGGTGCCGAAGGGCACGGACCTCCAGGTCAGCGCGGAACTGAACGGCTTCACCAGCGAACTGGTCGAGGTCGTGACCCGTCGCGGCGCGAGCACGGAGTGGGACCGCATCCCCATGGGCGTCGGCGCCGACTCCAGTCGCTTCACGGCCCGCCTCTTCGACCTCGATGCGGACCTCGAGTACTACATCGAGTCGAGCGGCGTACGGTCGGGTGTGTTCACGCTCACGGTGCGGAACCTGCCCGCCGTCAGGCGGGTGGACCTCGACCTGCGCTATCCGGCGTACACGGGACTCGAGCCCGAGCGCATCGAGGATGGTGGCGACGTGGCCGCGGTCCGCGGGACGCGCGTGCGCGTCAGCGTGCGCGCGACGATGCCGGTCCGCGCGGGCCGCCTCGTCCTCGAGGGCGACTCGGCCGTGGTCATGCAACGCAGCGACGACTCGACGCTCGTGGGGGAGCTGGTGGTCCGCGCCGACGGGTTCTATCGCGTCGAGCTGACGGCTGAGGACGGGACGCGCGTTGCCGGCTCGGTGGAGTACGTGATCGACGCGCTCGACGACATGGCCCCGACGATCGCCATCCGGAAGCCGGGTCGCGACGTCCGACCGACCAACGTCGAGGAAGTGTTCGTCGAGGTCGAGGCCACCGACGACTTCGGCGTCGGCAAGGTCGAGCTGGTCTACTCGGTCAACGGCCAGGCGGAGAAGGCGCTGGTACTGAACGACAGCTTGGGCACGCGCTCGCGGGACGTCATCGCCGGGCACACGTTCTTCCTCGAGGAACTCGGCCTCCAGGCCGGCGACGTCGTGTCCTACTATGCGCGGGCGACCGATGGCGGCGGCGCGCGCGAGGGGCAGCAGGCGGCGACCGATATCTACTTCATGACGGTGCGGCCGTTCGGTCGCGACTACCGGCAGAACCAGCAGGGCGGCAGGCAGGGTGGCGGGGGCGGCGGCGGGCAGGATCCGGGCGCGCTCACGCAACAACAGCGCGACATCGTTGCCGCGACGTTCAAGGCGGAGCGCGACAAGGCGTCGACTCCCGCCACGACGTTCCGCGAGAACGTGACGACGATTCACCTGGGCCAGGGTCGGCTGCGCGAGCAGGTCGACGAGCTGGCCCAGCGGATGGATCGCCCAGCCGTCGCCCAGGCGGATACGAACTTCAAGGTCATCGCCGACCTCCTGAAGAAGGCGTCGGAGGAGATGAAGGGCGCGGAGGAGCAGCTCTCGAAGCGGGAGACGAAGGAGGCGCTGCCGCCCGAGCAGCGCGCGCTGCAGATGCTGGAGCGTGCCGAGGCGGTCTACCGCGACGTGCAGGTGAGCATGGGCGGCGGTGGTGGCGGCGGAGGCGGTGGCCAGCAGGCGTCGAACGCCGAGGATCTCGCCGACCTGTTCGAGCTCGAGACCGACAAGCTGCGCAACCAGTACGAGCAGGTGCAGCGCGGCGAGCAACAGCAGGCGCAGCAGGAAGTCGACGAGACGCTCGAGCGCCTGAAGCAGCTCGCCGCCCGGCAGCAGCAGGAGAACGAGCGCGCGCGTCAACGCGCGCAGGGCACACAGCAAGCGGGCGGTGGAAGCGGCGGTGGTGGCGGCCAGCGCCAGCTCGCCGACCAGGCCGACAGTCTCGCACGGCAGCTCGAGCGGCTCTCGCGGGAACAACGGTCACAGGAGATGGCGGAGAGCGCGCGGCGCCTGCAGGACGCCGCGAACCAGATGCGGCGGGCCGCGTCGCAGGGAACGCAGAACCAGGGATCAGGCGGATCGGCGCTCGACCAGATCGAGAACGCGAGGCGCCTGCTCGAGGAATCGCGGCAGCAGGGGCAGACCGGCGGGATCGAGGACGCGGCGAAGCGGGCCGAGGACCTGGCGCAGCAGCAGCGCGAGGTCGCGCGCGACGTGCAGGGCCTCGCCGGTGCCGGCGCGGGCCGGAGCGAGCGCGAGCAGCGGCTCGACGAGCGCAAGACGGAGATGGCCGGCGAGGTCCAGCAGTTGCAGGAGGACATCGAGCGGATGTCCCGCGACCTGGCGCGCGAGCGGCCGGAAACGGCGCGTGACCTGCGCGAGGCCGCGCGCGGCATGCGGGAGGGCCGGCTGGGTGACAAGATCCAGTTCTCCCGCGGCGTGATGCGGCAGGGCGCCCCGGATTACGTGCGGAACTGGGAGCAGTCGATCACCGACGACCTCGACTCGTTGAGTTCACGGCTGGATCGCGCCAACGCCTCCGCCTCCGGGGACAATTCCCAGTCGCCGGACCGCGCGCTCGACAAGGCGCGGGACGTGGTCCGTGGGTTGTCGTCGATCGACGAGCGCATGCGGGATCGTGAGAACCAGGCCAACGCACAGCAGCAGAATCGCTCGCAGCAGGGAGGCCGGCAGGGCGAACAGGGTCAGCAGGGACAAGGTCAGCAGGGACAACAGGGCCAGCAGGGGCAACAGGGCCAGCAGGGCCAGCAGGGCCAGCAGGGCCAGCAGGGCCAAGGACAGCAGGGTCAGGGTCAGCAAGGTCAGGGGCAGCAGGGCCAAGGTCAGCAGGGCCAGGGTCAGCAAGGTCAGGGGCAGCAGGGCCAGGGTCAGCAGGGTCAGGGTCAGCAAGGTCAGGGTCAGCAGGGCCAGGGTCAGGGCCAGGCTGGCCAGCAGGGTCAGGGCGGTCAGGGTCGTGGCCAGGAGGGTGGCCAGAACCCCGGAGGAGGGTCGCCAAGTGGTGGCGGTGCCCAGGGTGGCGGTCCCCGTGGCCTCTACTCCGGCGAGGACGCGCGCCAGTTTGGCCGCGAGCTGCGCAGCCAGCGTGAATCGGCCGAGGATCTCCGTCGTGAGTTGCAGGGCCAGGGCCGCGACGTGACGGACCTGACTCGGCTGATCGACCAGCTCCGTTCCCTCGAGGGCCAGCGAGCCTTCAATGATCCGGACGAACTGGCCCGCCTGCGGGGTGCGGTGGTGCAGGGATTCAAGGAGTTCGAGTTCACACTGCGGCGCCAGCTCGGCGGGGTCGAGGCGGACCGTCCCGCGTTAGGTGGCAACGAGAACGTGCCCGCCGGCTACCGGGACATGGTCAACGAATACTTCAAGTCCCTCTCGAAGAAGCCGGCGCCGCCGCCGGCCGCGAAGAAGCCGGAGCCACCCCGATGACCGCCACCGCGCCCGACGCCCGCGCCACGAGACCGGCGCCTGACGAGTACGCGCCGTACTACGACGCATACATCCGCAAGGTGGCCGACGGGGACGTCGTCCACGCCCTGCGCGCCCAGCTCCCCGACACCCTGGCCACACTCCGGGCGGTCCCCGAGTCGCGCGCCGGGCATCGTTACGCAGAGGGGAAGTGGAGCATCCGCGAGGTGGTCGGCCACGTGTGTGACGCCGAGCGCGTCTTCGCCTACCGCGCGATGCGGTTCGCGCGGGCGGACGCGACGGAACTCCCGGGTTTCGACGAGAACGCGTTCGTGGCCAACGCCCGTTTCGACGAGCGGTCCCTGACCAGCCTGGTCGACGAGTTCGCGGCCGTGCGAGGCGCAACCACCGCGTTCTTCGACGGGCTCTTCCCGGACGAGTGGATGCGCGTCGGCACCGCAAACGGCAAGACGATGTCCGTGCGGGCGCTGGCCTGGGTGATTGCCGGGCATGAGCGGCATCACCTTCAGGTGCTGAAGGAGCGGTATCTCGAGGGGAGTTGAGAGTTGAGAGTTGAGAGTTGGGAGACTCTCAACTCTCAACTCGCTTCTTCAACCCTCGGCGTATTGTGCAATCGCACCGCCTGTTCGCGGGCCCGGAGCCGCAGGTTCAGCATCTCCACCAGGAACGAGAAGAACATCGCGAAGTAGGTGTAGCCCTTCGGGATGTGCTGCCCGAGGCCCTCGGCCACCAGGTTCGTCCCGATCAGCACCAGGAACGACAGCGCGAGCATCTTGATCGTCGGGTGCCGGTCGACGAAGTCGCTGATCGGCGTGGCGGCGGCCAGCATGATCCCCAGCGCGACGACGTTGGCGGCGATCATGATCGACACCTCGCTGACCATGCCGACCGCGGTGATGACCGAGTCGAGCGAGAAGACGATGTCGATCACCATGATCTGCGCGACGACGGCCACCAGCGAGCGCGCGACACCGCCAGCGCCCTCGGCATGGTCGCTGCCCTCGAGCTTGCCGTGAATCTCGAAAGTGGCCTTCGCGATCAGGAAGAGGCCACCCACCAGCAGGATGAGGTTCCGGCCCGTGAACGCGATGCCCGCCACCGTGAACAGGGGCGCGGTCAGCCGGACGATCCAGGCGATGGAGAGCAGGAGCAGCACGCGGGTGACGAAGGCCCCCGCGAGCCCGAGCCGGCGCGCCTTCGCCTGTTCCACCCTGGGCAGCTTGCCCGAAAGGATCGAGATGAAGATGATGTTGTCGATCCCCAGCACGATCTCGAGCGCCGTCAGCGTCAGGAGGCCGACCAGGGCGTTCGGGTCCGTGATCCAATCCATGCGATGATCCTCCCGAGGGCGGTGCGTGTGCGCGAGCGCGATTAACTTAGCGCCCGGCACCGGACACGCGACCGTGCGACGCTTCACCCCCGACCTTCCAGCTCCCGACCGGATGGACCTCCGCTATCCCACAGGCGAATTCAGGGCCCCGGGCGCGCCCAACGCGGCGTCGCGCGAGCAAGCCATCGCCGCCATTGCCGATACGCCGGCCCGGCTGCGCGCCGCCGTGCGCAACCTCGACGAGGACCAGCTGGACACAGCGTACCGGCCCGGTGGCTGGACGCTGCGGCAGGTCGTGCACCACGTCCCGGACAGCCACCTCAACGCGTACGTCCGCACGAAGCTGGCCCTGACCGAGTCGGAACCCGTCATCAAGCCCTATGACGAGGCCGCGTGGGCTGCGCTTGTCGACACATCGACGGTGCCGGTCGACGTCTCGCTCGACCTGCTGGACGCCCTGCACCGGCGGTGGGTTGCGCTGCTGGGGGCTTGCCGCGAACAGGACTTCCAACGCGCATACGTCCATCCGGAGTTCGGGCGGCATACCCTCGATTACCTCGTCGCGCTGTACGCGTGGCACGGGCCGCACCACGTCGCGCACATCACGACCACGCGCGCCAGGCTCGGTTGGTAGGTCAGGGGCTACCTCTCGTAGCGTGAGGCACGGCCTTACGTTTGTTGCCGGTGCCCTGCGCTACCCTGAAGCAGCCTATTCCGTCAAAGGGAGACCCGATGCGTCGCCTGTCCAAGCTGCTCCTCGTTGCGTTCGCTGCGATCCCGGTGATCGCGCAGGACGCGTTCGCCATCCCGGCATTTGCGCGCAAGTACGGCGTGAGCTGCCAATTGTGCCATGCCCCGGTCCCCCGGCTCAACGCCTTCGGCGAGGCTTTTGCGGGGAACGGCTTCGAGTTCGCCGTCGGCGAGCCGCCGCGTGACACCGTCGGCACGGGAGATGCCCTCCTGCGCCTGCAGCGCGACATCCCGCTCGCCATCCGGTACGACATGTACCTGCGCGGCCAGAACAAGCCCACCGACGGCCAGAACTCGATCGATTTCCAGACGCCGTGGGTGGTCAAGCTGCTCAGCGGCGGGCAGGTCGGCGACAAGGTGAGCTATTACATCTACTTCCTGCTCACGGAGCGCGGGGAGGTCGGTGGCCTCGAGGACGCGTACGTGCAGTTCACCGACGTAGCGGGGACCGGCGTGAGCCTGATCGCCGGCCAGTTCCAGGTCTCCGATCCCCTCTTCAAGCGCGAGGTGCGCCTCGAGTACGAGGACTACCAGCCGTACCGCCTGCGCGTCGGCCTGACCGCGGCCGACCTCACCTATGACCGGGGCCTCATGGCGCTGTGGTCGCCGCGTGAGGGGACCGATGTCGCGGTGCAACTCGTCGCCGGTCGTGGGCTGAACGCCGCGGCGGGGAACCGCCAGTTCGACGGTGAGGACGCCAAGAGCACCATGCTGCGCATCTCGCAGGATGTGGGTCCGATCCGGCTCGGCGCCTTCGCCTATCGAGGCTACGAGCGGAACGTCGGTACCACCAACACCATCACCATGTGGGGACCCGACGCGACCGTGCCGCTGGGATCGGTGGGCGAGGTGAATGCCCAGTTCGTCCGCCGGATCGACCGCGATCCCTTCTTCGGCACCTGCAGCATCGGCAACCCGTGCCCGGGGAACACCGTCGTTCCGTTCGGCACCTCGGTGAACGCCGGCTTCGCCGAGGCCATCTTCTGGCCCCAGGGCGAGGGCGGTCGGCTGTTCTTCACCGGATTGTTCAACTGGATCGACTCCGATCGGCCGGTCGTGTCCCTCAGGCTGGGCGAGCAGGACGTGGCGCCGGGATACCTCGACCAGTACCAGACGGCGGCCGCCGGCGTGCATTATCTGTACAAGAGAAACGTCCGATTGATGACCGAGCTTGGCTGGGACCTCAAGCGCGAACAGGCGCGGCTGGTGCTCGGGTCGATGGTGGCTTTCTAGGAGGAACCATGTCGGCAATGAATGGACGGCGCGCAGCGGCGCTGGTCGCCGTCGCGGCCGCCGCGGCGAGTGCGGTTGCGGGTGTGTGGGGAGGGCAGGGGCCGTCGCCGGACCAGAGCCCCGCGACACTCGCGCTGGGCGACAGCGTGTTTCACGGGAAGGTGGGCGGGGCGCTGTGCTACGTCTGCCATGGACCGGCCGCCAAGGGCGTACCCGGTCTGGGTCCCGACCTGACCGACAAGGAGTGGCTGAACGCGGACGGGACGGTGGAGTCGATCGCCAAGGTCGTGGAAACAGGGGTCCCCAAGCCGAAGAAGTTGCCGGCGCCGATGCCGCCAAAGGGCGGCGGCCAGCTCAACGCGGCGCAAGTCAAGGCGGCTGCCGCGTATGTCTACTCACTGAGCCACCCCGCGAAGTAGCCAGCGGCCACCCACACCGGTGATCATGTGAACCCACGACGCGCGCTGCTGTTGATTCCGCTGCTCCTCGCCGCTGGCGCCGCCGCGCCAGCACCGCCCGCGCCCGCGACCGTCGTGCTTGTCGTCAGGCACGCGGAACGCGCCCCGGGATCCGGGGACGTGGCCATATCGGATGTCGGCGTCGCGCGTGCGAAGGCGCTTGCCGAGATCACCAGGCAGGCCGGCGTCCAGGTCATCATCACGACGCAGTTCCTGCGCACGAAGCAGACGGCGGGTCCCACCGCCGACGCGCTGGGCCTGACGCCCACAGTCGTCGCCACGCAGGCTGACCTTCCAGGCCACCTCGCTGCCGTCGCCGCCGCCGCCCGCCAGCAAGCGGGCAAGACGGTGCTCGTCGTTGGCCACAGCAATACGGTCCCCGGCATTGTCGCGGCGCTGGGGGGGACGAAGTACCCCGACCTGTGCGACGCCGAATATGACGCGCTCTTTACCCTGGTGATCGATGCCGAGGGGAGCGTCCGGACGGTGCGGACCCGGTTCGGGGAACCGACTCCGGTCGGGGCTGGCTGCGCCAGGATGCGCTAGCGTTGTGCGCCAACGCTCCCCGCATTTGGCGACTTTCGCCAGGCTGGGCTCCAGTCAGGCGGTCCACACAAAGGCATGACTGGCCGCCGAAGCAGTGTGAAACGGATGAGGTTGCGCTGGCAGCGAGGGAAGCCTAAAGTGACGCGACCTCTTCGGGCGTGAACCTGCGGGGGCGCGAGCGCGAGCAGCGGGGCATGTTTCAGTACGTGGTATCGGAAGACCGGACTCCATTCGATCATCCCCTGCGGACCGTACGGCCGATAGTGAATCGGGCCTTGGCGCGCCTTGTCGGCGACGTTCGATCAGATCCTCGCCGATGGGGGCGACCCGTCCATCCCCACAGGACACCTGCATCGCGTGGGCGAGTTCCGTGAACGACCACCCGTGAGGAGCCGGTCTCGATGAGCGCTCACAGCGGCCAGATTCGCTCTCTGCTCGGCGTCGGGCGCTGTGCCGGTTGGCTGCTCGCCTTTCCCCTCCTCGCCGAAAGCCAAACGCTTCGCGGAACGGTTGTCCACCGCGATAGCGTCACACCCGCAGCTGGATTGATGGTTGAGGTCCAGACGACGAACGCGGGCGCCT
>JAUQWM010000048.1 GCA_030835125.1 Gemmatimonadaceae bacterium | reverse complement strand
CCCCCCGCTTCTGCTTCTCTGGTCTACTTCGCCGGCGTACGCGAGGCCCACCATGAGCCCTTCTGGGCGACCATCTCGTGGCCGCTGTGGTGGATGGTGAACGTCCCCTCGATACGGTTTCCAACGAGCTGGCCGCGGAATGTGGTCAGCAGCTGGCAGCCGCAATCGGGCGACGGATAGGGGTCGATGGTTCCAACCACCGTTCCGTCCACCACGCGCACGAAGCGAATCGTGAGGACCTGTTGCGCCTGACGAGCGGCGCCCGGCATCGCGTCATGCTGGATCATGCCGGGTTCCTTCGGGACCATCACCACGTCGCCGAAGGCGGTGTCGCTGCCGGCGGCCAGCGTGAACATGATGCTTCCGGACCGGCCGGTCTCGATGCTGCGGTACTCGCCCACCCATTCGCCGACCAGGGCACGAACGTCCTCCTTCGGACCCTCAACCGGCACCGGCGCGGGGTTGAGTGCGCATCCCATCGCCAGCAGTCCCAGCGCTCCGACCCATGTAGTTCTCACGGCCACCTCCCGATCGCGGGGGCTCGCTCGCCCCGGTATGGACAGCCTACGTCGACAGGCGCCGCGCGTGTGTCGGGGGCGCAGTTGGGGGCTGTAGGGGAACCGACTACCCCCCCGGCGACCTTCGCGGTCCCTCCCTACGCGCGAAACGATGGGCCTGCCTAACAACTGTATCGGTCCTGGTTGCCAGAAGTGGCGTGCTCAGCGTCAGGAAATGCGACGTACTTCCTTGCGCCTTTCGCCGGGATCGCCGATCGATAGCCACGGTATGAGGTAGAACTGGAAGCAGCGCGGGGAGAAGGCAGGACTGAGGAGACTCTTCAGTACGCCTTTTCGATCATGGACTCCCGCCCTTCACTCGAGGCACGGTGCCATGGCGAGACCACGCAAGAACGCCGAGCACGAGTCGCCTGTGCGAATCCTGCTCCTCGAAGACGACCCGGGGGACGCGGAGCTCATCACGTCCGCACTCCAGCGCAACGCGATGACGGCGGAGGTGCGTCATGTCGATTCCGCCGAGCGGTTCGAGCATGCACTGGTGGAGTTTGCGCCCGATGTCGTGCTGTACGACTTCGGCGCGAACGGGATGACATCGCTCGTCGCGTTGCGGATGGCGCGTGAAAAGCGCCCCGATTCACCCTTCATCATCGTTGCCGGCGATTTCGAGCGCACCACGATCGACTCCATCCGGGCCGGCGCGGCCGACTATATCCGCAAGGCCGAACTCGAGACGCTGCCGTCGGCGGTGCATTCGGCCTTGGACCAGCGAGCGCCGCTCCGGCGCCTCTCGCGCCGGCAGCGAGAGGTCTTTCGCCTGCTGGCCGGGGGAGTGCCCATGCGGGAGATCGCCCGTCGGCTCGGGCTCTCCCGGAAGACGGTGGAGACGCACCGGGCCCAAGTGATGGCCAGGCTTGGACTTCAGCACGTCACGGAGCTGGTACGGCTCGCCATTCGACTTGGGGTGGTCGCCAGCGACTAGTGAGCCAAGCCGTTTCCGGATGGTAGCGGTCGCGGCCACCCGATAAAGTCGCACTCCAACTGCAGGTTAGGGTACAACGGGCCGAGAGGTAGCAGCCCGGACCAGCGGGATCGGCGTCAACCGCGTGGGGTGTGGTGGGGAGGTTGTGAGCGCGGTTGGCGTCACCTTGCGGCTCCGTGCCAGCGACCGCCTATTGTCGCGACCCCGGACCGGAGAGTCGCGTGCAGGACCTGTCACCCCGCAGGCTGAGCTTCGTCCTGTCGTTCGTCCTGTTGTGCCTGACGAGTACGCGGGGAGGGGGCCAGCAGCCCGAGGCGGTCATCGCGATCGTGGGCGCAACGCTGATCGACGGAAATGGCGGGCCACCGGTGCGCGGGGCAACCGTCGTGGTTCGCGGCGAGAGAATTGCGGCGGTTGGACCCGGCACCAGGGTCGCCGTCCCGGAGGGGGCGCGCATCATCGATGGCGTCGGCAGGTACCTGACGCCGGGGTTCGTGGATGCCAACGTCCACGTCTCCATCTACAGTGGCCTGGAGAACTTCGCGCGATACCAGGATCGCTTCACCGACGTCGCGATCGAGGCGGCGCAGCGGCACCTCAAGGTCGGCGTGACGACCGTGCGCGATTCCTACGGGATGATCGCCCCGCTGGCCGCCGCGCGTGAGGCATTCCGGACCGGCAAGGCCATCGGCCCGAGGCTGCTGTTCGCCGGCAACATCGTGGGCTGGGGAGGTCCCTGGTCCTTCTCGTTCACCGGCCGTCCTCCGGAGAACCTCTCGCTGCTGCAGGAACAGATGAACGACGCCATCACGCGCGGCGGCGGCGAGGAACTGGTGAACATGGAGCCGGATTCGCTTCGCGCGGCGATCGACCGGTACCTCGACCTCGGCGTCGACTTCCTCAAGTTCGGCGGCACGTCGCACTTCGGGTACCCGGTGTTCATCGGGTTCTCCGAGCGTGCGCAGCAGGTGATCGTGGACGCGGTGCACGCGCGCGGGCTGGTGGCCGAGACGCATTCGACGACGCCGGAAGGACTGCGCATCTCGTTGATGGCGGGCGTCGACCTCGTGCAGCATCCCGAGGTGCTGGACGTCCCGGTGTCAGACGCGCTGGTCAGGCTCTTCGTGGAACGCGGCGTGGTCTGCGGGATGCTCTCGAATACCATCACCGGGAAGCCGTGGGCGGACTACCTCAAGCGCCGCACCCGCGAGGATTCCGCCCGCGTCGCGCGACAGGACAGCGCGCGCGCCCTCGGCGCCCGGGCGCGCACGGAAGCCGAGTTGCGGCGCGATCGCGGGGACGTGGGCCTCGGCATCCGTCGCGCCAACGCCGAGAAGCTGATCCGGGGCGGGTGCATCACCGCGATCGCCACCGACAACTACCTGGGCCTGGCGCCCGAGTTTCGCCGCGATCCCAAGCCGGACTGGCAGGAGCCGGGGCTGGGGTCCCTGGCGGCGATCGAGGGGCTGGTGGAACTGGGCATGACCCCGCTGCAGGCGATCACCGCCGGCACGAAGCACGGCGCCATGGCCAGCAAGGCCCTGCGGGACTACGGGACGATCGAGCCGGGAAAGTTCGCCGACCTGCTCTTGTTAGGCGCGGACCCGACGGTCGACATCCGCAACATCAGGAAGCTGGAGCTGGTGATGAAGTCGGGCGCGGTCGTGGATGTGGGCGCGCTGCCGACGGTGAGGATCTGGACCCGTCCCTGAGGCCCGGTGACGCGACATTCTGGTTCATTCCGACACCACGAAAGATCGCCCCGGCTGTTCACCGGGGCGATCCGTCTGGTCCACGTCCACTAGCGTCCGCTATCCGCGGGCGGCCTGCGGTTTGGCCCAGGTCCGACCGGGGGCACGCTGTCCCTCATCATGCCACGCCGACGCGGGGCCATCTCGCCTCCGGGTCCAGCGTCATCCGGCGGGCCCATGCGGCGGCGAGGTACGACGCCCTGGCCACCCATCGGCGGCTGCCGACCCTCGAACCGCGGGCCGAAGCCATCGGGTCCGCGCATGCCACGCTGGCCCATCCCGGGTCCGGCCATCCCCATGCGGCCACCCGGCTGCCCGGGCGGCGTCCGCCGGAACTGGCCGGGCTGTCCGGGGCGCCCCTGCCGGAGGCCACGCTGGCCTTCCCGCATGGCGCTCATCCGGCCGCGATTGTAACCCCGGCGTTCGGCGTTGCGCTCGCGTACCTGCATCCGCTGCGAGTCGCTGAGGATGCGCATGGCCGCCTCACGCACGCTCGAGTCGTTGCGTGCCATGGTGCGTCGCAGGGCGCGCAGCGAGTCGGCCTGCCCGCGCAGTGCCTGACGAGCGTCGTCGGTCATCGCCCGCTGGCGCGGCCGCACCGAGTCCATGCGGGTGCGGATGCGCTCCTGGACCTGGCGATTGCGCTGGAGCAGGGAGCGCTCCAGGGAGTCGAGTTGCGTGAGCTGCCGGGCGCTGAGGTTGAGTTCCCGGCGCATGTCGATGAGCGGGGCGACGGGATTGCCGCCCATGCGCCCGCCGCCCGGGCCTCGTTGTGCGTGCATCGCGACCGGCATCAGCGTCGCGAGCGCGACGATGGCGGTGCGGATCCTGGCGTCAAACATTGTCTTGCCTCCGGTGCTGCGAAATCGTGAGTTCCGGAGATGGGAGATCAGCTAGGTGTTCGGGACGGAACGTCCCCGTCTCCCGTCTTCAGTGGCGTCAGACGGGCCCGGCGGTCGCTCGTTAATCCTTCGCCTTGGACCGTGCCTTGCCGCGGGTCCCGGCCGGCGCCGGGATCGCATTCGGTGCGCGCGGCAGGCTGGGTGCCTTGCTGATGTCGAGGCGGATGTTGGCGTCCGCGCGAGCGCGGACCCGGAGTTCCCGCAGGGATGCGCGCACCGAGGTCGCCTCGGCGCGCTGCACCTGACCCGACAGGACGATGCCATCGGTCAGCGTGCGGTTGATGCCCTGCTCGGCCATGCGGCCCAGGCGGCCGATGAGTTCCGCTTCGGAGACGCGCGCGCGGGCGCGCAGGAAGTTCCGCATCTCCTCGCCCTTGAGCCAATCCAGCCCGCGGACGAGGAGGTTGGCGCTGCCGACGTCGACGTCGAGGTCGGGGACGATCAGCTCGCGTCGTTCCCGATCGAGCGCGGGGGTGCCCGTGAACCACAGTCGTCCCCGGACGGCGCCGCCGACGGTCAGGCCGAGCGCGACCCGGCCGCCGCCGATGCCGCGCACCTCGATGTCCTCGACGACGAGCCGGCGTCCCGCCTGCTGGAACTCGCGCCCGACCAGCGCCTTTCGCAGCAGGCCGGAGGCCACCGGATAGGCGAGCGTTCCCTCGAGCTGCACGTGCGCGCCATCGCCGACCCGCGTGCGCGGCCCCAGGCGGGGCATCGGCTTCATCAACGCGAACTCGTTAGGGTACGGCCCGGTGACGACCTGCGGCGATGCCACCAGCCGGAGCCGCGCGATGACGGTGTCGCCCTGCGCCGACAGCGCGCCGAGCTGGGCGCTGTACGGGCCCATCGTCATGTACACGCTGTCGGTGAAGCGCACCGGGCGCTGGAGCACGCGCCAGAGCTGCTCGAACCGCGAGCGCGAGTCCCAGGCGGCGACGCCCTCGTCAATGCGCCGGAGTCTCTCCTCGAGGAGGTTGCGGGTCGCCTGAAGCACGCGATCGGTGATGTCGATGCGAAAGGGCGTGACGCGGCAACGATCGCGGGCGCTGTCGGTGACGGGCTCCAGCCGGCCGATCCGCGTGCGGGTCCGCAGCCGCCAGTCGGGCGTGATCTGCGCCGAGGAGACGAGCGTGGCGGTGATCCTCGGTCGCGGGACGCCGCCCGTTCCGCACGCGGCGCTGATCTCGGGTCCGATGGGTGGGAGGTACCAGCCCCGGGCCTCGTATTCGACGGTCGTCGACAGGGACACCGTTCGCCCCTCGAGGCGGAGGCGGAACGGCGTGCGCGAGACGGCGAAGGCGAAGTGGGCGCGGCGGTTGTTTCCCGCCTGGAGCTTCTGGGTGATGTCGCCGAATCGGCGGGGGATGGCGCGCTCGAGCGAATCGAGGGCGCCGGACATGTCATAGGTGATGGGTGCCTCGACGACCGACGCCGGCAGCGGCTCGGCGGTGTCCGGCAGGTCCGGGAGCAAGGCGGGCGGTGGCGCGTCGATGACGAGCGGTTCCGTCAGCGTCGTGTAGACGTACCAGCCTCCGCCACCCAGCGCCGCCAGCGTGGCGAGCAGGAGCCCCAGGCGTACCGGGTGCTTCAACCGGTGCACGGTGTCACGGGCTGGCGGGATGCGAGGGGAGCCACATGTTACGGTAGCACCGGCGCACGGGCGCGCGACAGTCGCGGGCAGTGCCTCCGGGCGCCGTGACGGGGCGGTAAATTGCCCGGGAGGTTACCTCGGGTGGAGCCCCCATGTACCTGGTCGTGATTCGCCATGCCATCGCGGTGGAGCGGGAGGAGTTCGCCGGGTCGGGCCGGCCGGATTCGGATCGCCCGCTGACCGATGCCGGCCGCCGCCGGATGCGGAAGAACGCGCGCGGCCTGCAGCGCATCGCGCCGCATCCCCAGCTGGTCGCGACCAGCCCGTGGCTGCGCGCCGCCGACACCGCCAGGGTCGTCGCCGAGACGTTAGGCGTCGAGCGCATCGAGACGGTGGACGTGATGCTGCCGGACCGCCATCCACGTGCCCTGGCCGCCTGGTTGACCGAACGGACGGCCGAGACGATCGTGGTCGTGGGGCACGAGCCGCACCTGGGCGCGGTGGTGACCTGGCTGCTGGGCGGTGGGGAGGCGTCGCGGGTGGAGTTCAAGAAGGGGGGCGCCTGCCTGCTGCGGATCGACGGACCCGTCGAGGCGGGCGCCGCGACGCTGCAGTGGCACGTGACGCCAGCGCAGTTGCGTGCCATGGCGGATTGATCCTCGATGGCCTCCTTCGAAGCGCCGCTGCTCGACGACACGGCGCAGCGTTCCGCCCGGCTGGTCGCGCTCGGCCTGCTGGAAGACCTGGTGACCGAGCGGCGCCGCCTGGCGGAAGAGCGCGAGAGCGAGACGCTGCATGACTTCCGCGTGGCACTGCGGCGCCTGCGGAGCTGGCTGCGTGCCTTCGGTTCCGTGCTCGAGGGCAGCGTCCCCGCACCGTGCGTGCGGCGGCTGGGCCGGATGGCGCGCGAATCGAACGCCGGGCGCGACGCCGAGGTGTTCCTGGGGTGGCTGGCCACGGCCGGCCCGCAACTACCGCCGCGCGAGCGGGGCGCGGTGCGCTGGCTGACCGAGCGGTTCGCGCGGCAGGAGCGGGAGGCGGAGTCGGAACTGGAAGGGCGACTGGCGAAGGACTTCGACCGGACGGTGGCTCGCCTGGAGGAGCGCCTCTCGACGTACCGGGTGGCCGCCCACGTGCACGCCGGGGTGCGTGAGCCCGTCTTCGCCGTGGTGGTGGCGTCGCTGCTGCGGGATCACGCGAACGACCTCCGGCGGCGGCTGAAGCGCGTCTCCTCGGTGGAGGACATCGAGGCGGTGCACCGGGCGCGGATCACGGGTAAGCGGCTGCGATACGTCCTGGAACCCGTGGCGCCGCACCTGCCCGGCGGGTCCGAGCTGCTGGCCCGCCTGCGCGGGCTGCAGGACGCGTTAGGCGACGTCCATGATGCGCACGTGTGGCTGCTGGTGCTCCGCCACGTCGTCGCCGACCTGGCGATGGAGGAGGGGCGGCGCATGGCGCATGCCCTCACCGCGGCCGGGACGGAGGAGGCGCCGAAACGTCGCCGCCGCGGGCCGCCGCGCGCCGGGCTGGTGGCGCTGGCGCGGCTGGCGCACGAGCGCGCGGAATCGGCGTTCGCCCGCTACCAGGCCGGGTGGGTCGACGGCACGGCGCGCGCCTTTCACGACGACATCGTCCGGCTGGCCGATCAGCTCGACGAACGGGCGCCCGCGGCGCTCGAGATCGAGCGCAAGTTCCTGCTCAAGGGACTGCCGGCGTCCATGCCGGAGTCGATGGTGGAGCGAATGGAGCAGGGCTACCTGCCTGGCGATCGCCTGGTGGAGCGCCTGCGGCTGGTCGAGGTGGGCCGCAAGCGGACGCACTACCGGACCGTGAAGGTGGGCTCGGGGCTGGTCAGGACGGAGATCGAGGAGGAGACCACGCCGGAGGTCTTCCAGGCGATGTGGCCGCTGACGAAGGGGAAGCGCCTGACCAAGCGGCGCCATCGTGTGCCGACGGGCGAGCTGACCTGGGAGGTCGACGAGTTCACCGACCGGCCGCTGGTGCTTGCCGAGATCGAGTTGCCGTCAGCAGACACGAAGGTGGAGGTCCCGGAGTGGCTCGAGCCGTTCATCGAGCGTGAGGTGACCGGGGAGCCGCAATACCTCAATTGGAGCCTGGCCAGATAGGGGTTGGAACTGCGTGCTGGTTGCTGCGTTCTGATTGCTGCCTGCTGGGGGCTGCCGCAGGTTGCCGGGGCTGGTTGCCAGCCCCAGCCCGCAGACCCAGCAGCAGTAAGAAGCAATCAGCACGCAGCAATCAGCACGCAGCATGTCAAAACGCCTCTCCCAGCCCCACGTTCACGCCCCACGATCCCCGGCCGAACGCGAGGTCCAGGCGGCCGATGGCGCGTTGCCGGGGCGACAGCAGGGCGCGGAGGCCGATGCCGGCCGTGGGATACCAGGTGCCTGACGCGAGGCGCCCGAACACCGGCGCGACCGTGCCGGCGCCGGCAAAGGCCACGGCGCCGATGCGGCGCCAGTAGGCCGTACGCAGCTCGACCTGCGCGGTCATCGCCTGCCGGTCCCGGAAGCGGCCTCGCGGATATCCCCGCATCGCGGTGTCCGCGCCGATCATCGGCAACTGGTCGAACGGCAGGCTCCCGAAAAGGCCATCGTACTGGAGTTGCAGCGCGACCACGTGACCGGCGCCCACGGGTGCATAACGACGGGCGTCGATCGCGAGGCGGCCGAAGGTCTCGTCGCCGGTCGAGGCGCCGCCGGAGAGGATGGCGCGGGTGAACACACCGGTCCCTGGCGCCGCCATGTCATCGCGCGAGTCGATGACCGGGCCAATCTCCAGGGCGGTCGTGTGCGTCCCCCCGGCACCGGGCGCGTCGCCCCGATCGATCGCGCCGCCGGGCTCGGTGTCGTGCAGGCGGGTCCAGACGGACCGCACGCCCCAGTGCCAGTAGCGCGGCTTCGGGATTGCCTGCTGGACGAACAGGTGAATCGTCGTGACGCCGCTGCTGTACCACTCCTCGGCGCTCGCCGGGGTGCGCGGGCCGATGCCGAAATAGGGCAACGGATACGAGATGTGCTCGAGGCGTGCCCGCGCGTGCCGCTCGTTGCCCGCCGACCACCGGTCCACCTGCAGGTAGCCCTTCGCGTGGCCCTTCGCCGTCAGGGCGCCGTACGCCGTGAACGAGGACGGGCGCGTGCTGGAATCCGGACCGACGCGGAACCCCACCAGCATGGCCGCGCCATACTGGAGCCCGGTCACCCCGGAATAGCTGCCGGCGGGAAAGACCCGCAGCCGCGTGCCGGTGGCGGTATCCGGCTCCACCGGCGTGGCCTGGAACACGAGCGCGGAGGCGAAGACGCCGGCAAGGAGGATCACGGGGTGGCGAAAGGGGAGCGAGGGCGCGCGGGACCGACGATAATCCGTCACGCGCGAACGCCATGCAAGCACGGTCTGGAATTGGCGCGCGTTCGGAGTACGTTGCTGCCACCAGCCGGCCGACCCCACCCAGCGCCCCGTGCACGTCTTCGTCGTCACGAACGACTTCCCGCCCCGCATCGGCGGCATCAACTACTACGTCGACCAGATGATGCGGCGGTTCCCGCCCGGGACCGTGACCGTCTTCTCGTCGCGCTACGCGGGCTGGGAGGAGTTCGATCGCACCTATCCGCACGAGGTGATCCGCCTCGACACCGAGATGATGCTGCCGACGCCGGCGGTGCGCCGGCGGCTGCACGCCGAGTTGCGGCGGCTCCATCCCGACATCGTGGTGTTCGGGGCGACCTGGCCGCTCGGGCACATGGGACCCGGCATCCGGAAGAAGCTGGGGATCCCCTACCTGGGCTTCACCCACGGACTGGAGCTGACGGGGACGCTGGTGCCGGGGCTGCTGCGCCACATCGGCCGCGACGCGTCGATGCTGACCGCGGTGTCGAAGTGGGCGCAGGACGCGCTGGGACCGGCGTTCGGCTGGGAGGGGCGGATGGCGCTGCTGCCCTCGGGGATCGACACCGAGGCGTTCCGGCCGGACGTGTCGGACGCGGTGGTGCGCGAGCGGCATGCGTTAGGCAGCGCGCCGGTCGTCTGCTGCGTGTCGCGGCTGGTGGCGCGGAAGGGGCAGGACCTGCTGATCCGGGCGCTGCCGCAGGTGGCGCGATCGGTGCCCGACGTGCGGTTGCTGATCGTGGGCACCGGGCCGTACGAGGCGGCGCTCCGGAAGCTGGCGGCGGCGAGCGGGATGGCGGACCGCATCGTCTTCGCGGGCGCGGCCCCGTACGCGGAGCTGCCGGCCTACTTCCGCGCCGGCGACGTGTTCGCGATGCCGTGCCGGCTGCGCTGGTTCGGGTTCGACGTCGAGGCGTTAGGCGCGGTGTTCCTCCAGGGGGCGTCGGTGGGGCGGCCGGTGATCGCGGGCGACTCCGGCGGGGCGCCGGAGGCCGTGAGGCACGGCGAGACGGGCCTGGTCGTGGATCCCGACCGCCCGGAGCCGCTGGCGGAGGCGATCGTGTCGCTGCTCACCGACCGGGCCCGGGCCGAGGCGATGGGCAGGGCGGGCGCGGAGTGGGTCCATGCCGAGTGGACGTGGGAGGTCATGGCGGCGAGGCTCGACGCGCTGCTGCGCGACATTCTCAGGTGAGCAGGGAGGGAGCTGCGTACTGATTGCTGGTGGCTGCGGCTGCCGCATGCGGCTGGGGCTGGGGCTGGGGCTGGGGCTGGAGCTGGCTGCTGGGGCACGAGCCTCGGCACCTCAGGGCAGGGCTTTCGCGTACTCCTCCAGGATCCGGTCCGTGATCGACTCCCAGTCGAAGTCCCGGGCGCGCAGGGAGCCTCTGGCCCCCAGGGATCGCGCCAGCGACGGATCGTCGAGCACGCGCTGCACGCCGTCGGCCAGCGCGGCGGGGCTCCCGGGCTGGACCAGCACCGCCTCGACGCCGTTGCGCGCCACGTCGCGATAGCCGGGAATGTCGCTGGCCACGATCGGGAGCCCGGCGGCCATCGCCTCCGCCAGGACGATGCCGAAACTCTCGCCGCCGGTGGCCGGGCCGAGGTAGACCGTCGCCGCCTTGAGGTAGGCCGACAGCCGGGTGTCGTCGACGCGACCGAGCATGTCGACGCGCGCGCGGACGGCGGGTTCGAGCTGGTCGATGGCGTCCCGCTCGCTCCCGTCGCCGATCACCAGCAGCCGCAGGTCCGGGTTCTGTCCGGCCATCCGGGCGAAGGCCTGCACCGCCACCGGGAATCCCTTCCGCTCCTCGAGTCGGCCGACGAAGAGGAGGTGGCGTCCGGGGGGCACCGTGGCCGGGACGGCGGACGCGAACCGTTCCACGTCCACGCCGTTAGGCACGATCGCCATCCCCGCGTCGCCCATGCGCGACGTCACGCTGTGGCGGGCCGCCTCGGAGACCGCGATGCGCCCGGCGAGCCGGTTCCACACCGGCCGGATCATCGGCACCGCGAGCCGGAACCACAGGCTGCCCACCCGCTCCCGGGGGACGTTCGAGTGGAACGTCCCGATGACCGGCACCGTCGCTGCCAGGACGGCGTGCATCGACACGCTCGGGACCAGCGGCTCGTGGACGTGGATGATGTCCGGGTTCGCGTCGCGCAGCGCGCGCGAGACCGCGCGGGCGACCTGCGGACCGAAGCTGATGCGGGCGACCGACCCGTTGCCTCGCACCGGGACCGCGCGCCCGACGATCCAGGCGTCGTCGCGGCGGCCGCGCCGGCGCCCGGGGGCCAGCACCTGCACCGCGTGGCCGCGGCGGCGGAGGTGCGCCGCCAGTTCGCGCACGTGCACCTGGACGCCGCCAGGGACGTCCCAGCTGTACGGCGAGACCTGCACGATGCGGAGGGGACGCCCGTGGGCCATCGCGTCAGGCGCCGGCATTGAACTTGTCGCCCGGCATCCGCAGTTGGGTCGCGGCGGCGGCCAGCGACGATGCGAGGACGAACACGCCGAACACGAACAGGCCGACGGCATACGGCGTCTTCACGAACGTCGACAGCCCGGCGATGGTGAAGCCAACCACGGTGTTGAACGCCATGAACGCCGCGCCGAGGACGAGGTCGCGCGTCGAGAAGATGAGCCCTCGCGCGCCCTGGGGCGCCCACTCGTGGAGCAGCGTGTCCATCGAGACCATCACCGGCGCGAGGACCGCCCCGCCCACGAACGACATCGGCAGGAAGATCGTGTAACTGAACCAGGCGCTGCCGCCGATCATGAACAGCCCCATCAGCGCGCAGCCCAGGACCATCAGCCAGCGCTTGTCCCAGCGCGCCCCGATGGTGCCGACCACCAGCGACCCCACGATCATGCCACCGGCGAGGAGGCCGCCGAGGATGCCGATGCCCCTGGTGCCGACGCCGAGAACCGCGAGGGACGAGGCCGCGAGGAGGTTGTAGATCGATCCCGCCAGCGCGCCCAGCACGACGACCATCAGGAAGACGAAGCGCAGGCCGTGGTGCGACCGGATGAGCGCGAACGTCTCGCGCATGTCGCCCGCGAGGTGCGACATCTTCCAGCGCACCACCGCGGCAGCGTCGGCGAGGGGATGCGCCGCCGGGTTCCGGCGCCGGTCCGCGCGAACGATCAGGGCGATGCCGACGAGCGTGAGCACCGAGAGGGCGTATGAGAGGGCATCCAGGTAGAAGCCCGCCTCCCAGCCCTCCCACCCGACCCGCTGCCACACTGCCCAGCCGACCATGAAGCCGCCGCCGACGATCCCGATCACGGTCGCAAACCGGCCGATGGTGGAGAGCGCGGCGTTCGCCGCCAGCAGCTGGTGACGCTCCACGAGATCGGGGATGACCGCCATCTTCGCGGCGTTGAAGAAGACGCCGAAGAGCCCCACGAAGAACGCCACCACGTACACGGGCCAGAGGAAGCCCACGGTCAGGTAGAGGAACGGGATGAACGCGACGATGATGGCGCGCATGAGGTGCGCCACGACCATCGTCGCCTGCTTGTCCCAGCGATCGACGAGCGCGCCGACGACCGGTGCGAACAGGGTGGGGAGGAGCGTCACGACGCCGACCTTGCTCACCTCCACCCCGGTGGTGTTGTGCGAGGCCGCGGCCTCGATCAGCGCGAAGAGGGCCATGTTGTGGAGCCGGTCGCCGAACTGCGAGACCGTCTGGCCGATGACGAGCAGCGTGAACTGCGGCCGGGCAAGGACTGCGGAGATTCCGTTGCCGCGCGGCAAACCCTGGTCAGGCCGGCTCATGCGTCACCCAGTCCGGCTGGAAGACGAACCACTCGTCGGGATGCGCCATGACGGCGGCGCTCATGCGGTCCACGATGCATCTCGTCAGGCGGTCTCGCTCCCCGGGGTCCCGTCCCTGCGGGTGCAGGGGCGGGTGCAGCTCGATCAGGTACCGCGGGTGCCGGTCCGGGTGCCGGGTCACGAACCCGGTGATGATCGGGGCACCCGTCGCCTGCGAGAACACCGCCGGCCCGACCGGCAACCGACGAACGCCACCGGCGAACGGCATCTCGACGGCACTGCGCGCCTCGCCAATCGCACGGTCAGCGACCAGTGCGAGTATCTCTCCCGTGCCAAGGATCCGGTAGGCCGCGCGGAGGCCATCCTTCATGTTCACGAGATGCATGCCCGTCGCGGTGCGATAGGTCGCGAGGGCTTCCATCACCTCGGGGGCGAGGTTCTCGACCATGCCGTGAACCTTGTAGCCCGCGGCAGCGACACACGCCGAGGCGAGCTCGTAGGGACCCAGGTGGGCGGTGACGATAATGGCGCCCTTGCCGAGTGCCAGTGCGGCATCGAGGTGCTCCAGCCCGCGGATCTCGAAGAGGCGGCGGAGTTCGGCGGGTCCGATGGAAGGCACGCGGAAGAGGTCCACCGCGGCGCCGGCCATGTTGACGAAGGTGCGGCGCACGAGTCGGCGCCGCGCGGCGGGTGACCGGTCGGCCGCCGTCCTGGAGAGCGTGTCGGACAGGATCCTCCGCCGGTCCGCCATGGCGGCCCAGGCGACATTGCCGGCGACCAGGCCCAGCGCACGGGCGATCGGGACCGGCGTGACGCGCATGAGGGCGATCGCGGACCGGATGACGGTGGGCGACGGGATCAACGGTCGCGGGTCTCCGGGCGGTGCCTAACGACCTGGCGCCCGGGGGAAGCCCCGGGCGCGGTGCCGCGCGTGTTGTCGGTGTGGCGGAAGGTTCGTGAGGTCATCGGCCCGGTCCATACGCAGGACGGGCCAAAGTTACGTCAGCGCCGGGTCCGCCGTGGCCGGCTCACGGCGCCGTCGGGAGCGTGCCCCCGGAACTGGTCACGGGACCGCACCGGATCGTGCCCGATTCCAGCGCCGCGGCATCCCGGCCCATCGCGGTGGAGCACTGCAGCCCGGGCACCCGGCGATGCGTCGCGACCGCGGCGTACCCCCCGATCAGGTCCTGGCTCGTGATGCGGATGTCGACATCGGTCGTGGGGCGGAAATCGAGCGCGGTCGTGTCGGTCGAATAGCGCATGTGTTCGGCCCAGTGCGCCTCCTCGGCGGTACGCAGCGTCCCCAGGTCGCTCTTCATGGCGGCGGCGTAGGCGCGCGCCTTGTAGTCCCGGTATCGCGGCACCGCCATGGCACTCAGCGCGCCCATCACGACCATGACGACGAGCAGTTCGATGAAGGTGAAGCCGGAGCGACGGGTCATGTGCCTGCCAGGAGAAGGGGTTCCGCTGCACACTCAGGCAGGACCGGTGCCACAGAAAAAAAACCGGCAACTCGTTGTCAAGTAAAGAGTTGTCTCTGTCACGCTGCGGGTCGCAATGCGCACAGCATGGTACGAACGCCACAGCCTGCCAGGGACGGAGGTTGTCAAGATTGGAGGGGAACCCCGTCCGGACCGGGCCCGGTGATCCGGTCCGGATTTCGTTGCATGGATGGGCGCTTCGACAGAAAAAGACGTCGTCGAAACCCGGTCGGGGATTCCCCGTTGTATGCAAGCGCCTACTTTCATCGTTCGCCCATTCGCTCCTCAATGACCACAGTGCATCCAACCGCAGCGTCCACGATCGGGGGTGTCAGCCGGCAACGGCTGCTCGAGGCCGCGATGCAGGTGTTCGCGGAATCGGGATTCCGTGGCGCGACGACCCGCCGCATCGCCGAGGCAGCGGGGGTGAACGAGGTCACGCTCTTCCGTCACTTCAAGTCGAAGACGGTGCTCATCAACGAGGCGGCGAAGGCGTATGCGCGCAAGCGATCGGATGAGGCGCTGCCCGCCGAGCCGGTGGAGCCCATGGCGGAGCTGACGGCCTGGTGCACGGCGCACCTGGCGCTGATGCGGAACAGTCGCGGGGTGATCCGGAAGTGCATGGCCGAGGTGGAGGAGCATCCGCAGATGGCCGGATGCATGCGGATGGGCCCGGAAGTAGCGCACGACCAGCTCACGGCCTACGCGACGCGCCTGGTGCGGCAGCGGGGGTGGCGCGCGACGCCGGACGAGATCGTCGTCGCCTGCGTCATGCTGCAGGGATCGCTCTTCTCCGACGCGATGGGGCGGGACGTCATGCCGGACATGTTTCCCCGGCCCGTCCGGCGGGCCGGGGCGATGTACGCGCGCGGGTTCCTTCGCATGCTCGGGGACGACCGCGCCACGCAGGACGGGACGGAACGTCCCGGCACCACCGGTGGGCGCACGCCCACCCGCACACGCCGCACCGGGCCGGCGGCGTCCCCGCCCCGCCCGGTGCGCGGCACCTAACGAGAACGCCATGAAACGCACCTTCCGATTCCTCACGATCCTGGCGGCCGGGCTGCCCGCGGCGGCGGCCGCCCAGCAGGGCAGGGCCCTCTCGATCGACGACGCCCTCCGGCTCGCCGAGGCGCAGAGCGAGGCCGTGCGCATCGCGCAGGCGGGCGTGCTGCGCGCGCGCGGCCAGCAACTCCAGGCGCGGAGCCAGCAACTGCCGCAGGTGGGGGCGAGCTTCACCTACACGCGCACGCTGGCCTCGCAGTTCTCGGCCCTGGCCGATGCCGGGCCACCCACGCCGCCGGTGGGGACCCCGCCGGTCCCGCCTGACGACGGCACGTCCTATTACGCTCCCTGCACGCGCTACCTCGCCGGGGCCGGCGCCACCGAAGCGCAGCGCCTGGCGGGGCTCGAGACGGTCGCGCGCTGCACCGCCAGCACCGGCGGACTGGGCATCGACTTCAGCAAGGTCGGCTTCGGCTCGAAGAACCAGTACCAGCTGGGCCTGCAGGGATCGCTCGACCTGTTCAGCGGCGGGCGGAACCAGGCCCAGGTGCGGGCGGCCCGGGCGAGCCTGACGAGCGCCGAGATCGAGTTGACGTCGCAACGCGCCAGGCTCGCGCTCGACATCACCGAGGCGTATTTCGATGCGGTGCTCGCCGACCGGCTGGTGGCGATCGCCGAGTCATCGCTGGCGCAGACCGAAAGCGTGCTGGGGCAGACGCGGCTGGCGCGCCAGGTCGGGAACCAGTCCGAGTTCGACCTGCTGCGCGCCCAGGTGACCCGCGACAACCAGATGCCGGCCTTGTTGCAGCGCCGCACGGACCGGGACCTCGCGTACGTGCGGCTCAGGCAGATGCTGAACGTGACCCCGACGGAGCCCCTCTCGCTGACGACGGGACTCGGCAACGAGGCCGCGCTGGTGGCCGTTTCACGGGCCGGTGTGGCGGCACCGACCGCCGGTTCCGACGACACCAGTTCGGTGGCGCGAGCCCCGGTCCGCCAGCTGGGAGAGGCGCTTCGCGCCTCCCAGGAACAGCTGCGCGTGGCGCGGTCGGCGTGGATCCCCACGGTGGCAGTGTCCACGCAGTATGGCCGGGTGGCATTTCCCACGGCGGTGCTTCCCGACCTTGGCAACTTCCTCACCAACTGGACGGTGAGCCTGACGGCGAGCGTGCCGTTGTTCACGGGCGGGCGCACGAAAGGCGCGACGCTGGTCGCCGAGGCCGGCGTGCGCGAGGCGGAGGCGCGGTTCGAGCAGGTCCGCGAGGCGGCGTCGCTCGACGCGCAGCAGGCGCTGGCACTCCTGAACCAGGCGCAGGCGGCCCTGGCGGCGAGCCAGGGCACATCGGACCAGGCGGCGCGGGCCTACTCGATCGCCGAGGTCCGCTATCGCGAGGGCCTGTCGACGCAGGTCGAGCTCAACGACTCACGACTGCTGCTCCAGCAGGCGAGCGCGAACGCGGCGCTGGCGGTGCGGAACCTCCAGGTGGCGCGGATGCGCGTGGCGCTGCTGCGGGACCTGCCGTTAGGCATCGGGATCGTGAATATCCCGGTGTCGACCGGGGGATCGGGCGGCGGGGTGAACGTGCAGCCGGCCACGCCACTGGGGGGAGTCTCCGGGGCATCGGCCGGCCAGTCGCGGGCGGCGGCGAGTGTCGTCCCGCCACAGTCCTGAGCACTGAATGGCCATTCGACCAAGAACCACACTACCGAGAACCGATTCCATGAAAGGCACGAACAGACTGCGGGCGCTGGGAACCGTCCTGCTGGCGGGACTGGCCGCGACCGCATGCAAGGAGAAGGAAGCCGAGAGCGCGACCACCAATACGCCGGCGACCGTGGCGGTCGGCACCGAGAACATCGCCATCGTCACCGAGGGCGAGCTGGCGAGCGGTCCGGCGATCTCGGGCGCGCTGGCGCCGGAGCGCGAAGCGACGGTGCGCGCCCAGGTATCCGGTCCCGTCATGAAGGTCAGCGTGGACCAGGGCACGCGCGTGGCGGCCGGAGCGCTCCTGGCCCAGGTGGACGACCGGACGCTGCGCGATGCGTTCCTCTCGGCGCGGTCCGGGTTCACGACGGCGCAGAGCGCGGCCGAGCGGGCAAAGCGCGACCTCGAGCGCAGCGAGCGGCTGGCGCAGGCCGGGGCGATCGCGGAGCGCGACCTCGAGCAGGCGCGACTGCAGAACACCTCGGCCACGTCCCAGCTGGCCGATGCGCAGGCACGCCTGTCGATGGCGCAGAAGCAGCTCGACGACGCCCAGATCCGCGCGCCGTTCGGGGGGATCGTGAGCATGCGCTCGGTGAGCGAAGGCGACGTCGTCCAGCCCGGGACCGCGCTGTTCACGGTGGTGGACCCGGCCAGCATGCGCTTCGAGGCATCGGTGCCGGCCGACCAGCTGTCGCAGGCCCGGCCCGGCGCCCCGGTGACGTTTTCCGTGAGCGGCTACCCGGGTCGGCGGTTTGCCGGCCGCGTCGCCCGCGTCAGTCCGTCTGTGGACGCCAGCACCGGCCAGGTCCAGGTCGTCGTGTCGGTACCTAACGCCGGCAGCGCGCTGGTGGCGGGCCTGTTCGCCGACGGACGGATCGCGGCCGAGCGACGGACCGGGCTGACGACGCCATACACGGCGGTGGACCTCCGGGGACTCAACCCGACGGTGCTGCGGTTGAAGGGCGGCGTGGCCGAACGGGTAGAGGTGAAGCTGGGCGTGCGGGACGAGGACCAGGAGCGCTACGAGATCCTGTCGGGGGTCATGGCGGGGGACACCCTGCTGATCGGCGCCGCGCAGGGCATCACGCCGGGCACGGCGGTCCGGGTGAGCGTGCCATCGGACCAGCCGCCGGCCAAGTGAGGACACGACCATGATGATCTCGGATTTCGCCATCAAGCGCCCCATCGTCACCGTGACGGTGATGCTGGCGCTGGTCGTCTTCGGCCTGTTCTCGCTGTTCCGCCTCGACACCGACGAGTTCCCGGACGTCGTGGCGCCCGTGGTCACGACGACGGTGATCTACCCCGGTGCGTCGCCGGACGTCGTCGAGCGCGAGGTGACGGATCCAATCGAGGAGGCGATCTCCGGCATCTCCGGCGTGTCGCGGACACAGTCGCAATCGATGGACGGCTACAGCTGGATCATGACGCAGTTCGTGTACAGCAAGGACCTGCAGGAGGCGATGCAGGAGGTGCGCGACAAGATCGGCGAGATCCGCGGCGACCTGCCGCTCGAGATCGAGGAGCCGATCCTCGGCAAGTTCAGCGAGACGGACCAGCCGATCCTCTCGATCGCGGTCGCGTCGAACGTCCTGGACGGACCGGAACTGACCCGGGTGGTGGACCCGCGGATCACGCGCGAGCTGCGGGCGCTGTCCGGGGTCGCCGACGTGCGGCTCACCGGCGCGGTGCAGCGCGAGCTGACAGTCGAGCTGCGCCCCGAGGCGCTGCAGCAGGCCGGCATCGGGATCGGCGACGTGGTCGGGGCGCTGCAGTCACAGAACCTCGCCGCGCCGGTGGGACGCATCAACGGGTCCCTCGACGAGAAGACGATCCGCCTGCGCGGCCGGCTGGAGGCGCCCGAGGACTTCCTGCGGCTCGTCGTGGCCGAGCGGAATGGCCAGATCATCCGGCTCGGCCAGGTCGCGACGGTGCGCGATGGCACGGAAGAGCAGCGGACGGCGGCGATCTACAACGGGCGCGACGCCGTCGGCCTCGACGTGCGGAAGTCGAAGGGATACAGCACGACCGACGTCGCCGAGCGGGTGGCGGCGCGCCTCGAGGAATTGACGCCGACGCTGCCGCAGGGCGTGCGCATCGACGTCGTGAAGAACTCGGGTGAGCGGGTCGAGGCCTCGGTGGCCAACGTCGAGGAAGCGCTCATCGAGGGCGCGCTCCTGACGGTGCTGGTCGTCTTCCTGTTCCTGAACTCGTGGCGCTCGACGGTGATCACCGGCCTGGCCCTGCCGGTGTCGGTGCTGGCGTCGTTCATCGCCGTGCTGGTCTTCGGCTTCACGCTCAACACGATGTCCCTGATGGGCCTCTCCCTGGCCATCGGGATCCTGATCGACGATGCCATCGTCGTGCGCGAGAACATCGTCAGGCACATCGAGATGGGGAAGGACCACTTCACGGCGTCGCGGGAGGGCACCGACGAGATCGGCCTGGCCGTGGCGGCGACGACCTTCTCGATCGTCTCGGTCTTCATCCCGATCGCGTTCATCGGCGGGATCGCGGGACAGTGGTTCAAGCCGTTCGCGCTCACGATCGCCTGTTCGGTGCTGGTGTCGCTGTTCGTCTCGTTCTCGCTGGACCCGATGCTGTCGGCGTACTGGGCGGACCCGGAACTGGAAGAGGGGGCGCATCGGAACCCGATCTCGCGCGCCCTGGACAAGTTCAACAAGTGGTTCAACCGCCAGTCGCAGAACTACCGCAAGGTGATCGCGTGGGCCCTCGACCACCGCTGGACGGTCGTCGGGCTGTCCACGCTGTCGTTCGTCGGCGCGATCGCGCTGCAGGCGACGTTCGGCGGTGGCGGGTTCATGCCGGAATCGGACAACTCCGAGGCACTGATCGTGGTGGAGACCCCGCCGGGCTCGAACCTGGAGTACACGCGGCTCAAGGCGGAGGAAGCGGCCCGGATCGCGCGCGGGTACAAGGAAACGGCCGCGACCTACACGACGATCGGGGGCGCGTCCGGCGCGGTCGATCGCGCCGACGTCTACATCAAGATGGTGAAGAAGGCGGAGCGGGATGTCGGCCAGGCGGCGTTCACGACCGCGCTGCGGCGGGACATGGGGTCCATCGGTGGCGCCACCTTCACCGTGTTCAGCAATGTCTGGTCGGGCAACCTGAAGCAGATCCAGCTCGAGGTGCGCGGCGAGGATTCCCGGACGCTGGCCGCCCTGGCCGAGCGCGTCGCCGGCGAGGTGCGCCAGGTGCCGGGCGCCGTGGACGTCGGCCTGTCGACGAAGGGCCAGAAGCCGGAACTCGACGTGCAGTTGAACCGGGGCGTGGCCGGCACGCTGGGCATCACGGTGGGACAGGTGGCGCAGGCGCTGCGCCCGGCGTTCGCCGGCATCGACGCCGGTGACTGGGTGGACCCGCAGGGAGAGACCCGCGACGTTCGCGTCAGGCTGGCCGCCGAGGCGCGGAGCCGGACCGCGGACCTGGAGCAGCTGCCGATCACGGTCAGCGGCCCGAACGGCCCGGTCACGCTCCCGTTAGGCCAGATCGCGACGGTCCGCCAGAACATCGGCCCGGCGCAGATCGACCACCTGGACCGGTCGAAGGTGGTGACGGTCCAGGCCAACACCGAGGGCCGGTCCCTGACGGAAGTGCTGACCGACATCGAGGAGCGCCTGGCGCCGATCGAGGCGGAGTTCCCGGAGGGGTACCGGATCACGCAGGGCGGCGAGGCGAAGGACCAGGCCGAGGTGTTCGGCCAGGTCTTCGCGGCGCTGGGCACGGCGGTGCTCCTGATGTACCTGATCCTGGTGATGCAGTTCGGGTCGTTCATCGATCCGCTGGCGATCCTGATGTCGCTGCCGCTGTCGTTGATCGGCGTGGTGCTGATGCTGCTGGCCACGGGCGACACGCTGAACATCATGAGCCTGATCGGGGTGATCCTGCTGATGGGGATCGTGGCGAAGAACGCCATCCTGCTCATCGACTTCGCGAAGTGGTCGCGCGAGCGGGACGGGTTGTCGCTGCGCGACGCGCTGATCGAGGGCGGCGCGATCCGGTTGCGGCCGATCCTCATGACGACGTTCGCGCTGATCGCCGGCATGATGCCGGTGGCGATCGGGGCGGGCGAGGGCGCGGATTTCCGGGCGCCGTTAGGCCGGGCCGTCATCGGCGGGGTGATCACGTCGACGCTGCTGACGCTGATCGCGATCCCGACGTTCTACGAGATCTTCGACGGCTGGCGGAGCTGGTTCAGCCGGAAGCTGGGCTTCCGGGTGTCACAGAAGACCGCGGAGCATCGGGTCGTTCCGCGGGCGGTGCCGGAAGCGGGAGACTAGGGATTGCAGATTGCAGATTGCAGATTGCGGAGTGCGGAGTGCGGAGTGCGGAGTGTAGAAGGGCAGCGGCCGTCGGGTTCTGGCGCGCTGCCCTTTCTGCTCTCAGTGTCTGCGACCGCGCTTGAGCCAGACTACGACCACGCGGGCCCAGTTGTCCATTTCGAGTCGAGTACGCACCCCGGTTCGATCGAACGGTCCCATGCGCGTTCCGGTTCCGCAGTGGGTGCCCAGGAGCCAGGGGCGTATCGGGGCCACAATCCTTCCCCTGGCGTCGATGCCGTACACCTCCACGGCCTGGACTTCCTCGGCGAGGATGTCCGCGACGGTCAGGCCCGGGCGCGGGTTGCCGTCGACGTAGACGCACGCAACGTCGTCCATGACGAGCAGTCCGCGTGACAGGGTGGATGGCGCCACCCGCAAGGCTTCCTTCAGCGTCATGCCCTCGGGCCCTACCAGCTCGCTCATCGACACGAACGCCGACGGATTGTTGGCCTCGCGCAGGCGGCGGCTGATCTCGCGGAACTCCATGTCCTCGCGTCGTTGCCAGTCGGCAATGGTCGAGTCGAGGACGATGTTCACGTCCAGCCCACCCTCGGGCGGGACATAAACGGACGTCATGCTCGACTGGTGGCGATCGGCGCGCACCAGGATGGACCAGGCGCCTTCGCCCACCGCCTCGATACTGAACCGGCCGTCGCGGTCGGTGGTGGTGCGATGCCGGGTATCCAGGATCTCGATGATGGCGCCGCGGAGGGGCCGTGGCTCGTGCGGCAGCAGCGACATGCCCCGCGTCGATACCACCCCGTGAATTCCCGTGCGCGTGACGCGCACCGACACGGTGTCGAGCTGGATGGCCAGGCGCTCCAGCGTCACGGTGATGTCCAGGCCGGACGCCGGGACCTCGATTCCCGCGCGGTGCGGTCGATACCCGATGCGAACCACCTGCAGGTCCCGCCTGCCTACGGCGACGCCTGCGATCGTGAACCGGCCCTCGGCATCCGTCCTCGCGCGGAGCGCGGTGGAATCGGCATCGAGCACCACCACCGCATCGCGAACGGGTTGGCCGACCTCGTCACGCACCGTGCCCGTGATCGTGGCGGTGCCTGCCTGCGCCGCCAGCAGGGCGGGTACCAGGAAGGCCAGTGCCGTGAGGGAAAGGACGCGCACGTTTGGTTCCCGTTGAGGTCGGCGCTCCCTACCCGCGGATCGCGCGCGGCGTTCCACCCTACGGCTGGACCGCGTACCGTGCGAGCAGGTCCCTGACGTCCTGTGGAATGGGGCGTGGCGTCATCGGATCCCGCTCGACGCTGACCACCGTGAGCGAGCCGCTGGCCCGGTGGGCGCGGTCGGCGGCGCGGTAGAACTCGAACCGCATCGTGATCGCCGTCGTCCCGATGCGACCGAACCACGCCTGCACGATCACTTCCTCCTCGAGGTCGGCCGCGGAATGAAACTCGAGGTGCAGCGCCTTGCGTGGGATCCACACGCCGCGCCTGAGCCGCATCTCGTGCACCGGCAGGCCGCAGGCCCGGAACATCTCGCTCTCGGCGACGCCGATCAGCCGGATGTACGCGCCATAGAACACGATCCCCATCGGATCGCTGTCGGCCCAGCGGATGCGATCCCGGACCTCGAAGGCGTTGGGCGGCGGCGATCCCGCCAGTTCCGGATGGCGGCTGCTCATCGCGCCTCCTCGTCGTCCGGGATGACGGCCGTTGCCTCGATCTCCACCAGTGCCCCCGGCTCCATGAGCGCCGAGACCTCCACGGCTGACATCGCCGGGTAGTGCGTGCCCATCACGTCGCGGTAGGCCTCGCCGAGCGGGCCCGACGCCGAGAAATAGACATCGCGATCCGTGACGTACCAGGTCAGCCTGACGATGTGCGCAGGTCGCGCGCCCGCCTCGGCGAGCACGGCCACGATGTTCCGCAGCGCCTGGTGCGCCTGCGACACGAGATCCGGCCCGGCGAGTGCGCCGCGCGTGTCCCACCCGATCTGTCCGGCGACGTAGACCTGCCGGCCGCGCGCCGAAATGCCGTTGGCGTACCCCTTGGGGCGCGGCCATCCGGGAGGCTGGAGAATGCGATGAGTCAAGGCGCCTCCTTGAGGCGAAAGCGCTGCAGCTTCCCGGTGTCGGTCTTCGGCAGCGACGCCACGAACTCCACGTGGCGCGGATACTTGTACGGCGCGATGGAGGCCTTCACGTGGTCCTGGATGGCGCGCGCGAGTTCGGCGCCCCCGGTGACGCCTGGCTTCAGCACGATGAATGCCTTCACCGCCTGCCCGCGATCCTCGTCAGGCACGCCGACGACGGCGCACTCGAGCACTGCGTCGTGCTGGAGCACCGCCGCCTCGACCTCCGGGGCCCCGATGTTGTAGCCCGCCGAGATGATCAGGTCGTCGGTGCGAGCCTTGAACCAGACGTAGCCGTCGGCGTCCATGGTGACGGCATCACCGGTCAGGTTCCAGCCACCCTGGACGTAGGCGCGCTGGCGGTCGTCGGAGAGGTAGCGACATCCGGTCGGGCCGCGGACCGCGAGTCGTCCGACGGCGCCCGGGGATACCGGCCGCAACGCCTCGTCGAGCACGGCGACCTCATAGCCCGGCACGGCCTTGCCGATCGCGCCGCGCCGCACGTCGGCGCCGGCGGCCGCGATGAAGATGTGGATCAGTTCCGTCGCCCCGATACCGTCGAGCATCTCGATCCCGGTGGCTTCGCGCCAGAGCGTCCGTGTCGCGTCGGGCAGCGCCTCCCCCGCGGACACGGAAGCCCGCAGCGACCCGGTGTAGAACCGGCCGGGTTGTTGCTGGATGAGCAGCGCCATCTGCCGGTAGAAGGTCGGCGCGGTGAAGCTGATCGTCGCGCCCGTGGCCGAGATCGTGTCCAACAGCGATTCCGGGGTGGCGCGCTCGAGAAGCACCGTACTTGCTCCCACCGCCATCGGAAAGCAGAGCAGCCCGCCAAGCCCGAAGGTGAACGCGAGCGGGGGCGTGCCGATGCACCGATCCGCTTCGCCAATGCCGAGGACCTGCCGGGCGAACCCGGTACACATGGCCATGACGTCGCGATGGAAGTGCATGCACCCCTTCGGGACACCGGTGGTGCCTGACGTGAAGGCAATGAGCGCGACGTCGTCACTGGCGGTGTCGCACGCTGGAAAGGGCCCGGTGTGGCGCGCGAGCGCGAGGTCGAGCCGGTCGCCGCCATCGCCTCCCCACGTGCGCAGGGCGGAGGCCACCGGGGTTCCCTCCGCGGCCGTGACGAGTTCCGCGGCGAGGCGCGAATCGCAGAGGGCGCCGTTGCATGCCGCCTTCCCGATGATCACCCGCAGCTCCGTCGCCCGGAGGAGCGGCATGGTGGTGACGGCGACCATGCCGGCCTTGAGCGTGGCCAGCCAGGCGGCAGCGAGCCATCGCCCGTTGAAGCCGCGAAGCAGGACGCGGTTCCCGGGGACGAGTCCCATGTCGCTGACGAGGACGTGGGCCAGCGCGTCCACCTGCGCCGCCAGTTCCCGATAGGTCGTCTCCTGCCATCCCCCGCCACCGGCCGGCGTGACGAGGGCCACCCGGTCGCCCGCCCCCGCGTCGATGGTCGCGTCGAGCAATTGCACGGCCGCGTTGAGTCGGGAGGGCGTCGCGTAGGGCCCCGACAGGTGCATGACCGGCCACTGGTCGAGGGGCGGCAGGTTGGCGCGCGGGAAGTCGTCGACGTGTCCGCTGTCGTGTCGCGTCGTCATGTCGTTCCCTTCGCTGCATGAGACTTGAGGAGTTCGCGGCCCACGAGCATGCGCTGGACCTCCGTGGCGCCTTCGTAGATGCGAAGGGCGCGGATGTCGCGGTACAGGCGCTCGACGACCTCACCGACGCGCACGCCGCGGGCGCCATGCAACTGGAGCGCCTGGTCGATGACCTCCTGCGCGAGCTCGGTGGCTCCCAGCTTGGCCATGGCGGCGGCGCCCGTATTCCTTCCGGGCTGCGTGTCGCGCTGCCAGGCCGCGCGGTAGGTGAGCAGCGCGGCCGCATCCACGCCGGTCGCCATGTCCCCGAGGATGGCCTGCGCAAGCGGCTGCGCGCCGAGGGTCGCGCCGAACATGGCGCGGTCGGCCGCATGACGCGTGGCCTCGTGCAGCGCCCGGCGCGCGAACCCGGTGGCCGCCGCCGCCACCGACACCCGGAAGATGTCGAGCGTCCGCATCGCGAGGGCGAACCCCTCGCGCTCGGCACCCAGCAGGTGCTCGTCAGGCACGACGCACCCGTTCAGGAGCACGGTCGCGAGCGGATGCGGCGACATCACGCCGATGCGCTCGCCGATCGAGAGTCCGGGGGTGTCGGTGGGAACGAGGAATGCGCTGATCCCCTTCGCGCCCGCCACCGACGGGTCCGACCGCGCGAAGACGCAATAGAAGTCGGCGATGCCGCCGTTGGAGATCCAGGTCTTGGCGCCATCGAGCCTCCAGCCGCCGGGCGCGCGGATGGCGGTCGTCTGGAGGGCCGCCGCATCGGACCCCGCGCCCGGCTCGGACAGCGCGAAGGCGGCGATCGCCTCGCCACGGGCGACCCGCGGCAGCCAGTGCGCCCGCAGCGCGTCGTCACCGCCTAACGTGATTGCCCCCGAGCCCAGTCCCTGCATGGCGAACGCGAAGTCCGCCAGCGCGTCGTGGGCGGCCAGGGACTCGCGGAGCACGCACAGGGAGCGCGACTCGACGGTGTCGCGGGCGCCGCCCCACGCGGCCGGCACGCAGTGGCGCAGCCAGCCGGCCTCGCCGAGCCGCCGGACCCAATCGCGGCAGGCATCGTCCGCGGCCGTCGCCTCCGGGCCCGCGAGCGCGCTGGCCGGCTGGTCCGCGAGCCAGGCGGTGACCGAGGAACCCAGCGCGCGGTGCGCGTCGTCCAGGAAGGGCCAGGCGAGGTGGGCCGGGTGCACGCTCAGTTGCCCTCGAAGACCGGCGGCCGCTTCGCGGCGAAGGCCGCGAAGGCGCGCGCGAAGTCCGCGGTGCCCATGCAGAGAGCCTGCGCCTGCGCCTCCATTTCCAGCGCCTGCTCCACCGAGACGCTCCACTCCTGCTGGAGCATCGTCTTGGTCATCGCGTGCGCGAAGGCGGGGCCGGCCGCCAGATCCGCCGCGCGACGCACCGCGTCGTCGAACAACGCGTCCGGCGGAACGATCGCGTTGTAGAAACCCCAGCGTTCGCCTTCGGCGGCCTCCATGACGCGGCCGGTGAAGAGCAGCTCCGCCGCGCGCCCCTGGCCGATGAGGCGCGGGAGGATCGCGCACGCGCCCATGTCGCAGCCAGCGAGCCCAACCCGCGTGAAGAGGAACGCGGTCCGTGCGTCCGGGGTGGCGATACGGAAGTCAGAGGCCATCGCCAGGATGGCGCCCGCGCCGGCACAGACGCCATCGACCGCCGCGACGATCGGCTGCGGGCAGGCCCGCATCGCCCGCACCAGGTCCCCTGTCATGCGGGTGAAGGCCAGCAGCTCCGGCACCTCCATCTTCGTCAGCGGCTCGATGATCTCGTACACATCACCGCCGGAGCAGAAGTTGCGGTCCGCACCGGTGATGACCACGCTGCGCACGTCGGACGCGTGGGCCAGCGCGCGAAACAGGTCGCGCAGCTCGGCGTACGCCTGGAACGTCAGCGGGTTCTTTCGCGCCGGCCGGTTCAGCGTCACGATCCCGACGCGCCCGTCGTGCGCGGTCGCCCACGCGAAGTGTGAGGGCGCGAGGCCGCCGACCGGGCGGCGCATGGCGGACATCGGGTCAGGTGCGGTCATTCGTGTTTCCGGGTGGGCGGAGGTTCTGCTTGGCGATGCCCAGCAGGTCGTGCAGGGTCCGTTGCTCGCGCGACGTGAGCGAGGACAGAAGCGAGACGATCCAGCGTTCGTGCGCCCGCGCCATGGCCGAGAAGTGGCGTCGTCCCGCGGGGGTCAGCCTGACGATCGCGGTCCGGCGGTCGTCCGGCGAGACGCGCCGCGCCACCAGCCCCTCGGCCTCGAGGGCGCGGACCAGCCAGGTGACGTTGCCGCCGGTGGTGAGCGTGCGCCTGGACAGCTCGCCCATCCGGAGACCGGCCGGCGCCCGGTCGAGCTGCGCCAGCAGGTCGAATCGCGGCAGCGACGACCCGAACTCGCGCTTGAGCGCGCTGCCGATGTGCGTGGCGATCATCGTCGAGCAGGTGAACAGGCGCAGCCAGACGCGGAGCGCCTCATGCGTCCCGGATTCCAGTTCGAGGTCGCGGGACGCGCTGGTCATCGGGCCGCCGCACCATCGAGCGTCACCACCCGTCCAGCGGCATCCCCCTCCGGCGCACGGCACAGGGCCACCACGGCTGCCGCCACGTCGTCGACGGTGACCAGCTGCGGCTGGCCGGACGCGGCCAGCACCGCCGCCAGCGCGTCGGCCTCGCTCTTGCCAGTCTTGGCCACGATGCGCGCGATCGCCTCGCGCACGAGGTCCGTGTCGGTGTACCCGGGACACACGGCACACACCGCGACGCCCTTCGCCGCGACCTCGAGCGCGAGCGCCCGCGTCAGCCCGACCAGCGCGTGCTTGGCGGCGGTGTAGGCGGTGACGTATGGCGCCCCCTGAAGCCCCGCGGTGCTGGCGACGTTGACGACGTGTCCGCGTCCGCGCTCCAGCATCCCGGGCAGCACGGCTTGCGTGGCGTGGACGGCGCCGTAGAGGTGGACCGCGATCATCCGCTCGAAAAGGTCGGGTCCCGACTTCATGAATGGCGCCGACCCGGCAACGCCGGCGTTGTTGACCAGGATGTCCACGGCCCCGAGTCGCTCCGCCGCCTCGGCGCATGCGGCCTGCGTCGCGGCGCGGTCGGTGACATCGGCGACGACGACGGTGTGGGGCGTGGGCAGGCCGGCCGCCACCGCCTCGCCCGCGGCCGCGTCGCGGACCATCAGGGTCACCCGTGCCCCGCCCGCTGACAACGCCTGCGCGATCGCCGCGCCGATCCCCCGGTTCGCGCCCGTAACCAGCGCATGCCGTCCGGCGAGCGCGTTCACGTGAGCTCTCCGCGCGGCGGACCCGGCGACGTCGTACCGGCGTCCTGCGCGGCGGCGCGTTCCCGCGCGATGAGTCGCTCGAGTTGCGCCTTGCCGGCCCGGTACTGGTCGGGCCACGTCGCGCCGGCATATCCCCACCGCGCCGCTTCCGTGAGCGTCCAGGCCGGGTTGACGAGGTGCGGCCGTCCGATCGCGACGAGGTCGGCCCGCCCGGACGCGATGATGCCGTTCGCCTGGTCGGCATCGGTGATGGCTCCCACGGCGATGGTCGGGATGCAGGCCTCCTGCCGGATGCGGTCGGCGAAGGGCGTCTGCCACATGCGGCCGAACACCGGTTTCTCGTCATGCACCACCTGGCCGGCCGACACGTCGATCAGGTCGGCGCCGGCGGCGCGGAAGAGGCGCGCGATCTCCACGGCATCGTCCGCCGAGTTGCCGCCTTCGGCCCAGTCGTGGGCCGAGATCCTCACCGACATCGGCAGGTGCGCCGGCCACGCCTCGCGCATGGCGCTGAACACGCGGAGCGGGAAGCAGGCGCGCGCCGCGACGTCCCCACCGCAGGCGTCGGTGCGATGGTTCGTCAACGGCGAGAGAAAGCTGGAGAGGAGATAGCCATGCGCGCAGTGAAGCTCGAGCCAGTCGAAGCCGGCCGCCACCCCGAGTTCGGTGGCGCGCACGTGCTCGTCCACCACGCGCTCCATGTCCTGCGCGGTCATGGCCCGGGCGACCTGCGAGATTCCCGGCAAGTACTGCTGTTCTGACGCGGACATGACGGGCCATTCGCCGGACGGCAGCGGCTGGTCGACGCCTTCCCACATCTTCTTGGTGGCGCCCTTGGCGCCGGCATGGCCGAGCTGGAGCCCGATCTTCGCCTCACTGTAGTCGTGCACGAAGCGCACGATCCGCCGCCAGGCCTCGCGGTGGTGTTCGTTCCACAGGCCCGTGCACCACGGCGTGATGCGCGCGTCGGGGGCGACGCAGGTCATCTCGGTCATCACGAGTCCGGCCCCGCCGGTGGCGCGGGCTCCGAGGTGGACGAAGTGCCAGTCGGTGGGCGTGCCGTCGTTATCGGCGGTGTACTGCGCCATCGGCGAGACGATGATCCGGTTGCGGAGGGTGACGCCGCGCGCGGTGAATGGAGTGAAGATCGCCGGCGGGGCCGGTGCGCCCGGCACCAGGTCGACGCCCGCCCGGTCCGCGAACCAGCGCTCGAAGGCCGCCACATAGGCCGGGTCGCGCACCCGCAGGTTCTCGTGCGAGATCCGCTGGGATCGCGTGAGCAGGGAGTAGGCGAACTGCTCCGGGTCCAGCCGCGCATAACGATCCACGTGCTCGAACCACTCGGTGGAGTTGCGCGCCGCGTTCTGCAGCTTGAGCACCTCCAGCGAGCGTTCGGCCTGGTACCGGGCGAGGGCGTCTCGCCGGTCGTCGCCAGCGGCGGCGAGTCGCGCGTCCAGCGCGATCGCGTCTTCCATGGCCAGCTTGGTGCCGGAGCCGATCGAGAAGTGCGCGGTATGTGCCGCGTCTCCCAGGAGCACGAGCGGTACGGGACGGCCGGCGACCGGGAGCCAGTGCACCCACTCGGCACAGGTGACGCGCGGGAATCGTGCCCACTGGGCGGAACCCCTGAGGTGCCGCGCGTTGCTCTGGAGCGGAGCGCCGTCCAGGACCGGCGCGAAGAGACGCTCGCAGAATGCGAGCGCCTCCGCGGTCGACATCTCGTGGAGCCCGCTGCGTTCCCAGACCTCCCACGGCGTCTCGACGATGAACGTGCTGGTGCCGGCGTCGAACTGGTAGGCATGGGCCTGGAACCAGCCGGCGGGCGTCTCGGCGAACGCGAACGTGAAGGCGTCGAAGCGGCGCGGCGTGCCCAGCCAGACGTACCGGCAGCGGCGGACATCGATGTCGGGACGAAACGTCGAGGCAAACCGCTGGCGGATGGCGCTGTTGATCCCGTCGGCGGCCACGACGAGATCCACCTGGCGCTCGGCAGCGACCCGCTCGAGGTCCTCCGCGAGGAGCTCCTGCTCGAATTCCAGGCGAACGCCAAGCGCGCGGCAGCGTTGCTGTAGGATATCGAGCATCGCCTGGCGCCCGATGCCACTGAACCCGTGGCCACCGGAGCGCTGGACGCGCCCGCCGAAGTGGATCTCGATGTCGTCCCAGTGGTGGAGCGCTCCCGCGATGCGGGCGGCGCTTTCGGGATCGGCGGCGCGGAGGTTGGCGACGGTGAGGTCCGAGAGCACGACGCCCCACCCGAACGTGTCATCGGGGCGGTTGCGGTCGATCACCGTGACGTCTGCGCCCGGATCGCGCCGCTTGTGGAGAAGCGCCGCATATAACCCGCCGGGTCCACCGCCCACGACCAGCATGCGCACGCGCGAGGCTCCCGCAGGTGACGCGTGATGGTACGGATCATTCCTTGAAATATCAATGATTTTCGCGGGGCCTCCCCCATCCCCTGCGGGGGAGACGGGACCCACCCCGGGGGACAGCCGGGACGCGACCGGTCCCGGGCTCGACCGAACGGGGGAAGGATCGCCGTGTAAGCCGAATCGACCCGGTCCTGCCGTGCATCCGATGCGAGCGGGACCGGGACGCGTGATCCGCGGCGCGCTGGGCGACGCCAGCCCCGTGTCGCGACACGGCAATCCCATGGAGGAATCGTCATGCGTTCACCCAGCGGAATTCGCGGTGCCGGCTTCCTGGCCGCCCTGCTCGTTGCCGTCTCCGCGCCGGGCGCGGCGGCGCAGAACACCCACGTCGGCGCGCGCATCGGCTACAACTTCGATTCGAAGGAGGCCGTGCTCAGCGCCAACCTCGCCGTCCCCATGACGTCCCGGGTCGATTTCTACCCGTCGCTCGACGTATACACGCCCGACCGCGGCAACAAGATCGGCTTCAACGGGGACGTGAAGATCGGCTTCCCCCTGGGCACCGGGTCGCGGTGGTACGCCGGTGGCGGCATCGGCATCGTCAACCGCAACGTGGGCGAGTTTGCCAACACGGATGTGGGCGCCAACCTGCTTGGCGGGATGGAATCGACGGTTGGCTGGATCCACCCGTTCGTGGAAGGCAAGGTGCTCCTCCATGATCGGACGCAGTTCCAGCTGATCGGCGGCATCAACCTGACCATGGGTCGTTAGGCGCGCGCCGGCCCGGTGAGCACCTGGCCCGCCGGGACCCCTCGCGTTCAGGCCCGGGCGGCGTCCCGGAGGAGGGACCAGGCGTCGGCGACGTGCCGGGGCTCGGTGCGGAGGTTGCCGATGGCCAGGCGCAGCACGAGCCGCCCGTGCAACCGGGTGTGCGAGAGGTAGGCCCGGCCGCTGGCGTTGACGCGGTCGAGGACCCGCTGGTTCAGGACGTCGGCATCCTCCGGCGGAAGGCCGGCCGGCGCGCAGCGGAAGCAGACCAGCGAGAACATCGGCGGGGCGGCGAGCACCCACCCGGGCTCGCGCTCGACCCACGAGGCGAAGTCGCGCGCCATGGCCATGTGGTTGCGCAGGCGCTCGGCGATGCCGGACACGCCGAACGCGCGAATGACCATCCACAGCTTGAGCGCGCGGAAGCGGCGCCCGAGCTGCACCCCGTAGTCCATCAGGTTGACCACCTCGTCCTGTTCGGCGGTGACGAGGTAGTCCGGGACGAGCGAGAAGGCGCGTTTGAGCACGTCCGGACGGCGCGTGAACATCGCCGAGAGGTCGATCGGGGTGAACATCCACTTGTGCGGGTTCACCACGAGCGAGTCGGCGCGCTCCACGCCGGCCAGCGTGTCGCGGCACTCGGGGACGATCGCCGCGGTGCCGGCGTAGGAGGCATCCACGTGGAGCCAGGCGCCCGCGCCGGCGCTGATCTCGGCGATGGCGGAGACCGGGTCGACACTGCCGGTGCTGGTGGTCCCGACCGTGGCGACGACGGCGAGCGGCAGGCGGCCCGCGGCGCGGTCGGCGGCGATGGCGGACGCCAGGGCGTCGGGGCGCATGCGGAACGCCTCGTCCACGGGGACGCGGACGCAGTTCTCGTGGCCGATGCCTAACGTAATGGCGGCCTTGTCCACGGAGGAATGGGCCTGCTCCGACGCGTAGACGCGGAGCACGGGAAGGTCCGGGCGGCCGGCGAGGCCGCGCACGCGCACCTGGAGGTCCGGTTTCGCCTCGCGCGCGGCCGCGAGCGCGAGGAGGGTGGTGATGGACGCGGTGTCGTTGATGACGCCAAACCAGCCGGTCCCCAGGCCGAGCATCTGGCGCAGCCAGTCGAGTGCGCGCTGCTCGAGTTCCGTCGCCGCCGGCGACGTCTTCCACAGCATGGCGTTCACGTTCAGGGCCGCGGTGAGCATCTCGGCCATCACCCCCGGGGCGGATCCGGTGGTGGCGAAGTAGGCGAAGAAGCCGGGGTGGTTCCAGTGCGTCACGCCCGGCAGGAGGACGCGCTCGAAGTCATCGAGGATCGCGTCCATCGATTCGGCCTCGTCAGGCGGTGAGGCGGGAAGCCGGGCCGCAACCGCGCCGGGGCTGACCTGGGCGAGCACCGGAAACCGACCCGGGTCGCCCAGATAGCCCTCGATCCACGCGGTGACGCGCTCGAGCGCGGCGTGGAGCTGGCGGTTGGAAAGGTCGAGTGGAATCACGGGGCGAAGGTACGGTCGCGCGGGGTCAGGTGTACAGCAACCTGCGGAGCTTGCGCACAGGGCGCACGATGGGACCGTGGGATGCGGTGCCGTCGCTGCCGCGCGACGGCGGGCACGTACGCGGTGCCACGGTCATGGCGTCACGGTGCTTCGTGGACCTCGAGACCTTCGCCCGCGCGTCGGCGCTTCGGCGGCAGCCGGCCCTCGCCGCCGTAGAGCGTGATCAGCGCCACCGCGCCCACGATGATGCCGCCGGCCACGAGCACGCGCGGCGACACCGGCTCATTCGCGAACGCGGCGCCGAGGAAGACCGCCACGACCGGGTTCACGAACGCATAGGTCGAGGCGCGCGCGGCGCTCGTCACGCCCAGCAGGTACATGTACGACGAGTAGCCGATCAACGAGCCCACCAGGATCAGGTAGGCGAACGAGAAGACGGACAGGAAGGATGCCGCCGACGGATCGAGTCGCCCGAAATCGCCGGTCACCAGGGCGATCAGCGAGACGACGGTTCCCCCGGCGAGCATCTGGACGGCGCTCGTGCGCACGGCGGATTCGTACCGGGGCAGCGTGCGCGAGTACACGGACCCCACTGCCCAGGCCGCCGAGCCACAGAAGACGATGCCGGCGCCGATGGCGTCGATCGGTTCGCCGCCGAACGCCCTCGGACCCACCAGCACCAGCATCCCGCCGATCCCGAGCACGAGACCGGCGATGACACCGGTCGTGGGTCGTTCGCCGCCACGCCACCACCACTCGAGCAGCACCATGAGGCACGGCGTGAGTGCCACGAGCAGCGCGGCGACGCCAGACGGGATGCGCTGCACCGCAAGCGCCACCGACCCGTTGCCGGCGGTGAGCAGCGTGCCGACCACCGCGTGTCCCCTCCAGGGAATGCGTCGCGGCTCAGGAGCGCTCCGCCAGGAGGCGATGGCGTAGAGGATGACGCCGGCGAGGAAGTAGCGCACTCCGGCCACGGCGACCGGCGGCAAGGTCTCCACCGCAAATCGCATGAACAGGTACGTCGATCCCCAGATGAGGTAGACCGATGCGAATGCCAGCAGGACCCGGCTGCGGGGGGCGGTCATCGCCAGCGGAAGAACCGCAGCGCGATCCCGAAGCTGAGCACGAGCCACGCCGCGATGATCGCGAACTCGGGCGCGAGCGCGGCCCAGCCCAGCCCCTGGATCATGATCCCGCGAACCGAGTCGACGACCGCCGTCAGGGGCAACGCCTGGATGAACGGCTGCACCGCATCCGGGAAGTTCCCGGCCGAGAAGAACACGCCTGACGCGACCCACATCGGCAGCATGATCAGGTTCATCAGGCCGGACGCTGCCTCGATGGTGCGGGCCCGCGAGGCGACGAGCAGCCCCAGGGACCCGAACACCAGGGCGCCCAGGAGGCAGGCGACCGCGAACGCGACGACCGACCCGCGCATCGGGACGCCGAACGCGAACCGGCCGAACGCGGAGATCACCGACACCTCGATCACCATGAGCCCGAGCCGCATCAGCAGGAACGACGCGAGGTAGTGATAGCGTCGCATGGGCGTGGCCACGAACCGCTTGAGCAGCTTCTTCCGGCGCGCGTCCACGATGCTGAACCCGATGCCCCACATCCCGCTGCCCATGAGGTTCATGGCCAGCAGGCCCGGAAGCACGAAGTCGATGTAGCGCGATCCGCGTTCGCTGACCAGCGCCTCGGTGACGGCGACGGGGTTGGCGCGGCCGCGGGCGCGTTGCAGCGCGTCATCGACCAGGAAGCGCGCCGTCCGTGCCTCGGTCCTGGCCCGGTCGAGGCGATACTCCACGCGCTGCGAGTCCAGCGCCACCACGACGAGCGCCACGGTCCCGATGCGCAGCGCGGTCGTCGCCGACGTGTCGTCGAGCATGACCACGGTGAGTGAACTGTCGCCGGCCAGCGCGTCCCGGACCAGGCTAGCGGCCGGTGCCGTGGACAGCACGCCCACCTTCGCGACGTCGTTCGGGCGCGAGCGAAAGGCGAGGCCCAGGCCGCTCGCCAGCAGCAGCGGGAACACGAACGTCCAGAACACGGCCTCCGGCTCGCGGAGGAATTCCCGGAATCGCGTGCGCGTGAGCTGGATGAGGGGGGACTCGCTCTCGCCCGGTCGCGGATTCCACCCGATCCCGGGGCCCTCGCGTGAACCGGGGGCGCTCATTGCTCCCTCAGGTGGCGCCCGGTCAGCGAAACGAAGACATCCTCGAGGGTCGGGGTGTGCGTGCGCAACTCGGTGAGGGACAGCCCCGCTTCCTCCACGCGATGCAGCACGGCGGGCACCGCCTCGTGCGCGGCGGAGACCTGCAGCGTCCACAGCGGCCCGTCGAGCCGGGCGCTCAGCACGCCCTGCGTCCCGTCGAACAGCCCGGGCGTGGCCGCGATGCCCTCGGACACCTCGACCTCCACGACCTGCTCCGCGCCTAACGACCTGATCAGCGCGCGCGGCGTGTCGATCGCGATCACGCGCCCCTGGTCCACGATCGCGACCCGGTCGCAGAGCCGCTCGGCCTCTTCCATGTAGTGCGTGGTGAGCACGATCGTCCGCCCCGAGGCGCGCAGGCGTTCCACCAGGTCCCAGAGCTGCCGCCGCGACTGCGGGTCGAGACCCGTGGTCGGTTCGTCGAGGAACAGCAGCTCGGGGTCGCCGGCCAGCGCACACGCGACTGAGAGCCGCTGCTTCTGTCCTCCCGAGAGCGTCCCCACGCGCGCCCCCCGCTTCTCCTCCAGCTGGACGAGGCCGATGATCTCCTCGACCGCGGGGCCGGACCGGAAGAAGCTGCGAAAGAGCGCGATGGTCTCCTCGACCGTGACCTTCTCCGAGAACTGGGTTTCCTGGAGCTGGACGCCGAGTCGCTCGCGGAGCGCGCGCTCGTCGGATGCCCAGTGCCGGCCCAGCACGATGACATCGCCGGAGTCCGGTTCCTGCAGCCCTTCGCAGATCTCGATAGTAGTGGTCTTGCCCGCCCCGTTCGGTCCCAGCAGGCCGAAGCACTCCCCGGAGCGGACTTGGAGGTCGAGCGCGTCAACCGCCACCACCGTGCCGAAGGTCTTGCGGAGCGCGCGAACCTCGAGGGCGAGGGCCGGAGATTGCATCGGCGGATGGTAACAGCCTTCGCGAGCGAAGTCACCGAAGGGGCAACGGACGGCCCCGGCGGGTCAACGCACCATGTCCGCCCTGAGCTTCAGCGCGCGTTCACGAATCGCGCGCGCCGTGTCGACCGGGAACCGCGCCGCCAGGCGGTCGGCGCCTGCCTGGTCCCCGGCAACGACGTAGAGCGTCAGGAGGGTCCGGGCCGCCACCTCGGTGCGATCGTTGCCGGGACCGAATTCCCTCTCGTACCGGTCGAACGCACCCTGGAAGTAGCGTTCGGCGTCCCGGTACCGCTTCTGCCGGAACAACGCCTGGCCGAGGTATTCATCGATCGTCGCGAGCGCCAGCCAACTGTCCGGCGCGTCACGCAGGGCAGCATCCCGGGCAGCCCGCATGACGGATTCCATCTCCCGGTATTGACCGAGCGCGTACAGGACGCGCGCGAGGTCGTAGTCGATCCCGATGCGCTCCAGCGTTCCGGCTCCGACATCGCGCAGGATGCCCGCGGCGCGCTGGATGAGCAGAAGCGCGCTGTCCTGCTTGCCTTGAAAGCTGGCCAGTCGCCCGAGGTTCGCGTATGCCTGCGCCGTATACGGGTGGACGTCGCCCCACCGCTTCTGGAAGATCTCGAGTGCCCGCTGCGCGTGGGACCTCGCTTCAGGCAGTGTCGCGCCGAACCCGAGCATGCGCGACAAGCCCAGCTCGGCGATGCCGCGTTCCGCGGGATCAGGAACGGGCAGCGAGTCGAAGAGAACGAGGGAGGCCCGGTAGGCCGTCACGGAGCCGGCGTCGCGGCCCGCGAACGCCTCGGCATCGGCGAGGGCGACGTGCAGGTACGGCAGCAGGCTGGAATGGGGACGCGCGCGCTCGAGCGCGATCGCCTCCTCGATGAGCGGTTTCCCCTCGTCCGGGCGGCCCGTGTAGGAGAGCGCAAAACAGAGGTACATCAGGGCCGTGCTGAGGTCGGACGGGCGGTTGGACGGATGGCTGCGCAGCAGACGCACGGCCTCGCGTGCGTACACGACGGCTGAATCGTACTTGGCACCGATGTAGACGAGCCGGGCGGCGACGGTGAGGTCACGTCCCACCTCGGTCGATTCCTCACCGGCGTGCTGGCGGTCGATGTAGAGCGCCGAGTCGAGGAGTGTCCGCGCCTTGTCGGTGCGATAGTGGATGACGTAGGCGTTCGCGGCGGTGCGGTACACGGCGGCCCGGGCGAGCGGGTCGCTCCCGAGCTCGGCGGCCGCGCGGGTCACCGACTGGTCGAGCAGGTCGACCGTGGCACTCGACAACGCGGCCTGCGTCGGGGTGGCCAGCGTCTGCTCGATGAACGACACGACGTTCGCCGACCGTTCGGACTCGATGCGCGCGCGGTCGCGTTCGTGCAGCGCGCGCCGGGCCTGCCAGGTGGCAACCGCGGCACCGGTGGCGAGCGAGACGACGGCGAAGCCAAGGGCCCCGACCACGCGGGGGTTCCGGCGGGAGAAGGCGCGGACGCGGTACCGCCACGTATCGGGCTTCGCGAACACCTGGTATCCCTGCAGGTACCGCTTGATGTCGTCGGAGAGGGCCTCGACCGTTGCATAACGACGATCCGGTTCCTTGCGCAGGGCGTTGAGGACGATATCGTCGAGTTCGCCGGCCAGGGCGCGGGCCAGCTGGTCGCGACGCGCGAGGCCGAGGACCCTGGCCGCGTCGGCGGTGCAGGCACGGCTCGGGGGCGCGGGCGGCTCGTCGCAGATGCGACGAATGGCCTCGGTGGGGCTGACCTCGGCCACGTCGAAGGGAAGGCGACCCGCGAGCAGGAGGTAGAGGACCACGCCCAGCGAGTAGACGTCGGTGGCGGTGGACATGTGCTGGCCCCGGACCTGCTCGGGACTGGCGAAGCCGGTGGTGAATGCGCGGTAGCCGGTTTCGGTGATGGCCTGGGCACCGCTGGCGGGGTCGTCGAGCATCTTGGCGATGCCGAAGTCCACCAGTTTCACCGTGCCATCATGGGTGACGAGGATGTTGGTAGGCTTGATGTCACGATGGACCACGAGGTTGCGGTGCGCGTACTGCACCGCGGCGCAGACCTGGCGGAACAGGTCGAGCCGGTCGCGGATGGATGGGGCGTGGGCGTCACAGTACCTGTCGATCGGTTCCCCATCCACGTACTCCATCACCAGGTAGGGGAGGCCGTCCGCGGTCTGCCCGCCGTCGATGAGCGATGCGATGTTCGCGTGCTCGAGGGATGCCAGGATCTGGCGCTCCTGCTGGAAGCGACGGGCAATCATCGTCCTGTCGATAACCCGGCCGAGCGTCTTGACCGCGACCCGCTTCTGGTAGTGATCGTCGGCGCGGAACGCCTCGAAGACCGCGCCCATGCCGCCGCGGCCGATCTCGCGCACCACCTGCCAGGGTCCCAGGCGCTGGCCGGCGAGGGTGGTGGCCGGGTCAACATCGCGGAAGGCGTCGAGCACGACGTCGGCGTCGAACGCGCCGTCGCCGGACTCCATGGCGGCGAGGAGGGAACGCACCTCGTCGCGGATGTCGTCAGGCACGTTGCTCGCGGCGAGCGCCGCGGCGCGGTCCGCGGCCGGAAGGTCGGCGATGGCGTCGAACAGCTCGTTGATCGCGCGCCACCGCACGGACGCCGGGTCGGTCATGCTCCCGGATCCCTCTCCGAGAGGGCCTTCTGCATCCAGGCGCGGGCGAACCGCCATTCGCGCTTCACGGTGGGTTCCGAGACCCCGAGCATGCGCGCCGTCTCCTCGACGCTCAACCCGGCGAAGACGCGGAGCTCCACGACGCGGGCCTTGCGCTCGTCGAGCGCGGACAGGCGCTGGAGCACCGTGTCGATGTCGAGCGCATCGGCCACCTCACCGTCGGAGGCGCGCAGCTGGTCGTCGAGGGTGACCCGGACCGCGTCGCCGCCGCGCTTCTCGGCGCGCCGGGCCCGCGCGTGGTCGACCAGGATGCGGCGCATCGCCTGCGCGGCGATGTGCATGAAGTGGGTGCGGCTCTTCCACGAGAGGTCGGTGCTGCCGAGGAACCGGAGGAAGACCTCGTGGACGAGGGCGGTGGCCTGGAGCGTGTGCTCCCCGCGCTCCTTGCGCATCTCGCGGAGGGCGATGGCCCGCAATTCCTCGTAGACGAGTGGCACCAGCCGGGCCAGCGCCGACTCGTCGCCGCCGGACAGGTCGCGCAGGAGGCTCGTGACTTCATGCGCCGGCGCGGATTCGCTCATCGGCGTGTCGTGGGTTCCACCAACATCCATCCCCGATCAGGATCCCTGCCCGCAGGAACGCTTCGACCGTGTCCCGGGGTCCATTATCGCCTGCGGCGGGGTCGCGCGGGAGGGCGTACGGGTCAGGCGTTGGCCTGCCTCGTCACGTCCTGTCCCTTGCCGGTCCGTCCCCGAGGCTCTCCCGGCGCCGTTGCGGCGGCTTATCGTTCGGGCGACAGCAGGCGACCCCCGGAGGATCGATGGCACGCAATCGGCGAGAGTTCCTTGGCCACCTGGCGGCGGTATCGGCCGGGGGCGCCTTCCTGCCCGCGGCGTTAGGTGCGGCAGGGCCGGGTCCGGCCCCGGTGAGCGCGGACTGGGACCTGGCCTGGCGCGACCGGATCGGCGGCGCGTTCCGCGCGGTGTTCGATTCCCCGACGGTGAACGACGGGGCCGGGCTGTGGCGGGCGGTTGACTGGAAGCGGACGGTCCAGACGGTCTATGGCGACGACGCCAGGGACGCGTCCGCGGTGCTGGTGATACGGCATGAGGCGATCCCGATGATCATGAACCATGAGTTCTGGGAACGCCACGAGGTCAGCAAGAAGGACAAGATCCACGACCCGGCCACGGGGAAGGCCGTGAAGCACAACCCGTTCGTGTCGGTGGACCCGGAAAAGCGCCGCGGAACGAACCTCGACGGGTTCATCGCCGGGGGCGGCATCGTCCTGGCGTGCAACTATGCCTTCGGCTTCCTGGTTGGCAGGGAGGCGAAGAAGCTCAAGGTGGAGAACGCGGAAGCGCGTGAGGCGGCGCTCAAGTACCTGATCCCGGGGGTGATCCTGCAGCCTTCGGGGTTCTTCGCGGTGATCGAGGCGCAACGCTCCGGCTGCCACTTCTTCCCAGCGTCAGCCTGACAATTGCAGAGTGCAGATTGCAGATCGCAGAGTGCAGATTGGGCGAATTCCAAATCATCATCAGCCCGCATCTGGACTTGGCCGGCAGAGTGCAGAGTGGGGCGACTCCAAATCATCAATCAGCAATCTGCAATCTGCACTCTGCAATCAACCCGCTTTCAGCTGGTAGAACCCGACCTTGCCGTCCTGTAACCGCGGCACGGCGATGACTCCCCGCTTCAAGTCGTAGCCGATATCGGCCGGGGCGCTGACGTTGGGGATGAGCGTCGTCATCGCGCCATTCGTGATGAGGTGCACGGCGCTGTCGGCCCAGCTGGACACCAAGACCCGGCCGTCGCTCAAGGCCTCGATGCCATCATAACCCCCCGGTCCGGTCGCCAGGGCTTTCGGGAGCGAGTCGCCCTCGGACCAGGTCATCACGTCATTCGACGAGGACGCCAGGAGCCAGACCCCGGTGGTGTCCTGCCACGTCAGGCCGTTCACGTTATGCAGCGCCTCGCCGCGAGCCAGCTCGGTGGCGGCGCCCTGGGCGACCTTGAAGATCCGCGCCGGCCCGGGCTGCGTTGTCGAGCCGTCGGCCTCGATTCGAATCCCGCTGTCGGTGACATAGAGGGCGCCGTTCGGCCCGACGGCGACATCGTTGAGGAACGTGGCGCCCTGCGCCGACAGGTCGATGGTCGCGAGCGGCGCCCCGGTGCGACGATTGAAGCCGCGTACCGCGTCGATATCGGTGACCCAGAGCGTGTCGCCGCTGAGGGCGAGTCCCTTGGGCGCGTTGAGCGTTGCGCCACCCTTTCCCCCGGCCACGAGCACCCGCATGATGCCGAGCGATTCCGCCGGCACGACGGCGATGAACCCGTTGCCATCCCGGGCCGATGGATTGCCGTCGATGTTCGACACGTAGAACACGTCGAGCTCCGCGTCGTACCGCGCGGATTCGGGCGACTTCATTCCGCCGGTCTCGGTGGCCAGGGAGGCCGTCAGCGGCAACAGGGAGCTGGAGTCGGCCGCCGGCGCCTCGCCTCCGCGGCTGCAGGCAACGAGGCTGAGCGAGACCGCGGTGAGCAGGAAGGAGGGACGCATCGGATCGTCTGGCCGGGATGTGAGTCAGGAAGGGCAGGCACGCAGTCTGGTGGAATGCGAGAACGGCGGCAAGCATCCGGCGGCTCCGCCTCACTTGTCTGGAGCCGGGGAAGCCTCCAGCGTTGCAGGGGCGCCCATCCCGGACCGGAACACACGTGACCACTGAAGACCTCCTGCGGCTTGCCGTGTCCCGCGGCCTCATCACCCCGGCGCAGCAGGTGTCCCTGCTGGACCTGCAGGCTGAAGGCGCGGGATCCGCGCCGCGCGAGATGCCCCGCGGGTTCAACTGGGTGACGATTGCCTACGTGCTGGGCGCGCTGCTGGTGGTGTTCGCTGGTGGCTGGTTCCTGGCGCAGCGGTGGCTGTCGCTGGGCCCGGCGGGCGTCCTCATGGTGATCATCATCTACGCGATCATGGCGGCGCTGGCCGCGCGAACGCTCGAACGGATGTCGTTCCTCGAGGCCGCGGGCGTCTCGGCGATGGTGGCCGTGTCGCTCACCCCTGTGGCCGTGTGGGCCCTCGAATCGCTGACCGGATGGTGGCCGGTGGAGACGTGGGGCGAGCCTTACTACCCGTACTACCCGGCGGCGGAGGCGAGCCGGTGGGTCATCGCCGAGCTGTCGACGATCCTCGCGGCATTGCTCGTCATGCGGAAACGGCCGTACACGGCCCTGGCGTTCCCGGTCGCGGTCGCCCTGTTCGGCCTCGTCATCCATGTTCCGCGAGCGACGGGCATGGACCTCACGCCCGGACCCGAGCGCTGGATGATGTTGACGGGCGCGCTGGTGGTCTGCTGCATCGCCGATTCGGTGGATCGCGCGGTGCCCCGCGGGACTGTGCCGGGCAGGGGAGACATGGCCTTCCCGTTCTGGTTGGTAGGCCTGGTCGCGCTGGCTGTGTCCTTCCTTTCGTTCTGGCCCACGGCGGGAGCCTGGCGCCATGGACTGCCGGTCCTCGCCCTCGCCGGGATCGCGGCGTCGCTGGTCATGGGACGCCGGACGCACCTCGTCTTCGGCGTGTTCGCGATCTTCCTGTATCTGCTGTACCTGGCAGCCGAGGTGTTCCGCTCGACCGCGTACTTCCCCGTGATCCTCGCGCTGCTGGGTGGCGCCACCCTGTTCGTCACCGTGTGGCTGCAACGGAGGTTCCCGGCGCTGGCCAGCCGGCTTGGGGTCCGCCGGGGCGGGCGCGGGGGGCTTCCGGGAAATGCCATCCTGCCCTGGCTGGTGGCCGGCATGACGTTAGGCATCACCCTCCTCCGGCTCCCCGAGGTCGAGGAAGACCGGATCAACCGCGACTTCCAGATGCGACTCCAGATCCTCCGGCAGCACAGTGGTTCGCTGCGCCAGTCCCCCCGTCGCGGGCCGGGTCCGGATCCCGCTTCCCCGAAGCCGGCGGTGCCCCCGCGCTGAGGCCGGCGCGGCAGAAACCCGGGTGCCGGGGCAGGCGTAGATACCTTCCCAACCGGGAGGCTCGAGCATGCTGTCCGTCGTCGCTTTGTCACTGGCCCTGCAGGTGTCCGTTCGCGTGGGCCCGACACGGGAGGACAGCATCCGGCAGCGCCGCCGTGACTCGCTGGCGGTGATCATCGAGGAGTCCATCAGGAACGCAAGTCGCGATCGTCGGCCGGCTCGGCGTGATTCCGTGACCCCCGAGCTCGAGCGGACGGCCTTCCGGGACGACGGCGCCCGCGAACTGCTCCTGCGGGCGCGGGTCGCGCGCCTCCAGCAGGACTCGTCGCTGCAGTCGTACGACGCCAGGACGCGGCAGCGGATCTCCGTCGGCCTCGGCTTTCGGGCCATCGGGCGCGACCGGATGCTGATGCGCTCCGAGGTGGCGTCCCGGGTCCGCTGGTCCAGGCCCGGCGGTGCGGTCGTGGACGTCACCGGACAGCGATCCGCAGCCCCTGCCTTTGGCGGGAACAACGACGGGGAGGTCGACCTCGACATGACCGCCCCGATCCCGTACTACCCGGGTCGCGAGGCGCTCTGGATCGGCGGTTCGGGTGTCGCGCGCGCGGAAGTGGACGACCGCGAGCTCGTGCATCCCATCGCCATGGGATCGGAAGCCTACTATCGCTACGCCAGCGGCGACTCGCTGATCTTCACCCTGCCTGACGGGGTTCGCATCACGCTGCGTGAGCTGCGCGTGGAGCCCCGTCGCCCCGAGTGGCGCCTGTCCGTCGGCTCGTTCTGGTTCGACGCGTCGAGCGGGCAACTCGTGCGGGCGGTCTACCGGTTCTCGGCACCAATGGACATCTGGGCGGTGGCAAAGGAGGAATCGCGCCGGGCGAAGGAAGACCCGTCGCGGGGCGGGGGGATGACCGACCTCCGCGACCTCGAGGACGATGACGACGTGCCCGGGTGGGTGCGGGGCATGATGTCCCCGCTCAAGGCCAACCTCGAGGCGGTGACCATCGAATACGGCCTCTTCGGCGGCCGGTTCTGGCTGCCGCGGACCCAGTACGCGATCGCGAACGCGCAGGCGGGATTCATCCGGGTGCCGGTCCGGATCGAGGAATCGTTCACGTACGCGAGCGTGAATGGCCCCGAGGTGCTCCCGGTGGTTGGCCCGCCGCCGATGTCGCTGCGCGATTCCCTCTTTCCCGGCGACACCGGATCGTGGCGCAACCTGCCGGCGGCAGAGCGCCGCGAGCGGAACCGGGCGATCGCGCGGGCGGCGGCGGTGCGGGCCGAGGAACGTACCCGGCGGAAGGAGCGGGAATGCGCCGAGAGTGGATCGTGGACCCGTGACTATGAGCGTCACGAGGGTGCGCTGCGCATGGCGGTTCGCGTCCCGTGCGACTCGGCGGTGCTGGCCAACTCCCCCGACCTGCCGGGGTCGATCTTCAGTCCGGGTGAGGACCTGTTCGGCGCGGCGGAACGCGATGAGCTGCTCAAGGCGCTCGACTTCTCGCTACAACCCGGATGGGCGCCGCAGCCGCTGGCGTGGCAGTACGGCCTGGGGCAGACGCGGTACAACCGTGTCGAGGGATTCTCCACCGGCATCGCCACCTCCGCCGAGCTGGGCCAGGGGTACGCGTTCGACGGGTCGGCGCGGATCGGCACGGGCGACTGGTGGCCTAACGCGGAGCTGGGGATCGCACGCTCCAACGGCCGCACCACCTGGCGACTGTCCGGGTTCCGGCGCCTGTCGGTGGCCAACGACTGGGGATCGCCGCTGTCATTCGGCTCCGGCCTGGGCGCCCTGCTGTTCGGGCGCGACGACGGGTTCTACTACCGGAGCACGGGCGCGGAACTGGTGCGGTCGACGCCCGACGGCGGGTTCACCGTCCGGTACTTCGCCGAACGCCAGGGCGCCGCCGAAGTGAACACGAGCTTCAGCGTGGCACGGTCCCTCGGTTCCGGGACCGGCTTCGCCGAGAACATCGTCGCCACGAAGGGGAACACGGCGGGGATGTCGGTACGGGACGTGCGCAGCGCGGGACTCGATCCACAGGGGTGGCGCGCCTTCAGCGACCTGCGGCTGGAAGCGGGATGGTTCGACCCGGTGGATTCCCCGACAGAGGGGGATCTGTACTCGAGGGCCGCCCTGGACCTGACGGTTTCGCGCGGCCTGGGCCAGCGCGCGGCGGCGTCGCTGACAGTTGGGGCCGGGATTGCCGACAAGGTCCCGGTCCAGCGGCAGTTCCTGCTCGGCGGCACGGAGACTGTCCGTGGACAGCGGCCCGGGACGCAGTCGGGTGACAGTTACTGGATGGGTCGCCTCGAACTGGGGCGTGGCATCGCCGCCGCGCGCGGCATCGTGTTCGGCGATGTCGGCTGGGCCGGTCCGCGTTCGGCGTGGAGCCATCCCGGACGCCCGATGTCCGGCGCCGGTGTCGGGGTTTCCTTCATGGACGGCCTGATCCGGGCCGACCTGGCGCGCGGGATCCATCCGACGAAACGGTTCCGGTTCGACCTGTACGTGGAGGCGCGGTTCTAGGCGCGAGACGGGGAGGCCTTACGGGGCTCGCGGTGCCGGCGGCATGTTTGCGCGACACCAGACTCCGGAGATCGTCGAGATGTGGAAGGAATTCAAGGCATTCCTGGTCAAGGACAACCTCGTCGGTCTCGCGATCGCGGTCATCCTGGGCCTCGCGTTAAACAAGCTGGTCGGCTCGATCGTGGACGACATGATCATGCCCCTGGTGAACCTGGCCACGTCCGCCGCGGGTGAGAGCTGGAAGGAATGGAAGATCCCCCTGACCTCGCAGGGCAGGGAGGGACCTGGCCTCCTGATCGGCAACCTGATCGGCAACCTGATCAACTTCTTCATCATCGGCCTGGTCTGCTTCTTCATCGCGAAGGCGTTCATCAAGCCGAAGCCGGCGGCCTGACCGAAGCCGAGGCCCGCGGCCTGACCGGTCGCCGCGCCGAGGCCGGTCGCGCTATTTCACCACCATCATCCCTTCGCTCACGAGGACGCTGGCGCCGCCGACCCGCACGGCGGTGACCTGGTCGCCGGTGCGCTCGGCTTCCACTTCGATGAGGCTGGGGCGTCCCATCTCGTAGCCCTGCTCGACGACCCAGCGCATGGCGCCATCGCCGGGGGCCCGCACCGCCAGGTAGCCACCTAACGCGGCGCAGGCCGACCCGGTGGCAGGATCCTCGGGAACCCCGACTCCCGGCGCGAACATGCGCGCCCTGACGTCGTGTGCCTGGTCCTCGGCATCCATCGCGAAGATCATCACCATCGCCCCCGGCGTCCCGGCCAGGTGCTGCTCCCACTGGTCGAGGCGGATCCGGGCGCGGGCCACGACGCCGCGGTCGCGCACGGGGACGAAGGCGAATCCGAGGCCGCAGGAGACGACCTGCGGTTGCCAGGCGCCGTCGAGGAGGTCTGCCTCGTCAATCGACAGGGTCGCGGCGAGGTCGGCGCGCGCCGGCAGCGGCGGCCCGGTTTCCGGCAGCTTCGCCACGGAGAACTGGCAGAACACCGGCTGCCCGTCATTGGCCCGGATCGTCACCGGCACGGGGCCGACGTTCTCCTCGAGCACGATCCGCGTCTCGGGGCCCTTCATCGCGACTTCGCCGGTCGCGGCCAGGACGAACGCGGTCCCCACCGTCGGGTGCCCCGCGAACGGGACCTCGCCACCCGGCGTGAAGATGCGGACGCGGCGCGTGTGCGCCGGGTTCTCGGGCGGGAAGACGAAGGTCGACTCGGAGTAGTTGAACTCGCGCGTGATCGCGAGCATCTGCGCGTCGGACAATCCCCGCGCGTCAGGCAGGACGGCGAGCTGGTTCCCGCCGAACTGCCTGGAGGTGAAGATGTCGGCCGTGAGGAAGCGATATTTCATGGAGGTCGGGAGTCGACGGTGGCGAGCTCTCTCAACTCTCAACTCTCAACTCTCAACTGGTTCTTCCTCATTCCGCCCCGAGGAACGGGTACCGGTAATCCGTTGGCGGCACCAGCGTTTCCTTGATGCTCCGGGGGCTGACCCAGCGCATCAGGTTCCACTTCGATCCCGCCTTGTCGTTCGTCCCGCTCGCGCGGGCGCCGCCAAAGGGCTGTTGCCCGACCACCGCGCCCGTCGGCTTGTCGTTGATGTAGAAGTTGCCCGCGGCGTTCCGCAGCGCGCCCAGCGCCTCGCGCGCCGCGTTGCGGTCCCGCGAGAACACGGCGCCCGTCAGCGCGTAGGGCGACGTCTGGTCCACCACGTCGAGCGTTTCACTCCACTTCGCGTCGTCGTAGACCCACACCGTGACCACGGGGCCGAAGATCTCCTCGCAGAGCAGGCGATAGTCCGGCGACGGGGCCTCCACCAGCGTGGGGGCGATGAAGTATCCCTCCTCTCCCCTGGCCGTCCCTCCGGCGATCACGCGGGCGTTCCGCTTCGCGTCGTCGAGGTACTCGCTGATCTTGTCGAACGCCTTCCGGTCGATCACGGCGCCCATGAAGTTCCGGAAGTCGCGCACGTCTCCCATGCGCAGCTCGCCCATGATCGCCACGGTCCGGTCGCGCACCTCGTTCCACAGCGATCGCGGGATGTACGCCCGGCTCGCTGCCGAGCACTTCTGTCCCTGGTACTCGAACCCGCCCCGCGCGATCGCCACGGCGAGCGCCTGCGGGTCGGACGACGGGTGCGCGACGATGAAGTCCTTGCCGCCTGTCTCGCCCACGATGCGCGGATACGACCGGTAGCGTGACATGTTCGCGCCGATCGTCTTCCACATGCTGTTGAAGACGCCCGTGCTGCCCGTGAAGTGCACGCCGGCCAGGTCGCGATGGGAGAGCAGCGCGTCGCTGATCATCACGGCGTCGCCCGGCACGAAGTTCACGACGCCGTCGGGCAGCCCGGCCTCCTGCAGCAGCTTCATGAGGTAATACGCCGAGAGCATCGCGCTCGACGCCGGCTTCCAGACCGCCACGTTCCCCATCAGGGCCGGCGCGGTGGGCAGGTTGCCGCCGATTGCCGTGAAGTTGAACGGCGTGATCGCGTACACGAATCCTTCGAGCGCCCGGTAGTCGGACATGTTCCAGACGCCGGGGCTCGAGATCGGCTGCTCGGCGTAGATCTCCTGTGCGTACTGGATGTTGAAGCGCCAGAAGTCGACCAGCTCACACGCCGCATCGATCTCGGACTGGAACGCGGTCTTCGATTGCCCGAGCATCGTGGCGGCATTCAGCGTGTCGCGCCACGTGGTGGCCAGGAGCTCGGCGGCCCGCAGGAAGACGGCGGCCCGATCCTCCCACGGCCAGTTCGCCCACTCCCGCTGGGCGCGGGTCGCGGTGGCGATCGCCATCTCCACGTGCTTCGGGGTCGCCTTGTGCCAGTCGGCGAGGACGTGGCCGTGGGCGTGCGGCATCACCGCCTGCGCGGTCTCCCCGGAGCGGTATTCCTGCCCGCCGATGATGATCGGGATCTCGATCCGTTCCGTCGCCATCGAGGCGAGCCGGGCCTTGAGCGACGCGCGCTCGGGGGAGCCCGGCGCGTAGGAGCGGACCGGTTCGTTGACGGGCGGGGGGACGCGGCGAATGCCGTTGAACCCGACGAGGCCGGGCGCCGGAGCGGGGGCGGGAATTGGCTGAGACTCGGATGCCGCGCGCGGCTTGGGCGTGGCGACTGGGGCGCTCATGGTGACTCTCCGGGACAGGCGAAGGCAGGGCGGGTCTCCGACTCGGGACGCCGCGCTCCTGGCCCGTAAAGCTATCCCGGTGACGAAGCGCCAACCAACCACCGCCCCCCTCTTTCCTCTCCCGTCTCTCCTCCCATCTCTTCGTGGTGCTGCCTTAGCTTGCGTGTCATCCCCCGTCGACACATCACCCCGGGGTTTTCATGGACCTGCGCCGCATCGCCACGACCGCCCACGGGCGTGTTTTCAGCCTCGCCTGTACCCTCGTCGTGGCCGCTTCCTGCGGCGGTGGTGAGGGAGGCACGACGTCCCCGGGAACGGTCGCCCGGGTCGATGTCGCCGCGCCGAGCGCGAGCCTGGAGGTCGGGAATACCCTGCAGCTGATCGTGCGCTATTACGACGCGTCCAGTGCGCAACTGACCGGGAAGACCGTCACGTACTCGAGCGGCAACGACGCCATCGCCTCGGTGAGCACCACCGGTCTCGTGACCGCGGCCGCCGCCGGGTCGGTGTCGATCACCGCCACCGTGGACGGCGTCAACGGCTCACTCGGCGTCACCGTCACGCAGGTTCCGGTGTCGTTCATCATCATCACGCCGTCCACTCCCACCGTTCGCCAGGGCGAGACCCTCGCGATGACGGCCCAGCCGAACAGCCCGACCGGCCAGCCGCTGACCGGTCGGGTGGTGACCTGGTCGTCGGCGAACGTGGCTCGCGCGACGGTCACCCAGGGCGGTGTCGTCAGCGGCGTTTCCCCCGGCACGGTCTACATCCGTGCCGAGTCGGAAGGGCGACGCGACTCGGTGAGCCTGCGGGTTCGCAGCCTCGTTACCCCATCCATCACCGGCACTTCTTCGGCGGAGCTCGCGCCCGGAGGCAGTGGCACGCTGACCGGCGTGAACTTCGGGGAGACGGCGGGCGACAACGAGGTGCTCGTGAACGGGGTCCCGGGAACCGTGACGGCGGGCACGACCACGTCGGTGTCGTTCACCGTGCCGGCGAAGGCCCTGCTGCCTTGCACGGCGACTGGCCCCGCCGAGGTGGCCCTGGTGGCGAACGGCGACACCGCCTTCACGACGATGGCGCTCCGCGTCGCGACGGACCGTTCGCTGGCCGTCGGCGAGTACGCATTGCTGACCAGCGCCGCCGACCTGGTCTGCAGCGAATTCAACGGGGGAGCCCGGTACCTGATTACCGCGTTCAACTTCGCCGAGCATGCGGGGATCCGCACGTCGTTCCGGTTGACCGGCTCGGGAGGACCAACCCCCGCCGCGGGTCCCACCGTGACGACAGCGCTGTCGCCATCGCCAGGAGCGCCGGCGGTTGCGGCGATGGTGATGCCTGACGACCCGACGACCCGCCACCTGAAGGCGCACGCGCGTTTCATGAACCAGGAACGCCAGCTGGCCCGGCAGCTCGGCAATCCCAAGGTGAAGGAGCGGGCGCGCAAGGCGGTGGGGCGGGGCAGTGCCGCCCTGGTCGCCGCGGCGGTGGCGCCGCCCGCGGTCGGTGACCAGCTCACCTACCGGATGCGCCGGACGCTGAGCAACGCCGTCACGTACGACGACGTCCAGTTCCGCGTCGTGTACTCGGGGACGAAGCTGGTCATCCTGGAGGACGGTGCGGCCCCGCTGGCCGGGACGATGGACGTGGAGTACGTGAAGCTCGGGCAGGAATTCGACCAGGTGATGTACGACCAGCTGCTGACCTTCGGCGACCCGCTGGTGGTGGACTCGGCGCTCGACAACAACGGGCGGATGCTGGCGATCTTCTCGCCGCGCGTGAACAACTTCGAGATCGGCGGCGTGTCGAACCAGATCCTCGGCTTCGTCACGCTCTGCGACTTCTTCCCCAGGGTCGAGGTGACCCTGCCGGACAACACGGTGGTGCCGGCGTGCCCGTCGTCCAACGAGGGCGAGGCGTTCTACGCGCTCGTGCCCGACCCCGCCGCCGGCTGGTCGATTTCCCTGTGGCGGCGGCTGATCCGGGGCACGCTGATCCACGAGGCGAAGCACATCGACTCCTACGCCTGGCGGTACTTCAACAACGCCTCGGCGCTCGAGGACACGTGGCTGGAGGAAGCGACCGCGCAGCAGGCGAGCGAGATCTGGGCGCGCAACATGTACGCGCGCGGCGTGAAGCAGGACATCGCCTGGGCGGACGGCCCGTTATGCGACTACGCGCCCGTCGGGGGCGGTTGCCCCGATCCGGCCGAGGGCATCCTCCACCATTTCGGGTTCCTGTACAACCACTACGCCGCGCTCGAGACGAAGTCGATCCTCGACGACCCGTTCGGGAACATCGACCCGGTGATCTACGGCAGCTCGTGGTCGTTCATGCGCTACGTGACCGACACCTACGGGCAGGATGAACCGTCGTTCCTGTCGTCCCTCACGCAGGTGCAGAATGACACGGGCGTCGCGAACGTGGTCCTGAGGACCGGGAAGCCGTTCTCCGAGCTCCTGGGCATGTTCTCGCTGGCCTCGACCGCGGACAACTACCCGGGGACCACCCTGGCCGACCCGAAGCTGCGGCTGGCGAGCTGGAACAGCCGCGACCTCTTCGAGAACATGAGCGAGAACCTCTCGTCAGGCGGCCAGCCGGCCTATCCGCTGCCATGGCCCCTGCGACCCCGCCCGGTGACGTTCGGCAACTTCGGCGTGGCCGCCGGCACGGTGGACCTGCTCCGGGGCGGCGGCTGGGCCGCCTGGGAGCTCACGGGGACCCCGACGGGGCCGCAGGCGCTCTCGATCCGTCCCGTGGCCGGAGGGAGCCAGCCGGCGCAGGTCGGCCTGGCCATCGTTCGTCTGCAATGAGCCAGTCGATCCTGTCCTCCTCGATGCGGTCCATTCCGCTGGCGCTGACCATCTTCCGGATCTGCTCGGCGCCGGTGCTGATGATCTTCGCTGCCCTGGGACGGGAGCGGTACTTCCTCTGGCTGGCGATCGCGGCGCTCCTGAGCGACGTGCTGGATGGGGCCCTGGCACGCCGGCTGGGGGCATCCTCGGAGACGGGGCGCCTGCTGGACAGCTGGGCCGACCTGCTGATCGCGCTCGTCTCCTTCGCGGGGGCGACGCTGCTCTGGCCGGACACCATGCGGCAGGAGGCGGGCTACTTTGCCCTCATCCTGGCCGCCCTGGTGATACCTAACGCGTGGGGCCTCCTCCGGTTCCACCGGCTGCTGGGATACCACACGCTGTCGGCCAAGACGTCCGGTGTGCTCCTGGCGGTCGGGGCGGTGTCGCTGTTCACCGGGCTGACGCCGGTGGTCTTCCGCCTGGCCTCGTTCGTCGAACTGGCGGTCGCGGCCGAGTACATTGCGATTTCGCTCCTGATCCCGGAATGGACCGGCGAGATGAAGTCGGTGTGGCATGCGTGGGTCGTCCGGCGCCTGTCGCGCGAAGCCGGGCCGGGACCAGGTGTCGTACGGGACGGGGCGGACCGGTAGGCAACGGCCGCGCGACGTCCCGCCGCGCTCCAGAGCCTGTCGAGGTCCCATGTCGAACCCCCGAATGCCGCTGGCGCTCCTGGCCGCGTGCCTGCTCCTCCCCGCACCGGCCCATGCGCTCCAGCAGGGGACGTTCGTGCTGGTGACCGCGTCCGGCGACACCGTGTCGATCGAGCGGTTCACGCGCACGCCGGATCGCCTCGACGCCGAGCTGCTGATCAACGCCGCCGGGGCGAGGTTCACGATGGCCGTGGCGCTCGGGCCGGGCGCGACCGTCACCCGCCTCGAGAACGCCTATCGTCAGGCGTCCGCCGATCCGTCGTCGACCCCGCTGCAGTCGGCGGTGATCACGTTCCGCGGGGACAGTGCGATCGCGGAGATCGGCGCGGGCAGCCAGGCGGTGGTGCAGCGCATTGGCGCGCTCCCCAACGCCATCCCGTTCGTGAATCCGTCGTTCGCGCTGACCGAGCAGATGCTGCGTCGGGCGCGGGTGCTGGGCGGCGCGTCGGTGACGGTGCCCGTGTTCGTGGTCCAGGGCGGCACGACGCTGGAGTTCCGGGTCACCTGGCTGGGCGCGGATTCCGCGGTGATCGAGATGGGCGGCGTACCGGCGCGGATGGCGGTCGACGCCGATGGGGCGATCCTCGGCGGCGTCATTCCCGCCCAGGGGCTCCGACTCATCCGCGGCGCGCACTCGACCGCGCCGCTGTCGATCGCCAGGCCGGACTACGGCGCACCGCCTGGCGCGCCGTATACCACGGAGGAGGTCCTGGTTCGCACCGCGGCGGGCTTCGATCTCGCCGGCACGCTCACGATGCCGCTGGGGGCGACCGGGAAGGTGCCGGCGCTGGTCACCATCACCGGCAGCGGCATGCAGGACCGTGACGCCGCGCTTCCCTCGGTGAAGGGCTACGGACTGTTCCGCCAGGTCGCGGACACCCTCGCGCGGAGCGGGATCGCGGTGCTGCGCATGGACGATCGCGGGTTCGGCGCGTCAGGCGGGATCGCGGCCCGGGCAACGAGCGCGGATTTCGCGGACGACATCCGGGCGGGACTGGAATGGCTGCGGCACCGCCAGGGGATCGATGCGGCGCGACTGGGGCTGATCGGCCACAGCGAGGGAGGGATCATCGCCCCGATGATCGCCGCGGCGGATCCCGCGCTCCATGGCATCGTCATCATGGCGGGACCGGCGTGGACCGGGCGACGGGTGGTGGAATGGCAGAATGCCTATGTGCTGGCGACGTCGGACCAGGTGGCGCCCAGCCAGCGGGACTCCCTGCTGAGGGCATCGATGCGGATTGCGGACTCCACCATGCAGGGGGACGCCTGGGGCAGGTTCTTCGCCTCGTACGATCCCCTCCCTGCGGCGCGGAGCGTGAAGGCGCCGGTGCTGATCCTGCACGGGGAGACCGACCAGCAGGTCACCGTGGCCCAGGCGAGTGAGCTGGCGGCGGCGTTTCGCGCTGGGGGAAACCACGATGTCACCGTTCGAACCTTTCCCGCCACCAACCATCTCTTCCTGGCAGACAGCGTCGGACACTGGGTGAACTACTCGCGACTTCCCTCGGGCGCGGTGCGGTCGGAAGTGCTCGCCGCCCTCGTCGAATGGGTGCGCGGGCGATTCGCTCCCCAGGCATCGGGCGGCTTTTCACCTGATTTCCCCAGTGAATTCCCAGCGAAAAAATGATTTCCCTATTGCGCGCCGCACGAGTGACTTTAGCTTTTGCGCGTCGGTAGGCAGGCTGCACACCACACGGCGCGACGACCCATAGCCAGGAGAACCAAGATGGCGGCGAAGAAGAAGGCCAAGAAGAAGGCCGCGAAGCCGAAGGCGAAGGCGAAGAAGGCTCCGGCCAAGAAGAAGGCGAAGCGGAAGCCGAATCCGGCGTTCATGAAGCCGATGACGCCCAGCCCCGCGCTGGCCGCGGTGATTGGCCCGAAGGCGCGCCCGCGCTCGCAGGTCGCCAAGTCCATCTGGGACTACATCAAGAAGAACAAGCTCCAGGACAACAAGAACCGCCGGATGATCAACGCCGACGCCAACCTCAAGGTGGTGTTCGGTGGCAAGAGCCAGGTGTCGATGTTCGACATGACCAAGCTGGTGAGCAAGCACCTCAGCTAGTCACGACCCTGCACGCTTCATGGCAAGGCGCGTCCCCCGGGGCGCGCCTTGTTGCGTCGGGGTCTGTCGCACCGTGCAACCGGGGCGCGCCGAGGGCGTAGTTAGATTCAGCGCTCCAGCCGCCCGTCGCCCGCTGCCCGAAGACCATGGCTTCCACGAAGAAGAAGAAGGCAAAGGACCAGTCCCCCACGAAGTCGAGTACGGTCGCGGCCGTCCGCCAGGGCGCTGGCGGGCGCAAGTCGTCCGGGAAGGCGTGGGAGAACATCAAGGGGATCGGCGGGGCCGTCCTGCTCTTCCTGTTCCTGCGGACCTTCCTGGTCGAGGCATACCGGATCCCGTCGCCCAGCATGGTACCGGCGCTGCTCGTGGGCGACTGGCTGTTCGTGAACAAGCTGGTGTACGGCCCGCACATTCCGTTCACGAACGTGAACCTCCCCGGGTACTCGCAGCCCAAGCGGTTCGACATCGCGGTGTTCGTGTCGCCCAACCAGGTGGACCAGCCGGAGGACCCCACGCCGACGCTGGTGAAACGCGTCGTTGGCCTGCCCGGGGACACGCTGTACATGCGCAACGGCCGCCTGTTCGTGAACGGCGAGGAGCAGACCCAGGGTTACGGAGACCAGAGTCCGAAAGGGGACCCGGACGAGGTCTCCTTCCTGTTCGACTGGCAGAAGCAGTACGCATTGCGGGAATCGCGGTTCGGGCCCGCGCCCGAGCAGCCGACGCACGACAACTGGGGGCCACTGGTGATCCCGCCCAGGTACTACTTCATGATGGGCGACAACCGCTACCAGTCGAAGGACAGCCGGTACTGGGGGATCGTGCCACGCGAGAACTTCCGCGGCCGCCCGATGTTCGTGTACTACTCGTGGAATCAGGATGACTCGGATCGTCCGTTGCCGTTCATCACGGATATCCGCTGGGGCCGGATCTTCCATCGAATCCGCTGAGCCCGAGCGCAGGGCACAAGGGGGCGCCGACGTCCGGGGCTGCCCTCTACCCATTGCCCTCGGCGGTGAACTGGAGCGAACGTAGCGCACCCCCCTGAGCAAGGAGTCTCCAGTGCCCCTTCGCCGGATTGTCGCCATCCTCGTCGGCCTCGTCGCCGTTGTCGTAGCGGTCCTGTTCTCCACGCGGGCGAAGGAGCGGCAAACCGCCAGCGCGGCCGAGTCCCCTGCGGCGCCGACGGTCGTGACGACGCAGGACGGCGGCCTGCGCGAGACGGTGAACGGCATCACGTATCACATGCCGTACGGGCGGCCGACACGGCCATTCACGCCGGCGGTGCAGGTGGGCGACATGCTCTACCTCGCCGGGCAGATCGGCACGAGCGCCAGCGCACAGGGCGGTGTGGTAGCCGGCGGCATCCAGGCGGAGACGCGGCAGACGATGGAGAACATCAAGGAGGTCCTGGAGAAATCGGGCTCCTCGATGGAGCATGTCGTCAAGTGCACCGTGTTCATGGCGGACATGAAGGAGTGGGACGCGATGAACGAGGTGTACACGACGTTCTTTCCCAACAACAAGCCGGCGCGGAGCGCCCTCGGTGCCAATGGGCTGGCGCTGAACGCGCGGGTCGAGATCGAGTGCATTGCGAGGCAGAAGTGAGATGGGAGATGGGAGATGGAAGACGGGACATGGTAACCCGGCGAGGATGGCGCTCTGGTTCGCCCTCCTGATTACGCCAGGGTGGATCCAGCCCCAGCCCCAGCCCCAGCCCCAGCATCCAGCCCCAGCCCGCAGTTCCAGCAGCAGCAGGCAGCAATCAGCACGCAGCCTCGCCGTTGAGGAAACGACCTTCTGGTCCCAGTCCCTCGGCACCCACAAACGCGCAATGGTCTGGCTGCCTCCGTCGTACGCAGCGGAAGCGGACCGTCGATACCCCGTCGCCTACTACCTGCACGGCGCCTTCGGTGACGAGACCAACTGGCTGAACATCGGCCGGTTGGCAACCACGCTCGATTCACTCGCCGCCGCCGGCAGCCCCGAGATGATCGTGGTCATGCCCGACGGTGACGACGGGTTCTACACCACCTGGAACTTCCTCGGCGACTATGCCGGCTGCCGGCGAAATCGACCCGCGAATGCCGAGCCCTCCGACCGCTATTGCGTGCCATGGCCGCACTACGATGAGTACATCGCGAGGGACCTCGTCGCGTTTATCGACGGGCGATACCGCTCCCGCGCCGATGCGCGCCATCGTGGGATCGCCGGGCTTTCGATGGGCGGATACGGGGCCATCACGCTCGCGCTCGCATATCCCGACGTGTTCTCGGCGGCCGCGAGTCATTCGGGAATGCTCGCCCCCGCGCTCGGTGGCGGACGACTGCCCGTGCCGGTCGGTCGCTTCGACCTGGACTCGCTGCGCGCGTCCTACGCTCCGTCACTTTGGGCGCTGGAAGCTCCCGTGTTCGGTTCCGACAGCACTGGATGGGCCGCTCGCGATCCGGCAACCATGGCCGCTCGCCTGAAATCGCGGCGACCGGGGGCGATGCCGGCCCTGATGGTCGACTGCGGTACCGAGGACTTCCTCCTGCCGCACAACCGGGCGTTCCGTGACGCACTCGGGCGTCTCGGGGTCCCTTTTGAATACAGGGAGCACCCCGGGGCCCACACCTGGGAGTACTGGCGTCGCCACTCCGCGACCAGCGCAGCCTGGCTCGCCAGGCGGCTGTCCGTGCCTTAGGTCACAACATTCGAGCCGCTGGCCCGGTTAAGTCTCAAGAGGCCCTCACCCCAGCCGGATCCCATGCCAGGCTTCTTCCCGGCCAAGACCGCTTCTTTCAAGATCGACGAGACCCGCGTCTTCCGGCGCCTCTCGTTCTCGGTCGTGGAGATGGCTGTGGTCACCGCGGTGGTGCTCCGCGTGTACCGCGCGCTGGCGATGACCCTGGCCGGGGCAAACGCGCTGTACCTGGGGATGAGCTTCGCCATCGGATTCGTCGTCCTGTTCGGGATGGTGACCGTTCACCTCGGCAACTTCACCATTCGGCGCTGGGTCTGGCGTGCCCCGCTTTTCGCGCTGATCGAGGCGTTTGCGGAGTCGGTGACGAGCCTCGCGCTGATCGCGGCGCACCGCGAGCCCCTGGGATCCGGCCGCGCGACCTTCGCAGACTGGCCAGGGATCGTCGGGAGCATCTTCACCTGGCGCCTGTCGGCCATCGTGATCTTCGCGCTGGTCCTGGCCGTCGTGATCCGGGTGGCGCGCCCGCGGGGGGATGAAGGGGAGTTGAGAGTTGAGAGTTGAGAGTTGAGAGACGCTGCACTCTGCACTCTGCACTCCGCAATCTGCACTCTGCACTCTGCACTCTGCCCTCTGACCCGTGTTCTACTCCCACCTCGGATCGTCCGGACTCGTCGTCTCGCGCATCGGCCTCGGCTGCATGTCCTACGGGTCGAGGAACTGGCGTCCGTGGGTCCTCGAGCGCGACGAAGCCATGCCCTTCTTCCGAAGGGCCATCGAACTCGGGATCAACCTCTTCGACACCTCGGACGCATATTCGCTTGGCGTGAGCGAGGAGATCACCGGCGCCGCCCTCCGCGAGTACGGCCGGCTCGACGAGTTGGTGATCGCGACGAAGGTGCGCTTCAAGATGGGGGAGGGGCCCAACATGGTCGGGCTCTCGCGCAAGCACATCGTGCAGGGGTGCGAAGCCAGCCTGCGTCGCCTGGGTGTGGAGGCGATCGACCTCTACCAGATCCATCGGCATGATGCGACCACGCCCGTCGAGGAGATCCTCGGCGCGCTCGATCACCTCGTGCACACGGGAAAGGTCCGGTACCTGGGCGCGAGCACGATGCATGCCTGGCAACTGGTGAAGATGCTGTCGGTGTCCGAACGGCGTGGCTGGGCGCGCTTCATCTCGATGCAGCCGCACTACAACCTCATCTACCGTGAGGAGGAGCGTGAGATGATCCCGGCGTGCATCGCCGAGGGGCTGGGCGTGTTGCCGTGGTCACCGCTCGCGCGTGGCATGCTGACCGGCAAGCGGAAGCGCGGGGATCACAGCACCACTCCCCGGGATGCCGGCGATGCCGTCCTCGCCGACCAGCTCTATGACGCGCCCGAGGACTGGAATGTCGTCGACGCCACGATGAAGGTCGCCGAGGCCCGCTCCGTGCCGCCAGCGCGGGTGGCTCTGGCCTGGCTGCTGTCGCGCCCGGGGGTATCCGCACCCATCATCGGGGCGACGAAGCCCGGACATCTCGAGGACGCCGTTGCCGCCCTGGATGTCGAGCTTTCAGCGGCGGAGGTTGCGACGTTGGAGTCACCGTACCGTCCGCACGCCGTCCGCGGCTGGCACGACGGCACGCCGCTCCCTGGCGCGGCGGCGATCCGGTAGGGAAACGGGCGACGGTTTCCCGTCGCCCGCGGTACCTACCAGCGTGCCTTCGTGCCGCGCACGTCCACGTGGACGAACGGGCCGTGTGCGCTCGTCGCGGGGTAGATACCGACGCCACCGATCAGGTCGGGGTGCTGGGCCTCGACGCGCTCGACGACCTGCGCCAGGTACCGCGCATCAGCGGTGGTGACGCGACCATCGCCGTTGAGGTCATCCATGCGGCCGTCCGCGTCGTTGTCGACGAACACGTCCGCGGCGTCACCGTACTGATGGCGGCTGTTCTGCGCGCGACCGCCCGCCCCCACACCCTGCTGGTTGTACTGCGGCGTGCGGAACCCCGACATGACCGACATGCGGGCGACCGGAACGCCGGACGCCTTCAGCGCGCCGATCACCAGTTCCAGCTTGTCGATCAGCCCCTCGCGAAGCACGAGGTACTTGGGCCACACCGTGGCCTGGTCCTTCGTGAGGAAGTCCCGAAGCCTGAAATGCTCGGAAATGCGCGTGTCCTGGGTCTCCGGTGTGACCGGGATGAACCCGGGCGGGTTCTCGTAACTCGAGGACGCGACGCCCCGACGCTCCGCCGGCCACGAGCCCATTCGGTATGTGCCGAGCATTCCCTTCTGCTTGGCGTCGAACGGCACGAGGTTGATGAACGTGAAGCCGGGGGTCGTTGCGGTGTCTCGCGCCACGTAGACGCCGGGCTTCCTGGCGGCGCTGTCGCCGAAGAGGCGTGACAGGACACCAATGCCGTCGCGCCCGTCGGTGTCGAGGAGTTTCATCCAGAGCTTTCCGCTTCGACCGGACAGCGTGTCGCGATTGAATGGGGCTGGCTTTGGTGTGGAGTCCACGGGATGCTCGCGAACGATCGCGGGCGCCGAGTCGGCCGGGCGGTTGACGACGAGCGCGAGCACGGCGGCCGCAATGAGGGGGGCGTACGCACGGCCCCTCCGGATCGTGTTTGCCATTCGGGCGATTGGTGAGGGTGATTCGATGAGGCAACTCGCCAATCGCATGGCGGGCCTGCTTGGAACGACGCTGGTGCGATCTGCACCAACCTACGAAAGATCGCTGATCCGGGTCCCGTTTTCCGTCGGGAGATCCCCCAGGGGAAAACCCCGATGGTCAGTAGATGTATACGGGCGTGCCGACCGGGACCATGTCGTACAGCTTCGCGATGTCCTCGTTCAGCAGCCGCACACACCCATGGCTGACCGATTGTCCTATGGAGCTCGGGACGTTGGTGCCGTGGATCGCGTATCCGTTACCCAGGATGAGCCTGTGTGTGCCAAGCACTCCCTTGTAGCGTCGCTGGTTGGTCCCGAACGGCGGGACGATCAACTTGCCGTCGACGACGATCTCGCGACCGTCCGACGCGTCCAGGGGGACGGTGGTCCCGTCGCTGCTGCGGCGCACGACGTCGCTGCCTTCCACGGTGATGGTACTCCCATCGCCGGCCCTGATCGACTCCCCACGATTGAGCCTCGTCAGGCTGAGGTTGTGCTTTGACGCCTGCTCCACGAAGTGCCAGTCGGGCGGCACCCACGCGGGATTCTCGTCCTTGTCCAGCACCTTCAGGCGCCCCCGGGGCGTATCGAATTTCCAGGTGGAACCGCCGGGCCCCTTCACGAGTTGCCGCCCGCTGCCGGTAGCCACGCGCGTCTCGAACACCACGCTGTCCCGCACCCGATACCAGAGGCGGTTCTCGGTGATGCTGATCACGATCGCGCTGGGGATTTCCGGTTCCGGCGGCGAATCGAGGAGCGCGAGGAGGGAGTCATCGGCTGACCCGACGTGTCGACGCAGTTCCTCGAGCAACTCGAGATTGTCGTTATAGACGATGCGGGACACGTCGCGCTCGAATCGCGCGTCGACCGTTGCCGCGGCCAGCCAGGCCGTCGCGCCGATGGTGAGCACGAGTACCGCCAGCAGGGCGACGAGCACACGTCCGGTTCTTCCATGGGTCATCATCGTCCCGGTCATCGGTAGAAGTAGACGGACATGCCGGGCCGGATATTCGCCGCGACTGCCTTCAGGTCTTCCTGGGGCACACGAACCGACCCGGGAAGCACGTACGCTGAGTCAGCGAGTGGACCGCTCGCCGGAGTGCTGTAGATCACGGTGCCATCGCCAAGGACGATGGCATGGTCCCCGAGCGCGCCGGCAATACGCTGGTCTTCGGGCACGGGGAGTCCTCGGTCACTGAAGACCGATTCCGGAACCTCCCAGCGATCCGTGTCGTCGAGGACCCGATCGACCGTTCGCTGGCCGAGCGCCGCGACCTCGATCGTCGAGTCCGTCGCGGCTCCCCGGAATCGTTCCGGGCCGACCGCCACCGCCATTTCCCTGAGGATGACGCCGTCGCGCTCGAGGACCATGCGTCCGCTGTCGACGTTCACGGCGAGGTGAAGCGTACGGTCGTCCCGGGACTGTCGACGGATCAGCTCCATTTCGACCCGGAACCGGTGCCGCTCGGCAGCCACCACGGCGTCGGCGCGCGCTCGCTGGGCGTCGGTCATGCCCTCCCGGAGGCGCGCCGTTTCGGCGCGATATCGCAGGTAACGGGTGACGAGGCCTGCATCGGCCACCACGGCGGCGATCACGAGAAGCCAGAGGATGAGCTTCACCGACCGCGGAAGTCGCCCGCCCCGGCCAGGTCGATCGTTGAATGGAGTCATGCGGTCGCTGGGTCCCGGGGTGCCCGCATGTCACGCGGGCCCATCGTTGGCGTGTTCGTCACCTGAACGTACCCTGAAACGCCGGGAAGGTCGTTCCGGGGCGAACCCGCGGCCTGCCGGCACTGGCGGGACTACTGGCGGACGCGACCTCTTCAACGTAGAACGTCGCAGTCGTCGTGGGCGCTGCCGGTGGCTGCCGCCCGGGGAAGGGGCCTGATTCAGGAGACAGAACCATGAGGAAGCCGCTCTTCACCGCGCTCCTGGTCGCCGGTGCCGTGTGCACCGGTCGCGACGCGAGCGCGCAGTCGCGACCGTTCGGTACGCTGCGCGAGCAGGCTGCGCTGCAGCAGTCATGGCTCGAGAAGCGGCTGAAAACGGTGCTGCCCGGACTCATGCGCAAGCACGGGATCGACATGTGGGTGATCCCGATGCGCGAGTACAACGAGGACCCGACGTTCACCTCGCTGGTGTCGCCGACGACATTCGCGGCGCGCCGTCGCACCATCTACGTCTTCTTCGACCGGTGCGCCGCGAGCGGACGGACCGATCCCGGCGACGGTTCCTGCGTGGAACGCATCGCCCTTGGCGGCACGTCCCAGGAAGGGCTGTACGAGGCAGTCCGCACGACGAAGTCCACCGAGGATGGACGCCAGGCGGAGCTGTGGGGCGACGCCCAGTGGCAGGTGCTCAAGGACGTGCTGGCGCAGCGCAACCCTCGTGTCATCGGGATCAACACGTCCCGCACGTTCGCATTCGCCGACGGCCTGTCGTCAGGTGAGATCGAGGGAATGGCGCTGTCGCTCGGCACCGAATGGACTTCGCGCGTGAAGCCCGCGGAGGGCCTGCCGGTCGACTTCATCGCCGCGCGCATTCCCGAGGAAGAGGCGTTCTACCGGCGCCTGCAGGGGCTGGTCTGGGACCTGATCGGCCGCATGTACTCGAGTGAGGTCATCAAGCCGGGGGTCACACGAACGAGTGACCTGGTGTGGTGGTGGCGGCAGCAGGTGAACGACCTCGGGCTCGGTACGTGGTTCCAGCCGTCGGTCGACGTGCAGCGCCAGGGCGTGAGCGCCGACCAACTGGGAGAAGATCCCATCATCCTGAAGGGAGACGTGCTCCACTGTGATGTCGGGATCACCGCGCTCCGGTTGAACACCGACACACAGCACATGGCGTACGTGTTGCGGGACCGTGAAAGCGACGCGCCGCCGGGCCTGAAGGCCGCCTTGAAGAATGCGAACCGGTTGCAGGACATCCTGCTCGAGGAGACCCGGCCCGGTCGCACCGGGAACGAGATCCTGGCGTCGACGCTGTCGAGGATGAAGTCCGAGGGGCTGAACGGAACGATGTACTCGCACCCCATCGGCATGCATGGCCACGGTTCCGGCCCGCTGATCGGGCTCTGGGACTACCAGGAAGGCGTGCCCGGGCGTGGCGATGCGAAGGTGATCCCGGGCATGTGGTATTCGGCGGAGCTGCAGGTGACGACGCCAGTGCCGGAGTGGAACGGGCAGCCGGTGCGGGTCCCGCAGGAGGAAGATTTCATCATCGGTGCCGACGGCAAGCCGCGGTGGGCGATCCGCCGCCAGGCGGCGTGGCATCTTGTCATGTAGTTGGGAGTTGAGAGTTGAGAGTTGAGAGAGTTCGCAACTCTCAACTC
>JAUQWM010000005.1 GCA_030835125.1 Gemmatimonadaceae bacterium | reverse complement strand
GGGTCGAGGGTCGAGCCTCGACCCTCGAGCCTCGACCCTCGAGCCTCCACCCGCGACCCTCATCCCGTGACCCCAGTCGTCCGCGCGCTCCTCTTTGCCACCATCGGCGTCTTCTTCCTCCAGCAGACGCTGGAGGTGGTGTACTACCTGTTCGTCTTCGTCCCGCAGTACATCGTGCTGCGGCCCTGGACCGTCGTCACGTACATGTTCCTGCACGCCGGCATCGGGCACCTCTTCTTCAACATGCTCGGCCTGTTCTTCTTCGGCCCTCGCGTCGAGGAACGGCTCGGATCGCGCAGCTTCCTGTTCCTGTACTTCATCAGCGGGATCACCGGCGCGTTGTTGTCCCTCATCATGGGACCCTCGGCCGCGGTCGTCGGCGCTTCCGCGGGCGTCTTCGGGGTCATGCTGGCCTTCGCCTGGTTCTGGCCCGAGGCACCAATCCACATCTACGGGATCATTCCCATCCAGGCGCGCCTGCTCGTGATCATCACGACGGTGCTGTCGCTGTGGAGCGGCTTCGGTGGACGTGGCGGCAACATCGCGCACTTCGCCCACCTTGGCGGCTATCTGGGCGCCTTCCTGTACCTGAAGTGGCTCGACCGGAAGCGACAGGATTTTCGGAAGAAGGCCACCGCCGGTCCGCCGGTGCGGGAGCTCAAGTTCACCGGCCGCCCCCAGGTGGACCTGCAGAAAGTCCATGAAGTCAACCGGGCCGAGGTGAACCGGATCCTCGACAAGATCAACGCCCACGGCATGTCGGCGCTGACGCCGCAGGAGCGACTGTTCCTGTCGAACTTCGCAGCCACCGACGACCGCCCGCCGCCCGTCTCCTGATCGCGCCCTACGGCTTCGAGGACGAGACCCGGTAACGCACCACGGTGGGAACGTCGTTCTCGTCGAGCTCAACGCCCCACACGACGTCACCGTTCGCCCACTTCACCTGGGTTCGCGAAGAAGCGTTCACTTCGGATCGGACGCGGCCATCGCGGTCGAGCACCGTGTACCTCCCGGCCGAAGTGACGTCGTCCCATCGGAGCCAGAGCGTTCCATCGTCGCCGGCGATGGCGTCGGTGATCGGTGTCCGGAACGCCGGGGCATAGAGTTTCCGGTCGACCTCGTCGGGAGGGTACCGTCCCGCCAGGCCCTTCGTGAGCCGGGACCGCACGCTGTCGACGATCGACGGGTCCAGCGGGGAGGGAGCGTACGGCACGCGCACCGACCATGCGGTGTCACCGGTGGTGGCCAGCGCGGTGATGCGCACGTTGGAAGGCGTGCCTTCGACCGCTGACGGTCGTTCGACGACGAAGACCCGCTGCGCCAGCGGCGCGTAGACGGTGAGTGGCGCGTCGGTAAACGGCTGCGGGTGGAAGCTCATCGATCGCTCGCTGCGCAGGATCAGGTCGTCGTTCTTCACCGAGGCCCAGCCCAGCGTGTCCACGTCGCGTCCCGCACGCGACATGTGCAGCAGCGGTTGCGCGGTCACCTTGCCATCGGCGACCAGCGTGCCCGATGTGCCGCCGAACCCGAGCAACCCGCCGTTCGGCGCCACCGCCTTCGGGTAGGGGAAGAAAATCATGACGCCCGTCCCGATGGCATCCGGGACCGGCTCGAACGGCACCGTCGCCAGCAGGGCACCAGAGGCATCGAAGAACGAGATCCGGCGAAGGTCGTTGTCGATGGTCCACAGGGAATCGCCGAGGAACCCGATCGCCTCGAGTGCCTGGAACTCCCCGGGGCCCGCACCCAGGCGACCGATGGCCGGTCGCGCGGTTCCATCCGTGCCGAACACACGGATTTCCTCTCCGCCGCGTTGCGCGAGGTAGATCGCGCCGCCATGCGCCACGACCTGCGAGATGACCGAGAGCTGGTACTCGGGCCGGGTCTCATCCCCGATCCGCACCTCGGCCACCAGGGTGAGTCGTTCCCCGGCGCCTCCGTGCGGTTCGCTGCCGCAGGCGGCGGTCACCACCAGCGCGGGGGCGACGCGGAGCCAGGTCCTGACAGCGTGCATGCGGCCCCCAGGCGAAATGGATGCAGTGGATCAACGTGACGACTCACCCGCCGTGGCGAAAGACCTTCCATCCCACGGCCTGCCCCTGCTTGGCGCGGCCCGGCCCGCACGCCTTGTCCCCGTCGTGATGTCGAGTCAGCTTGCCGGGCCGGGCTGCCGTAGCCGCGAAACTTCCACTCATGTCATGACGATCGCCATGCGCCTGACCCTTGTATTCTCGCTCATCGCCGCCAGCGCCGCGACGGTTCCGGCCCAGCAGCCTGCGACGGCCACGCCGACCGTGCCCGCACGGTGGGACGTGGCAGCGCGGCGCGCCACCGCGAAGGACGTGAGCTTCGAGACGAGCACGGGGACGTGGATGTCCCTGGACGTCTCGCCCGACGGCCGCACGATCGTCTTCGACCTCCTCGGCGACATCTACTCGATGCCGATCGCCGGGGGAGCCGCCACCCTCGTTCTCGGCGGGCCGGCCTGGGAGCACCAGCCCCGGTTTTCGCCCGACGGCCGGCGCATCGCGATCGCGTCAGATCGCGACGGGCTGACCAACCTCTGGACGATGGACCTCGGCGGCGGCGACCTCCGGCAGGTCACGCGCGAGCGCGAGCGTGAGGTCTCCAACCCGGCGTGGACACCCGATGGCCAGTACCTCGTCGGGCGCAAGCACTTCCGCAACACGCGCTCCGTCGGTGCCGGGGAGATGTGGCTCTACCACTCGTCAGGCGGGAACGGGCTCAAGCTGACCGATCGCCGCAACTGGGAGCAGAACGCGACCGAGCCGACGGTGTCGCCCGATGGGCGCTACGTCTTCTTCTCCGAGGATGTCTCGCCGGGCGGCGGCTTCCAGTACAACCGCGATCCGTATGGCGTCGTCTACGTCATCCAGCGCCTCGACCGGCAGACCGGCCAGCGACGCACGTGGCTGAGTGGCGCCGGTGGATCGCTGCGGCCGCAGCTGTCGCCCGACGGCAGCCTCCTCGCCTTCGTCCGCCGGGTGGACGGCCGGAGCGTGCTGATGGTGAGCGAGATGGAGAGCGGCCGGGAACGGATCCTCTGGGACGGGCTCGATCGCGACCAGCAGGAGGCATGGGCCATCTTCGGGACGTATCCCGGCTATGCGTGGACGCCGGACGGGCAGCGGATCCTCATCTGGGCCCAGGGGAAGATCTGGAGCGTGGAACTCGAGGGCGGTCGCGCCACCCCGGTCCCGTTCACCGCCCGCTCGTCGCACGTCATCACCGACGCGGTGCGCTTTGCCCAGCAGGTGGCGCCCGACTCGTTCGACGTGAAGATGCTGCGCTGGGTGAGCGTGTCCCCGGACCAGCGCAGGGTCCTGTACAACGCCCTGGGTCACCTCTGGGTGAAGGACCTGCCCTCCGGCACGCCGCGCCGCCTGACGAGTGCCTCGCACTTCGAGCTGTTCCCGTCATGGTCCGGCGACGGCGCGTCGATCGTCTACGCCACCTGGGACGACGACTCGCTTGGTGCCATCCGCATCGTGTCGGCCGACGGCCGCAACCCGCGCGTCCTCACCCGGGTGCCGGGTCACTACGTCGAGCCGCGCTTCTCGAATGACGGCAGCCAGGTCGTGTACCGGCGCATTGGCGGTGACGGGCTCCGCGGCAACCTCTACTCCCGGAACCCCGGCGTCTACGTGGTGCCCTCGAGCGGCGGCGAGCCACGGCTGGTGACCGAGGAAGGCGCCGAGCCGCGGTTCAACCGCGACGGCACGCGCCTGTTCGTGTCCTCCGGCCAGAACGCGCGCGCCGCGCTCGTATCGTTCAACATGGCCGGCGGCGATCGTCGCGTCCACGTCACCGCCGAGAACGCGACCCAGTTCGTGCCGTCGCCTGACGAGAAGTACGTCGCCTGGGTCGAGCGCTTCAATGCGTACGTCGCGCCGCTGCCCCTCACGGGGGCCGCGGTGGACATCGGCCCGTCGACGGCCGACTACCCGGTCCGCCGCATTTCCCGCGACGCGGGCCTGTACCTGCACTGGGCGTCCGACTCGCGCCGCGTCTACTGGGCGCTGGGCCCGGACCTCTTCCAGCGCGACCTCTCGGCAACGTTCGCGTTCGAGACGGCGGACACCACCACGCTGCGGCGCGACCCCGAGGCCGCCGGCACGCCGATCGGCCTCAAGCGCCCGTTCGCGAAGCCGGCCGGCAAGCTCGCGCTCACCGGCGGCACGGTGATCACGATGAACGGCAACGAGGTCATTCAGAACGCGACGGTCGTCATCGACGGCAACCGGATCGTCGCCGTCGGCCCGTCCGGACGCGTGACGATCCCCTCCGACGCCCGACGGATCGACGCGCGCGGCAAGTACATCATACCCGGGCTGGTGGACGCGCACGCGCACATCGGCACGGGATCGAGTGGCATCGCCCCGCGCACCAACTGGGGCTTCCTGGCCAACCTGGGCGATGCACGATCCGTCGAACGGCACCGAGATGGTCTTCAGCACGTCGGAGCTGATCAAGGACGGCGAGGTAATCGGCCCCCGCCTGTTCTCGACCGGTACCATCCTCTATGGCGCCGAGGGTGGGGCCAAGGCGATCACGACGTCATACGCGGATGCCCTCAGCCACCTGCGCCGGATGAAGGCGGTCGGCGCGTTCAGCGTGAAGAGCTACAACCAGCCGCGGCGCGATGCCCGGCAGCAGATCATCGAGGCGGCGCGTGAGCTGCAGATGATGGTGGTGCCCGAAGGCGGCAGCAACTTCGGGTACAACATGACGCACGTGCTGGACGGCCACACGGGGCTGGAGCACAACGTGCCGGTCGCGCCGCTCTACGACGACGCCCTGACGCTCATGTCCTCCAGCCGGAGCGGCTACACGCCCACGCTGATCGTGAACTACGGCGGCATGAGCGGCGAGTACTGGTGGTACCAGCACGACGAGGTCTGGAAGAACGCCCGGCTCCGGCGCTTCACGCCTGACGCGGTGCTCGATTCCCGCGCCCGCCGCCGGCAGATGGCCGCCGACGACGACTATCAGTACCTCGACGTGTCGAAGTCGGTGACCGCCTTCCAGCAGAAGGGCGGGAAGGTCCAGCTCGGGGCGCACGGGCAGTTGCATGGCCAGGGCGCGCACTGGGAATTGTGGATGCTGCAGCAGGGCGGCATGACCAATCACGAGGCACTGAAGGCCGCGACCATCAACGGCGCCCAATACCTCGGGCTGGACGGCGACATCGGCTCAGTCGCGGCCGGAAAGCTGGCCGACCTGCTCGTGCTCGACCGGAACCCCCTCCAGAACATCCGGAACAGCACGGCGATTCGTTATGTGCTGGTCAACGGCCGGCTCTTTGACGCGGAAACGATGGCGCAACTGGGGAACCACCCCGCCCCAGCGCCCAGGGCGACCTGGAAGGTGGGAGGGATCACCGCTGCCCAGGCGGAGAGCGATGTGCATGGAAGGCCTTTGCCGCCGGAGTGAGGCTGCGTACTGATTGCTGCGGGCTGCTGCTGCCGCAACTTGCTGGGGCGGAGAGCACCCAGCCCCAGCCCCAACCCCAGCACGCTGCTGGAGCAGCCGCAGGCAGCAATCACCACGCAGCACCCAGCTAAGGTGTCAGAAAGGGTTTCGTCCACGCCATCCGGCCGGACGAATCCGACACCCGCGCCCGGACATAGCCCTCGGTCCCGGTGATCCGATACGACGGTCGCAGCGTCGTGGAGGTCGCCAGCACCCGTCCCCCCTTACCGATGAATTCCGTGAGGTAGCGCCGGTCACCCGCCGGCGCGATCTCGATCCGGTATTCCGTCGGCGTCGTGCGCACGTCGCGGAGCGTGATCCCGTTCGACGCATAGAAGTCGCCACGCCGGAGGGCGGCGACAATCGCGTCCGCAGTCAGCGTGTCGGCGCGGACCTGGATCCACCCGCGCCCCGGCCGCGCCAGGTCCGTGTTCTCGGCGTCCTGCGGCTTGAAGCTGTGACTGTCGTCGTCCGCGACGCCAAAGACGAGCTTTCCGCGCGACAGGATCGAGTCCCACCGCGCTTCAGTCGACAGCATCACCTGCCCCGTACTGTCGGTACCGCCCAGGTTGTACACGGTCGGGTGCCCGTTCCACAGCTCGAACAGCGTCGAATCGGGCAGATCCATCATGTCGGCCAGCGGGACCGACCAGATGAAGTTCGGGTGGTTCACCTGCATGATCCCGCCTGCGGCGCGAATGGCGGCGCCGTTTCGCGCATACGTCGCCGCGATCGACATCCCGGTGGCGATGTTCCGTTCGCCGATCGGCATCACCAGTCGCGACGTGCCGAGCGCGTTGACGTGCACCTGCCGGACACCACCAGTGTGCTGCGGATCCGCTACCCGCTGGGTCACTTCCTGTCCCGCGATCACCAGGAACCGGTTCCCCGCGGCAAAAAGGCCGTTCAGGGGCGCGACATCGGTGAAGAACTCGTGCTCGGTGACGAAGGTGAAGTGGTAGCCGTGCTCGCGGTACCAGCGCACGACCGCGTCGACCGGCACGTCACCGTCCGAGTTCAGCGAATGTGCGTGCGTGTTCCCCTTGAACCAGCGCCCCTGTGCCTCCACCGGTGCCTGGACCAGCGGCACGAGGGCCATCGCCAGGTGCCACGCGCACCGAGCGTTCATTCGCGACGCCGGCGCGCCGGCACGGGCGGCTTGCGTACGATCTCCAGCAGCATTTGCCCCACCCGGTGGTTGTCGATCATCCCGCCGAACGCCTCGGCACCCGGGCCGGAGGCGAACAGCGGGATCATCTGGCCCGTGTGACCGATCGTCGTGTAATCCGCGACGATGCGCTCCGTGCGTGCGCCCCGCGCACCCGCGCGCAACCGTGCCGACGTGATCTCCATGCGCACCGACGCCGAATCCGCGGAGTCGGCCGCCTGCGCGGTCAGCAATCCCATCGCCCGCGCCAGCCGGCGCACCGCCTCGGTCAGCCCGTTCGCCGCGTCCGTCAGGACCACGCTGTCGCGCGCGCTCTCGATGGCCAGGCCACCGGTCTCGTGGTCGGATACCACCAGGACCAGCACGTCGGGCACACGCTTCTGGTATTCGAGCGCCACGCCGATCGCGCGGTCGTAGTCGAGCATCTCGGCAACCACGGTGCCGATGGGCTCGTTGTCGTGACCGCGCCAGTCCGGCTGCGATCCCTCGACCATCAGGAAAAACCCATCGGGGTCCTTCGAGAGGATGTCGATGGCCTTCTTCGTCATCTCCGGCAGCGTGGGACTGCGGTCCGGCGCGGCCGGCATCTGTGTGTCGCCGAAGAGGCCCACCAGCCTGGTGGCCGTGTCGCTGACCGCAGTCAGTGCTGCCGCGTCGGTGATGACCCCATGCGTCGCGCGAAGCCGCCCGAGCAGGTCTTCCCGGTCGGGACGCGAGGTCGCTGAGAAGAAGCGGGTCCCTCCACCGAGCATGACGTCGGGAGCCAGCGCCGTCATCTGCCGCGCGATGTCGAACTCCGAGGCCCGGGATGGCACGTGCGCGGCGAACGATGCCGGCGTGGCGTGGGTGATGCTCGACGTGGCGACCAGCCCGGTTGCCCAGCCGTTCTTCTTCGCCGCCTCGAGCACCGTCTCGACCGGCATGGAATCCGGGCCGACGCCGATCGCGCCGTTGAAAGTCCGGATTCCCGCCGAGAACGCCGTTGCGCCGGCCGCGCTGTCGGTGATGAGCGAGTTGGACGCGCGGGTGTCCACCAGCCCCATCACCTTGAACTGCGCGACGGCCAGGTTGTCGGCGGCAAACCGCGCCGCCGTCCAGTAACTCACCCCAACGCCATCGCCAATGAAGAGGATGACGCGCTTCTGCGCACCGGCGTCAGAAGCAGCAGCAAGCGCCGCGAGAACAAGTAATCCACGAAGTATCACGTTAAGAGAGACGAGAGATGGGAGACGGGAGAGAGACGAGAGAACGGGTACGCGAGACGCGGTCGGAACGTACAACCCTTTGCGCTTTGCGCTTTGCGCCTGGCGCTTAACGCTCCGGTGGATACTTCACCGCCCGCTTCGGATACGCCGGCGGCTTCGGCACCGGCCGCGGATCCTCGGCGATCTTCTTCTGCAGGTACGCAATGGCCGCATCGAGCTGCGCGTCCGTTCCGTTGAACGTGGCGTGCGGCAGGTTGTCCACGATGATGTCCGGAATCACGCCTTCCTGCTCGATCAGCCACTTCCCTTCCGGGCCATAGACACCGCTCATCGGCGCCCGCGCCACGCCACCATCGCTCAGCGTATTGGCGGAGCTGAGCCAGATCTCGCCGCCCCACGTCCGCACGCCGATGACCACCCCCAGCCCGAGTCGCCGGAATCCATCGGCCACGGCCTCGCCATCCGAGGCCGTTTCATGATCGACCAGCATCACCATGTGGCCACGGAAGGCACCCTGCATGTTCCAGTACGGCTCGCCGACCCGATCCTGCCAGTACATCCACGGCTTCCGCATCAGCATCTCCAGCACCCAGCTGTCGATGTTGCCGCCGCGGTTCTGCCGCATGTCGAGGATGAGACCCTGGCGGTTGAACACCGGCGTGAATTCGCGATAGAACTGGTTGATGTCACCGCCGCCCATCGCCCGCAGGTGGACGTATCCGATCCTCCCGTCACCCTTCGTCTCGGTCGCCAGCCGGCGCGTGTACTCCCAATCTGCGTATCGCAGCGCGCTTTCATTCCCGATCGGTGTCACGACCACGTCACGGGAGTTCTCGCCATCGGCGACGGTGATGAGCACCTGCCTGCCGACCTGGTGCCGCAGCAGCTCGCCGATGTCCACCGCATCCAGCGTGCGCGTCCCGTTCACCGCGGTGATCACGTCGCCGGCCTTGATGCCGAGCTCCGGGTCGGCCAGTGGCGAACGCTGCGCCGGGTAGTCGGGATCCGTCTGGTAGATGTAGTCGATCCGGTAGCCGCCCCGCGTCGGGTCACGGAACGTCCGCGCGCCCAGTGACGCCACGGGGATGTTGTCCTCGCCCCGTCGCAGGTCCCCGCCACCGACCGACGTGTGGAGCGCCGACAGCTCGCCGACGGCCCAGCCCACCAGGTCGCTGAGTTCGGCGCGCGTCGTTATGCGCGCCACCAGCGGCAGGTACCTGGCGAGCGTCGCCTTGTAGTCCACGCCGTGCAGGTTCGGGTCGTAGAACCAGTCGCGCTCCAGTCGCCAGGCATCCACGAAGATCTGCCGGAAGTCGTCGCGCACGTTGATCGGGAAGGTCCACCCGGCCAGGTCCACGCGCGCGTCGTTGACGTTCGCGACCTTCGCCGGCTTCGCGTCGATCACGTGCAGGGCCGTCCCCTTCGCGATCAGCAGCTTCTTCCCGTTCGCGGACATTTCCGCGCTCCGGATGGCGTCCACCACGACCACCGGCTCCTGCTTCTCGTTGGTCAGCTTGAACGACACCAGGTCGGTGGCCGCGCCCGCACCCGACGCGGTCGACGTGAAGAAGAGCGCCTCGCCGTTCACGGAAAGCCAGCCATAGTTGCCAGACGCAACGGGAACGCGCCGGATCCGCAGCGGGAGGCCCTCGAGGTCGATGCGGACCTGCCGCGCGACGGCGGACGTGTCCGGCCGCGCCGGTGCCGGCGTCGCGGGACGCAGTTCGTCGTCAGGCTGGAACGGCGAACGGAGCCCGGTGCGGAGCGCGACCTGGTAGATCTCGATCTCCTTGTCGAAGTAGGGTTCGGGCCGGCGGTTTCCCCACGGCGCGCCCACCAGCGTCTGCAGGTTCCGGTCGGACAGGAAGTAGATGAACTCGCCCTTCGGGTCCCAGGCCGGCGCATGGCTGTTCGTGCGATCCGTCGTGAGCGCCACGCTGCGGCCCGACTCCACGCTGAAGATCTTGATCTGCTGGAACGAGTTCGCCGCTGACATGACATAGGCGAGCCAGCGCCCATCCGGCGACCAGGCCAGGGAGCCGATGCCCTCGCGATTCTCCGAAACCTTGCGCACGGCCTTCGTCGACAGGTTCATCACCCACAGGTCGCGATTGTTGTCGTCCCACGCCAGCCAGGCGCCATCGGGAGATGGGATGCCGCGGAAGCGCAGGATGTTGCCTCCGCTCGTCAGCGCCTCCTCGGCGCCGATCCCGTTGGCCGGGATCTTCGCGAACTCCAGCTCCCCCGTTTCGTCCGTCAGCCCGATCAGCGACTTGCCGTCGGGCATGAAGCCGACGTCGCGGTACCGCACGCTGTCCTTCCTGGTCGCCCGCACGAAGCGGCCCGTCTTCACCGGCGCCACGAAGACGCGCCCGCGCGACGTGAGCGCCACCCGGTCCCCTTCCGGTGAGAGGTGTGCCGACGACAGGTAGTCCATCGGGTTGGTCACCCAGTTCTCGCGCAACTGGTCGAGGTCCGACGCCAGCAGGATCGGGATCATCCGCGACTGCGACGTCGCCACGTCGTAGAGCCAGAGGTCCGCGCCGAGCTGGTAGACGATGCGACCGCGGTCGAGTTCCGGGCTGCGCACATCCCATCCCGCGTGCCGCGTGAGCTGGCGCTTGTCGCCGCCGTCCTCGTTCATCGACCACAGGTTCATGGTGCCATCGCGATCGCTCACGAAGTACACGCGACCGCTCCACCACATGGGCGAGTGGCTCTCGCCGTTGTAGTCACCCGTCAGCTCGACCGCCTCCGGGGCGCCGGCGACGTACTTCCAGATGTCGCGCGCCGTGCCGCCCGTGTACCGCTTGGTCACGTTGTTGTGGAAGGCCGGACGGACGAAGTACAGCGTGCGCCCGCTCGCGTCGTACGTGCCTTCCGACGCGCCGGCGAGGGGAACGAGGGTGCGGGTCCCGTTCCGCAAGTCGAGCTGGACCATCCCCGGCTTGGGGATGCCGGCGTAATTCACCGTCGTGTAGACGAGCTTTCCGTCCGGCGTCCAGGTCGTGGCATTCGCGGCGTCACCGTCGTAGGTGCGTCGCACCGGCGTGCCGCCGGACACGGGCATGGTATAGAGCGCCGCCGCTCCCTCGTATCGCCCCGTGAACGCCAGCGTCGCGCCATCCGGCGAAATGGCGGGATTCGTCTCCTCGGCCGCGTGACTCGTCAGGCGTCGCGCCAGCCCGCCGGCGATGGGAACCGACCACAGGTCCCCCTCCGCCGCGAACACCACCGTCTGGTCGTGGATGGCCGGAAACCGGTAGAATCCGGCCGTCCCGCCTGGCGTGGACTGGGCATGGAGGGTCGCGGCGGCGAACAACAGCGCCGCAATGGCCGTGAGTGGAGACCGCATCAGGACCTCTTGCTGTGACGGGACGCGCGGCCCGACTGTCTGCCGCGCAGTTACGTTTCCCCTCCGGGGGCATGGGGTCAAGATGGAGGGTTGAGGGTCGAGGCTTGAGGCTCGAGCCTGAAACCTCGAGCCTCGAGCCTCGACCCCCGACCCTCCAATCCGCAACCCCCCGTTTTTCGTCCCTTTTGGGGGTCAGAAAGGGGGTCGAACCGGTTAGATTGAGGTTCACCCGCGAAGAGGGGTCAGATGATCGAGGCGTTTGAGTTCGCGGACGGCGACAAGACGTACCGTTGCCAGGTCCGCATGCCGGCAGGAAGTGGGGAAGCGTGGTGGTGGTTCACCGTCTCCGGCGACCAGCAGAACTACGCACCCTTCCGCGCCGAGAAGGGCGACACCAAGAACTCCGTCCGTCCGCGCGTGATCAGCTTCTACAAGCATCGCCTGGCCCGCCTGGCCGAGCCGCCTGTGCAGCGCAACCGCGGCCGTCCGCCCGGAAGCGGTGCCAAGCCGCCAGTCACCGACGCGGCCGAAGCGACCGAAGCATCGGCATAACCAGCCGGCGCGCCACGTGACGGCGTGAACACATCGAGGCGGGGCCGCGGAGATTCCGCGGCCCCGCTCTCGTTTCAGGACAGCACTACTTCGGCAGGGACTCGCGCCGGAGTCGTGTCCGCTCGCTCGACCGGAGTGACGCCGGCTCGCCCGCGCTGGCCAGCGGAACCGCCGCCGCGCTGTCCTCGGTCACCGGGACTGGTGACGTGATCAGGCGTGAACCGTGGTCCATCGTGAAGTACCCCCACAACCACTCCAGCATCACGCTGAGCCGGTTGCGGAAGCCCGCCAGGTACAGAATGTGGATCAGCAACCAGGCCCACCACGCCACATACCCGCTGAACCGCACGCCGCGCAGTTCTCCCACCGCCTTGTGGCGCCCCACCGTGGCCAGCATCCCCTTGTCGAAGTACCGGAACGGCTCGCGCGAACGTCCCTCGATGGTGCGGACGATGTTGGCCGCCGACCACCGGCCCGCCTGGTTGGCGAACGGCGCCAGTTGCGGGATCCACCGCGTCTCGTCCCAGCGCAGCGCGGCCAGGTCGCCGATCACGTAGACCTCGGGATGCCCGGGGATCGTCAGGTCCGGTTCCACCAGCACCTGGCCGCGTCCGTTCAACGGCACGCCGAGCATCGCCCCGAGCGGTGAGGCCCGCATGCCGGCCGCCCAGAACACGTTGCGCGTCGCGATGCGTTCACCGCCGGCCCAGACCGCGTCCGGTTCCACGCGCGTGACCTTCGTGTTGGTGCGCACCTCCACGCCAAGCCCGCCGAGATACAGCTCGGCCTTCTGCGACAGCACGGGGTTGAACGCGGGCAGGATGCGCGGCCCGCCTTCCAGCAGGATGACGCGCGTGTCGGCCACGTCGACCCGGCGGAAGTCGTCGCGCATGGCTGCGCGCGCGGTCGCCGGAAGGATGCCCGCCAGCTCGACCCCCGTGGCGCCGCCGCCGATCACGACGAAGGTCAGGAACTCGTTATGCGCGTCGATGTCCGGCGTGCGCTCGGCCTCCTCGAACGCCAGCAGGAACCGGCGGCGGATCTCCTCCGCGTCCGCGACGCTCTTGAGCCCCGGTGCCAGGCGCGCCCACTCGTCATGGCCGAAGTAGTCATGGACCAGACCCGCCGACACGATCAGGTAGTCGTAGGGATGCCGGGATTCGGCCCCCCCGTCCACCTGCACCACGCGCTGCGCGGGATCGATCCCCACCACCGTGCCGAGCAGTACCCGCACATTGGCCTGGCCGCGCAGCATACGCCGGATCGGGCGCGTGATGTCGCTGGACGGCAGCACGGCGCTCGCCACCTGGTACAGCAGCGGCTGGAAGAGGTGATGGTTCGTGCGGTCGATGAGCGTGATGTCCAAGGGCGCCCCGGCGAGCGCCTTGGCCGCCGAGACACCGCCGAACCCGCCGCCGATGATCACGACGCGCGGACGCCCGCGTGGTCGATTGGGGTCATTCGGGAAGGAATGCGTGTCGAGGTTCATCATGCTCCTGACGACCGGGCGCCCCGGATGGGACACAAACCGGGGCGCCGTTTCGCCCGCGGAAGGTGGCGGCTCGCGATGTGGCCGTGCATTCGCGAACCCCTGACAAACATTCCGGAAACTCCCGACGATCCGCGGCCCCCGGCGTGGCGTCCTTGAGGTACAGGCGCGCCACATCGCGCGACTCCGGTCCATCGACCGGATCACACAGGAAAATGACGATGCCAGCCAACACCGAGAAGGACAACACGGTCCTCACCGTTGAGGCCGTGACCGCGCAGATACAGCGCCGTCGGCCGCGCGAGTCGGCGCGATCCGAGATCGAGGTTGCCTACGTCCCCCTCCGCACCTGCTACGAGACGGCCACCCGGCTCGTCGGACCGCGGGAATCGGTGCTCGATTACGCCGCAGTCCTGTTCGCTGAAGCCGCCGCCCGCAAGGGACCGAAGCCGTCGCCATCGCTGGCCGTTGACGAGGTGCACTTCAACGAGGACGGCGAGACCATGTCCGTTCTCCTCTCGCAAGGCCTCTACACGAAGGAGTAGGCGCCGCCACGCCAGCGGTGCCCGGGGAACGCAACGCGCTGCTGAGTCGTGCGGCGTCGTGTTACCATTCGGCTCCCGGGTTCCGCCCGGGTGACGGGCGCAGCCGCACCAACGCACGCCCGCACCCGACCTACCACATCCCGTTGACGAATTGATCGAACGCGCGCCAGTGAGACGCGCCATGGCAGGCGTTGCCGGCGTCATCGTGCTCGCCCTCTGCGTGAGCCCCTTGCCGGGACAGGTGGCGGCCAACCCCCGCATGCAACTCAGCGGCTACGTCCGTGACGCGGAGAGTCGCGAGGTCATCCGGTACGCCACCGTGTCCGCCGACGCCGACTCGGTGCGCTCGCGCAGCAACACCGACGGTTTCTACTTCCTGTCTCTGGCGCCCGGGTCCCACCGACTTCGGGTGCGCGCCATCGGCTACGCACCACTGGATACCACCATCGACCTCACCGCGTCGCGCACCTGGGACGTGACCCTGGTGTCGCAACCCGTGGCCCTGCGGAACGTCCAGGTGAGCGTGGAGCAGGAGCAGCGTGACATCGATCCCCGGTCCGCGGACATGAGCATCGCCCGGCTCGACCTCGCGACCGTGAGGCAGACCCCGTCGGCGCTGGGTGAAGTGGACCCCCTGCGCAGCATCACGCTGCTGCCGGGAGTCTCGCGGTCCTCGGATTTCTCGACCGCATTCAGCGTCCGGGGCGGCACCAGTGACCAGAACCTGATCCTGCTCGACGAGGCGACGATCTACAATCCGGCGCACGTCCTGGGGTTCCTCTCGGTATTCAACGCGGACGCCGTGGCCGACATGACGCTCCACAAGGGCGCCATCCCGGCCCGGTTCGGCGGTCGGTTGTCATCGGTCCTCGACGTGCGACAGCGGGAAGGAAACGCCAGCGACTTCGGTGCGACCGCCTCGATCGGTCTCCTCGCCAGCCGCGTCCTGGCCGAAGGCCCGCTCGGAGACCGTGGGTCCTTCCTCGTCGCGGGACGACGCTCGTACGCCGACGTGTTCCTCGTCTTCGCTCCCGACACGGCGCTCCGGGATGCCCGCGCCTACTTCTACGACCTCAACGCCAAGATGAACGTGAAGGCCGGTGAGAACGGCACGCTCATGGCGTCGGCGTACCTCGGGCGTGACCTGTTCAGCCCGTCGCGCGAGTTCGCCGCCGGATGGGGAAACCGTTCCGCGACACTGCGCTGGAACCAGATCGTCCGGGAACGGCTGTTCTCCAAGCTCTCGTATACCGCCGGCACGTACGACTACCTGCTGGGATTCACCGCCCTGGATGGACGGGTCGACTGGCGGTCGCGCATAACGAGTCACGAGCTGAGGCTGGACGAAGCCTGGCACCTGTCGGAACGCAACGTGGTGGAGTTTGGCGTCGAGGTCGCACGGCAATCCATCCGTCCCGGGGACTTCGTGCCGGTCGATACCACGAAGCTCAGGCCGGTGCGGATCGACCCGCGCCAGACACTCTCCGCCGCCTGGCACGCCAGCCACGTGTTCGACCTCGGCGATCGCGTCTCCCTGCGCTACGGCCTGCGCTATTCGTCGTACGCGCGCCGTGGTCCGGCCACGGTGTACCAGTACGAGGGCGGGCAGGCGGTCTCGTACAACCCGTCCCTGTCCCGGTACGAGCCCGGCGTGGTCACCGACAGCGCCCGGCGCGACGGAACGATCGCCAGCTTCGGTGGCCTCGAGCCCCGCGCCTCACTGCGGGTGTCCCTGACGCCGACCAGCAGCCTCAAGGCGAGCTATGCACACACCCGGCAGTACCTGCTGCTCGCCTCGCGTACCAACAACCCCACGCCGCTCGACGTCTGGGAGCCGGCGGGTCCGTGGGTGAAGCCGCAGCGCGCCGACCAGGTGGCGCTCGGCTATGCCGCGACCTTCGCCAACGGCGGCTACGAGTTCTCCGCCGAGACGTACGTCAAGCGTGCGTACAACGTCCTGGACTTCGTCGACGGCTCCGATGTCATCCTCAACCCGCGCATCGAGACGGCGCTCCTTCAGGGGAGTGGACGTTCGTACGGTCTCGAGCTCCTGCTCCGGAAGCACACCGGCGATTGGTACGGTTGGGTGAGCTACACCCTCGGCCGGACCGAGCAGCGGTTCGTCGCCGCACCCGGCGCCGGCATCAATGACGGGGCGTGGTTTCCGTCGCCGACCGACAAGACGCACGACCTCTCGGTCGTGGCCGTGAAGCCGCTCAACGCCCGCTGGACCTTCGGCTCGACGTTCAGCTTCGCCACCGGCCTGCCGGTCACCTATCCGGTCTCGCGATACGTCATCGACGACTATGTCGTCCCCGAATACGGGGCGAGGAACGCGAATCGCCTGCCTGCGTATCACCGGCTCGACCTGAGCCTGACGCGGAGCGGGGATCGCAGTGAACTCCAGATCGGCGTCTTCAACGCCTACAACCGCTTCAACGCCCAGTCGATGTCGTTCCGTCAATCGACGGAGAACCCGCTTCGCACCGAGGCGGTCCAGCTGTCGGTGTTCGGATTTGTGCCGAGCATCAGTTACACGCGGCGGTTCTGGTGATGCGCGCCCTCCTCCGCGCCCTGCCCCTGCTCGTGGGTCTCACTGCGTGCGAACGCGTCGTCGGACTCGAGGTGCCGGAGGGTCCGCGCCGCCTGGTCGTCGAGGCTCGGCTCGAGCGTGTCATCGGGCGCGTGAACGGCACGCAATCGATCCTGCTTTCCACGACCGCGCCGTACTTCAGCGAGGCGGCGGCACCGCCGGCGACCGGGGCGATCGTTCGCGTGACGGACGACGCCGGCGTGACCGTGACGTTCATCGAGAGTGCCCCGGGACGGTACACGACCGACCAGCTCACCGTTCGCACTGGCACGACATACCGGCTCGAGATCGACTGGGACGGCCAGGCCTACGAATCGACGGAGACGGCCCAATCGGTGGCGCCGATCGATTCCCTCTACCTGGAAGCACCGAAACCCGGACGCTTCTCCGGCACCGACGGGGTCCGCGCAACGATCGACCTCGTCGATCCACCCGGGCTGGGCAACTTCTACCTCTGGGACCAGTTCATCGACGGCGTGCGAGTGCTCGGCCCGGACTCGACCTTCAAGTACCGCATGGTGGCGATGGACGACGCCGTGGACGGCCTGACGATTTCCGGCTTCCAGCCCTACGAAGGGATCGACATCCCGCCGGGCAGCACGGTGCTCATGCGTCAGGTCGGCCTCTCGGAACGCATGTACCGGTATTACTTCGCGTTCTCCGACCAGGTCAGCGCCGACGGCTCACCCTTCGCCGTGCCGCCGGCAAGCATCCGCGGGAACATCTCGAACCTCACGGACCCCGCCCGCTTTCCGCTCGGCTACTTCCTGGTGGGCGAGGTATCGGAAGCCAGCATCACCCGCGGCTCCGCGTCAGGCGACATGCGCTGACGGGGTCACCCGAACGAGAACGCCGGGCGACGGCACCCTGAGTCCTCCCGAGCGTGATCCGGGAAGGTGCCCCTCGCGTCATACCGAGGCGTTCTGCACGGTGACGGACAGTTGCACCGTCTCCTGCAGCGTGTCCAGGCTGGCCTGTGCCGGTGTGACGGTGATGGTGACCACGGGAGGCGGGGGAGGAGGCTCAATCGTCCCGCCGTCGGATCCTGAGCATGCGATCAGGGCAGCCGAGGGCATGGCCGGTGCCAGGCGGCCGAGCGTCAGGGCAATTCGGTTCTGCATCGGGTTCTCCTCCCCAGCCATGCCACGGTGGCCTGCGTCCAGTCCCAGACCGCCCGGTTGGGCTGGTCAAGGAGCTACGCGGGAAGTCGGGGAGAATCCCGCCACCTCGGCGGCCGTCGGCAGGATCGGTCGCGAGCGAACGAGGATTCGAGTCGACGGGCTCCGATCCGCGCGCAAGGAACTCGAGCAGCTTCCAGACGCGGCGCTCCACCGCATCTTCCCAAAGCACAACGCCGGGGACGCCGAGTCCGCCGAGGAGCGCCGAGGCACATCCATGGGGAGACCCGTTGACCAACTGCGTCTGTCCTGTTGCTGAGTTAGTCCGCTTGATCGGAAAGGCGACGCCAGAACTCTTCGGGCTGTCCGGCAGCGTCAGAACGGCCGAGCGCGATCAGCCTGTGCACATACCCAGGGTCGAATCTCAGCATCGCTCGAAACTCCCTGAAGGCAGATGACCGTCGGACATCCTCACCGCCCGCAGACAGGAGCGACCCCAGGGGGCGCGAAGGCATGATCGTGAGAAACTCAGGCCATGTGCTCGGTTCGTCGCTCTTCAAAGTGTTCATGCGACTAGCCTCACTGGGCGTGAGTTCGGCCGCAATCATCAGGCGCTTCAACCGCTGGTACGTGTCCGCATATCGCTGAGCGGTAGACCCTGGGACTTGTCTGAGCTTGATGACAACAATGAGTTGGCACTGTTCTTTGTCTATCAACGGGAGCGTCGGAGAATTGTCCACCACGCCGCCGTCGACAAGGAGGCGGTCACCGTCAGGAACCGGGAGCGTAATGCCATACGGCAGAGAGGCACTGGCCAATGCAAAGGCGGCCACCCGATCTTCGGTCATTTCGTGGAGCGGCAGGTAGGCAGGCACATAGCGGTCGCGCCCCGTCCAGAATCCGCTTGGTGCAGCCCTTCCTCGCAGGAAGCGTAATTGTCCTGGCTCAGACACTTCGCGGTACTGGGCGACCGTGGCGAATGTGGGGACTGCAAGTCGTTGGTTCGCAAGGATCCTCTCTATCGTTCGTCGAAGAGGCGTGGACGAGCGCCAGGAAAACCGGATCAGTCCTCCGACGTCTCCAGGAAACACGGTCGCGAGCAGCGTAAAGAATCCACCACAGAGGATTAGCGCCCATTGAATGAACAACAAAGTGTTGGCGAACCCCTCACCGAAGCCAGTCGGAGGATGTACGAGGACTGCGGCTCGCAGGACCACTCGTTTCGGCACCTCGGTCGCTGCCCACAAGACCGGCATTGCCGTCGTCGCCGCGACACCCAACGCTATATAGGTGCGGGTGACGTTGTCACTCAGATTTGATACGCGCTCTGCGAGCAGGCGGTGTAAGGCGAACGGTAGGGCAAGGATCGACCACAACCACTTCGGCCGTCGGACGGCGAGGGTGGTCTCTTCAGAGATCGTACGCCACACCTCCTCACCTGCTTCGATCTGTCCGCTTGCCCACAGCAGCGCGTTCAGGGTGCCCACAGACGACCCGGCGACGGCGTCGAATCGCAATCCGCGGGCTGCAAACTCCATCAGCCAACCAAAGGCGTATGCTCCTTTTGCGCCGCCGCCCTCTAGAACAAGCCCCCTTCGGCAGGTCATTCGTGGTCACCTGGTCATGGAGTCAGCAGCAGCAAGAACGGTTGCCGAACGGTGCGCCGACGGCCGATTCGGTGGGGTTGTGCGCCGCCAGGACGAGCAGCCGCGCGCGCGGCGCGTGCCGCAGGATGAACTGCACCAGTCCCACTGAGGAGGGGTCGGCCCAGTGGGCGTTGTCGATGACCAGCACCAGGGGTTGCCACGCCGCCAGCCGCTCCACCCACTGCATGAAGTGCCAGCGCACGCGCATGGTGAGGTCGTCCGGCGCCTCGGGCGTCAGGCGCGCGCTGGCGGGATTCGCGTCGAAGCCCGGCACCACCCGCGCCAGGTCGGCCGCAGCCCCGCCCGCGAGCTTGTTGAGCGTGGCGCTGTCGAGCGAGCGGACCACGGGCGTGAACGCCTCGCCCAGGATCGCGTACGGCACGTCGGCGTCGGTCTGGGAGGCCGTCCCGTGGGCGATGATGAAGCCGCGTTCCGTGGCTTCGGCGAGGACGGCTTCGAGGAGTCGGGTCTTGCCGACGCCCTGGCCACCCGCGATCACGACGGCACCGGCGTCACCCTTGGCCGCAGCACCGAGGGCGCGCCGGATGACGGTCAGTTCCTGTTGCCGTCCCACCAGGGGGAGGGGGAGCCACGAGTTGGGCCCGGTCATGGCGGGAAGATCGGGCCTACTGTTGGTGTCCGCCAGAGTGCCGGATGGGCAGGGAGGAGGCCGGATGGTCGTTAGGGGTCCTCCGGCTTACCAATTGTGGTCCTGGTCAGGGCGGCGGGTCCCTTGAGGAGCTACCATTCGGCGTATGCCTTCCCCGCTTTCGGTGTTGGATCTCGTCGCCTTCGACGAGACTGGGAACACCGGTCAGAACCTACTTGACCCCGCCCAGCCGGTGTTCGTGCTCGCTGCCGTGCATGTCGATGACGACACGGCACGAGGGTTGTTGGCTCATACCGCGCGAACGGGAGCAATCGAGGCGAAGTTCTCCGCGCTGCGCGGATCGTCGGCCGGGAGACGCAAGCTCTTGGCATTTTTCAACGACGAGCGGATCTCCGATGAACTCGTCAAGCTTGGCGTCTATCACAAGTCCTTCTTAGTCACGACAAAGATCGTTGACCTGCTCATCGAGCCGCTTGCCTACAGAAACGGCATCAACCTGTACGATCGCGGCGCCAACCTTGCACTCGCGAACCTGATCCACGTAGTCACGCCAGTGTTCTGCGGGGCCGCCGAGTTCGCCGAGCTGCAGCGACGATTTGTTGCGCTTGTGCGCCGGCCATCGGCCGAGGCAATTGCGTCATTCTACGCGCAGGTCGAGAGGCTTCGGGATACGAGCCGAGACGCAGACTTTCGCAGCACGTTGGGGATGTTGGCCGCTACCCAGGCCATCGTCACCGAGGCAATCGCACCCTTCGACCCCGTTGCCATCGACCCGGCAGTGCCCACCTTTATCGATCTGGCAGCACAGTGGACTCACACGCTTCAGGTCTCGTTCGAGATCGTTCACGACCGCTCAAAGCCGATCGAACATCACCAAGAAGTCCTCGAAAGGCTGATGTCGTTCGCGAAGCCTAGCCGCGAGTTCAAGGGCGCTGGCCGCAACTGGACCCTTCCAATTCTGGCAACCGGAGTCCGCTTTGCGGACTCTCATTCCGTGCCGCAGCTGCAAGTCGCCGATCTTCTGTCGGGAGCTACGGCGGCAGTACTCGGGCAGGTTCTGCGGCGCACGAAGGACGGGTTCCTTGTTGAATTGGCAGCCACGAGGCTGGGTGAGCTATCGCATTCTCCGGTCTGGCCGAGCACCGCCGATCCGAGCGTGATTGCAAATGAAGAACGGGACGCGAGTGCGAGCTTGGACTTCACCATTGAACTCCTAAGGACAGGAGCGCGGTCACCGTAGTAAGGTGGGTAGGAGCACCCATCGCTGCTTCTGGCCCTTCTAGCCGAGCGACGCTGGAAGGCGACGCAAACGCCTTTCTAGGCGCGAAGACGCGGTAACGCAGGGTCCTGACCCAATACGTCTGATGTTAGGGCGGGTTGTTTTCGCTGGTTATCACGATTGAATCCAGCTGGTGTGGGTTAACATTCCGCGCCGCGAGAGCTTTGCGACGCTCGGTAGGCTTCGCGAAGACCTGAACTACCTCGACGACCACATCCTTATCATCGTGCTGAAGCGCAGCGAGACCCGTCGTGTCGCCCTGAGCGCTAGGTTCTCGCAAGAAGCGTTGCATTTCTTCCTCGATAAGCGCATCCCACGCTTCCAGATCCTTCCGCATTAGCTGCCTGACAGCGACGTGGACTCGACCGAGGCAGCTGATGTATTGACGTAGAAACATTACGAGGTCGTGCGTCTCACCGGCGGCAACCAATTCGTTGGCTACGGTCCGCTTGAACGCATCACTTGCGAGAAGGCGGGCAGAATCAAGCGTCACAACCATATGATGCACGCGGACCCGAGAACCTGTTGGCCTATCTCGCCAAGCGAAACGCGAGTTCAATCCATGGATTGACTCGCCGGCGTGTTGTGCATGATTGCGAAGCGCCTCGCAGGTCCGATAGCCCAACACCGTGTCATACTCTTTACTGAATGCAGTTTTGACCGCCTCTCTTTCGGATCCATCGCCATAAAGAGTGCTCATGGCACCGTGCATCTGATCAACATACGCTTTCGTGGTCGTGAGCACATTAAGGACTCGGCGCGACAACTCCTGCAATGTGCCTATTGCCGAGTGCCAACCACGCCCATCGCTGTAAAAAGCCGCTCTCAGTGAGGCTGCGAGGAGATCGCACTCGAATTCCTCTGCGTTGCGCAACACGAGCTCGAGGCGTTCTTCGATCGCGAGCGCCTCACCAAGGCTGTCACGGGCGCGTCTGATTGCTGTGTATTCATCGACGTTCAGGGTCAGCCGCGGGTGCTCGCCCAACGCATAGCGGGTGAGGACGTACTTTGCCATAATACTCCGAAGGGCTAATGGGGTTGACCTCCAACCTACATAAGGAACAACGGGCTCGGCTTCTGGCGTGACACTACGAGCATCAACCGCTTCTTCGCGCGACTGAGGGCGACATAGAGAAGGCACCGGGCCTCGCGGTTGCCGGGAAACGTCTTCGCATCGCAGGGCATCACGATTACGCTGTCACACTCAAGTCCCTTGGCCTTGTGGATGGTGCTGATCGCCTTCCTCGGTGGTAGAGGCCGTGAGTATGTCCGATGGTGCGTGATCTGGGCCAGCCCCTCATCCGTATTCTCGTGATCTCCCAGCCGGATGGCGTCGCGAAACTCGCTGGCGTGGTCAATCTCGACGGCAGCGAACGCCGCGTCCGACTTCCTCAGCTCGTCGATGCGCGCAAGACACCTGGCGACGCCATAGTGGCTTGGATCGTCAACGATATACCGTGCCAGACATTGAATCGTCGCTGGCTTTCCCTTTCGGATCCTCGTGCAGCCCTCCGTAGCCTCTTGCACGAACGCATCACCGAATGCGGACGGGCTAAAGCCCTTCCCAACATCGCCCATGAACGAGACGACCGCTTCGGCAAGCCCGGCGCTGTTTCCTCTGGCGGAGCTTATGCGGTCCACGAGGCCCTCCAACGCTGACCTCGTATGCCCCTCCCACAGCAGAACTCGGCGCCCGAAGAAGGCGCGCAACGACTTCGCCGTTTGGTTGTGACGCGTGAGGACCAGAAGCGAAGCGTCGCGCTCCACGAACTGATCCATGGGCTTGCGAGCACTCTTCGACAGGGCGTATTCGAGATTCTTTTGGGCTTGATTCTCGGCCACGACCACAGCAACGCTCGATGGCACGCCTGTTCGGAGGTCGATGGGCTGGTCGTTCAAAAGGCTGCGGCGCGCCGCGAGCGACCATGTGCCCAGATCCGGACAGCCGTCTTTCCACCGGTGCGGCAAATCGAGCTCGTCACTGACTTGGGCCCTGGCCTGGAGCGCGGTCCAGTCCCACGGCGGTTTGGAGCCTGTAACGGACTTGTCCCGAAAGATCGACTGCATCGGATCGGCGAAGACGCGAAGCCTCGCACCCGCTTCGAGCATCGCCATCACGATCGCGTGCTGGTCTCCGCTTGAATCTTGATGCTCGTCGCATATCACGACCGGATAGCGGCACGCCAGCGCCGACGCGATCATCGGGTATCGCGTCAGCAACAGCGCCACCTTCTGCGCCAGCATCGCGTATCCATCTTCCTGCTGGCGGACCCATGACGCGGTGTCCGCCGGAATACCAAGTCCGACATGATATGCGGCCGCGACGTTGGCGATGACGCTGTCGATGGTACGAATCTCCACTTTGGTGCCCGCCCCCTTGGTACGTTCGGCGAATACCGAACATGCTGCGTGTGTGTGCGTCAGGATCAGCGGTCGGCCGTGGCCGACGCCATCCACAAGTTCACGGGCGTAGTCCGCACCCTGATGCGTCTTGCCGCAACCGGCTGGAGCCTCCACGACTACAAGTGAGTATGCGGATCTGAGCGCAGCACGGACGCTGTCATCGCTCACAGCTGCACGTCCGGCACATCGCCAAGCCCCACAACTCTTCGTACCGCGTTGCAGAATGGAAGCAACTCTCCCTTCACCGCCGACCAGCACCCGAGCTGAAACGTCTTCCTCGCGAGTTCGCGACCGCCCTCGTTGTTCTTGAACCAGCAGCGCGCGTGTGCCTTGTGCGTCTTCTTTGCATCGCGATCCTCTATTCCATCGGGTACCGCGCCGGTTGCTGCAGCAACGATAAAGTCCCGAAACCGAGCCCCTGCTCTGTCACGGAGGGCGGCAAACCCCTTCTCGTCGCCCATGTTCATGCGATCAGCGAGGGTCCGCAACCGGGTGCCCGTCTCGTCCCCATCGGGATCGACCAGAAAGGCCTCCAGTTGGTCATCGCCGACGGCACGGAGAATGTTCTCCTCGATGCACCCGGTGGCCCACCGAAAGAGCAGCGCGCCGTGCGCCGCCATCACCGCCCGCCACCGGTCGGGATGCCTGCCCTCGTCGTCGGCAAAGCCCCCGAAGAGTATCCCCGCGTCAGCCAACGCCTCCAGGAGATCGAGCGTCGTGTCGTTTCCGCCGCCATCGCTGACATGAACGCCATGGTGGTGCAGTGACGAGCCGAGGGTCGCTTCGAGTAGAGCCGTCACGAATCCCACCTCCGTGATGCCCTCACAAACAATCGCGACACGCGCGAGAAACATGTCCGGGTCCTTCGACCGGTGCTTCGCGATCTTCGCAGCCGCAAGTCGTCCTACCCTCTGGTTGTGGTCAACGTACCAGAGCGCCGCTTCGGACGCGGCCGAGATGGCAGCCGGACTGTGCGTAGTGACGAATGCCTGCGAACTTCCCGACTGGAGCTTTGCGAGCAACATCCGTTGCCGGTAGGGTTCGAGGCCACGCTCTATCTCATCGATAAGCATGACGGGGTGATCGCCTTGATTCTGCTCCGCGATCGTCAGCGATGCGAGACGGCGAGTGCCAGCCCCCCAACTTACGAGGGGCAGGTATTTACCGGCCCTAGTTGCGCGTAGACCGATCAACGACGCGACAGATACTCCGGGTCCACCAGTGATCGACACATCTAGGCCACTCGGCAAGCCCTGTTTCGCGAACGTCTTGTCCAGGTTCTCCAGGGCCGCCTTCGCCTCAGGCGCGAGCCGCTCGTGGACATCGGTCTTCGCCAGCTCGCTCGCGATTCGAGACCGGAGCGCCTTGTCGGACAGAAGACGGTCGAGGGCCGAGCCCTGCACGAGTCGAAGATCGCGGTCACTCCGATCATCGCCGCTAAGTCGCACGAGCCCGATGGATCGACGTAAGCCAACGGAGAAGTGATCCGCGGCGCCGTCAGGCTGAACGATTTCGAATGCGAGTTCGAGGTCGGCAGTTCCGCGAACGCGCACGCGGTAGACGGCTTCTGAGGTCGATGGTCCGTCGCCTTCGATACTGGGGACGATGGCCGCGCTGCCGTTCCACACCCATGGCCACGACGGCTTGACCTGCTGATTGACCTTGCCCGCCAAGGGCAAGGACACGACTGCCTCGATCGCGAACTCGGCGACGACGTCACGAAGGTAGTAGTCCGTGTCCGACAGGTTCGCCGCGTTGGTTGGACTGAGGAGCAGACCAATCGCGTCGAGGATTGTGCTCTTGCCGACGTCGCCGCCACCGAGAACGAGGTTGACACCCTTGGCCGGCTGCCAAGTGAGCGCACTGATCCCTCGGAACCGAGTAATCGTGAGCTCGTAGATCGCCGGAACCGACGGCGGCGACGCCGTCGTCGGAGGTGGTGGCTCCGGATCTGGTTGTGGATTCTTCATTGCGTTAGGTATACCGAACGCCGTGACGATTCAACGGCTCGCCTCCTGTCCGGTCATGGCGAGAAGATCGGACCGACTGGTCGCCTCCGCCAGAGTGGCGGTTGCCAGCGGGGATGGCGGATGGTCGTCAGGGGTCGTCAGGCTTACGAATTGCGGTCTTGGTCCCTGACGGCGGGTTCCGTGCAAAGCTTCTCACGCGAGACGCGGTGGCGCGGAGGAGGCGCAGCCGCTCTGCTCAACGGATGTCGAGTCCAACGTGGAAATCAGTGGCGTGCGGTACTCGTCGCGATTCATCCGTCGGACCGGGCTGGGAGTCAGGCCATATTTGGCAACGGTGTTTGCGAGTGACCGCGCGACGGCGGTTAGCCCATTCGGGCTGGTGAGGGCGGCGTCGCGAATGAGAATTGTGCCTTGTGTGTCGGCCGTTCGCTGGTAGGCTGGGGGTGCTTCAGTCAGTCGCTAAGGACCTACCCTCCCCAGTCCTGTCGGCGGTCTGCTACCTGGGATCGCGCTTGCGTCGGTTGCGGCACTGCCCGATCATGCTGAGCGGTAACAACGAATACCGCCGTTCAGTTCTACCGGTTTATCCAGGAACGCGGCGAGTAGGTTGTCACTGAGAAGTCCAATCTCCCTTACGAATCCCCGACGCGCTCACGCACGCATCCAGTGTCTGGCACTGACCCTCGTCTCGATCGCGTCTGGAAGCAAAGGACTCTGCCAGTCGTGCTTCGCGAAGGAAGAATTCGACCACTCTTGGTTCGCCTCCCCTTCGCCAAGAGCAACCGAGATTGGCTTCGGAACGACCGTCGGACCAAGCCAAAGTGGCTCCCAGATCATTTGGCCTGGGACATCCCGAAGGCGTGGTTTGAAGACACTATTCGACGACTCCTTGACCGCTTTGGCGCCGTTTGGGTTATCCAGCCCTTTAGCGTTACCGAGAAGTGCGCGCCGGCTTGCTGGAATGCTGTGGGTGTGCTGTGCGAGTGTTCCTGCATGGGTGCCAACCATGGCTCTGGCGATCCGGCAGGCAAGTGGCACATTGTATCCGAGACATTCGCTGTGAAAGTTGGTCCGAAGGAGTACTCATGTCGCCTCCTGAAGCCCCACGACGCATGGTGATGCCGCGCTGCCTAACAGTGGTTGCAGCTGGCGGAGATCAACCATGCGCGAGAAGGCACTCGCTGCGCTCGTGTCCCCGCCCGATGTTACCGGATGCACCGCCGCTGGACTGTATCCGTTTAGTCTGACCTTTACACCCCGACCTGTTGTGGATCCTGCTTGGATTGGAGCTTCAGCGGCGCTAGGCGGCGTGCTCGTAGGCGGCTTGGTGGAATCTCTAAGGGCTCGGCTTGCCTTTCGTCGTGAGAGAGCGTGGGAGTCCTGGGAGGCAGCGCGACGTCGGCTCGAGGCCATCTATGAGGCACTCGAGCAAGTGCGAGAAGCTTACGGATCCGGCATTGGAGAAACGATCTTTGCAGTCCGGACCGGAACGCGCTCGCAGAACCGTGGGCCTGCAGTTCCGTGGGCACGGTTACGTATGCTCGTTCATCTCTACGCTCCGGAGTTAGGCCCCGAGCTTGCAGGGGTGGAAAAGGCCGGGCCCGAGCTTGGGAGTGCAATGGCCGAAGCGATCATGAGACAATCCGGCGATCCGCGTCGTGACGAGCCATATCTTGACCGTGCGATGGAGGCGCTCGAAGTGTTGGATCGCGCGATCAACGCAATGCGTGACTCCATAGTTCGGACAGTCATCTCGCCGTCGAGCGCCGTCCGCTCACCCTGCTCCTGAAGCGACATCTCGAGCGCCAGCCGCGTCTCCACCGGCAACTCGGTAAGAAACCCTGCCTGACGAGTGGCGCGTGTCAGCGTCTCGTTGATGCACACGTTGGCGCTGCCGGCGCGGTCGATCACCTCGATCGCGCCGACCACTTCCTGGCGGTTGCCGCCGAACGGGCTGAGCGAGGGGATCACGCGGCCCAGCACGCGCAGCACATCGGGGCCTCGCAACAGCTGCACCCCGCCGGCATGGTGGAAGGCGAGCCCGAACGAAGAGCGGCCGTCCTCGAAGACGCGGGTCGCCTCGGCGTCGTCCTGGGTCAGGTAGTAGAACCGGTCGCGGTAATTGAACGCGGCCACGGGACGGCGCTTCGGTCCCTCGTCCATGATCCAGAGGCCGGCGGCATAGGCGGCGACGAAAGCGATCCCGCCGAACCCCGCCGCCACCGCGCCAGCCGCCGCGCCCAGCGCGCCGGTGATGATGGTGCCCGCGGCCAACCCCGTCTTCACCCGGCGCCGCGAGAAGCGGCGCCCATAGCGCCACGCCGCGAACTCGGGCCACAGCGGCCTGCCGATGCGAATGAGGGTGACGCCCTCCGGCAGCTCGACGAGGCCGATGTTTACCTGCTCCGCCGGCTGGGTCGCGCCGCGGAAGCGATCGAGGCCTACGATCGTGCCCTGGCGCTGGCCAGCCAGGCACCCGAGCAACGATTCCTGCAACGGCGCCTGCGGGAACTCCACGAGGTGGGGTCGTCAGCGATCCCGGGCTGAGGGCGAGTCACGACTGTTACTCCCGCGTGACGCCGTTGCATGGAGGGACTCCCAGCTTCGTCATCCTTCCCACTCGGGAGGTCGGAGATCCTGCCGATCCACGACCGCCCCCACCCTGGAGAGTCCCGTGAAGCGAGTTGCCACCGTTCTGACCGCCATGCTGGCGATGGCCTGTTCCGATGCCACCCCCGTCGCCCCCGACGCGAAGCTCGACCTGTCCGCACCGGATGCGAATTTGGTCGTTGCCGGGACGGTGCTCGTGACCAACGCCAACAATGCGGGCCATGGTTCATTCCGGCGCGCCGTCGAGCAGGCGAACAGCAACCCCTGGATCCGTCACGTCGTGTTCCGTCCTGGCGTCGGAACCGTGTACCTGGCCAGCGGCGTGGTCTTCACCGGGTCCCAGGACCTGTCGATCGACGGCAAGCGGGCGACCATCGACGGCGCCGGTGCCGGCGGTACCGCCTTCCAGGCCACCGGGGGCGGGGACCTCAGGGTCAGCAACATCGTCGTGCGCAATGCACCCGGTGAAGGCATCGCCGTGGAGGTGCCCCCTTCGGCAACGGGCACCATTCGTGTCTCCCTGACCAACGTGGAGATCATCGGGAATCGCGGGCACGGCGTCCTCGTGAATGACCAGGAGGACCCGTCGACCCAGGACGACGTCCAGCCTGATCCCGCGGGATCGGCCGCTTCGGTCGAAGTCACCGCGATCGCCACGCGCTTTGCCGGGAACGGCTTCAGTGTCTCGGATCGCGATGGCCTGCGCGTGAACGAGGGCGGCGCCGGCAACCTCACCCTCACCTTGAGCATGGTGCGTTCCGAGGACAACGGGGCCGACGGCGTGGAGCTCGACGAGCGCGGCGAAGGCGATGTCCGCGTCAACGTGTTCGGGACCCGGTTCGAGCGGAACGGACAGTTCGACCCCGCCGACCTCGATGACGGCTTCGACATCGATGAGGCGGACGCCGGCAGCATCATCGGGCGCCTCGTCCTGACCGCCGCGAACGACAACTACGAGGAAGGCCTCGATTTCAACGAGAACAACGCCGGCGACCTGCGAGTGGACCTGACGCTCGTCGAGGCGAACGGAAATCGCGAGGAAGGGATCGACTATGAGGAGGATGACGACTTTGCCGGCGGCGGAGACCTGGTCTCGACGATGGTCGGCATCAAGGCCAACGGCAATGGCGCCGACGGCGGCGACGCGGGACTCAAGATCCGGGAGAAGGGCGCCGGGGAACTGCGGACGACCATCGTCAACGTCGAGACATCGCTGAACGTCATCGGGGGGATCAGCATCCGCGAAGACGCCGTGGGCAACCTGGTCTCCGACATCAGGAACGCGACGTCCATCGGTAACGCCGACCACGGAATCGACTTCGACGAGAACAGGCTCGATGGGTCCGATGCCGGCAACCTGACCGCGACTGTGACCGCGTCGAGTGCCTCGAACAACGGCGGTGCGGGCATCCGCGCAGACCAGCAGGCACCGGGCATTGGCTCCCTGACGCTGACGGCCGTGACGCTCAACGGGAACACCGCCGGACCGACCACCGGCAGCAACGTTCCGGTGACGATAGTGCCCTGAGCACGACGTCTCGTGCGTTCGACGGCCACCGGCGCGATACACTTGCGCCGGTAGCCCTTGCTGCATCGTCAGCCGTTGATGTCGACGCGCCTGCGGTCGCGACCATGAGGCGCGCGAGGACATGGGGCCTCCGTTCAAGTGAACTCGCTGCTCCCCGCGGCGAGCTGGTATGGAGCCGATCAAGGATCCCGACGAGCCCAGCCGGACCATGGCGCCTCGGTGTTGTGCCGGCGCCGACCGGCAGGATCCACGACTCATCACGCCTGTCGATTTGCGCTGACCCGGTTCGACGTATTAGAAACCCAAACACACACCGGACATCCCTCATGTCGACATTCCTGCCCCCCTCGCTGACCTCGCTGGCAGGGGTCGCCGGCCAGGTCGTCACCCCCGGCGATCCCGCCTACGACAGGACGCGCGCCGTCTTCTATGGCGGCATCGACCGGCATCCGTCGGCCATCGTGCGGGTCGCGACTGCCGACGATGTCCGGCGCGTGATAGCGATCGCGCGGAAGGAAGGCCTGGAGCTCGCGGTGCGAAGCGGCGGGCACAGCGTGGCCGGCCACAGCACCACCGAGGGCGGACTCGTGATCGACCTGCGTGACCTGTCGAAGATCGAGGTGGACATCGCCGCCCGCACCGCGTGGATCGACACCGGCGCGACCGCCCTCCAGGTCACCGAGGCGCTGTCGCACCATGGCCTCGTCATCGGCTTCGGCGACGCCGGCTCGGTCGGTGTCGGCGGCATCACGTTAGGTGGCGGGATCGGGTTCCTCGTTCGCCGCTTCGGCATGACCATCGACGCGGTCCTGGCCGCCGAACTGGTGACGGCGGACGGACGGATCCTGCGGGTGGACGCGCAGCACGAGCCGGACCTCTTCTGGGCGATTCGAGGCGGGGGCGGCAACTTCGGCGTCGTGACGCGCTTCCAGTTCCGTCTCCACCCGTTGCCGCACTTCACCGGTGGCATCCTGATCCTGCCCGCCACGCCCGAGACGATTGCCGGGTTCGCCGCCGCGTCGCTGTCGGCACCCGAGGAACTGTCGGCGATCGGCAACGTGATGCCCGCACCGCCGGCACCGTTCATCCCCACCGACGTTCAGGGCCGTCTCGTCATTCTCGCCTTCATCGCCTTCGCTGGCGATGACGAAGCGGCGACGCGCGCCCTGGCCCCGTTCCGCGCACTGGCGACTCCCATTGCCGACATGGTCAAGCCGGGTCCGTACAAGGCGATGTATCCGCCCGAAGACCCCAACTATCGCCCGACCGCGGTCGCGAAAACGATGTTCGTGAACGGGATCGACCTGCCGGCGGCGAGGACGATCCACGAACATCTGTCGACGGGGGATGCCCCCATGCGCGTGGCACAGCTCCGGGCGCTCGGTGGAGCGATGGCGCGCGTGCCCGCCGACGCGACAGCGTTCGCCCATCGAACCAAGCCGATGCTGGTGAATGTGGCGGCGTTCTACCAGGGGGACGCCGAGCGCGAGGTGCGACGCGCCTGGGTGCAGGAGCTGTCACACGCGCTGCAACCGCGTGACGACGGCGCGTACGTGGGCTTCCTCACCGACGATGGCCCGGAACGCATTCGCTCAGCCTATCCCGCCACGACCTGGGATCGCCTGTCGAGGATCAAGGCGACGTACGATCCGACCAACCTCTTCCGGTTGAACCAGAACATCTCACCAGCCGTCGCGCGGTGAGGGAACGGCTGGTGCCTCAGCGCTACCAACACTGTCCCCGGGCAATGACACTCCGGTGACGTTGCTGGAGTGAGGACTCAACGACCTGGATCAGCCCCCGCAGCACCGTCGTCCAGCGGCTTCACCCGCACCGCCGTCCCATAGCAGAGTACTTCGGTCACGCCTTTCATCAGCTCATTCGCGTCGTAGCGAACGCCGATCACGGCATCAGCGCCGGCCAGGTCGGCCTGATGCAGCATCGTATCGAAGGCCTGTTGGCGGGTTCGTTCCGCAAGCTCCGTGAAGAGCGAGATATTCCCGCCGATCAGCGTCTGCAGCCCGGCGCCGATCGTGCCGACCACCGATCGTGACCGAACGACCACGCCCCGCACCACACCCAGGCACTCGACGATGCGAAACCCCGGCAGGTCGAAGCCTGTCGTCGTCGCGCTGTGCGGGATGTCCGTGATTTGCGAATGGATGATGGAAGTCATGGTTCACCGTGGACCGGAGGAGGTCAGCTGGAGGGCCCGCGCCATGACTGCGATGTCGTAGCCACCCATGAGCGCGTCGAGCCAGGTCGCCCGCAATCGACAGGTCAAGAACGCGCCCCGTCGCCACGATTGGAAGTGGGACCAGTCGTGGTTTGCTCCGATGAGGCCCGGCCCGCCGGCTCTTGACACCTCGCCGGCGGTGAGTCGTAGTTATCGCATGGCTCCTCAAGGAACGACCGCAGGCACCCCCCCGGTGCCCCGAACCGAAGCCGAGCTGCGCGCAGTGTCGCTCCAGCGCGAAGAGCTCCGCTCACAGCTCGAGCAGCTCTCCGATCAGCGCAACTCCCTCATGGGCGAGCGCCACAATGCGGTCGTGAACCAGGCACCGGCCACCGTGATCGCCGAGCTGGACAGTCGCATCAAGTCCTTGGGCGACCGCGTGGTGCGCATCGAGCGCGAGAAGCTCGCCGCCGACGATGCCGTCTCCAAGGCGCTCGCCAACGGGGTCACCACGGCGGAAGCGACGGCCCCTGCCGCACCCGCCGATCTCGCGAGCAGCCTCCTGAACCAGGGACTCATCGCCCAGACCGTTGCGCAGGCCCAGGACGCGATGCGGGTCGACTACCAGCGGATGATGGTCGGCGGTGGCGTCGGGCTCGTCCTGCTCGGCGTGCTCGCCTGGCGCTGGGCGTGGAATCGCGCCTCGGCTCGACTGCACCACAAAATCGCCGCGGCCGGACCCGCCGGGAATCCGCACGAGCTCAAGGACGCCGTCGACGCGATCGCGCTCGAGGTGGAGCGGATCTCCGAGAACCAGCGCTTCGTGACGAAGCTGCTCACCGAACAGGCGCCGGCCGAACTCGTTCAGCGCTCCGACGCCCGACCGCAGTAGAGCGGGTCGAGGGGCGGGCTCTCGGCGTGACCCCCAAGCCGCCTAGCGACGGGTCAGCGTCACGCGAGCGAAAGGCCGTCGCACGCCGGCGCTGTCGTTGTCCATGTGCCATTGCCATGAGTCTGCGGCACGGCTGTATACGAACGTGGTGTGGAAGCCGGTGGTCGCAGTGTAGCGGAAGAGGAACGGAACCGAGTCGCCGGCCACACTGCCACGACCGATCCCGGCGGGATCGAATGCATTGGCCCCGGTGTTGTCCATCCACAGGCAGGCATACTCGCCCGTCCGTGGATCGCGCGCGAAGATCACCACTGCCTCATAGGCCGGCGAGCCATTCGGGGCCCGCTCGCGGGATACCTCGTGCATCTGGACATAGCTGCGACCGAGCATCCATTCGAACGTCACGTCATGCGTCGTCTGCTGGCGCGCGATCGTGCCGCGCAGTACCCAGCGGCCAACGAGCCGGTCGAACAGTGAGTCGGGCGGGAGCGTCTGTGCCGGCAGGGCGTGAGCACTGAGGACCAGGCCGATGGAACAGACGAGCGTTCGACGCATACACGATGACCTCGACAGGGTGTTTGTCAGATGACTTTACGGCCAGGGATGTCGCTGCAGTCGTTCGATCCCATCGCTATCGGTGATCACCACATACGCACTCTGTTTACCAAAGGCGAGCAGGCGAGCCCCACCCGGCAACCGGAGCTCGCCGCGGAGCGCACCGGATCGATCGACGACATCATAACGCGGGTTCGGATAGTCAGCCGATGCAACGCGCGGGATGACGAGCCACCCCTCGGGGGACGCGAGCAGCGGAAAGGACTTGTCGAACGGTGGCACGTGCACTGGCCACTCCCGAGCCGACGCGTACCCACGGTGCCGGGCGATGTAGGCGTCACGTTCGCGGGCGCTCATCGGGAGTGGCCGGCCAGGCAGCGGCGCCCCTCGCCGGATCTGACCCGTTGGTGACATCCAGTCGACGCGGTACGGCTCGTAGCGAGCCACGGCAACCCAACCGTCTTCAAACAGAAGCGGCTGCTCCTCGCGGATGTTGAACGGCGGTCGCGTCACTCGCATTGCGCCTTCGGGGCCAGCGGTCGGACGGTTGATTCCCCGGGTGGGCACGCCGTACCGCAGCGCTCCGATGACGGCGACGCGGCCCGTTGATCGGGCGACGCGTGTCAGGTCGACGGAATCCGTCCTCGCCGGTCCGAACCGGATCGAGAGCAGGTTGCCCGAGCGATCGGCGCCGAAAGGAATCCAGTGCGTGACGCCCCGTATCGCGGGGTGATCGGACGGGACTGTTGCCGTAACGCTATCCCCGACCAGGATCAGCCATCGCGTGTTTCCGATGTCGACGACGATGCTGGAATCCGCGGGGAGCGTCATGACGGGTCCCAGGTCGAGAAACTCTCCAGGTCCACTTCCCTTGCGACTCAGCGACCTGACGGCACCAGTCCTGAAGTCGACAATCGCCAGCCGGCCATCCTTTCGGTCCGTGACGAGAACACGCCCATCCGACAGTTCACGCAGTGACGTCAGGTTGGTGAACTCTTCCGGGAGCCGTGCTTCTGGCGGTTTGAGCGCAAGCTGCCGGGGTGCCTGGGCCCAGGCCGTCGACTGACTGACCATGAAGGCGAGAATCAGCGCGCGAGAACGCATCGGTGGCCGTCACCACTACCGGTAGCTGTCCCAGTCCGGCTCGATCGCCGTCGCGGCGAGCGGTGGCTTGCCTGCTTCGGGCGGAAAGCGCCACCGGTACGTCGAGTCCGCGGCGCATCCCCTAGGAATGGGACCATTCCACCCGAATGCATGCGCTGGCCACAGTGAACCAGGGGGGAGCGTCGAGTATCCGTACGTCACCGGGCCAACGGTGCCGCGCTCGCGATGTCCCACAGCGGGGATGCCCCCGGGCACGCAGATCAGCCAGACCGCTCGCTCCAGGTTTGCATATTCGATCGGAAGCGAGAACCGTCCAATGGAGTCGGTGAGGAATCGCTCAATCATGCCATCGCCACGGTTCAGAAAGACCGGAACCTTGGCCGCGGGCGAATCGTTGGGCCCCATGACAATCCCTGTCGCCCCTTCGTAGGCCCATTCCGGGATTTGCGCGAGGACTGAACCAAGCAGCGTCAGGGCGCCGACCACGGCGAGGGCGTTCACTAGTGCACGTTTCATGTGGACCATGCTCGCGACTTGTAGGACCACCCGGCGGATAGGTTGCAGCGGCAAGGCCCGTTAGCTGGCAACGAAGAACGTTCTGGCGAGCAACAGCACTGACACGCCAAGCAGAGCATAAGATAAGCCCACAGAGCGCGGCCGAACGAGCGTCGCGATCGCCTGCGTGAGGAGTGCTCCGCTCAGAAACACCATGCGTAGGGGCTGGAAGCCGCGCTCGAACGGAAGCCACCCTCGCCAGTCGGCCACGCAATACGCGAACAGCGCCAGGAACACAGCCAGAAACAACCACTCGATGGCCCGGTGATGGCGCGCGTACGTGGTGAGCCACTTGGATGCCATGGTCGTACGCTCGAAGCCTCGATTGGCCAGCTAACGGGTAGGTTTGACCTGCAGTCGAAGGTGACCGGAGCGGCGCAGCCGCTTCCGCAGACTACGGCCGATTCCTTCGGCGAACCTCGTCCCAGCCGAGCAGTGCCATGACAGAAACTTCGCGCGGTTGGCCCTGCGCGACAAGGCAGTCTGTGAGGGGCCTACTACAGCCCCAGGCTCGCGCTCCCGTCATGCTGAGCGCGCACTACGGCTCCGTCGACAACTGCAGCGTCGGTCAGGCCGCCGAAACACTCGCAGGACCTGGGTACGTTCCGCACGCTAGAAACATCCAACCGAAGAAGTATTCGCGGACCTCGAACGCAGCCAGCCTCGGCGCGAGAACCGCCCACGGAGCAGCGTCTGGGAGCGGTGTCGACTCGAACGTGAGTTTCGGGAACAGACGCCGCAGCAGCGGGTTGAGCAGCCAACCTTGCGGGCGTGTCGACGTCTTCGCCCCGAAAAAGACGACGCGCGCGCCCGGGCGCAGACGGGGTAGCAGGTTGGAGAGTGCGGATTCCGCGGCATACACATCGGGCGCGCCAAACATGTGGAGCCCATCGTACAGTCCCGTGAGCGCGACGGTCTGTGCGGGGGCCGTGAGCACGCGAACATTGCGCCAGCCATGGTGGGCGATGCGGTGATTGGCATTCACCGCGACGTCAGGACTGATTTCCACACCGACGACCTCCCCGGTTTCGCCGACGGCGGCGCGCAGAAACGGGAAACTTCCCCCGGGTCCGCAGCCAACGTCGAGGACCCGCGCCCGCTCGGTCAGCTCGAGGAGCGCGGCAGCACGCGCGCGCACCGGTTTGATGAAGCCGAAGTCGAAGTCGGGAAACGGGCGCAGGAGACGGATCACGAGCCTGAAGTACAGCGGCGTGACAGGATCAGCCATTTGCTGCTCCATGAGATGAAGGAGACCAGTGCCCCAAGCGCCCGGGAATGGTCAGCACGTTGGCTGCGTCGGCCTGACGGACAGGTTTCTCACTGCGACGGACCTGCACTGCGCGCGGTAGACACGAGCGAAGCGAGTGCCCCGGCGCGTACCATAGCTCCGGCGTCAGCGACCAACCCCTGTCAGGTGGCCGCCGGGATCACGACCCAGCCCGCGAGCAACGGCACCGTTCCACAGCTCGGTCCCCCGTCGCGCCCCGCCCCCTGAAAGCGGGCCTCGATACGGCTCCCGACCGCTCCGAGGACCGCGCGCACTTGCGCTCGGGTGATGCCAGCCAGCTTGACCTTCGCACGCCGGTCCCACGCAGTGTCCGTCTGTCCGGCCCGTCGCCCGACGTTCACGTACACGAAGCGATCGGCGGGGGAACCCTGGGCATGCTCGCCGAGCCAACGCAGCGCTCCCGCACTGGCCCCCTCGTCCTTGAGCCTGAGTTCGAAATCGAACGACACGGAGTCTGGAGAGCGCAGCGACGGAGGTACACAGTCTTTCGCCCCGCGCTGCAGCTTGAGCGTGACGCCCGGCAGCGGACGGACCACCGTAATTCGCAATGGCACCAGAGTTTCCGCGGTCGATGCACGCTTCGAAGAGAGAGGCATTGGTTGAATGCGGGCCATGTAACAGACAGCGGTTCTACTGCAGACGATCAATCAGAGCACACCGACGCCTGCTCGCGCAACGCCTGCAAGCTTGCGCGCGGACGCAGCACCAGATGGATGGCGGCAAGCTGCGGCAGACGCAACAAGAGCGCGTGGCGGCGTGAGCCACCGGCATCCCGCCAGCCGATGACGAGCATGAACAACAGGGCCGTCAGCAGGACCCCCGGCTGCGAGGGGCACGTAGCGCATCATGTCGACTTGGCGGTGAAGGCGAGACCGTCAGGGTGTTGGCGTGGCGCCGAATCGGGCGAGGTCGCTCCAGGCGGTTAGTGCGACGTGCATGGCCGCGAACGACGCTGGCGTGAGGCCAGCGCGTCGCACCGCGGCGAGCACCTCGCGGGCATAGACGACGGTGAAGCTCGACGCCGAGCCTTGCTGGATGAAGTCGCCCGCATACAGGAAGCGCTGGCCGGGGAGGTACACCATCAGCGCGCCCTCACTCGCGACACCGCCGATCGGTATCAACTGGACGCGGCCACCGGCCCTCGTCTCGCCGTCTGTCACACCGACGTATCGCAGTCGCGCCCGCCGAGTCAGCTCGAGCTTGTCCGGCGCCAGCGTCCAGCGACGAGACGCAACGCGGTCGAGGAATCCTCGCGACAGCGCGTGCGAGATCACCGTGGCGCCGCTCGCGACCCAGAACCGGACGCCGGAGATGTGCGGGTGCGCCAGGTCGGTGACGACCACGACCACCGGATGGCGGCCCGGGAACAGGCGCCCCACCCAGGCGGAATCCTGTCGTGCGCGCTCCTCCCCCACCTGGGCGTCCAGGATCCATACCGTGTCGGCCTGCAGGGTCACGACGTTCGTGTAGGACTGCGAGCGCAGAAGGAAGGTGTTCTCGGCCACGCGCACGGTTTCGACGGGGAGGGTGGCCTGCATCAACGGTCCCGCAGAGGCGGGAATGCCCATGTCGATCGTCGTGTCCGGTCGAGCAAACGCATATCGCGGCACCTGCCGCTGATGCTGCACCTCGCCGTCGGCCATGCGGAACGCGAATCGCGGCGCCAGCGCGGACGTGCCGGCTACCGGCATCCAGATCGACCAGATGTACTCCGCCCGCACGTCGCCCCACAGCGGGTGCGCCTCACGCCGCTCGAGCTTCACCGGCATGAGCGATCGGGCATCGAGGAACAACCGGTCTCGCGAGGCACCGCTCGGCCGGGAGAGCACGAGGCGCCAGAAGTCGCGGTAGAGGCATTCACCATCCGTCGCCACGCCGGATGCACCACGCCAATCGGCGAGCACCGCCCACGGATCGATCGCGCGCTCGTCGAGCAGGTTCGGCGTGCGCGACGGGACGACCTGTGATCCTCTCGGCGAGACGACCGCGTGCCGCAACGAGTCGGTGACGATGGCGAAGCCGCCTGAGCGCTCGAAGCGCGTCAGGCCCGCAGGCCAGGCGAAGGCGGTCACGCCCTCAGATCCCGACCAGAGGTACGGCGGATACTGACGGTCCGACTGGTAGTCCATGAACGTGACGTCGGATGCCGAGCCGACGCGAATGCGCCCCTCGGCGTCGGCGAGTCCCAGCGCCTGCACCGAGCCACTCAGGGCCGCAGCCGGGGTGATGGGAGTGACGCGCGCACGGCACTGCTCCGCCTGTGCGTCGGCAACTCGCGAGACGCCGGCCAGGAGCAGGGCAACGACGAGGAAATGGGTGCGGGGCATGGTTGGAGTCGACAGGAGTGAGTGAGTGAGTGGCTGCTACGCGCGAGCGTGGCGATGCGGGCACAGGTGCGTTGCTCGGTCGTCACGGGCATGGCGGGCGGTCGGTGTGTTGGTGATGTAGCCAAGTATATCACTTACGGCCGGGAAGCGCCCGAAGTTACATTCCGGCCATGCACCCCAAGCTGACCGACGACCAGCCGATCTACCGACAGCTGCGCGACCGCATCGTCGCGCTGATCCTCGACAACGCCCTGGGCGAGGGGGAGGCGATCCCGTCCGCGCGTACGGTCGCCGCCGAGTACCGGATCAACCCGTTGACCGTGCTCAAGGCATACCAGGAGCTGGCGGAGGAGGGCCTCGTCGAGAACCGGCGGGGCATCGGGCTCTTCGTGAACCCCGGCGCCCGCGAGCGACTCCTCAAGGACGAGCGGAGGCGCTTCCTTCAGGAGGAGTGGCCGCGCATCCGCGCCCGCATCCACCGCATGGGATTGGGCGCCGCGGACCTGTTTCCTGCCGCGCCGCCGCGCACCGCACGCACCAAGGCCAGGACCCGCTGATCGATGGCATGCATCGAGGCACGCGGCCTTCGAAAGCGCTTTCGTGACCGCGTCGCCCTGGATGGCGTGGACTTGAGCATCGGGGAGGGCCGGGTCCTCGGCGTGATCGGTCCCAACGGGGCCGGGAAGTCGACACTCCTCCAGGCGCTGCTGGGACTCGTACCGGTCGAGGGCGAACTCCGCGTGCTGGGCCTCGACCCGTGGCATGCTCGGGCGCGGCTGATGCGGAACGTGTCGTTCGTGACCGACGTCTCGTCGATGCCGAGGTGGATCCGCGTTGCGCAGGCGGTGGACTACATGGCCGCGGTCCAACCGGCCTTCGAGCGCGCGAAGGCAGACGCCTTCCTCGCACGCAACGGCCTTCGGGGCGGCGACCGGATCGAGTCACTCTCGAAGGGTCTCGTCGCGCAGCTGCAGCTCGCCCTCGCGATGAGCGTCGATGCCAGGCTGACGGTCCTGGATGAACCGACGCTCGGCCTCGACGTGCTGGCCCGCAAGCGATTCTTCGACGCGCTGCTCGCCCGGGCGGAGGAAGAGAGCCGGACGCTGGTGATCGCGACGCACGAGCTGGACGAGGTGCAGCACATCCTCACCCACGTCGTCGTACTGCAGGAAGGTCGGCCCATCCTGTCGTGCTCCATGGATGATCTCCAGGCCCGGTTCATCGAGGTGGCGGTGCATCCCGATCACCTCGATGTCGCACGCACCATGGACCCACTGCACGAACGCCCGACGCTCGGCGGGTCGACGCTGCTGTTCGACGGCGGCGACGTGGACCGGATCAACCTGCTGGGTACCCTTCGGACCCCGAGCCTCGCGACCGTCTGTACCGTGCTGCTCGAGCTCGAACAACCTGCGGGGCAGGTGGCGTGAAGGCACTGGCCTGGTGCGTCCGGCGGGAGCTGTGGGAGCATCGCTGGGTCTACGTCGCGCCGCTGGCGGGCGGGCTCGCGCTGATGGGCATCTTCGTGGCGCAAGGCCACGCGGAAATTGTGGGATACCTGCTGCGCACGTTGCTTCTCGGTGGAACGGTCATCGCGTTCGTGTATTGCAGCGAGGCGCTGCATGGCGAGCGGCGCGACCGAAGCATCCTGTTCTGGAAGTCGGTGCCGGTCTCGGATCGGGTCGTGGTGCTGTCGAAGGCGTTGGTGGCGCTGGCGGTCGTGCCCGCGATCATCCTGGCCCTCATGTGGCTCTCGCAACTGCTGGCGCGGGGGTTGATCGCCAGTGGGAGCGCCACTCCCGACGCGCGACTCGTGAGCCCCGGGTGGGCCGCCACCGAGATGCTCGCCACCGTGCTGTGGCAGGCGCCGATGTATGCCTGGCTCCTCGTGGTGTCGGGAGTGAAGAGGCGGGCGCCACTGCTCTGGGCGATGCTGCCACCCACCCTCGCCATGACGATCGCGGCGACCCTGGGTGTCCCGACGGCGCTTCGCGACGTGTTCGCGATGCGCGGACTTCTACGGCACCTGCCGGGCCCCGATGCACTCAATGGGATGCCCTCGCGCTTCGACATGGGCATCGTCCCGGCGTCGACGCTGCTCTCCAGCGCGGCCCTCTGGTGGGGATTGGTGGTTGCGACGGGTCTCCTCACCCTTGCCGCGCACTTCCGCCGCCGTCGCGCCGCGATGTGACCCGACCCCGAGTCGGTAGCGGGAAGACCTGAAACCGCAGGCGGGCGCCAGCGTATGGTGGTGATCTAGTGAACTAAGTCACACACCCACGAGCCTCGCCTGGATGCCATCATCCTCGCCCTGCACCGGCGCGGCGGCGTTCATTTCGTCTGGGCGACGCTGCTGATGGAGCGCGCCTGGTCGCGCAACGCCTGTCAAGTTGCGCGCGGAAGCAGCACCAATTGCTTTGGACGCGAGTGAAATGCCTCGCGCAGCAAGGCGTCCAACTGACTGCGCTCGGTGGGCGAGAGTGCGTGCCTGGGTACGTAGAAGGGACCATCCGTCGAGGCGTAGATCAGCAGGAAGTTCTCCGTCTCCACGACCTGGTCCACATGCGCCCACGGTATCGGCGGTGACCAGTGCGCCGTTGGCGTGAATCCGTCACGGCCGAACGTGCGCGTCTCGGGCTCCCGCCCGACACAGCGGCTGCGTGCTCAGTCGCTGAATACGGGAACCTGACGGTTACGGAATCAGCCATGACGTGCAACGCGCCGTCGCGTCGCGACCTGGAATTTCATCAACGCCGGAAATGAGGATCATCGGATCATGGGTCGAGACACTCTTCCGCCACCTTCGAACGAACAACGGGTCTCTATCGCTTCGTGAACAGTAGCCGATACACCTCAACCACTGGCGCGCCGGTGCTGTCAGCTCGGACTCCGACCAGAAGTCCTTTCCCCACGGAAGGAGCGGGGTCTGCCTCGACAGGCGCCGCGAGTGTTCCCGTGTATGCGCCGTCTTCGGCGAAGATGTCGAACAAAGCCGGGCGCGAGCCTGACCCCTTCTGGCGGACACCCGGGTCCGCCCGGCGCACCCAAAGGTTCCCGCGATCATCGATCACGACGTCCTCGAAATAGGGATGGTACGCAGGCATATCCTCTGGCCGTGCAGCGTATCCTTTCCCCGCCGCTGCCGCGGCCGCGCTATCGACGGTGGCTCGCTCCTGGCTTGTGAGCGCCGCTCGTGAGACGTCCATCTCGATCACCCTCACCGTGTCACCCTCTCCCCGAAGTCGAGCGAGCCGATACGTACTCGCCCCGACTCCGGTCCAGATCTCACCTGAGGGCCCAATCGCGGTCACCTGTTGCGCGCCGAAGGGCACGAACGCTCCGATTCGCTCTCCCGACTTCAGTTGCCTACCGAACATCGGCGGATCGTATGCCGGAAGGATGATGGTATCGGTTGGCAGCAACACGCTGTCGACCAGCATTCGCACGGCCACTCGCCGGCCACCAAGCTGACCGAAGTCCAGGAGGCTGCTGTCTCGCGACACACGCGGCCCGCCTCGCAGCAAGGGCACCCAAGGAAACGGGCGTCGATACTCTCGTGTCAGCGATCCGTCCGGCGCGTACACGATGTACTTCCCTGCCCCCTCATCGGACACCCACACCTGACCACTGGGGTCCACGGTCATGCCGACCGGGAATGTCAACTCCCCCGGCCCGCCTCCGGGCCCGCCAATGGTGCGCACGTGCTTTCCGTTGAGGTCGAACACGCGCACCTCGCGCGCCTGCGCCTCGAGGACATGGATCTGGTTGTCGATTCCGACCGCCACCGCCGCCACTCGCCCGAACAGGAACGCGTCAGCTCCCTCGGCCGACCCGATAGTCGCCACCGGCTCGAGGCTCCAGCCCGGTGCTCTGCCGGCGGTGGCCCCCATGGTGCGTGCCACCACAACTCCGCTGGGGAGCGTGTCGAACTCCGTACGCATGGTCGCGCGTGCGTCGGACCGGCAAGCGAGCAGAGCGCTCAACATCACAAGGAGTCGCACCTTACGTCGTTGCCCTCCAGAGATCAGCGACGCTGAACATTTGCCTCGAACACTCTCAGTATCGGCGCACCGGCGTCGTTGTAGTCCAGCTTCAGAACGAGCCGGGGCTCAATGAATCGCAGCAGCATGCCATCCTGCCACGTCGAAGCAACCACGGATGAGGTGTTCAGATCCAGCAAGTCAATGCGACTGCGGAACACAGGCGACAGGATGCCATCCTTCGGCTCCAGGTAGGTCCCGAGATCTCGCGAACTGCGCTCAACCATGAAGTCACGCCAGTTGGATCGCCGATGCCACGTTATCACCCACAAGTAACGTGAATCGAAGGCGGCGATGTCACGAACCGAGTTCCGGAAAGGATTGTCGGCGGTGATCAGCCCACCCCGGCCCACGGGTTCGGTGTTCAGGGTCGCAAGCCTGAACCCGGCAACGCGGTCGCCCTCGAGCGTCCAAGCCTCGATTTCGTAGGAATCGGTTTGCGAGGAAAAGACATGAGAGGTCGGGCCAACGTTGATGACTCTTCCGGAAATCCCGCGAACGGTTTCGACCTCGGGCGACTGTGCCCGCAATCCGAAACTCGCCAGAGTCTCCGAACCTGACATCAAGTGCAGGGGAAGTGCCTTACCCCTACCGCCCGTTGCCCACTTGGCTATGACGTAGCGATGCCCCGCACCTGGAACCTGTGCTACTCCATCGAACGCGACCGGCAAAGTCCGATCGGAACGATGGCTGAAATCATTGCCGATGACTGTTTCTCGGCCGAGCCGCGGATCTACAACGTGAATACCTGTCGCGTCTGCATGAACCGGTTGCGCGAATGCGAATTCCATCGGTCCCTGGCCACTCCGCCCGACAGAGCGCAGGTACCTGCCGTCCGCCGCAAACACCTTGATGGTCGTTCGCTGGCCCGCCCAGTACCGCCCTTGTGGATCCCTGACGACGTTCTGTATGGTGCCCCGGTCCTCCAGCTCTCCTTGGATCGTATCTCTGCCAAGCACGGCGATCTCCTTGAGCGAGATGCACGTGGTGCAAGCAGCCTGAACTCCTCGGATCGGCCGAAATCCGGTGCTGTCTCGCGTCGTCGTCCATTCGAGCGCTTGCTCGGGGTGTCGCCACCCGAGGAATGCTCCGCTCGACAGCAGGAGCAAGATCGCCAGTTTGTCCAGTCGATTCATGGCGCGTGCCTCCAGCCAATGCGACAGCGTAACGGACAGCGTTCAGTTGCGGCGACCAGATACAATCGCGCCGCGGTGTCGAGCAAAGCCAGTGCCTCGGCGCGCTCCCTGGCTCCGCCGCCTGCTGTAACGCCTGTAAAGTAGCGCTCGCACGGTCAGCGCGCGCTCACAACCCGAAACATGCCAAGATGCAGGTGCGTCAACGCGCTGTCGGAATCCTGGAAGTTGCAGAGCAGGAGGTACCGCTTGCCGCGTTCGAGATTGACCAGGAGCGATCCGGGGGTGCGCACTCCGGAATCCGCGGTCAGGATACCGCTCGGTGCGTCTCGGAGATGGCGCCACGTTGAGTCGGCACGATCACGCCGGAGAATCTCGGCCACATCCGCTTCGGGCCGTAGACCTACCACAATGAGTTCGTGAGCAACCGTTCCTCGGTTCTCCAACCCGAACGCCACTTCACCGGCTGGAAGGCTATCGGGCGCGTCAAACGCATAGTCCATGGCACCGACGAGGACAGGCTGCGGCTGACTTGAAGCAGATGAACAACCTGCGACGATCACCACGAAAACGCACAATGCCAGGCAGGTCTGCACTGGGTTCGCTTGCAGTCGACGAGATTGACTCAACGGCATGGCGGCAAGGTTTGTGGATAGCGAGGCGCTTGGAGCGGTGGTCTCGGATTCTGCTGCGCTATCCTGACGGATAGCGTCCAGCTACGATCGATCAAACAGAGCCGCCGCGTACGGCGACACGTTCTCCAAGATACGACTGCTGGCCGCGGCGGCAATCCACACCTTGGCCTATCAGGCGCGGCGCGAGTCAGGTGGTCGAGCGACTGGAGTAACTGAGGAGCGCATCCTCTTGTGTACCAATATGACTCCGCCTCGGGCAGCGGAGCCGAAGCGCACGATCGCAGAATCGCCTTATGACGTCAATGCGCTGGATCGTCTACGGTACGAGACGGTTCCACGCCGCATTGCGCACGCTGAGTCGGGGTGCTTGCCTGCCGGAGGGGACGTCCGCCAATGAACACCAAGGAAGCTCATGCGACAGTCCGAAAGCACGTGGTCACAACCGTTCAGTTGTGCGCCGCGAGGACGAGCAGCCGCGGGCGCGCGGCCAAGTCGCAGAACTGGAGTCTTGTCGGATCTGGCTACTCGCCGCGGAGCACCACCGCGGGATGCGTGCGCGCCGCACGGTGCGCGGGTAGAAGCGTGGCGCAGAGCGTGACCACCACCAGGAGTGCCGTCGCGGCCCCGAACTCCGCGAGGCTGGTGGGTGCCACCTCATACAGCAGGGCGCGCAGGAACTGCGTGGCGCCGAGCGCTGCGGCGAGGCCGGCGAACGTGCCGATCGCGACGAGCCTGGCGCCGTCGACGAGCACCATGCCGCCCACGCGCGCCGGTGCGGCGCCGAGCGCGAGGCGGATGCCGAACTCCCGCATGCGCCCGTTCGCGGCGTAGGCGACCACGGTGTACACGCCGATCACTCCGAGGAGAAGCGCGGCGGCGCCCGCGACCCCGATGAGCAGCATCGTGAGCCGCACGCGAGCCGTCGCCGTGTCCACGACGAAGCCGAGCGTGCGGATGTTCGACGCCGGCACGCGTTGGTCGATCTCCGTCACGACCCGCCGGATCGTCGCGGCGGTGGGCAGCTCGGTTCCCTGGACGACGTACTGGGCATCCGTCGGCCGATAGACGGGCGTGCTGTCGGCCGGAATCCCGTCGCCGTCGCGCAGGAGCGGAAAGTACACCATGGGTACGTCGCCGTCCTCGATGCGCGCCCACTGCACGTCGCCGACCACCCCGACGATCGTGAACGCCGCCGGCGCATCGGCATCCAGCACGATGCGCCGGCCGAGAGCCGACGCCGTTCCGAACAGGCGCCGCGCGACGCGTTCGCTCACGACGACCGCCGGCGTGCCCCGCAGGTCGCCGGCGCGGAAAGTGCGCCCGGCGAGCAGCGGAATCCCCATCGTACGGAAATACTCTTCGGTCGCCATATTGCTCGCCGCCGTCACGCCCTCCCGTCCGCCCTCGACGGCGGCCCGGACTTCCCTGAGAAGCGGCGCGCCGTGACCGGTCAGCGGAAGCTCCGATGCGGCGCCGACGGACGTGACGCCAGGCAGCGCGGCAAGCCGATCGAGTACCTTCGCGTGGAATGCGGCGACGGCTCCGTAGGACGTGTAGCCGCTCCACGGGAGCGACACCTGGGCCATCATCCGGTTCGCGGGATCGAAACCGATCTCGGCGTTCCGGAGGTTCCAGAAGCTGCGGCCAAGCAGACCCGCCGCGACCAGCAGAACGAGGGCGAACGCCACCTGTGCGGCCACGAGTCCGCCTTGCACGCGCCGCCAGGCAGGGCTCGACGCGGTGCGCGACGCGCGAAGCCGGTCGAACGTCCCCGCCTTCCCCGTGCGCGCCAGCCCGATGAGTCCGACCGCGCCACCGATGGCCGTTGCGCTCGCCAGCACGAGCGCGACCGTCGGCCATGCGAACGAGACCTCGCCCAGCCGCGGGATATCGCCTTCGGTGAAGCCGAACTTCGTGGACAGCGCCAGCGCCGTCGCGGGAAGCGCAATGCCGCACGACGCCAGGCCGAGCATGACCCCTTCCACGATGAAGCGCTGCGCGAGCGTCGCGCGGGTGGCGCCAAGCGAGAGCGCAATGGCGAACTCGTGGCCGGCTCGCTCGGCCCGGAGCAGGAAGAGATTGACGATGTTGGTCGTCGCGATGAGCAGCACGATGGCGACGAGCACACCGAGCAGCCTGAGTTGCGAGCGCACCGGAGCCACGGTGGCGCTCTGGAGCGACTCGACGGTTGCGCGGGCGTTGGTCTCCCGCAGCATCTCGACGGTGATGGCCGGGAACCGTTCCGGGAGGCGCGGAATCAGCGCGTTCAGATCGGCTGCGGCACCGGTTGCACTGACGCCGTCTCGCAGGCGGCCGATCACCGTGAGGTACCGCGGGGCGATGCCGGGGCGTCTGACCGGTACGGGCGCGGGATAGAAGATGTCGATCGACGGCGACGGGAAGCGGAAGGAACGGGGGAGCACGCCGACGACCTCGCGTTCCCCGTGGTCGATGTCGATGCGACGCCCGATGATGCCGGGATCCGCACCATAGCGGCGGCGCCAGAGGTTCTCGGAAATGAGAATCGGAAGGAGGCGCTCACCGTACCACGACGTATCGCCCGGCTGGAACAGCTTGCCGAGCAGCGGGCGCGCGCCAAGCAGCGTGAACGTGCTCGGCGTCATCAGCGCGGCCGTCACCCGCTCGGGGGAGTCGCCGTCCGTGATGGCGAACGCGTCGCTGGTCGAGTATGCACCCAGCTCCGTGAAGGAGCGCGCGCTCTTCGCGAAGTGGAAGTACGTGGCCGGCGACTGGAGGTCGCCAGGCCCGCCGATTCCCTCCGTGACGAAGCCGACGCGCACGAGCTGGTCGGGCCTGTCGTACGGGAGGTCGCGGAGGAGAACGCCGTACACGATGGTGCCGATGCCGACCGCGGCTCCGATCCCAATGCCAATGGTGGTGATGACTCCGGCGGCGAACGCCGGGGCACGGTGCAGCCGGCGGAAGGCGAACCGTATGTCGCGAGCGAGGTTGTCGAGCGCGACGACGCCGCGGGCGTCGTTCGTGGCCTCACGGAAGCGCTGCATGCCGCCGAAGCGGAGCACGGCGGCGCGGTGCGCATCGGCCGGGCTCATGCCGCGGCGGACGTTCTCCGCGGCCTCCATCTCCACGTGAAAGCGCAATTCCTCATCGCGCTCGGCGGCAACGCGCGAGCGGCGGCGGAACAGTTCGCGGATGCGGGCGAGTGCGGCACGCACGTAACCCGTCATCGGTCAACTGTCCGCGGCGAGGACGAGGCCGACGGCATCGACGAAGCGGCTCCAGGACGCGATCTCCTGGCCGAGCGCGCGGCGTCCGGCGGCGGTGAGCCGGTAGTACTTCGCGCGCCGGTTGTTCTCCGTGACGCGCCACTCCGTGCCGATCCAGCCACGCTGCTCCAGCCGGACCAGCGCCGGATAGATCGAGCCTTGGCCAACCTGAAGGGCGTGCTGGGAAAGCTGCTCGATGCGGTGGGTGAGTCCCCACCCGTGCATAGGCGTCAGTGAGAGGGTCTTGAGGATGAGCAGATCGAGGGTGCCCTGCAGGACCTGTTCACTGGTCGTCGGCTTGGCCACAGCGCTTCCTCCCGAATGACTGGAGGAATGTTTGCAGCACTTCTCCCGAATGTCAAGAGGACGGAGGGACGCGACGTCTTGCCAGGCCATATTCGTGCGAGATGCCTGTTGCCGGCTAACGCGTGGCATTCTGCTGCGGACGAACGTCAATTGCCGCCGGGGACCGCACCTCCGCGGAAGATCTGGGCGTAGCGGTCGCTTTTCTCCGGGAGGCCCAGCGTTCATCCCGCTCAGGCTGACTCTCCGCGACTCGGCGCCTCCGCGCGACGCCGTCCTCTCCGATTCATCGCCACCCAAGGGACCTGGAACAGCGTCATGGCCACCGCACCCAGGAGCACCATCAACGGGACGCGCAATGGCCACGGACCAAGCACGTCGAGGAGCGTCGGCCGGGCCAGAGTCGCCCGACCGAAGTAGCCGTAGTTGAGGTCGAACACGGCGTTCACGGCAAAGGCGGCGACAGCGTACGCGAGACCGAGCCCGACCGCGAAACGCAGGTCTAACCACGCCGGGCGGAAACCGCGAGCGGCGACGGCGGACCTGTTCCAGGGCTGGGGAACTCGACCGCTGCAGGGGTGTAGCCTCGCCGGTTCGCGAATCTGCGCCAGGGCTTGATTCGGAGGTTGTGGATGGCTTCTGCCGGCCTGAGGGTCCTTCTCGCCATCGCTGCCCTGTGCACACCGATTGCCGCTTCCGGTCAGGCGACAGTGCTACGAGGCAAGGTCGTGAACGATAGTGGCGACGGGGTCGCCAGTGTGACGGTCACCCTCACCAGAATCGGCTACTCGGTTCGGACCGACTCTGCGGGTGCGTTCGCGCTCTCGGGAACGCCGGGCTCGATGCTGGTCTTCACGATGCGCGCGGCGGGTTACCGAGAGGATTCTGGCGCGGTGACATTGCCGCGCCGTGGTGGAGTCAGTCGAGAGTTCAGGCTCGTCAGCGAAGCGAGCGCGCCTCCCGAGGTCAATCCGTCGGATCGGATCCTCCGCGGTCGCGTCACCGACACCGAGGGCGCGCCGCTCTCGTACGCCAGCATTCAGCTCAATGGCGGGCGGCGCTTCATCGCGGATGACTCGGGCCGGTTCACGATGCCATCGCCCACCGGGCGGTTCTCGTTACTCGTCAGGCGCATCGGGTTTTCACCGGAAGAACTGAAGATCACAGCGGCTCCGGATACCGCGATCCGGGTGCGCATGACGGCGTTTGCCACCTCGCTGCCGGAGCAACGGATCACCGGCCGTGCCGCCTTCGTGTCGCTTGACCTGCACGGGTTCTATCGGCGCATGCGGGATGCCGAACGCGGCGTGAACCACGGCTACTTCATGACGCCGGAGGATTTCGAGTTTCGCAAACCACACCAGATAACGCAGATGGCTGAAGGTCGCCCGGCGGTCTTCCTGAAGCGGAATATCCAGGACCCCAGGAAAGACCTTCTCGTGGGTGCACCGTGCAAACCTCGCACGGAGCCGGATCCAACCTGTGTTCCGATTGGTCCCCCTCCCATCAATCAGTCGGTGGCGCGCGTGTTTCGATGCGTCATGACGGTGTATCTGGACCGCGTGAGAATTGTTGGAAGGTTCGGGAGTGGTCCCGACGACTTCGTGAATGAAATGGTGGTGCCAAGTTCCGTTGCCGCGATGGAGATCTACCCGCGAGGCACCGGGGCACCGCCGGAGTTTCAGCCGATGAACGGCAGCTGCGGAGTGGTCCTGATCTGGACCAAGTAGAGGGCGACCATGTCTCGGTGGATCAGCGGTTGGCCTCGTCCACCAGCCTCTTCATCCGCTCCACCCACCCCGGCGACACGCGGAGGTAGGGGGCCGGCCGGTCGGCGGCACCCCGCAGGTAGATCACCCCTCCACTCGGCGCCACCGCGAACGACGGCCCGTTCGTGTCGCGAAACTCGGGTGCGTCGGCCCACCGGCCCCGGTTGCGCACCGGCGGATTCGCCGTGGGTTCGACCGTCACTCGCTCCATCCGCGTCCGAAGTCCGTCCGTGATCGGCACGCCGAGTTCGAACGCCGACAGCCACTGAAGGTCTTCCAGATTCCCGGCAGCCGCCACGAACCGGCGGCCGTCGCGCGGAAGAGGCTCGATCCAGGCCTCGGTGTAGGCGTTGTTGCTGTAGGCGATCCACCGTCCGTCGGCCGACGGCCAGGGGAACCCGGTGTCAGAAAAGAGCGAGTCGACCGTCACGGGCCTGACGTCGACGCGCATAACGAGCGCGGAGTTCGGACGGTACCGGAGGCCGTAGACCCGATTGTCGGACATCCACCGCACCGGTTGGAATCCTCCCGGTACGTGCCCCACGAACTCCGGAGCGCCGGACCGATCCGGCGAGCCGAGGAAGAGCGAGTCGGTGTCGCCAAAGAGCAACTGGTCGCCCGCGGGACTCCAGAGCGGACTGACGAGGGTCGGCCGCCGGATCCAGGTCCGGTATCGGCCCGACGGGAGGTCATAGATCCGGAGCTCCATGCCCTCGAGCCCCTCGACCACCGCGGCGAGGCGACGCCCGTCGGGGCTGTACTCGAAGGTGAGGAACGCCTCCCTGCCGAGTGGCGGCGTGTCGATTCCCGCATCGCCCAGGTGAACCAGGTGCCCGACCGACTGGTTGTCCCCCTGGGCGTACACCAGGGTACCGGACGCAGAGATCGCATAGCTCGCCGTCCCGGTGAAATCGGCGAGTCCGAGTCCGCTCGCCATCCGCACGGCTCGACCCACGCGACCGGTCTCGAGGTCCACCGGTGCCGCGAGCAGGTCGCCGCTGAGGGACACGTATGTCAGATAGCGCCCATCGACGACTCGGAACGATGAACCGAACACCCGGTTCCTGTCCTCCGCACGCCAGAACCGCTGTTCGAAAGCGGTGTCACCGATCGCGACCCGGTAGCCCCATTTGTTCGCTCCCCCACCACAGAGCAGGCCGTCTCCTCCCGGAATCGCCGCCTGGTCCTCACAGTACCGAATCCCGACCGACGAGACCGGTCCCCGCTCCGGATCGAGCTCGCGGGCGACACTGCCGTTGTCCTGGAGGACCAGGATCCGTCCCGCCGTTGGCCAGAACAGCTTCTGGATGAGGCCGGTGCCGCGGCCGATCGTTGTCGAAGTGCCGCCGTCGACCGGGAGCATTTCGACGGTCCATGCGCCGTCTCCGGGGCGGAAGAACGCGATGCGGGTGCCGTCGGGCGAGATCACCGGCTGGGACCCATCATCGGTGCCGGGGATCCGCCTGACGATGGCGTCGAGCAGCGACCGATACCAGAGCTCACTCCGGCCCTGCCGCACCGTCTCGTACACGACGAAGTCTCCGGCGGGCGAGACGGCGAAACCGACGTCCCGGGACGGCGTCATCATGCCGGCCGAGTCGGGGAGGCTGACGTCGTACTCCGTCGGAATCGCCTGTCGTGCGGGCCGCCCGATGGTCGATGCCAGCACGATCCCGGCCACGCCAATCGCGATCGTGGCGATGGAGCGAGGATCACCCAACCACCGGCGCCAGAGCACCGGGCCCGCATCGGCTCCGCGTGAGCCGGCCGCAAACGCCGGATCAGCCAGCGCCTCGGCGAAGGCTCTCGCACTGTCGAACCGGTCCGCCGGCAGCTTCTCGAGGGCCTGTGCCAGCGCGGCCGCCACGTGAGGCGGGATCGCCCGGCGCAACTCGGAGGCCGGCCGCACCGGCTCGGTGATGATCTTCATGATGATCTGCTGCGCCGAGGTGCCCATGTGCGGGGGCTCCCCGGTGAGCATCTCGTAGAGCACACTCGCCAGGCTGTAGATGTCGGAGCGCCCGGTGATGGCCTTGTCGGCCGTCGCCTGCTCCGGCGACATGTAGTGCGGGGTACCTAACGACAGCCCGGTCTCGGTCATGCGGCCGCCGGCCGCGGCCGAGACGGCGAGGGCGATGCCGAAGTCCATCACCATCGCCCGCCCGTCGTGGAGCAGGATGTTCTCGGGCTTGATGTCCCGGTGGATCACGCCGTGCCGATGGGCGTAGTCCAGCGCGTCGGCCACTTCCCGCGCGATCCGCACCGCCTCGCCCACGCCACACTGGGTCTCGCGGTTCAGCTTCTCGCGGATCGTCTCGCCCTCGACGTAGGGCATGACATAGAACAGGAACCCGTCCGCCTCACCCGAGTCGAACAACGGCAGGATGTGCGGATGGCTCATCGCCGCCGTGGTCTTGATCTCGACCACGAAGCGGTCGGCGCCCAGCACCGCCGCGAGTTCGGGCTTCAGGACCTTGATCGCGACCCGGCGGTCGTGCTTGAGATCGGCGGCGAGGTAGACCGTGGCCATCCCGCCGGCGCCGAGGGCACGTTCGATGCGGTACCGGCCGGCGAGGGCGGCGGCGAGTCGCGGAGGTGTCCCGTTCATCGCGACCTACTCGACGCCGCCGGTAATGAGCGGTGGGCGCAACATGAGGGAGGACTCCGTTGGGGGGGAACGCGCGTCAGCCGGCAGAACCTAGCGGCTGGCTGCTTCCATCGTAAGAACGCGTCCGCGTCCCCGCGCCTCCGCGTGAACGGGCCCCGCTCAGGCTGACTCTCCACACCTCGGCTCTGACCACGCCCGGTCGGAAGCTGCTGCAGGGCGTGTCTTTGAGGGACCGTCTCGGACAAGACGTGGATCGCATGCGGCGCCAGTCCCTTGGTGAAGAGAAGGAGGACGCCGTTTTTTCGGACCCTCGCCTTCCGCGGCAGGCCCCTACGGGTGACAGACGAGCGTCATTTCTACGTCGACCTTGGTGCCCTTGGTCGCAGTCCCCGTGACCGTCAGCGAGTCGGAACCCGTCGGTGTCGTGGTGCGGGTCGCCGTTCCGGGCTCATTGAACTGTGGTCGGTTGGCCCGAACGACGTATGCAGGGGGCGTCCCACGCTGGCCGACGCGGACCCCGACCGACAGGTAGAAGCTGTTGACAGTTGTGCCGCTCTTGAGGGTATCGGCGTCAAAGTTCACCGAGGTAACCGCGATCGTGGTAGTGTCATCCGGAAACATGACCGCGAATGAATTGAGGCGGTGCGGAAAGCCGTAATCGGCCAGACCGCACTTCGTGGACACGCCCGAGGCACGGTATGTCCCGTTGTAGTCAGGGGTAGGGTCGTTGGCGATCTTCACTATCACTGTGGTCGGCCGAAGCGATGTGCTGTCGGGCCGCTGTGCCTTGGCGGGCGCGACCACGCCGGTCAGGGCGATGAGGCACACCGTCATACCTACAAGCATCGATCGCTGCACCACTCCTCCTCGTGTGATTCAAACCATTGTGATGTCACGCATATCCCTGCCATCACCTGTCGGCAGCAAGTCTGTTAGCCCGCAATCGACGGTCGCTCCCCGGGCGCTTATCTCAACCAGAGACGCAATTCCGTAAGCGCAAAGCCAGCGATTCCCCAGCTCGCGGCCGCCAGGGCCATCGGGACAACGAGTGACTGTCGTGGAACGCCAGGAGGATGGTCTTTCCGCAGACGCTCATAGAGCGCAACCGCGACAACGGCGGCGGCAGCAAGGACAAGGAAGAGCCACGAACGTCGCGGCTCGCTGAGGAGGGCCTGCCCGCTCCCCAGGACGGCTTCCGAGTACCAGCTGGACCGACACCGAGCGCTTCGCCAGCGCGGACGCATTCTGCGTCGAGGACATGGTTGACGGGCTTTGGACTAAGGCACTTCGGGCGGTGGGACGCGGATCGGGCTCAGGTTGAACCGGCTGCGCCGCAACACCACAAGCATGGTATCGACGGCGCTTGGCGCAGAGTAGAGCTGATGCACTTGTTGCAGGTACTCGATGACCAACACAGCAATCCACAAATCACCAGCTGGGAGACTATCGAATCGGAACCGACCCAGCGAATCGAGAGTGCTCGCGGCGAGCCTCAACTCGCGCGCATCGCCCGGACGACGCAGAACATAGACGACGCCTCCCGCTAGCGGGCACCCTTCCGCATTGGTGACGACCCCAGTGACCGCGCCGGCGTCTGGTCGGATTCGTTCAACCGCGAGCGGAGTCGGCGTTACACAGGCTCGCGCTTGTGCGTAGCCTGCGTTCACGCCGGCCAGGATGCTTACTGAGACGACTGCCAGCTTCTTCATGTGTGCGATGGCAAGCTCTCGGTCGCTTGTCTGTTCAGCCTAACGGATAGCGTTCAGCTGCGACGGATCCAACAAAGCCGCGCGGTGGACGTGAACGCAAGCGAACGCCTCCGCACGTACATAGCTCCGCCGTCTGCGGCAACGCCCGTTAGGCTTCCGGCCGGTTGCTGTCACAGTCACGGCGTTCTCAGAATTGCGTGAACAGACACTGACTCCACACCATCTGCGTCGCGCTTCAGAATGAGGACCTTGCCACCTGTTCCACCAAGCAGACGCCAACTTGCTGGCAGTGAAAGGCGGGCTACCAGACGCTTGGCTGAAGGATTGATCACGTACCAATCAACTGCGCTGCCAGTGCCCTCAAATGTGCGGAGCCACACATCGGCGCCAACTGTTTTCGCGTTCTCAATGACGGGGCGGAGCCTCGGCAACGGGAAAGCGGGTCCGAAAACATCGTGAATACGTTGCTCAGCTCCTGGCATTGGCACTGTTGATTGACGCCTCAGGCGAAGAAGAGAGTCTCGGTACGCATTGACCAGAGTGCGGTCGAAGGGTCGCCGACTTACCGGAAGCTGGATCACTGCGGTGTCTCCGTCATCGAACGCGCGGATCACCACCTCAGCTCCAGCCAGCGGCACCGTCAAGATATGACGCCCCGCGACCGCAACATGCGCCGATCCAAGGAACGGCGTCACGTACGTGGTTGCACCGTTTCCCTGTGGGTAGAAGTACCTCTGATCCCACGCCCGTCGCTCAATTTCAGATATCGCTTGAGGCGATGCATGGAAGCGCAGGACAGAGACCGTATCAGTGAAAAGACCTTTGCTCGTTTGAGCGCGTGCAGTTCTTCTGGTTACCACGAACTCACTTGGAGTAACGAAGGCTCTGAGTTCAAGCATCTGACCGGGCATGCTCGCGAGCGAAGTCGATCGCACAAATCCGTCTGTGGGAGTCCAGAGCGATACGCGACTAAGACCCGTGTCGTAAGTGAGGATGGTGTCGGAGAGGACCGCCAAGTCCCAAATCAGCTGAACGTCCCCGGGCCCAGTTCCTTCGCGTCCCAACACTCGGATTTGGGCACCATCGACTGAGTAGAGCAACAGACGATTGTTGCCTGCGTCGGCGAGGACAATCTTGCCGTCGCTGAGGATTGCAGCACCGCGTACGCGGTGCAGCGACGAGATCGTGCCGTCTATGACGAGCTGCTGCGCACTCAATCGCCATTCTGGGATGGGCGTCTGCGCCGACCCCACTTGGGCGACAGCCGTCGCTGAAGCTAAGCCAATGATAAGCACTCTTGCGGACATGCGAAAATGCCGTCCCGGAAGCCAAACGGATCTTGGGCTGGTACCTGGGAAATGACTGGACCGGTCCAGAATAGCCCGTTCCTGGTCTCAGCGCCCCTCCCCCACCACACCAGGACCTCCGCGTCGTTTCGGACAGGTCCCACCCAGAATGCAGCCGGTCGCCCGGGAAGACTCACCGCCAGCAGCGGGAGGCCCTGACCGGCTGACCCTCAGCCGAACACAAAAGCCGGGCGCTGCTGACCGCGCCGGATCCCGGAAATCCGCTCGATTACATCACCCGGCATCAGCAGACTGTCCGCGATCGCCGCGATCTGCTCCGCTTCGCGCCACGCCCGCTCGAGCGCCACCAGTTCGCCATCCAGCGCACGCCGCTCGCCGTCTTCCTGCAGCGACATCTCCAGCGCAAGGCGCGCCGGCACCGGCAGCTCGGTGAAGAACCCGCTCCGATGCACGGCATGCTCCAGCGTGTCGCGGATGCACATCTCGGCGCTCCCGGCCCGGTCGATCAACTCGATGGCGCCGGTCACCTGGCGACGGTCACCACCGAACGGGCTGAGTGTCGGGATCACGCGCCCCAGGACGTGCCTGGCCTCGGGCCCGCGCAACAGTTCCACGCCCGCCGCATGGTGGAACGCCAGCCCGTACTTCCCGCCGCCGCCATCGGAAAAGATCCGCGTCGCCTCAGCGTGGTCCTGCGTGAGGTGGCACCACCGGTCGCGGAAGCGGAACGTCGTCACCGGCCGCCGCTTGTGGCCCTCGTCCATGACCCAGAGACCGGCGGCGTACGCGGCAATGAACGCGGCACCGCCGAACCCCGCCGCGACGGCGCCTAACGTGGCGCCGAGGGCGCCGGTCACGACCGACCCGGCCGCCAGCCCGGTCTTCACCCGCCGGCGCGAAAAGCGACGCCCATACCGCCACGCCGCGAACTCCGGCCACAACGGCTTCCCGATGCGGATGAGCGTCATCCCGTCCGGCAGCTCGACCAGCCCGATGTTGTCCGTGGACACGCGGATGCGGGTGCGACGGTAGCGACGCTCGCATTCCTCGATGGCGTCCCAGCGCTCCTCGACCGGCGTGAGGTTCCACCGCGCGCAGTGACGGCACACCACCCACAGCCTGCCCCGGCCACTGTCGAACGCGAGCCGCTTGCCCACGGGGAAGCGCGGGAGCATCTCGTTCCGGCCGAGGTGGCCGTGGCAGTACAGGCAGGTGGCGTACACGCTCGCTACGCTACCACTTCCCGGCGGGACGCAACAGACTCCACCCACCATCCCGGGCCCCGGACCAGGGGGAACCAGCCCCAGCCTCGGCGGCAAGCGTCGTGGCAGTGGCTTGCGATCCTCCCTCCGGGCGGGCACTGTAGCTGACTTCGCGATCCCTGCCCCCGGAGTCCTCAAATGCCTGCGTCCGTTCCACGCTCGTGGCACGTCCCATCGACGTTCGTCGTCGTCGCCTCACTGCTCTTCGCGGGCGTGGCAGCGGCACAGGGGACCTACTACCCACCGCCGGGCACGTGGGAGAAGCGTTCCCCCGCGCAGGTCGGGCTCACCCAGGCCGGCGTGGACTCGGCGGTGAAACTCGCGATCGCCGCCGAGCCGACCAGCCCGCGTGACCTGCTCGCGAATCACCTCACGTCGTTCGGGCAGGAGCCGCACGGCGAGGCCGTGGGCCCGTTCCGCACGCGCGGCACCGCCGCCGGGCTCATCATCCGGCGCGGGTACGTCGTGGCCGAATGGGGCGATCCCGACCGGCCCGACAACACCTTCAGCGTGACGAAGAGCTTCGTCTCCACGACGGTCGGGCTGGCGTACGACCGCAAGATGATCCGCGACCTCAAGGACCCGGTGCGGCTGTACGTGCCCCCGGTGCTCGCGCTCAAGGGCGCGCCGTCAGCGGCGGCGCCGCTCGCCCCCGTGCCGGCGAGCGTCATGGGTCCACCGTCCGCGGCCGGGGCCCCGCCGACGAAGGGCGTCGCGTATGACGCCTTCGAGCTTCTCGAGCCGTTCGCGTCGGAGCATAACGCGAAGATCACATGGGACCACATGCTCCGCCAGACGAGCGACTGGCAGGGCACCCTCTGGGGAAAACCCGACTGGGCCGACCGGCCGCGGGGTGACCTCGAGCAGTGGAAGGTCCGGCCCCGCAATGAACCCGGCACCGTCTACACCTACAATGATGTGCGCGTGAATGCCCTTGCCCTCGCCTCGCTGATGGTCTGGCGCCGGCCGCTCCCCCAGGTGCTGCGCGAGTCCGTCATGGATCCGATCGGCGCCTCCAATACCTGGCGCTGGTACGGCTACGACAACTCGTGGGTCGTCCTCGACGGACAGCTCGTGCAGTCGATGTCGGGCGGCGCGCACTGGGGCGGTGGGATGATCATCAACGCCCGCGACATGGCGCGCTTCGGGTACCTCACCCTCCGCAAGGGAAAATGGGGCGACCGCCAGCTCCTTTCGGAGGAGTGGATCCGCATGGCGACCACACCCGGCGTCAACACCGGCTACGGCTTCATGAACTACTTCCTCAACACGGGCCGGCGCGCCCTGCCCAGCGCACCCGAGCAGGCGTTCTACCACCTCGGCGCCGGGAACAACATCATCTACGTGGACCCGGTGAACGACCTGGTGATCGTCACCCGCTGGATCGCCAACACCCGGGCCCTGGATCGCATGATCCAGCAACTCCTCGGTGGCAACTGACGACAGGCGGACAGCCGTCGGGACACGGCCCGCGACCCCGTCGTTACGGCCCGTCCCGATACGGTTTCTCCTTCTCCCAGATCCCGTGTCGAATTGCGCCGGGTCCGTTCGACTAATGGGTCCAGCGGGACCACTGCACTCACACCTGGGAGAACGACCATGCGCTACCTGTGCCTGATCTACGACAACGAGAAAGCCTGGGAGACCATGCCCAAGGACGAAGCGGACGCCGTGTTTGGCGAGTACTTCGCCTTTGCCGAGGGCATCAAGCAGAGCGGCCAACATCTTGGCGGCGAGGCGCTGCAGCCGGTGGCCACCGCCACCACGGTCCGCATCCGCAATGGCAAGGTGTCCACGACCGACGGGCCCTTTGCCGAGACGAAGGAACAGCTCGGCGGCTACTACCTGATCAACGCCCGCGACCTCAACGACGCCATCCAGGTGGCGGCGAAGATTCCGTCGGCGCGGTACGGATCGGTGGAGATCCGCCCGGTCATGGAGTTCGACCAGGGGTGATCGGCGCGTGAGCGTCGAGTCCGGGGACGCGCGCGGGCGGATCGAGGAACTGTATCGATCCGACTCGCGCCGCATCCTCGCGACGCTCATCCGGCTCCTTGGAGACTTCGACCTCGCCGAGGAGGCGATGCAGGACGCGTTCACGACGGCGCTGGAGCGCTGGCCCGTGGAGGGCGTGCCGGCCAATCCGCGCACCTGGCTCGTCTCGACGGGCCGGTTCAGGGCGATTGATCGCCTGCGCCGCCGGGCGACGTTCGACACCAGGCTCGCGCCGGTCCTGCAGCGGCTGTCCGAGGGTGCCGGTGCCGCGGAGCCGGACGACGATGAGCGGGTCGAGGACGATCGCCTGCGGCTGGTCTTCACCTGCTGCCATCCCGCGCTGGGCCGGGACGCGCAGGTCGCCCTCACGCTGCGCGAGGTCTGCGGCCTCACGACCGAAGAGATCGCGCGCGCCTTCCTGACCCCGGCCCCCACGCTCGCGCAGCGGATCGTCCGTGCCAAGGCCAAGATCCGCGACGCGCGGATCCCGTACCAGGTGCCGACCCGGGCCGACCTGCCCGCCCGCCTGGAGGGCGTGCTGCACGTGGTCTACCTCGTCTTCAACGAAGGCTATTCGGCGTCGTCAGGCAGCGGCATCCTCCGGAACGACCTGTCCGCCGAGGCGATCACGTTAGGCAGGCTGCTGGCGGGACTGCTCGCCGAGCCCGAGGTGATCGGCCTCCTGGCCCTGATGCTCCTGCACGACGCGCGGCGTGTCGCCCGATGGGGACCTGGTCCTGCTCGACGACCAGGACCGCACGCTGTGGAACAGGGCCCAGATCGAGGAAGGACGCCGCCTGGTGGAGCGCGCGTTGACGTCGGGGCGCGTGGGACCGTATGCGCTGCAGGCGGCGATCGCGGCGATCCATGCCGAGGCGCCGGAGGCCGGCCAGACCGACTGGCGGCAGATCACCGGCCTGTACGACGTGCTGATGCGCACGGCGCCGACGCCGGTGGTCGAGTTGAACCGCGCGGTCGCGGTGGCCATGCGCGATGGGCCTGCTGCCGGTGTCAGGCTCATCGACGACATCCTCGCCCGCGGCGACCTGGCCGAGTATCACCTGGCACACTCGGCACGCGCCGACCTGCTCCGCCGGCTGGGTCGCACCGCCGATGCCGTCGCGTCCTATGAGGTTGCGCTGACGCTGGCCGGCCAGGCGCCCGAGCAGCGATTCCTGCAGCGCCGCCTTGCCGACCTCCGCGAGGGGAACCGACGCCCCTGACGGCGGTGGCAGATCCGGTCTTGCGTGCCGTGAGGTGAAAGCATATACTGAACCATATGGTTCAGTATTCTCCACACCTCGACCTCACGTTCGCAGCCGTTTCGGACCCGACCCGACGCGGCATCCTCCAGCGCCTTGGCAAGGGCGACTGTTCGATCAGCGACCTCGCGGTGGCATTCGACATGACCCTCACTGGTATCAAGAAGCACGTGCACGTGCTCGAGGATGCCGGACTGGTCACCACCGAGAAGGTCGGTCGGGTGAGGACGTGCCGGGTCGGGCCCCGCCGCCTCGACGAGGAGATGCGCTGGATCATGAACTACCAGGAGATGCTGGAAGGACGCTTTCACCGGCTCGGGGAGTTCCTCGAGCGCACCAGGAGGGAATGATCATGAAGACCACGCTGGTTCCCGCGCAGGTCACCACGCCGACCGAGCGCGAAATCCGTATCGAACGCACCTTCGACGCCCCGCGCGACCGCGTCTGGCGCGCCTTCACCGAGCCCACGCTGCTGGCCCAGTGGTGGGGACGCGGCAACAACGTCGTGATCGAACGGTTCGAGCTGGAGCGCGGCGGGCACTGGAGGTTTGTCGAGCACGCCCCCGAGGGAGTCAATGGCTTCGAGGGCCGGTTCCGCGAAGTGACGCCGCAGGATCGCCTCGTCCAGACGTTCGAATGGGACGGCATGCCCGGGTATGTGGTCCTCGAGACGGCCGAGTTCGAGGATCTCGGCGACGGCCGCACGCGCGTCGTGAACACGTCGCTCTTCTTCTCGAACGCGGAGCGCGACGGCATGCTGCACTCCGGCATGGAGCAGGGACTCAACGAGAGCTACGCGGCCCTCGATCGCCTGCTGGCGAAGATGGCCTGACGCGTTGCGACATGCCGCGAGGCTTCCATCGGCCATCGGCGCGAAGGACCAGCGCCGGTGGCCGTGGTGACTTCCCGGGTCAGCCGGCGGCCTTGGGCTCGACGATCTTTCCCAGGAACAGGATCGTGCCGGAGAGCCGCTCGCGGATGGCGAACACGAACGGACGGTCGATGCGCACGGGCACCGGTGCCGAGGTGACCCCGACGCCCACCACCGTCACCGCCGCGGCCTCGGTGCCGACCTCGTTCACGTCCACGAACGCCTTCTGCTTGACGAAGTCGATGTACAGGTGGTCGCCCAGGGGGCCGCTGATCCGGGTGAAGTGTGCCTCGTCAGGCTTGAAGGCCTGCTGCATGCCCATCGACTTCAGTTCGTCGTTCAGCGTGTCTTCCCACGCCAGCCGGAACTTCGGCAGGTAGATGCCGACCTTGCTGTCGCCGAGGGAGGACGCGGCGTCCTCGAACACCGTCGGCCCGAGCCCCGCCACGAACGCATTGACGTCGACCCCCTCGTCAGGCAGCAGGATGGTCATCGCGTACGCGTCGCCGCCGTACGGCAGCTCGGCCACCACCGCGTTGGCGATCCGCCCTGCGCGAAAGCCTCCCTCGCGGTGCATGAGGGGAACCGTGACCTGGGCCCCGGTATGCGTCGTGAACGGCTCGCTGCGCGTCTCGGCCGCCTTGAAGCCCGCCCGCCAGTCGCCCTTGAAGTAGATCGCGTTCATCAGGAGCATCACGATCTCGGGTCGGATCTCGTCGAGTACCCTCGGGATGCGCCCGTTGGTCTGCCGGCTGGCCCACGCGTTCACCGTGTCGACGGCGCCCTGAACGCCGAAATCCATGCCGCGGACCTCGGCATCGAAGTACTCGCGCGACTCATCGAGAAACACCGGCTCCACGGTCGCCAGGTCGACGACGTCATAGTAGACGGCGTTCGCGATCCGGAACTCCACCTTCGGGTCCAGCCCGCGCAGCAACGCGATGAGCGACTGGTACGCCGCGTTCAGTTCCGCATGGCTGCGCGGACCAAAGCCAAGCGTCGACCGCATCTCCTCGAACGTCGTGCCTTCGGCACCGTTCATCGCGAGCCCCAGGGCCATCGACGCGCTCAAGGGCGACAGGAAGACGTTGGAGTCGGCGAACGACGTGTTGACCGCCTTGAGCAGCGAGACGCCGAAGGTGTTCGCTGCCCCGATCATCTCCGTCTCGGTCGCCGAGAGCTGGCGCGGCAGTTCGGTGATGGCGTCCGGCGCTCCATCGGGCGACGCCGGATTGCCGCAGGACGCCACGAAGAACAGCAACGGGAGCAGCGAACCAGGCCTGGACATCATGCACCTCCGGACTCAGGGACCGCCTGGCGATCGGCGGCAGGGTGACCTGCAGACACCCGTCAGGGGCGGCGACCCGGATCGGGCCGGTTCAGCTACTGTGCGGCGAGGGCACAACGCCACTGCGTCAGGTCGTCGACCTTCTTCCAGCCCTGCATCGACATTCCCTGGCCCCCGGCCACCTGCTCGGCGTACCGCCGCCAGCGGGACTGCCGTTGCGACCCGTTCTTCAGCACGACCCGGTCCCCCGGAAGCTCCGCGGTGAGGACGATGTCCTCCCCGAGCCCGGCTCCCCGCAGTGAGACGGTGCACGGCACCGCGATTCCGATCTCGACCAGTTCCTTGCAGGCCGCCAGCCAGACCCAGGTCAGCGAGGCTGCGCGCGGAGCGCTGAGCCGGTGGACCGTGTCCCAGCGGACTTCGACGCCCACGCCGCGCGGCAGGACCACGTTCGTGAAACCCGAGGTGAGAGCCCACCATTCCTCGAGCGACTGGGTACGCGACGGCATCAGCAGGTCCCCCCCATCGGATGGACCCCTCACCAATCGCACCCCGCGATTCGCGAGCCGGACCTGGTCCGACAGGGTGTGGAGGGCCAACCCATCCGCCTCCGGGATGATGTGCGCCAGGGCCGAGGCACGGAGATCGAGCGCTCCGGCGATACCGCCCAGGTCATGGGCGATCGCCGTAAAGACAGCATGGTTGAGTTCGGCGGTTTCCGGGGCCATGTTGGCGACGAGCGGTTGGGTTCGTTTCGGCACGACTTACCTCACAGCGGGTTTGGCGCGATGATCGTAGCGTAAGACATTGCCCTAGGCTTCCTTTCGTTCCAGAGGTTCACCGTGCTTCAGCCATCCCTGAGGGCGAGTGCCCCCTCAACGACTATGACCGCAGAACCGATCCAGATACTACTTGTCGACGACCATACGATCCTCCGCGAGGGACTCGCTGCCGTGCTCAACGCGGTCGACGACTTCGAGGTGGTGGCGCAGGCCGGAGACGGCGCTGCCGGCCTGAAGGCGTTCCGCGAACTGAAGCCCGACGTCGCCATCCTCGACCTGCGCATGACACCAATGGACGGCGTCCAGCTGACCCAGGCGATGCGCGATGAGAACCCGAATGCACGGGTCATTCTCCTGACGACGTACGATACGGATGAGGAGGTCTTCCGCGGCCTGCGCGCCGGCGCCTCGAGCTACCTCCTGAAGGATGTCGATTCGGCGCGTCTCGTCGAGACCATCCGCGCAGTGCACGCGGGCCGGAAGGCGATCTCGCCCGAGATCGCCGCCAAGCTCGCCGACCACGTGGCGTCCGAGACACTCACGCCGCGACAGGAAGAGGTCCTGCGTGGCGTCGCCGAAGGAAAGTCGAACCTCGAGATCGCGAATACCCTGTTCGTCAGCGAAGGCACCGTCAAGGCGCACGTAAAGGCGATCCTGCAGAAGCTGGGCGCGCGCGACCGCACGCAAGCCATCACCATCGCGATTCGACGCGGGCTGGTGCGCCCGCTCTGACGACCCCGCTCCTGCCCCACAGGGCGGACGGCGATGTATCACCGGCGCTGAATTGCGCCTCCCAACCGGCGACGGCTAACCTCGGGCCTCATGCGAGCGCCCCGCCGGGCTGCGCCCGGTCGCGGGTACTCCGCCACGCTGCAGCAGGGAGGGAATCATGTGGTCACGGAATCGCACGTACGATGAAGGGGACCGTTCGCGTGCCGGCGGCATGCGCCGCGGCGGACCGGACGAGCGCTGGCGCGACGAGCACGAGGGCCGTGGAGGGATGTCCGGCCGGGAGTACGGCGCCCGCGAGGACGAACGTGGGTCGTGGGGAAGCGAGGGTGGGGCCGGCGAGTACGAGCAGGGCCGCCGCTCCGCCCGTGCGTCGGGGTACGGCGAATCGTGGGATGAGCATGACGACCGGGGCATGCAGGGCTCCCAGCGGCCCGGTGGCCAGCGATCGAATCGTTATGCATACGGCCAGGTCGATGAGTACGGCCGATCCACCTGGGACAGCGAACGCCCGGGCCAGACGTCGTTCCAGCCGGGCCAGTTCGGCAACCTGAACCGCGGGGAACAGGGCGAACTCGGCCAGCGCGGCACCTCACCCTATGGGGGCGGCTTTCGCTCCGGGCAGGCCGATGGCTGGTCGCCCCAGTACGACGAGTTCGGCACGCAGTCGCAGGGCCAGTACCGGTCACAGGGTGGAAGCGCTCGGCCGGGATCGCCGGAACCGCAGTCCCATGCGGGGAAGGGTCCCAGGGGCTGGAAGCGCTCCGATGAAAGGATCCGCGACGAAGTGAATGAGGCGCTCGCCCGGCATCCGGCGATCGATGCCAGTGACCTCGAGGTCAAGGTGCAGGGTGGTGAGGTCACGCTCACCGGTACGGTGGAGGATCGCCGCAGCAAGCGACTCGCCGAGGACGTTGCCGAGCAGGTCTTCGGCGTGTCGGAGGTCCAGAACCAGGTCCGGGTGAAGCGCGCGGAGGGCTCGTCCTCCGGCATGCAGGGAGACCGCGAGGTCAAGCGCGCTCCCGATCGCGAAGGGCACTCGACGGGCGAGGGGCAGGAGCGGAGCCGCAAGGCGGGGTCGAGCGGTACGACGGCCGGCTGAGTCCGCGAGGGTCTCGTTATGCAGCGGCGCCCCGGGCACCAGTACGGTGTCCGGGGCGTCCCGTTGCCGACCGTTGCCTTGTGCCGTGGGGCGCAGACCGAACGGCCACGCCCGGCATCGCGGCCTACCCGACCGGCCTAGCCAGAATCACCACTCGTGGGAAATGGCACGCCCCCGCGGCATCGCGCACCTTGCGCGAGCCTTCAAGCGGAGAACACGTCCATGGGCTCCATGCTTTCAATGCAGTGGCCGGCAGCTGCCAGGCAACGCCGTCAGGCGGGCCCGTGGCCGGTCCTGCTCGTCATCGCCGGCGCCTTGCACGAATGGCGCGGCCGTTTCTCGGTGCTTCGCGGCATCCTCCTTCATAACGACATCATCCGGGCGGCCGGTCACCGGCAGCAGCTCGTCGGCATGCTCCAGCGCCTCTGGCGACGGGACCGGGCCAGCGTGGAGGCATGGGTGGACTCGCTCCTGCGGCGTGGCGTGATGACCCCGCGCCCCGTGCGGTCCTCGTGGCGTCGCACCAGCGCACCCGCGCCGATGCACCTGGAGAAGTGACATGCGAACGCACCTCCTGGCGACCGCCGCATTCGTGATCGCCGCATTCGGCACCAGCGCCTGCCGTGACGCACAAACCGGGGAAGAGGTCAGCACCCGGACCTCCACTGGCGAGGTGTCCCGGTCCATGTCCGGCGACTCCGCCGACCGGCGCGGCGTCGCCCTGGTGCGTGTCGTGAACGCGGTGCCTGACGCCGGGCGCGTGATCGTCCGGGCAGATGAGGCCCATGCCCTCGCCACCGCCGCGTATGGCACGGTCACCCCGTACGAAACCATCGACCGGAACTGGGTCACCTTCCAGGTCGGCACCACGGACTCGGGGACATTCGAGCCCCTGGCCACGAACCGCGAGATGCTCACCGATGGCTTCCGCTACACGATCGTGGTCATGCGCGACAGCGGAACAACGGGATGGGAGACCCGCATCCTGCGTGACGAAATCGCGCCCGATTCCGCGAATGCCCGGGTGCGGGTGGTTCACGCCGCACGCGGCATCGGCGAGATCGCCGTGATCAGGCGCGGCGGCGAGACCCTGTTCGACGGCGTCAATTTCACCAGCGAGGCGGGCTTCGCGACGCTACCGCCGTGGCGCGGGACGCTGGAGGTCCGGACCGAGGACGGCAACCGGCTCCTGCACTCGATCCCCAACGTCGGGCTGGAGGCCGGCCGTTCGTACACCATCGTGCTGACACGCAGTGGCACGGGTCGACTGCGGTCGTTCCGGTTCGACGACTCGCAACTCTGCTGACCTCGCGGCCGGAACGCTCCGTCGCCGTGCCGGTGTTACAGGCCCGGCACGGAGCGCGCCGGCCGCCAGTCACGCGAGCCGCCCATGGCCAGGCACCGCTCCGGTGACGACGACACTCCTCCCCGGTTCGGGGATGACACCAGCTTCGACCGGCTCCTCCAACGGTTGCGACGCGGTGCCTGGGCGCTCATCGGCGCCCTCCTGGTGGCGGGTGCATTCGCGTGGCAGGTCCCCGGGGTCGCCGTCTCCTCCACGGTGCTGCGCGCGGCGATCATCTACTTCTTCGTCCTGTTCGCGCTGCGACTCGCCGGGAAGCGGACGCTCGCCCAGCTCACCACCTTCGACCTCGTTGTCCTCCTCATCCTGAGCGAGGCGGTGCAGCAGGCGCTCGTTGGCGAGGATCACAGCCTGACGAATGCGGGCCTGATCGTCCTGACGCTGGTGGGACTCGACGCGCTGCTGGGCTTCATCAAGGATCGTTCACGGATCGCGTCCCGGTGGCTCGATGACATCCCGACCGTGCTGGTGCGCGAGGGGATCCTCGACGAGGAGGCCGCGGCGCGCGCGCGGGTCGACCGCGACGACATCATGGAGGCCGCCCGCAAGGAAGCGGGCCTGACGAGGTTCGAGGAGGTCCGGTATGCCGTGCTGGAGCGTGCCGGGGGGATCTCCGTGATCCCGTGGGCCGCGAAGGACTAGTCCTCGAGCTCGATGACCGCCTGCCCCTCGACGACACGGCAGATCGACGCGATGAGCCGGTCGGCGCTGATGCCCTTCGAGACGAATCCCCAGGCCCCGCGCGACATCGTCCGCCTGACGAGTTCCCCACTCGGATAGCCGGTGAAGACCAGCACCCGGCTCTCCGGCACGCGGCGGATCATCTCGTCGAGGAGGCCGAGCGCGTCGATGCCACCCGGCAGGTCAATGTCGAGGAGCACGACCGACGGGCGCAATCGCGCCGCCACATCCACGGAGGTGGACAGGTCGTCCACCCGGTGCAACCCGGTGAACTGCGGCTCGAGGTGAAGCCGCCGCTCCAGGGCGTCGATCAGCTGGACATTGTCATCGATGCACATCACGCTGAACGGCGCCGGCGTCTGGACGTGCGCCGACGCCACGACGGCACGCTTTCCGGCATCGGGGCCACGATCCATGTCAGTGGAGTACATCGTCGAGCACCGAGAAATCGCGAGGGTCAACCCACCGGACGGCCGGCTCCGCGGATTCGTCAGGCGGCGTGCCGATGGCGATGATATCACCGCTCGACCCCTGCCCGTTCCGCGTCGTTCCCTGCCCTGCCTTCACGATGGCCGCCAGGGCCTCCGGGTCGCAGATCGTCAGGTCGGCATGACTTGCCTCGGTCGCCGGCAACTCCACCAGCCCGCGATGACGAACCAGCAGCCTCAGCATCGCCAGCTGCCTCGGATCCTGGATCAGCAGGCGGACGCGGCGGCGTTCGCGCCGGTCGCCCACGGCCATCGTGCCCCGGATGGGAAGCGTAATCGTGAAGGTCGTGCCAACGGCTTCTTCGACGCCGAGCGTGAGGTCACCGCCATATCGCGCGAGGAGTGCGCGCCCCGTCGACAGGCCGAGCCCGGTTGCGTATTCGCGCGCGCGGGTGGTGAAGTACGGCTCGAAGCAGCGGGCGCGCGTTTCCGCGTCCATCCCGACCCCGTTGTCGCGGATGTCGAGGATGACACAGTCCCTGGCCACGGACGCGTGCAGCCAGAGGCGGGGCGCGGCCTCCTGCCCCATCGCCTGACGCGAATTGAGCACGAGGTTGATGAGGATCTGGGCCAGTGTCGCCGGCGGCACCGCCACCGGCGGCAGGTCGCGCGCGATCTGGACCTCGATGACCGTCTTGCCGGGAAGCGCATCGATCACGATGGGCTGCATGTCCTGCCACCATTCGTGCAGCGACGTCAGCTGTGCCTCACCACGCTGGTCGAACGGGTCCGACGCGAGCAGGCGCAACCCGCTGGCGAGGCGTTGCAGCCGCAGGATGCTCTGGCGAATGCTCGCGAGGTCACTCCTGGCCTTCTCCGGCAGGTCCGGGGAGGCCGATACGACATCCAGGCGAAGGAGGACCGGCATCACGAGGTTCCGGAGGTCGTGCCCCAGCCCGGATGCGAGCGTACCCAGCATCGCCACGCGCTGCAGTCGGTGCAGCTCGCGGTCCTCGTGTGGCAGTTCGTCGGGGACGCTCTGGGACTCCACGGGCAGCTCGATGCGAAAGTACGATTGGGACACGGGAACGCGCGCCGGGATGTACCCGAAAAAATGGCGGCCCGTTCAGGCCGCCAGATACGGACTCCATGCCGGCTTCGTACGCTACATCACCCGCCTGTCCGCCAACATCCACCCTGGGGCCTACTTCGTCTACCCTCTCTGGGCAACATCCGGCCGCCGGGTTCGGCATGCGTGCCCTGCTCCGCTTGACTTTGGGGCCTGCGGACGGAGAGATACAGGGCGGGCGAGTTCCACCGGATTCCGGGACCCCGCACACCCGCTCCCGCCGATGCCACTCCGCGTCCTCATCGTCGACGACAACGTCGACCTCGTCGACAGCCTGCTGTCCGTCCTCGAGCACTTCGGTCACGAGGGCTGCGGCGCGACGTCAGGGGCTGCCGCCCTCGAACGGATGCAGGAGTCGCTGCCTGACGTCGCGCTCGTCGACGTCGGCATGCCCGGAATGACGGGTCTTGAACTCGCCGTCGAAGTCCGGCGCCAGCCCTGGGGCCGCGACCTCCTGCTCATCGCGCTCACCGGCTGGGGTCGCGAGCAGGATCACGCCCTGGCGCGCGAGGCCGGCTTCGACCACGTCGTCGTGAAGCCGGTGGACCTCGAATTCCTGCGGGTGATGTTCGACCGTATCGGAGCGGTCACTCCGCTGGCCGCGTCGCGAAGCGACGCCCGGCAGCAGGCGACGCACCGGGCCTGACGCCCGGCACGTCGCCCCGGGTCACACGACCGGCCTGCGGCCCTGGATGACCCTCACCAGGAACACGATGACCGCCACCACCAGCAGGATGTGGATGAAGCCGCCCATCGTGTAGGCCGAGACCATCCCGAGCAGCCACAGCACGATCAGGATCAGGGCGATGGTCGAGAGCATGGCGCCACTCCTTCGCATCAAGGGTAAGCAATCAGGAAGTCCGGTCCCGCAGCAGGAGAGTAGGTGTTGCGGGCGGCGCGGGCCAGTGGCCGCGGGGGCACTTCTGCCCTATCTCGCGCGGGCATGATCCACGGACCGCGGCGGGCTCATCCACCGGGCGCGTTAGGCTCATGTCACGCAGGAGGATCGCCATGGCACCGAAACCGGCCCGCCGACCCGGGCGGGACCGCACCGTCCCGGTCGAGCCCGCCCCCGCCCGTCCCGATGACCCCGTCGAACAGGCGGACGTCGATTCCTTCCCGGCCTCGGATCCGCCCTCGTTCACGCCAAGCCGCGCGGGAACGCCGTCGAGGGCGCCTGCCCCGGACGGGGACGCTGCCTAACGTCTTGGGACCTTCGCGCCCTTCCTGCGGGCTTCGGACAACCCGATCGCGATCGCCTGCTTCCGCGACGTGACCTTGCCGCCACTGCCGCTGCGCAGCGTCCCGCGCTTGCGCCGGCGCATCGCGCTGGCGACGGTCTTCGAGGCGGACTTCCCGTACTTGCGGGTTCCCTTGCGCGTCTTCGTCTTCGCGCGTCGTGTGGCCGGCATGGCTGCGCTCCTCGGGTCGCGACGCCTCACGGTAGGACGCGCGCGGACGGCAGGCCATTCCCCGCGGGGAATACCTGGCGGCACTCCCCCGGGGGCCTCCCCGGACCCCGGCGGGGACCGGTCACCACTGCCCGCAGGGCATGGCGAGGATCGCCCGGCAGAGCAATGTCGCGACGGCATCGCCGAGGCAACATTGGTCCCCGCAACCAGGGCTGATGGCGCGACCACGGCGACGTCCTGCCCCTGCGCGACCTTCCCGCTCGACCGGCGCACCGGCCTCCGGACCGCCAATCGCCCGGGTCTCCGGGACGCGGGTGCCCACCAGGCACCCGCGTTTCGCATGCACCTAACGGGGATCCAGGTCGCGGTTCGCCGGCCCGTTGATCACGACGCCGAAGCGGTCGTACCGCGACCCATGGCAGGGACAGTCCCACGTGCGCTCGGCCCGGTTCCACCGGACGATGCACCCCAGGTGGGTGCAGACCGCCGATCGCCGGTGGATCGCGCCGGACTCGTCACGATAGATGGCCACGCGCGACAGTCCTTCGTTGACCACCGCGCCGCTGTCCATCGGGATCTCCTCCACGGTCCGGACATCGCCTGGCGTGATGTAGTCCACGTACATCGACGTGTTGCGGGCGGCCTCGGCGGCGTACCCGCCCACCGCCTTCAGCAGCTTGCGCGACGGGTCATAGAGTCCTTCCCATGGATTGTCGCGACCTTCCACCAGGTCCGTGATGAGGATGCCGGCGATCGTCCCGTGCGTCAGTCCCGTCCCGGAGTCGCCGGTGACGATGTAGACGCTGTCGTGATCGCCCGGGTTCCGCCCGATGTACGCCAGGCCTTCGGCGGTCTGCATGACCTGGCCCGCCCAGGTGTATTCCGGCTCGCCAATCACCGGGAAGCGCTGGCGCGCCCACGCCTCGAGCCGCGCTTGCCGTTCGTTGGTGTCCTCTTCCTGGCCCGTGCGATGGTCCTCGCCGCCAACGATCAGGATCTCGCCGGACCCGTTCCCCAGCGACGATGCATGGACCCGGACGTAGTGATACGGACGCCCGGTGTCCCAGAACAGGGCGCGCGGCAGCGCGCCCGGTGGGACACGGAAGCCCGCGGCGTAGGTCATCCACGCACTCTGCTTGCCGTGCACCGTCACGAGGTTGTTGACGGGCGTGTTGGTGGCCACCACGATGACGTCGGCGGTGACCACATGACCCGCGGCCATGACGCGTGCGGGCGATCCGCCCTCGAGGTGCTCGGCGTGCGTCATCGTGAACAGCCGGCCGCCATCGCGCTCGATGGCGCGCGCCAGTCCCGCCAGGTACTTCAGCGGGTGGAATTGCGCCTGGTTCGGGAAGAGCAGGCACGGACCAGGCTCCGGCGACGGATGCGGGGGCCGGTGCACGATGCTGGCGTCGATGCCGGCGCGCTGCGCGGCGGCGACTTCGCGTTCGAGGATCTCGACGTCATCCCCGGGAGCAAGGCACAGGTAGCCGTTGAGTCGCTCGAAGTCGCAGGCGATGGCCTCGGTGCCGATGATGGTCTCGATGCGGTTGATCGCGGTCAGGTGGCTCTCGGCCGCGAGCCGGGCGTTCTCCTCGCCGCGCAGGCGCTCGATTTCGTGGTAGCGCTCGTCGAGCACACAGGTGAGGTGGGCGGTCGTGAACGCCGTCATCCCGCCGCCGAGCTGGCCGTCGTCGATGACGGCGACGGACCGCCCGCTCTGCACCAGCATGTACGCGGTCGTGAGGCCCGAGATGCCGCCGCCGACGATGCACACGTCCACCCGGAGGTCTTCGCTGAGCGCCGGGTACGCGGGCATGTCCATGCTCGCCATCCATAGCGAGCGCCTGCGATCCGTCTGGGGCGATGGATGAGCGGTCATGCGCCTAGAGACACTCGGGCGCCGACCGTCGTTCCGTAACAAGCGGGGCCATGACGGTGGCGGAGCGGGCGCCACCGTTCGTTAGGTTCGCTGCCGCCCCTTCGCTGTCGACGGACTCAGCGCGTCAACGCACCCGTGCCGCATGAAGCGCACCAGGCCGCCTGCGCCCGGCCCGGACGACCGGGGTTCGCTGGCCTGCCTGTCACCGGGCAGGTGGCATCGCCACTTCCACCTCGGTCATCCGCTGGATCGAGCCATCCGGCAATGGCACCTCGCCGTAGACCATGTAGGGCGACTTGTCGAGCAGGTACCAGGTGGCCAGCAACTGCCGGTCGGTGGCTCGCCGCTCCTCGACCTTCCAGGCATTCACCGTCGTCCCTTCGACATCCACGTCGGCCTTGCCGAGCACCGAGAACAGGCGCTGTTCCGCGGCCCTCATGCTGGGTCCCCAGACTGGCACGCTGATGACGAGTCCCGCGCGGAATCCCACGGCGGCGGGTACCAGGTCCGACGCCGAGGCGACGAACCCGAGTCGCTCGATGGCCTGGTCGACCTGCTCGACGGAAGCGTTAGGCGCCGGCCGCCGGGTTCCGGTCATGCGCCCGCGGTCGATCCGGAGCGCATGTCCGACGCCGTTCGAGGAGGTCCGGACGATCCCGTACGGCGCGAGGGTGATCGCGTCGTAGGTCTGGCGCAGTTCCCAGCGGACCGTATCACCCGCGGCCGTGACCTGGCGGCCGGTCGTGACCCACCGGTGCACCGGCCGCCCGGCCGAGTCGCCGACGGTGAGGACGTTCGTCCACTCGGACCGGAGGCGTCCCGCGCCGGGCCCCACCCAGACGCGGACGCGGGCGGCGTGCGGCTTGTACACCCGTCCATCCACTTCCTTCGCGCCGAGTTCGAGCGTGAGGGTGTCGGGTCGCGATTGCATCGCGAGCGCGGCGGCGAGCAGCAGGGTGCTGATCATGGGGCGATGCCTCGTTGGACTTCGGGATTCAGAAGGACACCTGGATACCGGTGGACAGGATGCGATCCGACTTGCGGAGCGGTGCTGTCCCCGCGGCGTTCAACGATGGCAGGTTGTCGTACCGCACCACATACGAGGCCTTCATGGCCACGCGGGTCGAGAGCGGCGCCACGATGGTCGACTCCGAGTTCACGCGATAGTCGTCCCCCTCGTCGAGGTTCGGCAGGAACTCGAGGCCCTGGAAGACGTACGCGCTCTTCGACAACGCGTGCTTCCATGACGTTGCCGCCCGCAGCGAGGAAAAGCCGTCACTGGTGCCGTCGAGGTTGTCCTGCTGCGTCAGCTCGAACCCGGCCTCGACGTTCAGCTGGTCGATATCGGTGGCCCTGACCTTCCACGCCGCGCCCAGGCCTTTCGCGAATCGCGCCTTGATGCCGGCGAACTTGTTCCGGTCGAAGGCCGTCCGCGCGTACAGCGCGAGGTGCGGCGCGAAGCCGTAGTCGCTGCGCACCGAGGCGCGCCACATGTTCGAGGTCTCGGTGCCGTCCGTCTCACCGTAGACGGCTCCCAGGTCCTGCCGGAACTCCCACTTCCCGAGGCGCCGGGTGAACTTCTCGCCCAGCGACAGCGAGGTAATGGACGTGTTCCCGCTCACGTTCACGAAGCCCACGTCGCTGCTGAACTCGGCCGCCGGAGGCTTGTTGTCCTGTGCGTCAGCGGTGCCGGCTCCAGCGAGGAGCAAGGCCATCATCATCGGGACGAAGCGCACGAGCATGGGACGGAGGTGGACCTCAATGACCCGCGAGCGAGTGCACGCAATCTCGCCGGACACGCCGGCGGATTCCAGATCAGGCGCATGGCGCGCCGGCGACGGCGCAGCTTGCCACTTCCCCACGGCCCGTCCGACACTCACCGTTACGGCCATGATCTCCCTCAAGGCACTCACCAAGCGGTTCGGGCAGCAGGTCGCCGTCGACGCGCTCACGCTCGAGATCCCGGGCGGGCAGATCGTGGGCTTCCTGGGACCAAACGGCGCCGGGAAGTCCACGACCCTGCGGATGCTCACCGGGATGATCGAACCGACCAGCGGCTCGGCGACCGTCGCCGGCTTCGACCTCGCGACGCAGGTGATCGACGTGAAGCGCCACGTCGGCTTCGTTCCCGAGTCGGGCGCGGTCTTCGAGTCGCTGACGGGCCTCGAGTACCTCACGATGATCGCCGCGCTCTACGCCATCCCCGAGGACGCCGCCGTCGAGCGCATCCGGCAGTTCATCACCTTCTTCGACCTCAGCTTCGAGACCCTGACCGACAAGCTCCTCGGCGCCTACTCCAAGGGGATGCGGCGCAAGGTCGTGATCACCTCGGCGCTCCTGCACAATCCGCCGGTGGTCTTCTTCGACGAGCCACTCGACGGCCTCGACGCCAACGCCGCGGTCGGCTTCAAGGCCCTGATCCAGCAACTGGCGCGCGAAGGCAAGACCATCGTGTACAGCTCGCACATCCTCGACGTGGTCGAGCGCGTCTGCGACCGGGTCATCATCATCGACAAGGGCAGGCTCCTGCTCGACGGCGCGCCTGACGAGCTGGTGTCGTCGCACGGGGCCGGCACGCTCGAGCGACTGTTCACGCAACTCACCGGCGGCGAGGAGCTGGAGCGGCGGGCCGAGGACTTTGCCAGGACGTTCCGGCAGTGAGGCGATCGAGCCAATCCACGCTGGCGGGGTCGCCCGGACACGTCCTGCGTCGGCTGTTCCTCACGTTGTTCCTCCGCGGACGGTCGTCGCGCGGCATCAACCCGTCGAAGGCGAAGGCCGGGGCGCCCGCGAGTGTCGGCCGGCGGCTCGCGCTCGTGCTGGCGTTCTACGCGTTGTTCGGGCTCATCGCCCTGTCGTTCCTGCAACAGCCCGTGTTCGCCATTTCGACATACCTGCACGCGATGACCTTCGTGCTGGTCGGCATGTATGTGGCGACTTCCGCCGGGGAAGTCCTCTTCAACAAGGAAGAGGCGGACATCCTGCTCCACCGGCCCATCGAGCCGGGAGCCCTGCTGCGCTCCCGGATCGCCATGCTGGTGCAGGTGTCGCTCTGGATGGCTGGCGCGTTCAACCTCACCGGGTTCGTCGTCGGCGCGTTCAGCCCCGACGGCGCCTGGTGGTTCCCGTTCGTGCACGCCGTCTCGGTGGCCATGGTGGCGATCTTCACGACGTCGACGGTCGTCGTGGTGTACCAGCTCTGCCTGCGGTGGTTCGGTCGCGAGAGACTCGACGCCTTCATGACGGCGACGCAGGTGATCGTGTCCATCGCCGTGGTGCTCGGAGGCCAGCTCGTGCCGCAGTTGATGTTCCGCGTCGAGGGCACCGCGTTCGTGAGCGTGAACCACTGGTGGACGATCCTGTTGCCGCCGTCCTGGTTCGCCGGAATCGACGACGCCCTCGCCGGCAGCGGGGCGCCGCGCGCGTGGTGGCTCGCGCTGGCCGGCATCGGCGTCACCGTCGCCACGGTCTGGGTGGCGCTCGTCAGGCTGGCGGGGGACTACCAGGCGGGACTCCAGTCCATCGCGGAGTCGACGACCCGGCGCCCGGTGCGGGGGCGGCGCCGGCTGATCGACCGGCTGGTGAACGCGCCTCCGCTCCGTTGGTGGCTCCGCGACTCGGTGTCGAGGGCGTCGTTCCGGCTCGTCGCCGCGTACCTGGGGCGGGACCGGGACGTGAAGCTCCGCGTCTGGCCGGGGATGGCGCCCCTGCTGGTAATGCCGATCGTCGCGCTGCTGCCATCGGCCGGCGGGGAGGGTCGCCTTGGTTCGCTGGGCGTGGGGTTCGGGGTCGGCTACCTCTCCCTGGCCCCGATGATGGCGCTCGGCATGCTCGAGTTCTCGCAGCAGTGGCAGGCGTCGGACGTCTTTCGCCTCGCCCCGGTGGCCGGCCCCGCCGCGTTATGCGCGGGCGCGCGTCGGGCCGTGCTGGCGCTCATCGCCGCGCCGATGATGGTGGCGTACGCGATGCTGGTGCTCCTCTTCGGCGGCTCGGTGGCCGACCTGGCGTTGATCCTGCCAGGCCTCATTGCGTTCCCGGTGTTCGCTATGATTCCCTGCCTCGGCGGGCATGCCGTGCCGTTCTCCCGATCGCCCGATACCTACAAGGCGGCCACCCGCACCTTCTACCTCATTGGTGCCATGTTTGCGGCCGTTGCCATCGGCATCGTGGCCGGGCTCTCTTCGCGCGGCGGCTGGTTCCGTGAGTTCCTCATCGGCGAGACGGTGGTCGCCTGCGCCCTGTACCTGGCGATGGGTGCGTCGGTGGAGAAGTCGCGCTGGCCTTCGATCGACTAGCGTCCCACCGTCAGGGCGGGTCGCCCGCCCGCGGGACCAGGTAGTGCAGCTCGGCGAACCCGGTGCCGACCGCCCGCACCGACACCAGTCGCAGCGGCGGGCTGGTGATGACGCGCGGCAACAGCGGCTTGCCGGCGCCTAACGTCACCGAACCCACCTGCACGAACAGTTCGTCGAGCAGGCCGGCATCATGGAACTGGCCGGCCAGGTCACCGCCCCCGACGATCCAGACGTTCAGGCCTCCCGCGGCCTCGACCATCTCCCGGTGGACGGGCCTGACGTCGCCGCGCGCGAACCGGATGTCCGCGCCGGGCACCACGGGCAGCGTGCGCGAGCTGAACACCCAGGTCGGTTGCCGGTAGGGCCAGGGCTGCGGCCGCTCGGCTTCAGGCCCCACGATGTGCCGCAGCATCCACTCGTAGGTCGACGAACCCATGCACAGGGCTCCGACGTCCTTGATGAACACGGGATAGCTGGTTTCCTCGATGTCGCCGAGAGGAAACAACCACTCGAGCGAGTCGTCGGGGTCGGCGATGAACCCATCCAGCGTCGAGGCCGTGTAGTATTGCGTCTTCATCGGGCTGCCGTCACGGAGGGCTTCACCGCCGCGCCTCAGTCGGTGGTCAGTTCCACGTTCGCGAAGACCGCGCGACCGGTCACCAGCACGCGCACGTTGTGACCCGCCGACCCGGATCCGTGCTGGCTCGTGAAGCTGCCCACGGTGGCTCTGCCATGATTCTCCACCTGGGCACCGGGCGGCAGCCGGATCTCGACATTCCCGAACAACGCGCGGATCGAGACTTCGGTCACGCCGAGCCCGAACCGCGCCTCACTCAGGTCGAGTTCGACATTCCCGAAGATCGCGCGGATCTCGAGCTGGGCCGGCACGACCAGCACGCCGGCCCGCTCGACGTTCGCGAACGCGGCCGCGATGCGTGGGGCCATTGGCTGAGACACCAGCGCTGGAGCGCCGCGGGGCGATCCGGGCGCCGGCAGGTCCGCCAGCAGGCTGTCCAGTTCACCCGGACTCCGCGCGCGATAGGCAGCCGCGGTCCGTCGCTCGAACTCATCGATCGACAGGACGTCGTGCGCAAAGGCCGTCGAGAGCTGCGCGATCGCCGCATCCCGCGCTTCCGGCAACAGGAGCGTCGCAACCGCGCGATCGCGAGGAGGTTCGACCATACCGGGAGTATAGTCCCCGGACCCGGCGACCAACACACGCGGTGCCGTGCGCCCGGAGATTGCCGCCTACTCGAACTGCCTGCGGAATTCGGCGAGCTGCGCCCGCAGGTCTGCGACCTCGAGACGAAGCTCACGCGTGAGTTCCTCGAGTGCCGCGATCCTGTCCGTAGGGGCGGCGACCGGCGTTGGCGGAAGGTCATCCGCCGCGTGGACGACTTCCCCGGCCAGCAGGTGCGCGTACCGCACCTCCTTCTGCCCCGGTCGGCGCGACAGGCGGACGACCAGGGGGTCCACATCGCGTGACGCGAGTGTCTCGAGCGTGGCTTCCAGGCCACTGGCATCTTCGTCCGGCACCAGGCGCGCAGCACGACTCCTGACTTCGGCCTGCGTCTGTGGACCGCGCAACGTGAGCACGCACAGGACGGCGAGTTCCTGTGTCGTGAGATCTCCCGCCTCCCTGAGCAGGTGCTGGAACTTCCGCACCCTCGATCCGATCGGCTGGATCGACCGGACGAGGCCGAGTCGACGAAGTGCCTCGACGGCCTGCAGGACGGCGTCTTCCTCCAGCGACATCACCGGGTCGCGATTGGAAGACTGGTTGCACGCGCTCGTCAGCGCATTGAGGGACAACGGATAGTGATCGGGCGTTGAGAGTTCCTTCTCGACGAGCGCACCGAGTACCCGGACGGCAACGGGATCGAGGTCGTGTGGGAGCATGCGGGATCAGGGTCTCGCGCTGGATGGACCGCGGTTGCGAACACCTCGCCGCGATTCGTCGGACGCACCCGATTATAAGCACTCCGTCGACCGTCCGGGGGATGCAGCGTCTCGCTCCGGCTTGCTCGCTAGCGACTCCGGTCCGGGCTACTCCCGGGGAGGACGTGCGATCGCCGCGGACAACGTCGTCGTAAGGCGCCTGCTCTGGGCGAGGCCCAGCCTGAGTTGGCTGACCGCCTCGGCGACCGCGCGGGTGTGCTCCCGGGTGAGGCTGTCCGGCGCCGTCACGAGCGCCCGGTACTCGATCGCCGCCGCCGCGCGATCCCGCTCACTCAGAGTATCGTTCCGGCTGCTGTAGCAGCGGCTGTTAATCCCCTTGGTGAACATCCAGGGTTCGAAGAAGTACTTCATGATCGACCCTGCATCGAACGCGCTCGTGTGCATATCCGGTGAGTAGGCGAGGACGCGCATGTTCCGATCGACTTTCGAGGGCGGCCAGTTGTTCGGCGGTCCCCCAAGGACGGTGTAGACACCCGGACGGCGGCCGAGTGCGTCACGCATGAAGGAGCCGTTGAGGTCCTGCGTCGCCACATATCCGGGATCGTCCCGCCACCGGAACTCTGCTTCACATGGGCTTTCCGGGTTCTGGTGTTCGTGCTCGAATCCCAGCGCGTGGCCGAATTCGTGGAGGACGGTGCCTTTCCAGCCCGGAGGGAGCCTGAGGTCGAACCCGTGGAGGTTCATTGATGGTTGCCTCGGACTGGCAATCGACCTCACGATCGCGTCGTTCCCAACGTGGGACCAGTAGCCCCCCCAGTAACGGTCGCGGAGAAAGGCGATCCGGATGTCCGCCACGTAGTCACCATCGCTCGGCGTCCAGTCGCGGTAGCCGGGGGCCGTGCCGAAATCCAGTCGAATCCCTGACGCGTCGCTCCACTCCTGCGCGGCCGCGGCAATCAGTCCCCGCAGGTCGCTCGAGCCTCCAAGGAAGGCCACGCGGATCGGGTCGCGCTGCGTCCAGAGCTTGTTGATCACGATGACGGATTGCACTGCCCTCAACACCGCACTGTCCGGCTGGACCGCGGCGGCCTCGATCACGCTTCGCGCCCGCGCCTCCAGCTGCGCGATCACCGAATCCGGGTATCCCTCCGAAACCCCAGCCGCGATCGTGTCGGTTTCGAGGACAGTCCCGGCCGGAGATGACACCCTGACCGTGTCCGCGATGGACCCTTCACCGGAGCACGCAACACCGACGGCAAGCGACAGGCTCGCTGCTCCAATCCGGATTCGTGTCGTCATTTCGACTTTCCTCCCAGGAAGCTGAGGTCGCCCAGGACGAAGTAGACGGCAGCGCCGAGTCGGTGGGCCTTCAGCGCGACGTCATCGATCGTCTTGCCGGCCGGAAGCGCGCCGCCAGCCACCGCGCCGTCCTTGAGGTCAACGGTCACCTGGGTGATCGTGGGTCCGGCTCCGAGCAGCATGGGGATGCCGAGGGCCGTAGGGCGCAGGACCAGCGCGAAGTGCAGTGCCGGTGCGAGACTCCCCTGGGATGTCGACGCGCCAACGCCGATCCAGCCGACGCTCGCTCCCAGGCGGGCCAGGGCCAGCGTGCCCGGTTGCACGCCTGGCGACGGGCTCCCGCGATCCCGGATGCTCCCACCTTCGACGACGAAGTGGCGGGCATTGCGCACGGCCAGGATCGCCACGGCGAGGGGCACGATGTCGAAGGTCTTCGAGTGGGTGACTTCGACAGTCATCGTGGCAACTGTGTCGACCGGGCGCGCGCTCTTGGCGTCCTTGGCGGCGCCCGGCCGCTTGATCACCAGCGAGATCGCGAGGTCCGTGTCCTTCGTTTTGACGCAGAGTTCGTCGACCCCGGTGTTGGCGTCGTCGTACTGCTTCTTCAGGTTCTGGATGGCGGTGAAGGCCGCGTCGTCCAGTTTCCGGAGGGCCATGAAGACCACCTTCTGGGTTTCGCCCTTGCCTTTCTCGAACAGCGCGGTCGTGACGTTTCGCTGTCGGGTGCCCGCTTCGAGCAGCTTGCGCGAGGAATCGAAGACCACCCCGAAATCGGGGATGTTGTCCGAAAAGCCCCGAAGCGCCGCCAGGGCGTCGCCGATCTTCGCCAGTGAATCGATCGCCTCGGCGTACTTCTCGGCGGGATCGCTGGCAGGGGTCTCGGGGGCGAGACGTTCCGGTGCATCGACCTTGAGCGCGGCCGCGATGGTCGTCAGGGACTTCAGGATGTCGGCCAGACCCTCGGGCGACTCCCTCGCGATCGCCTGCTGCCCTAACGAGTAGGTGTAGAGCAGGAGGTTCGCGTTCGTCACCTGGAAGCACGCGTTTCCGCCGGACGGAACCTTCAGGCGGGGCGGGGTTCCCCGGGACAGCCTGCTCCCCGTTTCCGCCACCCGGTACGAGATCCGCCCGCCCTCCACCCGCGGACTGTGGTCGTAGTAGACATACGCGTTCTGGCCGGCCACCGGCGCGGGCCAGGAGGTGCCGGCAACGAGGACGCTCAGGAGGAGGTGATGGGCAGACCATTTTGCTCGCGCCATGCTCATGGGCTCCGGAAGGAGGGTGCCCTCTCTCTGACGGACAGGTCCCCGCCATTTCCCTCAGGACGACGCCTTGTCTTCCGCCCTCGCCGTGCCATCATCCATCCGCTGGACCCGCTGTTGGCTCGATGGCCGCCAGTCCTTCTTCCGGAGAGCGTATGGACGACCTCTTGCTGGATGCCGCGCGCCGCGGGTCCCGGTACCTGAGCACCCTGCGCGAACGATCCGTCGCGCCGACGCCGGACGCCCTCGCCCGGATGCACCTGCTCGGCGGGCCGCTGCAGGACGATCCCATCGACCCCGCCGCGGTGCTCGCACAACTCGATGAGCTCGGATCACCCGCAACAGTGGCCACCGCGAGCGGCCGCTACTTCGGGTTTGTGATTGGGGGATCGCTTCCGGCCACGGTCGCCGCCAACATGCTCGCTGCAGCGTGGGACCAGAACGCGGGACTCCAGACCGCGTCGCCTGTCGCGGCGGAACTGGAGAAGATCTGCCGACCCTGGCTCGCGTCGCTGCTGAACTTCCCCGAGGCGACCGAAGTCGGGTTCGCGACGGGAGCGACCATGGCCAACTTCACCGGCTTGGCGGCGGCCCGCCACGCGGTGCTGGCGGATCACGGCTGGGACGTGGAGTCTCGCGGACTGTTCGGCGCTCCTCCCATCACTGTGGTCGTCGGAGAGGAGGTGCACGCCAGCCTGCTGAAGGCGCTCAGCATGCTCGGCCTCGGGCGCGATCGCGTCGTCAGGGTCCCCGCGGACCACATGGGACGGTTTCGCGCCGATGCGCTGCCCACGATCAGCGGGCCGGCGATCGTCTGCATCCAGGCCGGCAACGTCAACAGCGGCGCCTTCGACCCGGCGCGCGACATCTGCACGCGCGTACAGGGACGGGCGTGGGTCCACGTGGACGGCGCGTTCGGCCTCTGGGCGGCGGCGTCCCCATCGAAGCGCCACCTCACCGATGGACTGGACCTCGCCGACTCCTGGGCCACCGACGCCCACAAGTGGCTCAATGTGCCGTATGACTGCGGGCTGGTGTTCGTGCGGGAGCGGCGCCACCTCAACGCGGCGATGGCGGCCAGCGCGGCCTACCTGATCGAGGGGGAGAGCCGGGACCCGCACCTGTTCGTCCCGGAGATGTCCCGGCGCGCCCGAGGCGTCGAGATCTGGGCGGCGCTGCGATCGTCGGGTCGCAGCGGAATCGCCGCGCTGGTGGACCGGACCTGCGCCCACGCCCAGCGCATGGCATCGGCCCTGCGCGACGCCGGCCACGAGGTGCTCAACGACGTGGAGCTCAACCAGGTGCTCGTGTCCTTTGGCAGCGCCGAGGCCACGGAACGGGTGATCGCGGGCATCCAGCGCGAGGGCACCTGCTGGTGCGGGGGTACGGTGTGGAAGGGGCGGGTCGCGATGCGGATCAGCGTCTCGTCATGGGCCACGACCGACGACGACATCGACCGGAGCATTGCCGCAATCGTGGGGGAGGCCCGGGCCGTCCTCGGCTGAACGTGCCGCGGCTCCCTGCCCGGACGTCACCGCGTCCCGGCAGGCCGGACTTGACGTGCGCCAACCATTCCCGGTGATTCCGTGTCTATACCTAGCTAGATAGGTACACCATGGCACGCAACCGGAACGACATCCTCCAGGGCACGCTGGCCCTGCTCGTCCTGCGGTCCCTCGCGGTCGCGGGGCCCATGCACGGGTACGCGATTACCTCGCACATCCAGCTGGTGTCGGCGGACCTGCTCCGTGTGGAGGAGGGGTCGCTCTACCCCGCCCTGCACCGGATGGAGCAGGACGGCTGGCTGCGGTCGACCTGGGGAGTCACCGAAAAGAACCGCGAGGCTCGTTTCTACAGCATCACCGCCAGGGGGCGCAAGCAACTGGCCGAGGAACAGGCGAGCTGGAGCCGTCTGACCGAGGGCGTTTCGCGCGTCCTGCGCTACACCTGACCCCGTTCTCCGGAAGAAGGCCCATCATGGCATGGCATCATCGCATCCTCAACATCCTTCGCTCGAACCGCGTGTCGCGCGACATCCAGCGTGAGGTCGACTTCCACATCGCGGAGCGGGTGGACGACCTGGTGGCGGGCGGCATGTCCGAGGCGGAGGCGCGGCGCGCCGCGCGGCGCCAGTTCGGCAACGAGGCGGCCCGGCGGGAGGACACGCGGCGCATGGACATCGCCGAGTGGGTGCAGTCGGTGGCCGGGGACGCTCGTTATGCGCTCCGCGCGCTGCTCCACAGCCCGGTCTTCGCGGTGGTCACCATCGCGTCGCTCGGACTCGGCATCGGCGCAAACACGACGATCTTCACGTTGCTCGATGCGGTCGTCCTGCGTCCGCTGGCCGTGACCCGGCCGACGGAACTGGCGTACGTCGGGATGGCCGACTCGGCCGAAGCATCGAGTGAAGTGAACGGCAGCGTGTACTTCACCAACCCGCTGTGGGAGCAGGTCCGGGACCGCCAGACTGCGTTCAGTGCCATCACCGCGTTCGGTGAATCCTCCTTCGACCTTGCGGACGGTGGCGAAGCGCGCCGGATCCAGGGTTCCTTCGTCAGCGGCGACTTCTTCCGGACCTTCGGCGTCAGCGCGGCTGCGGGTCGGCTGCTCACCCGGGCCGACGATGTGCGCGGTTGCACCGGCTCGACGGTGTTGAGTTATCGGTTCTGGGAACGCGAGTACGGAGCCACGCCGGACGCAGTCGGCTCCGTGATCCGGTTGAACGGCCATCCGTTCGAGATTGCGGGCATTGCCGGCGCGGCGTTCCGCGGGCCCGACGTCGGCCGCGAATCGGACGTGTACCTCCCGATCTGCGCGCTGGCTGTCATCCGCGGGAACAGCAACCAGCTCAACGCGCGAAGCAGCTGGTGGCTCCGCGTCATCGGCCGAACCGCTCCGGACGTCGACGTCAGGCAGGCCAGCGCCCGCATGGCCGCGATTGCGCGCGCGGCGTTCGAGGAGACGATTCCCCCGCAATGGGCCGTGAACGACCAGCGCGACTATGCCAGTCGCACGCTGATCGCGCGACCGGCGGAGCGCGGTTTCTCCGATGTGAGGGAGCAGTACCGCACGGCGCTCATGGCCCTGATGGCGGGAGTGGCGCTCATCCTGCTGATCGCCTGCGCCAACGTCGCCAACCTCCTCCTGTCACGCGCGGAGGCACGGCACCGGGAGCTGGCCATTCGTCTCGCGATTGGCGCGGGTCGCGGCCGTCTGCTGCGCCAGCTGGTGACCGAGAGCATGGTCCTCGCGGTCGCCGGCGCGGTGCTGGGGCTGTTCGTGGCCCAGGTCGGGACCACCGCCCTCGTCGCGCTGATCGCGACGCCGGGTCCGGGCGGAGCCGTGTCACTCGACCTCTCGCTGAACTGGCGGCTGCTGGCATTCACCATCCTGGCGGCGACCGTCACGGTCGTGCTCTGCGGACTGCTGCCGGCGTGGCGTGCGACCCGTGTCAGCGCGCAGTCGGCCATGAAGGCCCAGGCCCGCGGCGTGATCGAAGGGCACACCCGGTTCCGGTTAGGCAAGTCCCTGGTCGTGGCCCAGGTGGCGCTTTCGCTCGTCCTGGTCGTGGCCGCCGGGTTCCTGGTGGGAACGCTGAACAACCTCTCGCGCATCAATCCGGGCTTCGACGCCGACGGCGTGCTGCTGGCCACCGTCGACCTCAGCCGCGCGGGAATCCCCAGGGAAGGGTTGGACGCCAGCCACCAGCGGATCCTCGAGCGCGTACGGACCCTTCCCGGCGTCGCCGCGGCGAGCAGCTCCGACCTCACGCCGGTCGGCAGGTCGTCATGGAACGACGAGATCATCATCGACGGGTTCACGCCGACGACCCCGATGGACGCAGTGACCTGGTTCAACGAGGTGAGCGAAGGCTACTTCGCCACCATGCGCACCCGCCTGCTGGGCGGGCGTGACTTCAGCAGCGCCGACGTTCCCGGTGGCGAGAAGGTGGCCATCGTCAACGATGCCTGGGGACGCAAGTTCTTCGGCAACCGCTCGCCGATCGGACAGCAGTTCCGGGTGCGCGCCGGCGCCGGCGTGAGCGCGCCCTTCATCATCGTGGGGGTCGTCGAGAACTCGAAGTACCGTTCGCTCCGCGAGGACGTGGAGCCGATCGCGTATGTCGCCTCGTCGCAATCCGCGTCGCCGGGGCCGCGCCGCATCCTCGAAGTGCGCGCGCAGGGAAGTCCCGCCGCGATCGTGCCGTTGCTGCGCAACGTCCTGCGGGAATTCAGCCCCGCGATCACGGTCGATTTCGAGACACTCTCCGGCCAGCTGGCCACCTCGCTCCAGCGTGAACGCATGCTCGCGGTGTTGTCGGCGATCTTCGGATCGGTCGCGCTCGCGCTGGCGGTGCTCGGCCTCTACGGAGTCACGTCGTACTCCGTTGCCCGGCGACGCGCCGAGCTCGGGGTGCGCATCGCCCTGGGCGCGGTGCGCGCGCGTGTCGTCAGGCTCGTCCTGGGCGAGGTCGGCGTGGTGGTGGCGATCGGGCTGGTCATCGGCGCCATCGGCGCGCGACTCGCGTCCACCCAGGTCGCGCCGTTCCTCTATGGCACGCAGGCGACCGATCCGATGGTGTACCTCGGGGCCGCGTTCGTCCTCGCCTCCGTCGCGCTGCTGGCGGGCCTGATTCCCGCCTGGCGTGCGGCGCGCGTGGATCCCATCGAGGCGTTGCGTGAGCAATAGCCACCAACATGTCGCCCCCGCACCCTGCGCCGGGATCGCGGACTCACCCACCGCCCGGGTTGCGACGGTTACCCGACCGGGAGGGAATGGGGGGTTCGCAGGAGATCACCCCACAGGTCGCCGGCCTTCGCCACTCGCGCAGGCATCGATCGCAGCGTGAGCGTCTGCGGCCTCACGGCCAGCGACTCCAGTTCCTCCCACGTGCAGGGAGCCGACACCGGCGCTCCCGGTTTCGGGCGGACCGCATACGCCGCGGCGAACGTCGCCGGGGGATGGTTGCGCCCCACGTCGAGATAGATGCGGCCGCCGCGGTCCACCTTCGCGAATTCCATGGTGAACAGGTCGGGATGGCGCTCGACCATCAGGCGCCCGACTCCGTGGGCGAAGCCCGACACCGCGCCGGCGTCGGCCGAGCGGTCGAGGGGCACGGCGATGTGGAATCCCTTGGAACCCGAGGTCTTCACCCAGCTCGTCAGGCCGAATTCCGCCAGGACGTCCCGTACCGCGCACGCCGCATCCCGCAGTCGCTCCGGTTCATCCGCCGAAGGGTCCAGGTCGAGGATGCAGACGTCGGGATGGTACAGGTCCGGGACACGGGACGCCCAGACGTGCGGCGTTATGCAGTTCTGGTTGGCCAGCCAGAGGAGGGCGCGGACGTCCCTCACGACGGGATGATGGACGCTTCCTCCCTTCTTCGGGACCTCCACCCGCTCCAGCCATTCGGGAAACCCCTTCGTGACCGACTTCTGGATGAACCCCTTTTCGGCGATCCCGCGGTGGAAGCGCTCCATGGTGATGGGTCGCCCGGCGAGGTGCGGGAGCATCACGGGCGCGATGGTCTCGTAGTACGCCGCCAGCTCCCCCTTCGTGATGCCATCGTCGGGGAAGAGCACCTTCTCCGGGTGTGAGATGATCACGGCGCCTTCCGGATCACGTCGCGGGGATCGCGGCCGGCCAATACAGACAGGAGCCGCGAGTGACGGAGCTTCTCGTGGACGGTCCACTCGATGAAGGCGACGCGCACGACGATTTCCGGACGCACCCAGTGCGCGCGCACGCGCGGCAGCCCGGTCGCCTGTGTGAACGGCGGCGCGTCGACCTCCGCGGCCTCGAGCCGGCGCCTCAGGTCGAGGAGCAAGGCGCGATCAAAGCCGGTCCCGACCTTGCCGGCATAGACGAAATCGGCGCCATCGAAGTAGCCCACCAGCAGCGCGCCCAGCCCTACCCGCGTCCCCAGCGGCTCGGTGAACCCGCCGACCACGAAGTCGTGCGAGACCTCGCACTTCATCTTGAGCCAGTGCTTCGAGCGGCGATGTTCGTACGGCGCGTCCCTCCGCTTGGCGATCACGCCTTCCCAGCCCTCGGCACACGCCAGGTCCCATGGCGCCGGGTGATCGATCGCTTCCACGCGCTGGAGGGGAGGGGCCAGCGGCAACGCCGCCAGGATAGTTCGTCGCTCGTCGAGCGGAAGCGATGTCAGGTCCCGGCCGTCGATCCACAGGATGTCGAAGACATGATACGCCCCAGACCGATCCCAGGTGATCTCGCCGTCGAGGATGACGTCACGAACAGGAAGCCGGGCGATGGCCTCGGCCAGCGCCGGCATGTGCTGCGGGTTGCGCGCCCGGGAGTAGAGGTCCACGGTAGCATCCTGCCGGAACGCGAGCAGGCGGATGCCATCGTACTTCCGCTCGAAGATCCACCCGGGATCCGTGAAGCGCTCCTGGGTGAGGGTCGCCGCCATGGGCTCGAGCCAGCCGGGAAATTCCTTCGGCATGTCCTGGGGGTCCAGGCCGTCCGGAAGCGGCGGCGCTGGCGCGGGCTACCCCTGTCGGCCCCCGGCCTGGATGTATTCGTCCACGTTCCTGCCCAGGACGTCGAGCGGCACGTTTCCCCCGCCGACCACCGTGTCGTTGAAGGCCTTGAGGTCGTAGCGCGCACCTAACGCGGCCTGCGCCTTTTCGCGCTGCCGGTTGATCTCGGTGTGACCCACCTTGTAGCCACACGCCTGCCCTGGCCATGCGCAGTACCGGTCGACCTCGCTCGCCACTTCCTCCGGGTTCGATCCGTTCACGTCGACGAAGAAGCGAACGCCCTGTTCGCGCGTCCACTGCTTCGCGTGGAGGCCGGTGTCGACCACCAGGCGGCACGCACGGAACGCAAGCGACTGGAGGTAGCCGAGCCGCCCGACACGATCGGTCTCATAGGCGCCCAGTTCGTCGGCAAGCTGCTCGGCGTAGAGCGCCCAGCCTTCGGAAAACGCGTTGAACGCGAGCATCGTCCGGATGACCGGCATGGAGCGCGAGTACTCCCCTTCCCAGATGTGCCCGGGAATCGACTCGTGGAAGGTGAGGTCGGCGAGGCTGTACTTGCTGTGAAGGTCGGTGGTCCGGAGGTTGATCCAGTACCGGCCGGGAATGGTCCCGTCGATCGAACCGGCGCCCCCGTAGGCGCCGGGGGCACCCGGTTCTTCCTCGGGCGGAAGTCGCTTCACTTCCATGTTCGGGTTCACCAGGGTGTTGAACGCGCGCGGCATCTGCGCCCTGATCCACGCGAGCCGTTCGTTGATGAACGCCATGATCTCGGCGCGGCCGGCATCGCCCTCGGCGAACTGGTAGCGCGGGTCCTTCGCCAGCGCCTTCATCCGTTCGCCCACCGAACCCGTCGTGTAGCCGACTTCCCGGAGGATCGTGTCCATCTGTCCGTGTAGCGTGCGCAGTTCCGCCTGGCCCATCTCGTGAATCTCGTCAGGCGTCATCGACGTCGTGGTCGAGGCCTTGAGCGCCCACCGGTAGAACTCCGCGCCCTGCGGGCGCGCGGCGATGCCGGGATCGTCGGTCGCGACCCGGCGCTGCGCCCGCAGTTCCTCCGATTGCCGCCGGAGCGCCGGCGCGATCTCCTGCGCCGCGATGGCTCGTGCCCGGTCGCCCCAGGTGCCGGGGATGTTCCCGGTGCGCCGCTCGATCGACTCGACCACGGAACCGCCCCGGCGCGCGTTCTCGATGGAGAGATTCAGCTGTCCCAGCGCCTTGTCGAGCAGGAAGGCCGGCGGCACCAGCCCCATCTCGCGTGCCGCCTGGATCCGGCCCAGTTCCCCGTCGAGCTGCCTGGCGTACGATTGCAGTCGCGTCAGGTACGCCTCGGCGTCCGACGCGTTCTCGATGCGGTGATCACTGTCGAGGAAGCGGGGGATGTCGAGATAGGCGCCGACATTCTGGATGACCACGTACGGCGTGTTGCGCCAGCTCCCGACGGTGATGTCGCCGTACGGCAGTGAGAAGCCCTCGAGCGCGGTCGCGTACGCGCTCTTCACGACCTCGAGGCTGGTACGGGTCTGGTGTGAGAGACCGGCGGCATCGAAGGCGTTGACTCGCTCCAGGTCCGTGCGGACCTGGGCCGCGATGCGCTGCTTTCCCGCCTCGGACCGGTCGGCGAGTTGCGAGCGGAGCGTCGCGCGCGCGCCGGTATCGATCCCGAGTGACGTTGCCGTCTCGGGGAAGAGCGCCAGCAGGTGCTCGGCGCAGTCATTCAGCAGGGTGAGGGCCGCCTCATCGCGACCCGATGTCGTCGACCCTCCGTCGCCGGCACAGGCCGCAACCAGGGGCAAGGCGGCTGTGGAGGCCAATAGGGCGACGACTTCGCGGCGACTGAGTGGATTGGACACGGCGTGACTCGGAAGCGGCGGGAATGGAAACGGCCGGGATGGCTGAAGATAGGGTCGATTCCATCCTTCCGCACGACCGGTTCAGGCCGTTCCCGTTCCCCGTTGGCAGGGAGCCCGTCCGCGACCGCTCAACGCCCGGTATCGGTGACCACTCCGCACGCGATCGGCGACCCCGAGCCGCCGGAGGGATCGGTCCGGTAGTCGTCGCCCGATGCGTGGAGGATGACGGCCGCGGCGTCCGCGTCGAGGAGCATGTCGGCGGCACCCCGCAGCGACCCGCCCGGCGTCAGCGCCTGCACGACCGCGCTGCTGTCGGGCCCGGCCGACACGTTAGGCATGTCGCCCCGGTGCGGCCCCTGCGGATTCTGCGCGCCGTGCTGGGCACTGGTCGGGTTCCAGTGCGGACCCGCCGAGGCGAAGGCGGGCGGCTCGCAGCTGCCGGTCATGTGCAGGTGCAACCCGTGCTCCCCGGGCGCGAGGCCGCTCAGCCTGCCGGAGACGACGATGCCACCGACGGTGTCGGTGAGCGTCAGGGTGCCGAGCTCACGACCGGACGCATCGCGCAGGGTCGCCGTTGCCGTTCCGGTACTCGCGGGCGCCGCGGTCGCCCCAGCGCTGTCCATCGCGGTCGTATCGTCCGCGACACCAGGTCCCCGGGTGCAGGCGCTCAACACCACGCCGATGAGGGCCGTCGTCAGGAAGGTTCGCATGCGCGCACTCCGCGACAGTGTCGGGCTCGGGATCAGGGTGCCGTTCCGAGCCCGCGTCGGGGTTCAGTCGTGCCGACGCCGGAACCGGTACCCCCCTGCGGCGCGCGGGTGCCGGTGCCTCGTTGCCGGAGCCTAACGCTGAGGTCGCGAGCGTGCGCCCTGCAGCGGCGGCGGCCATTGCGCGGCGGGGTCACGTCACGGCGCGCAATCCTCCCCGCCGGGCGCGTTGAACCTGGGGCCCCGTCGTCACGGTTTCCAGGCACGCTCGCGCTCCCGTCGAGACCCGGTCGCGACCGAAGGCCGGCACGGTCGTCGCTGATCGACGGATTACGAATCCATTAACCACGATGCGACACCGGGCGATCGGTGGCAGATTGGCGTCACTCGCTGCGTACGATTGTCCCCCAGACCTGCACCGATGCACCCTGCGAGAGCGCTGCTCACCGGGGCACTCTTCCTCGCCTCCCCGGTCATGGTCGCGACCGCCCAGGAGTCCAGCGCCGTGGCGCTGGACCAGCGTGTCCGCGGACTCACAGTGACGGCGCGCGTGCTCATCGTCGGCGCGCACCCCGATGACGAGGACACCCGGCTCATCACCTGGCTGTCCCGCGGGAAGAGCATCGAGACCGCGTACCTCTCGCTCACGCGCGGCGAAAGCGGCGTCAACGTGGCCGGCTACGAGCTCGGCGACGGCCTGGGCGCGGTGCGCACGGCAGAAGTCCTCGAGGCGCGACGCATCGATGGCGCGCAGCAGTTTTTCACCCGCGCGTACGACTTCGGCTTCTCACGGACGGCGAGTGAGACCTTTCAGCACTGGCCGCGCGAGGCGGTGCTGGGCGATGTCGTGACGGTGATCCGCTCGTTCCGCCCGCACGTGATCATTGCCCGCTACCTGGGTTCTCCTGACGACAGCGACGGCCACCATGAGGCATCCGCCCTGCTCGCGCGGGAAGCCTTCGAGGTCGCCGGCGACACGGCGCGGTTCCCGGTCGCACGGCACGGGTTCCCCTGGCGGCCGTCCACGCTCTACGGACCGGGCAGCGGCCTGACGATCGACGTGGAGGGATTCGACCCGGTCAGCGGACGCACCTGGACGGCGCTCGCGGCCGCCAGCAGGGCCGTGCATCGCACGCAGGGCTACCCCGACTCGCTGCTGCGCGAGACGGGCGACAACGGTCGGACCCTGACGCTCGCGCGAGTCGTGACGCTCGCCCCCGATTCCGTGCCGGCGCTCACGGCGCCGTCCCTCTTTGATGGCATCGACACGACGTTCGCGCGGCTTGGCGCGGGCGGCGCCGACACCGTCACACGGATCGTCAGCCTGATGGCGGCATTGGCGGACTCGGCACGGACGCTCCTGGACCTGCGACAGCCGGACGGCGCGGTGACGCACCTCGCCCGCGTGGCGCGGCTTTCCGCGTGGGTGCGCAGCCGAACACCGCGCTGCCTACACCCGACCGTCGGTGCATCAGCATTTCCCTCATCGGTCTCAGCGTGCGGCCGGCCCGGCCAGCTCGACCTCGATGCCGCCATCGACCTGGTCACGCGCCGGGCCAGCGAAGCCGCCTTCATCGCCGCCGGTATCGAGATCACGATGGTCGCCGATCGCGAACAGGTCGCGTACGGTGATTCCGTGCCGGCGACACTCACGGTGGCGAACCATGGTCGTGCCACGATCCAGCTGGCAACCGTCTCGATTTCCGGCGACGCGGAGAGGCGCATCGGGCTGCAGCAGGTTCCGCCCGACAGCACGGTGCGATGGACGATGCCCTTCCGGGTCCTCGGCAACACCGCGCCGTGGTGGCTCGGCCAGAAGGAGCAGGACCTGCATGAGCCGTTCGTGTCCGCCCTCGACGGCATGGCCAGGCCAGCCTCGACGCCGGACCGGGTGACCGTCTCCGCGGTCGCCATCCCGGAGACCATCCGCCGGGTCAGTGACGTGACCGTCATGGCGCGCATCGCCGGGCAGCTGGTCACCATGAGCATCGGTCCGGTCGTCCACCGGACAGCTGACCCGTTAGGCGGCGTGCAGGACCGGATCGTGAGCGGGGTGCCCCCGGTCACGCTCGGCTTCGACCACAGCCTCGAGTGGATCCCCGCCGGCAAGCCGGTCGACCGGCTGCTGCGCTTCTCGGTGCAGTCGCACGCCGAGCGCACACGGACGGTGTCGCTGCACCTCGTGGCGCCGGAGGGCATGCGCGTGGATTCGTTGCCGGCGACGATCACGCTCGCACCGCAAGGGAGCACGGAGCTGCTGCTGCGCCTCCGCGGCACGGTGAAGCCGGGCCGCCATCCGTTCGGGCTCTTCGGGCGGGACGCGGACAGCGCGGAGTTCGACCGCGGCCTGCGCACGATCCGGTATCCGCACCTTCGTCCCATCCAGTTGAGTCGCGGATCGGGGCTCTGGCTGCAGGGGGTGGAGGTCACGGTGCCAAGCCGGCTCACCGTGGCGTACCTGCAGGGGGTGGGCGACCTGATCACGCCCTACCTCCGCCAGCTCGGCGTTCGCCTCACGGTCCTCGACTACGACGAACTCCTGAACGCCGACCTGTCGCGGTTCACGACGGTCGTCGTGGGTCCGCGCGCGTACGAGGCGCACCCTGAGCTGGTGGCGTCCAATGCCAGGCTCCTCGAGTTCGCGCGGCGGGGCGGCACGGTGCTGGTGCTGGGCGGAACGGCGGCGACGTTTGCGTACGATGTCTTCCCCTATCCGCTTGGTCCGGCGCCGGACGGCACCACGGACCGGGTGACCGTGGAAAACGCGCCCGTGACGGTTTCGTCGCCCTCACCCCGGGTGCTCACCTGGCCCAACCGCCTCACCGAGGCCGATTGGGGTGGGTGGGTTGGTGAACGGGCGGCCTTCATGCCCCGCGTCATCGATCCGCGTTATGCGACGCCGCTCGAGATGCACGACCCCGATCAGCCACCGAGCCGGGGCGCCCTCCTGGTCGCACCGCTCGGTCGAGGCACCTGGGTCTTCACGACGCTCGCCCTGGTTCAGCAGCTGCCGGCCGCGGTCCCGGGAGCAGCGAGGCTGTTCGTCAACCTGATGAGCCTGGGGTTGGAAACAGCCGCGAGTTCCGGCCGGTCGGGGGTGAGGGAGCGGTAGCACGGAGCCACCTTCGATGAAGCTCTCCACCCTCGTTGCCGCCTCCGCCCAGGTTGCGTCCACTCCGCGTCGCCTGGACAAGACCGCGCGGCTCGCCACCTTGCTCAACGAGATGGACGGCGACGAGGTAGAGATCGCGGTGGGTTTCCTCCTCGGCTGGCCCCGCCAGGGGAAGCTCGGGGCTGGCTGGGCGATGGCGGCCGGTGCGCGCGAGGCAACGCCGGCGGAGGAGGCGACGCTCGAACTGCGCGACGTCGACACCACCTTCTCGGCACTTCAGTCCGCGACTGGCAGTGGTTCGGCGGCACGAAGAATGGACCTGCTGCGCGGCCTCTTCACGCGCGCCACCGCTGACGAACAGGAGTTCCTTTCATCGCTCGTCGTCGGTGAAGTCCGGCAGGGAGCGCTCGAAGGGATCCTGCTCGACGCCGTCGCGAAGGCCGCGCAGGTCGAGAAGGAGAAGCTTCGGCGGGCCGTCATGCTGGCCGGAGACCTCGGCACCGTCGCACGTGCCGTGTTGGCAGAGGGTGACACGGCGCTCGCCGCCCTCGCCGCCTATCGCGTCGAACTCTTCCGCCCCGTACAACCAATGCTCGCGGACTCGGCCGACGAGGTTGGCGAAGCGATGCAGGCGGCCGGCGGCGGAGTGGTGGCCATCGAGTGGAAGCTGGACGGCGCACGGATCCAGGTGCACCGTGACCGGGATCGCGTCGCGATCTACACGCGCAACCTGAACGATGTCACCGACCGGCTTCCCGAAGTCGTCGAAGCGGCTCGCGCGCTCGACGCACAGCAGTTCATCCTCGACGGTGAGGTCCTCGCGCTTGCGCCCGATGGACGACCATTGTCGTTCCAGGACACGATGCGCCGGTTCGGCCGACGACTGGACGTGGATGCCCTGCGCGCCGAGCGGCCGCTGACTCCGTTTTTCTTCGATGTGCTCCTGCTCGATGGAGAGGAGGTCATCGACCGCCCGCTAGCGGAACGCCTGGCCCGGCTCGACCGCCTGTTGCCCGTTGCGACGCGCGTGCCACGCGTGATGACGGACGACGAGCGTGGAGCAGGACGGTTCATGGCCAACGCACTCGAGCGAGGCCACGAGGGGGTGGTCGTGAAGTCCCTGGCGGCATCGTATGCTGCCGGGAGGCGCGGTTCGGCGTGGGTGAAGGTGAAGGTGGCGCGCACGCTGGACCTGGTGGTCCTGGCGGTGGAGTGGGGATCTGGCCGCCGCCATGGGTGGCTCTCCAACCTTCACCTCGGTGCGCGCGACCCCGGGACCGGCGGCTTCATCATGCTCGGCAAGACGTTCAAGGGGATGACCGATGAACTGCTCGCGTGGCAGACCCGCGAGTTGCTGGCCCGTGAGACGCACCGCGAGGGGAACGTGGTATTTGTTCGTCCCGAACTGGTCGTCGAGGTCGCGTTCAACGAGGTGCAGCGGAGTTCCCAGTACCCCGGTGGCGTCACCCTGCGTTTCGCGCGCGTGAAGGGCTATCGTCCGGACAAGCGCCCCGAGGACGCTGACACGATCGACGCCGTGCGAGCGTTCCTTCCGCCGTAACCGCCGGACTATCCTCAGGAGCTGGTCGGGTCGTCCAACCGGTACAGCATCTCGCGGTTGGTGCTGATGAAGGCGTGGAAGTCGCTGACGGTGCCGTTTTCCAGCGCCCGGACGAAGGCCTCCTCGAGGCGTTGCCGGCTCAGGAGGTATCGGTGAAACGTCGCGCGGGAGTCCGCGTTTCGGAGGCCCAGGGTGTCACCTGCCTCCAACCGTGCCGCCAAGCGGCGCGCCGACGCGAGGTGCTCTTCGCCACTCTCCGCCCGATTGCAGAGTGAGCCGGGCACGCGATGGTAGCGATACAAAGGTTCATCCAGCTGGTACATGGCTTCGACATCGTCGAAGCAGCGGACGGTGAAGGTCACGTCCTCCCAGAGTTCCCTCCACTCGGGCCAGCGGGCGGTGACCCGGTTCCGGTCGACGACGATCCCGGAGTAGGTATGGATCCGGCTCGTCAGGATGTCCTCGAGCCGGAGCAGTCCCGAGGGGAGCACCCGATCCAGGCTTCCGAGTTCGGCGCCCGTCTCCTCGTCGATGAAGCGGGTGGCGCCGTACGCGGCCCCGTGCTCGGCGGCCAGCGGCGCCAGTCGTTCCAGCGCGGTGCGTTCGAGCATGTCATCCGCATCGAGCGCCGCGATGATCGGCCCGTTGGCGGCATCGAGGCCCACGTTCCTCGCGTTCGCCGGCCCGGTCCCGATGCCGCCCGTGGTGACGCACCGGATCCGCTGTCCGGCACGATCAACATGATGGAGGAGGGCCGCATAGTCAGTGCCGTCATCGGCAACCACCACGATCTCGAAGTCCCCGCGCGTCTGCTCCAGCACGCTGGCCACCGCGCGGCCGATATAGGGCTGTGCCTGGAACGCCGGGATCACCACCGAGATGCTGGCGGTCATGGAGATTTCCTCGCCTCCCCCCGCTCAGTGACGCGTCGCCCGCGCCAGCACCTGGTCCAGGAGTTGTTGCGCCATCCCGCGGGCGTCGGCGGACGCATCGTTCGTGAGGATGATGATCGTGACGCCGTGATCGGGAACCCGGACGAATGCCCCGCGCTTTCCGTTGGCCGTCGCATACGCTGCCAGCCGGGTCGTCCCGCTGTAGGTGTCGACCGTCCATCCCTTCGCGTAATCCGCGTCGCGCCACGTCACCGGCACCTCGAGGCCGAGGGCGAATCGGTACAGCTCGTCGACGGAGGAGTGGATCCGCAGCGAGTCGACGGCGACGGTCTGGTGCGCGCCGATCGGACCGGACACGCGCGACACACAACCCTGGAGGGGGGACGGGGGCGGACCACCTCTTCCCCGGCCTTCCCCGGCCGTTCCGGCGGCGGCCCCGCCCGGTGTACCGCGCCCTCGTGCGACCGGTGCCGGCATCTGGGCGCATAACGAGGTAAGGGTCCGCCCGATCTCCCCCAGGTCGAACTGCGGAAGCGTCGTGCGCGGCATGTGGCGCGGCTGGGCCGGGATGCCAAACGCCTGGTCGATGAACACGTCCCCGCGTTGCGCGACGAGGACCGTGGCCCCGCCGCGGGCGGGATCCTCGTATCCCGAGAACATCGACCGGATCAGGTCGACGCTGACAGGTGACCGGTCCCGGGCCCTGCCGATGACGCGGCGGGCATGGAGGTCGTACCGGTCGCCGGGGAACAGGGTGAGGAACGGGCTGCCGGCGTCGTTCGCGTCCCGCCCGTTGTACACGAAGGCCTTGTTGCGGCCGATGATGCGTCCCGTGTCGCCGCGGATGATCCAGGCCGTCCCTTCGTCCTCGGAGATGCCCAGCAGGCCCGGATAGCGCGTGATGATGGAGTCGGCGAGGTCGGGCAGCCGTGAGCGCGCGACCACGTGCTGGTCGATCGCGACCCCGCGCAGGTAGCCGAACGCGCGCTGGTATCCCGGAAAGTCCATGATGGCGTTGTCGTTCGAGGGCGCGCCGCGGACCATGAAGTCCCCGAGGATCGTGGCGCCCGCGGACGACCCGCCGACCACGCCGCCCCGCTCGAGGAGCGCCAGGAACTCGCGCTCGGTCTGCGTGCCGCCATAATCCTGAACGAGGCGGAACTGCCGTCCGCCCTCGAACCAGACCCCGCCGGCCCTCCTGATGGGCGCCACAAACGCGTCGCTGTCGGCGGCCTTGCGGTCCCTGGTGAACAGCACGGCGACGTTCCTCGCTCCGTTGCTCTTCCACGCCTGTCCCGTATTGGGCGACACCGAGTCGGCGCCGCCAGCGTTAGGCACGACGAGAATGAGGGCGTCCGGCCCGCCCGCGGCGGCGATGAACGCCTGGTAGACCTCGGGCCCCAGCGACCCGCCGCCCACCACGATCACCGTGCCCCGCGCCGGCCCGACCTTCACGGGTCCATCGGCCAGCGGTCTCGCCTGGAAGGCCTCACCGAAACCGTCGGGCGCGGGTGGTGCCTGGGGAGCTGCGTGCGCGGTGAGGCAACAGGCAACCAGGAACACGGCGGCGAGGAGTGCAATACGCATGGATCGCGGGGAGCAACGGGGACGGCGGGCGGCGTAATGGTGAGTTCTCGCTCTGGGCAACCGTCCCGTCAAGGCCGGGTGCATCCCGCGCTGGATGTCTCGCGCAACCGCTACGTTCAAGCCACCGGACACGCAGGTCCCCAGGTTCGTTCGGGGACGGACATCGCACCGTCGATGGCTCCGGAACGTCTCTTCACTATCGAGGACTCATGCAGGCACGCGCGCGACTGATCGACGTCAGCCATGTCGTCGAGGATGGCATGGTGACCTACAAGGGACTCCCCGCGCCGGTCATCTGCGACTGGCGAAGCCGCGAGGAGTCGCGATCCATCTATGACGGCGCCGAGTTCCAGATCGGCAGGATCGAGATGGTCGCCAATACCGGCACCTACGTCGACAGTCCATTCCACCGCTACGCACACGGCAAGGACCTGTCGGAACTGCCACTTGAATCCGTCGCGGACCTCGAGTGCCTCGTGGTGCCGGTCGACATTGCGACGAGTGTCGCGATCGACACCGTTCCGTTGTCCGCACAGGCAGTCGGCGGGCGCGCGGTGCTGTTCCACACCGGGTGGGACCAGCGCTGGCGCACGGATGCCTATTTCGAGGGACACCCACACCTCACGGAGCGCGCTGCCGAGTGGCTGGCAAAGGCGGGGGCCGCGCTGGTCGGCATCGATTCGATGAACATCGACAGCATCGCCACGGGAAAGCGCCCGGTGCACACGATCCTGCTCGGCCGTGACATCCCGATCGTGGAGCACCTGTGCGGCCTCGCCGCGGTTCCGGCGCACGGTGGCCGGTTCTCCGCCGTGCCGGTAAAAGTGAAGGGCTGCGGCACGTTTCCCGTGCGGGCCTTTGTGTCGTTACGGGACTGACTTTCCCTGGACCGTACTCCCGATCGTTCAGCCTTTTGCGGCCCGTGCCGGTCCGTGCTCCAGGGATGACCGCCGCGGGAGGTGGCGCGGATCCGGCGGCGAGGACAGGAGCTGTATCGCGGAGGGTGCGAATCCGAAGGTGCGGACGGAGGTACGACTGAGGTGAGCCGCGTCGGCAAAGCCGGCCGCATGCGCTGCCTCGGACAGCGTCCCGCCCTTCATGAGGAGGTCCCAGACCAGGAGAAAGCGTCGCCAGAGGATGTAGGGGCGAAGGCCCATGCTCGTCTGTTCGCTGAACAGGTGGCGGAATCGACTCGGCGACAGGCATGCATGCGACGCGACTTCATCGAGCGTGACGGCGCGGCCGAGATGCTGGTTGATGTACTCGATGGCGCTGAGGATCCGGGGATCGGTCACCTCCGCGGGCTCCGCGCCTGCGGAGAGCACCCGAACCAGGCGGTGCACCTGTGACACCGCTTCCGTTCCCCGGCCTTCCAGCCAGCGGTCGAACATCTCATCCGCGATCTCACGGACGCCGGGATCTCCCGCTTCCACGATGCCGCTATCGGAGAAGCGCCGGGCGATGGAACGCCCCTCACGCGTCTCGGGTTCGACGAAGATGACCGCCCCGTAGTCGGAGCCGGTTACATCGAGCGAGTGGGGTTGTCGCGACGCGATGGCCGCCACCGAGTAGGTGCCCCATGGGTCTGTCTCGTCGGCGCGAACGCCGTGGCAACCCGCGCTCGCGACGACGAGCTGGATGGCTTGGTGAGCATGGACGGGGAGTTGCCGATCGTGATGCCCGATGAACAGGCACCCGCCGTTCCACGCGAAGAATTGCCCGACCCCGACTCGCCTGGCCATGAGCAGCCAAGGTACGGTTGGCTGCGTTCAGTGGAAAGTGGCTGGGTCTGTTACCGGATATCAGCCGCCGGGATGCTAGCGCCGCATGATCTCGAAACGCGCGACGTACTGCAGGTAGAACGCGGCATCGGTGCCCGGCCCACGGAAACTGCACCGCGTCATGAATCCCCACGTAACGCGGCGGCCGGATCCGCGTTCGCGGCCCGACGTGCCGGCAGGTAGCTCGCGGCCCCGCTCACCGCCATCAATACTCCCGCGACGGTCGCATACGTCGGCAGGTCGGTCGCCTGCACGCCGTACAGCAACGCCGTCAGCGCTCGCGTGGTGAGGAACGCGCCGACGAGGCCAACGGCAACCCCGGCAGCGCACAGGAGCATGGACTCGCGCACGACCATCGCCTTGATCGCCGACGCCTGTGCGCCGAGGGCCATGCGGATCCCGATTTCGCCGCGCCGCTGTCCGGCCATGAACGCCATGACCCCGTAGATGCCGACCGCGCTGAGCCCGACCGCTACCACGGCCGCGATCAGCAGCAGGAGCATGGTGAAGGAGTGACGCGACAGGGAGCGCGCAACGATCGTCTCCATCGTCGCCGTGTTCGAGAGCGCTGCCTGCGGCTCGATCTCCGCCAGGGCGGCGCCGATTGCCGGCAGCAGCGCCAGCGGATTGTCGGACGTGGTACGCACCACCAGCGTGGTCTGCACCGGTGCGCCCCAGAGGGGAGACGCGGCCATCGGGCGCATGGGGAAGTAGACGAGCTCCATCGGCGAACCGTCCACACTCGACCCCGTGACGTCGTCGGCGATGCCCACCACACGATAGTACGCGCCGCGCGTGAAGCGGATGCCCTTCCCGATGGCACTCTCGTCAGGCCAGTGATGCCGCGCGAAGGCGCGACTCACCACCATGGCCCCATCGCCCGCACTCATCCCGGCCCAGTCCAGCGCGCGACCCTCGACCTTGATGCCCATGGCCTCGAAGTATCCTGGTGACACCAGCGAGGTCGGGGGACAGGTGCCCACCGCTCCCCCCGCGCTGGCGGTTTCGAGTGTCACCCCGGTGCACCAGTCGCCCCCGGACAGCGGAAGCCGATCACCAAAACCGACCGCGGTGACCCCCGCGTGCAACCGTAGGCGGTCCGCGAGTTGCTCCAGGACGGCGGACGCTCGCAACGCGTCGCGCCCATAGGTGATTTCCGGGAGGGCGACGGCCACGGTCAGGACGCCCTGCGGGTCATAGCCCAGGCGAACCGTCCTGAGGTTGCGGAAGGTCTGCAGCAACAACCCCGCAGCGGCCAGGAGGACCACCGCCAGGGCCATCTGGGATCCGACCAGGAACCGACGCACCGTCATGCGCCGGCGCGAACTCGTCTGGCCGCGGGCTGCCTGGCGGAGCGTGGCGATATCCGGTCGCGCGCCCCACAGCGGAACGATGCTGAAGACGATGCCCGCCAGGAGCGCACCGACGACGGCGAACGCCATGCTCACGCCATCGAGTCGGACCTCCGTCAATCGCGGCAACTCGCCCGGCGCGGTGGCAATCATCAGTTGCACCATCGCGCCGGCGACCCCCACGGCGATCACGGCAGCGCCGGCGGCGAGCAGGAACGCCTCGGCGAAGTAGTGCACCGCCATGTGCGCGCGATCGGCGCCGAGTGCCGTGCGCACGGCCATCTCCCGGCGACGCGCGTCGATGCGCACGAGGAACAGGTTGCCGACGTTGGCGGCGGCGATCAGCAGGACCACGGCGACCGCACCGAACAACGTCCACAGGGAGCGCGTCACGAGCGAGCCGACGACCGCGTCGTGCAGGGGAACGACGTCCGTGCTGAAGCCGGTGTTGCGAACGAAATCCGGGCGGTAGACCTGGGGATACACCTCGGGAAGCCGCTCGGTCAGCGGCGCCAGGTCCCGCGCAGCCGCCTCCGCGGAGACGCCGGGTCGGAGCCGGCCGATCGCGCTCCAGGTGTGGTTGTTCATGACGGTGGTGGAATCCACGTGGGCCGGCGCCCAGAGATCGACCTTGTCATCAGGCAGGTCCGCTCCCTCCGGCAGTATGCCCACGACCGTGAGCGGGAATCCCTCGATGCTGATGCTCGTGCCGACGATGCCCGGGTCGCCGCCGTAGCGACGCTGCCAGTAGCCGTGTCCCAGCACGACGACCGAGGGGATCTGGCTGTGGTTGTCGTCAGGCAGGATCAACCGGCCGCGGTGCGGCACGAAGCCCAGCACGGTCATGAGGCTCGCGCTGGCCTGCACCCAGCGGACACGCTCGGTGCGTTCGGCTCCGCTCCCCATCACACTGACGTTCGAGACCTGGTAGACGCCGAGCGCCTCGAGCGTGCGGCTGTTGTCGAGGAAGTAGAACATCTCGTGTCGCGCGAGGCCCCAGCGGGTCTGGCCCTTGAGGCGGGGCACCGGCGAGGACAGCGCCACCAGCCGCTCGGCATCGCGATACGGGAGCGGCCGCAACACCACGGCATCGAGCAGGGTGAAGATCGCGGTGGCGGCGCCGAGCCCGAGGCCCAGGGTGAGTACGGTCACGAGCGTGAAGGCCGGGCTGCGCCTGAGGGCGCGCGCGGCAAGGCGGGTCTCCCGGACGAGGGCCTCTCGGGTATCCATGCGCTGTCTCCTGTCGTTCATGGCGAAGTCGATGTCGCGGGTATCGCGCCGGTATCCGTCCAGGTCACCGAACAGGGCACGCGCCTTGCGCTCGGCGTCCGCCCGCGCCAGGCCGTCTACGCGCATGAACTCCTCGATGCGCTCCTCGATGTGGAATCGGAGTTCGTCGTCGACCTCCGCCGCGAGGCGGTCACGCGACGGTGGCAGCCGGAATGCCCGGCGCAGCCGCTGCCAGGGGCGATCGCGCTCGTCAGGCGCGCTCATGTGGCCGGCTCCGTGTGCAGCAGGCGCGCGACCACGTCCGCGTACCGCTCCCAGCGCAACCGCTCGGCGGCGAACTGCCGGCGGCCGGCGGCGGTGAGGCGATAGTAGCGGGCCCGCCGACCCTGGTCGGTGTAGCCCCACTCGGATGCCACCCAGTCGCGGGACTCCATGCGGTGGAGGGCTGGATAGAGCGCGCCCTCCTCGATGCGAAGCGTCCGGCCACTGCCGGTTTCGATCCAGCGCAGGACGGCGAGCCCATGCATCGGCCCCCAGGCCAGTGCCCGGAGGATCAGGAGTTCGAGCGTGCCGGGGATGACTTCGAGGTCACGTGTCCGTGGCATATCCTGACCTAAGACGTTTAGGTCTTAGAGTCCACGGACGCCGAAAAGGTTGGCAGGGCTCCGGAACCGATGGGACGAGCGCCGGCTCAGGCCGGCCGGACCGGGGTCCGGCCGGCGATGGCGTCAGGGGTGTGGATTCCTGCCTTCGGACAGCGGCTCAGTCGCCGTACGCGTGCTCCGGCTTCGCCGCCTTCACCGGCTTCTTCCCTACCACCCGGACGGCGAGGTCGTCCAGGAGCGTGTAGAACACCGGCACCACAAACAAGGTCAGCAGTGTCGACGTGATCAACCCACCGATCACCGCATGCGCCATCGGGGCACGCTGTTCGGCGCCTTCACCAATCGCCAGCGCCAGGGGCAGCATGCCGAAGATCATCGCGAACGTCGTCATGATGATCGGCCGCAACCGCACCCGTGCCGAGGTCAGGATCGCCGTCGTCCGTTCCGCGCCCGCCTCGCGTTCCTTGTTCACGAAGTCGATCAGGAGGATCCCGTTCTTCGTCACGAGCCCCATCAGCATGATGATGCCGATCATCGACATGACGTTGAGGCTGCCCCCGGTCATCCAGAGCGCGAGGGCGACGCCGAGGAACGACAGCGGCAGCGACAGCATGATGGCCAGCGGCTGCAGGAACGACCCGAACAACGACGCCAGGATCAGGTAGATAAAGACCACCGCCAGCAGGATCGCCTCGAGCACGTAACCCTTGGTCTCCTCGAGGTTCTGCACGTCGCCGCCGAACACGGTGTGGTAGCCGGCCGGCAGCCCGATCCGCGAGATGGCGTCACGGGCGGCGTCGGCGACATCCCCCATGTTGTATCCGTTCAGGACGCCGGCGCTGAGCGAGACCTGGCGCTCCAGGGCGCGCCGCTCGATCTGCTGCGGCCCGACGCCGGCCTGGATGGTCGCCACCTGCGAGAGCGGAACGGTCGCCGCCTGGCCCGTCCTCGGGTCGATGTTCGCGCTCAGCACCGGGATGCGCGCCACGTCCTCGGGCGAGACGCGCATCGAGTCCGGGTAAACCACGATGACGTCGTGGGAGTACCCGTTCGGGTCCTCCCATCGCGTGGCCCGTGACCCCTGGAAGAGCGGCTGCAGGGTCGACCCGATTGCGTTGATCCCGAGTCCGGCCGCCCACGCCTGCTGCCGATCGACGCGCACGTCGAGCTGCGGAATCTCTCCTTCGTCGCTCGACGTCGGCTCCGCCACGCCCGGCACCTCGCGCACTGCCTGCATCACCTGCTCGGCGGCAAGCTTGAGGCGCGTGACCTCGGGACCCTGCACGAAGATGCGGATCGGCTGCCCGAATCCGCCAAAGATGCTCCGCGTCTGCCCGATGTTCGGGCGCACGCCGGTGACCTGCCCGAATTCCGCGCGCAGCGCCGTCTGGATCTCCTGCTGGCTGCGCAGGCGGTCACGCTTGTCGGCCAGCCGGACGTAGACCTGACCGCTGTTCGAGCCACGGCCAAACCCGCCGCCGCCGCCCACGGTCAGGTACGTGAACTCCACCTCGGGGATCCGCCTGACGAGCGCCGCCACCTCGTGCCCCTTCGCGGTCGTGAACTCCACGCGCGAACCTGGCGCCGCGCGGAAGCTCACGTCGAACTCGCCGGCGTCGTAGTCCGGCAGCCAGGTGAAGCCGAGGAGCGGGTACATCAGTCCCGCCCCCACGATCGACGCGACCGCGATGCCCATGACCAGGGCACGATGCCGCAGCGCCGATCCGAGCCACACCTTGTACCGGTCGGCGGATTTCTCGAACCGGTCGTCGAACCAGAACGCGAACTTCCGGATGGGATTCCGCGTCCGCTTCCGCGTCTCCGCGTGCCCTCCGTGCTCCAGCTCTGGATCCGCCCAGATCGACGAGAGCATGGGGTCGAGCGTGAACGACACGAAGAGCGACACCAGCACCGCGAATGCCACCGTCACGCCGAACTGGAAGAAGATCTTGCCGATCTGTCCACCCATGAACGCGACGGGAATGAACACGGCAACCACCGCCAGCGTCGTCGACAGCACGGCCAGGCCGATCTCGTCCGTCGCTTCCCGTGAGGCGCGGAAGTGGTCCTTCCCCATCTCGATGTGCCTGACGATGTTCTCGCGCACCACGATGGCGTCGTCGATCAGCAACCCGATGGCCAGCGACAGCGCCAGCAGCGTCATGGTGTTGATCGTGAAGCCGAACATGTACATGGCGAAGAACGCCGAGATCACCGAGATGGGCAGCGTGAGCCCGGTAATCACCGTCGAGCGCCACGAATTCAGGAACAGGTAGATGATCAGGATGGTCAGGACGGCGCCGAGCATGATGGTGATCTGCACGTCGGACAGCGCGTGCCGGATCTTGACGCTGTCGTCGCGGATGACCCGCATCTCGATGTCCGACGGCAGCGACTGCGCCAGCTCATCGATCCGCGCGCGGACGGCATCGGCGACCTCCACCGTGTTCGAGCCCGAGATCTTGAGCACCTCGACCGAGACGGCGCGCGTCTCGACCGAGTCCACGCCCAGGTACGCGGACGACCGCCGCTCGGCGGAACCGTCCACCACCGTCCCGAGGTCGCGCACGCGCACTGGCACGCCGCCGCGGGTAGAGACGACCACGTCATTGAACGCGAGCGGGTCCCGGATGCGGCCGGTCACGCGGACGAGCTTCTCGGTCTCGGGGAGGTAGACCCGCCCCGCCGGCACTTCCATGTTCTCGCGGGCCAGCGCCTGCGAGATCTGCTGGGGGCTCACCTGGTACGCGTTCAGCGCCTCCGGGTTGAGCAGGACGCGGATCTCACGCGGCGTACCGCCGTTCACGTTGACGCCACCCACGCCGGGGATCGATTCGAGGCGGTTCGCGATCACCTGGTCGGCGAGGTCGGTCAGGTCCCGGATCGAGCGATCAGCCGACTGGATCGAGATCGACATGATCGGCCGGTCATTCGGGTCGAAGCGGACGATGACCGGGTCCTGGACATCGGGCGGCAGCTGCCGCCGGATGCGCGCAACCTTGGAGATGACGTCCTGCTGCGCCTCCATCACGTTCCGGTCGAGTTGCATCATGACGCGGACGCTGGAGTTGCCCTCCTGCGAGGTGGACGTGACCTCGCGGATGCCCTGCACGGTGTTCAGCGCTTCCTCGATGGGACGCGAGATGTCGCGCTCCATGACTTCGGGCGACGCCCCGGGGAACGACGTGTTGACGCTCACGACGGGATAGGTGATATCCGGGTACTCGTCGATCGCGAGACGCGTATATGACACGAGCCCGAACGTCAGCAGCGCCACCATCATCATGGTGGCGAAGACGGGGCGCTTGATGGAGACATCGCTCAGGAACATGGGTCAGTCCTGGAGGAAGCGCAGAGCGCAAGGCGCAAGGCGCAAGGCGTCAAGATCGAGGGTGTCGAGGCAGTGCCGAGTCACGAGTCACGAATCACGAGTCTTTGCGGCACTGGAGTCGAACGCCGCCCCGGAATCCGGGGGAACCGCTCGACGACCACCACCACCGTTCGGCGCTCCGCCGCCCCCGCGCCGCGCGTCATTGGTGCTGCCGGCGATGCGGACCTTCACGCCCCGGCCCACCGCACCCACGTTCCCGACGATCACGCGATCGCCAACCTCGAGACCCGACGTGACCTGGACGATCCCGGTCACCTCGTCCACCACACCCAGCTGCACCGGCTGGTGCTCGATGGTCTCGTTGGCGATACGATACACGAACGGCTCGTTCTGCTGCTGCCCGTACCGGATCGCCGACGAGGGCACGATGATCGTCCCCTTCAGTGTGCGGGAGACGATGCGCCCGGTCGCGAAGGTGTTGCCCTTCAGCGCGCCGCCGGGATTCGGGAGCTGCAGGTAGATCGTCACCGAGCGGTTCGCCGGGTTGATCGTCGGGCTGACTCGCGCGACGCGGCCGAGCATCTCGCGGCCCCCGGCGCTGAAGCGCACGGGCATGTTCGCGCTGACGTCACCGGCGAATCGCGCCGGCACCGCCGCCTCGAGTTCGAGCACGTCGTTCCGCACGATCGTGAACATCGAGGCGCCGCGTGACACGTGTTCCCCGGTTTCGACGGACCGGATCGACACGACGCCGGTCGTGGGCGACAGCACCCTGGTATCCTCGAACTCACGCGTCGACGCCTGGAGGCGCGAGCGGGCCGCCGCCAGTCGCGCACTCGCCGCGACCAGGGCCTGCTGGTTCGAGCGGAGGTCACGCTCCGGGATCGCGCCGGCGCGGAACAGCTCGGCCGACTGATCGGCGTTCCACTGCGCGTTCACCGAGTCGGCCTTGGCCGACTCGACGTCCGCCATGGAGGACTTCTGTGCCCCTTCCTCGGTACTCGATTCGAAGCGCGCCAGCACCTGTCCGCGGCTGACCCGGTCCCCCTCGCGCACCGTCACCGTCTCGAGGTTCCCCTCGATGCGGGCACGCACCGGGATTTCCTCGACCGGCCGCAGGTCCCCCTGGATGCCCATCGCCATCTCGATCGTGCCGGTGGCGACGCTGTGGACGTCGCTCGCGCCCAGGACCAGCGACATCATGCCACGACCGCGGGCCGCTCCGGAGGCCATACCGCCACCCTCCCGGCCCGGTCCCGGCGCCTGGCCCCTGCCCGCGCTATCAGCGGCGGCGGCCGCTTCCTCCGATCCGCCGCAGGCCGCGATCACCACTGCGGCGCCGGCGAGCGCCAGCCACTGCCTGGTCAGTCGTACCACGTTAGGTGCTCTCATCGTAAGGCGGGCCGCGTGGGCGGGGGCGGGATCTCGCGCCCATGTGACCGCGCCAGTTCGGCGGCCGCCAGGTAGTACTCGGTGGTCGCGCGCGCCGCATTGACGCGCGCCGTGAGGAGCGAAAACTGGGCGTCGTTCACCTCGAGCTGCGTGCCCAGGCCCCGCTCGAACCGCAGCGCCGCGATGCGATACGCCTCATCGGCCTCGGCGGTGTTCTGCTGCTGCGCATTGTACGTCGCCTCGGCGCGGGAGAACTCGGCCTGCGCCCGCGCCACCTCCACCGCGACGAGTTCGCGCGCCAGGTCGAGCTGCGCGCGCGCCACCCGCTCCTGCGCTCCCGCAAGGTCGATGCTGCCCTTCGTCCGGAGGCCATCGAACAAGGGCCAGGCCATCTGCACGCCAAACGAGCGATCCGGATACCAGCCGTTGTTCTGGCAGACCCGGCCCGGATCGGAGCCGGGCGGACAGTTGGCGGCCGCGGTCTGCCCCCACACGGTCGGGAATCCCGATGTCGACGGGAGCGCCGTGTACCCATTGTTCAGGAAGACACTGAACGTGGGCATGAAGTCCGCCCGGGCGATCCGGATACCCTCACGACGGGCGTCCACAGTGGCCTCGGCCGCGCGGACCGAGGATCGGTTCACGGACCCGGAAGACACGGCGTTCACGATCGCGGCGACCGAGGAGCGCAGCGCCGCGGTGTCCAGTTCCTCGGTCAGCACCAGCACGGCCTGGCTGGGGAAGTTGAGCAATTGCTTGAGCTCGATCTCGGCAATCGTGGCGTTGCTGCGCGCCTGGAGGAGCGCCGGCTCGAGGTTGGCGCGATCGACCCGCGCCTTGAGCAGGTCGTACCGGGACGCACGGCCAGCCTTTTCGAGTTGCTGCACCTGGGCGAGCCGGGCGTCGGCGAGCGCCGCGTTCCCTTCCTGGATCTGCACCAGCTCGCGAGCGAGGATGGCGCCCAGGTACGCGGTGTGCGCGTCCATCGTCAGGCGGGAGCGCGTCTCGGCCAGGTTCTGCCGCGACGCCTCACGCACGTCGTTCGCGGCCCGCATACCCGCGAAGATGCGACCACCCTGGAACACGGGCTGCGACAGGGCGAGGGTGGTGGTATAGGTGTAGTTCTGCCCGAAGATGCTGCCGCTGACGATGGTCGCGCGCGCGTTGCGCGTCACCTGGGTGTACCCGCCGCGCAGGTTGAGCGCGGGAAGCCCGGCCGCCCGCGCCTGAGTCACCTGGGCGCCCGTCACCTCGAGTTGCGCCTGCCCGATACGGATCTCATCGCTTTCGCGAAGGACGCGCGTCAGGGCATCGGTAACGGAGATGCGGACGGTATCAGGGCGCTGCGCGACAACGGCCGTCAGCGGTGACAGCAGGAACGCGACGGCGAGAATTCGGCCCGAAATCATTGTGGAAGACTACGCGGTCAGGGGCGGATACGTTGCTTGGGGCCGAACCGACGGGGCCGTGTAAGTTAGTGTGTCGGCTATGCTTCCGCAGCGCCGGGGGGGGCGTGGAGCCCAAGCCGCAAAGCGCAAAGCGCAGAGGGGCGCCGGGCTGTCGGGGCCGCGCGCAGGGAAGCGCGGCGTGGCGCCAGGACGCTGCACCCATAAGTTAGCGTGGCCTCGGGAGCGGGCCCGAAGCCCTTGCTGCTTTGCGCTTTGCGCTCCGCGCTCTGCACTCTGCAATCTGCAATCTGCACTCTGCACTCATGCAGCTCACCACGCTCGACTGGTTCATCGTCCTCGCCCTGACGGTCATCTCCTTCATACCGGCGCTGGTGCTGGCACGACGGGGCGGCTCGAGCACGGCGGAGTTCTTCACGTCCGGACGGTCCGCGCCCTGGTGGCTGATCGGGGTGTCGATGGTGGCGACGACCTTCTCGACCGACACGCCGAACCTGGTCACCAACCTCGTTCGCGAGAAGGGCGTCGCGAACAACTGGCAGTGGTGGGCCTTCCTGCTCACCGGCATGATGACGGTCTTCTTCTACGCGCGCCTCTGGCGGCGCTCGGGAGTGCTGACCGACCTCGAGTTCTATGAGATCCGGTACGCCGGGCGTGCGGCCTCGTTCGTGCGCGGATTCCGCGCGGTGTACCTCGGACTCGTCTTCAACTGCTTCATCATGGCCTCGGTCAACCTGGCCGCGGTGAAGATCGCGAACGTCGTGCTCGGCTGGCCCATGACGCAGACCCTGCTGGTCTGCGCGGTCCTCAACGTCGCCTTCGCGGCGACGTCCGGGCTGTGGGGCGTTCTGGTGACGGACTTCATCCAGTTCGGCATCGCGATGACCGGCGCGCTCGCAACGGCCTATTACGCGCTCAAGCAGCCTGAAGTCGGCGGGCTGTCGAGCCTGATCGAGAAGCTCGACCCGTCGACGCTTGCGCTCGTCCCCGATTTCGGCGATTGGGGCCTGACCCTGACGGTGCTGATCATCCCGCTGACCATCCAGTGGTGGTCGGTCTGGTACCCAGGCGCCGAGCCCGGCGGTGGGAGTTACATCGCGCAGCGCATGCTCGCCGCGCGCACGGAAAACGACGCGATGAAGGGCACGTTGTTCTTCAACTTTGCGCACTACGCGCTGCGTCCGTGGCCGTGGATCATCGTCGCCCTGGCGTCGATGCTCGTCTATCCGCAGTTGTCCGACATCCAGGCCGCCTTCCCGGGAATGGACCCGGCGCTGCTCGGCCACGACATCGCCTACCCGGCGATGCTGAAGTTCCTTCCCGCGGGCCTCCTCGGCCTCATGATCGCGGGACTCCTCGCGGCCTACATCTCCACGCTCTCGACACACCTCAACTGGGGGACGTCCTACCTGGTGAACGACCTCTACCGGCGGTTCATCAGGCCGGGGGCCGAGGACCGGCACTACGTGGCCATGGGCCGGCTGGTCACCGCGGGACTGATGGTGATCGCCGCGCTGCTGACCTACGTCCTCGACACGGCGCGGGAGAGCTTCGAACTCCTGTTGTCGATCGGCGCCGGCACCGGGCTGCTCTACCTCCTCCGGTGGTTCTGGTGGCGGGTGAACGCCTGGAGCGAGGTGACGGCAATGGCCGCCTCGTTCATCGTGTCGTTAGGACTCTTCGTCGCCCGGAAGAACGGGCTCGAGATGGCCTCGCACGTGGCGCTGATCATCACGGTGGCGTCGACCACGGTGGCCTGGGTCGCCGCGACGCTGCTGACGCCACCGACCGACCGATCGCGGCTGGTGGAGTTCTACCGGCTCGTCCGTCCCTCGGGCCCGGGATGGGCCACCGTCCGCGCGGAGGCAGGCCTGCCCCCCTCGACGGACTCGATGGCCAACTCGGTGCTGGGCTGGGTCCTCGGGTGCCTCTTCGTTTATTCGGCGCTGTTCGGCGCCGGCAGCTACATCTATGGAAAGCAGGCGCAGGGCGTGATGTGGACGGTGGTGTTCGTCGCCAGCGCCGCCGGGCTCTGGTGGCTGCTCCCGCGGATGTGGGACACCACCAGCGCGCAACGGGCAGCGGCCCGCAAGTGAGCCGGGTGACCCGAGTCGTCAGGCACCGGGAGGATCCGCGATGACCGTCAGGGCCGTGATCCTGGCGCGAGGCATCGGCTCGCGGATGCGCCGCGAAGACCCCGGGGCGGCGCTGTCGACGGCTCAGGCCGCGGCGGCGGTCGAGGGCCTGAAGGGGATGATGCCCCTGGGGCAGGGGCGGCCATTCCTGCACTACGTCCTCAGCGCGCTCGCCGACGCCCGGGTGCAGGAGGTGTGCCTGGTCGTGGCGCCGGATTCGGAGGACGTGCAGCGACACTTCCACCATGAAATGACGTTGCGGCGCCTGCGGATCGCGTTTGCGGTGCAGGCCGAGCCGAAGGGAACCGCCGACGCCGTGCTGTCCGCCGAGCCGTTCACCAGGGGCGAGCGGTTCCTGGTGCTCAATGCCGACAACTACTACCCGGCCGATGCCGTTCGGGCACTCATGAGCCTGGAGGGATCGGGCCTCTGCGGATTCGACCGCGAGGCGCTGGTGACCCGGGGCAACATCGGCGCGGATCGCATCCGTCGTTATGCGCTGCTCCGGGTCGGCCACGACGGATTTCTGGACGACATCGTGGAGAAGCCTGACGAGGACACCTTCACGGCCATGGGCGGGCACGCGTTGGTGAGCATGAACCTCTGGGCCTTCATGCCGGTCATCTACGAGGCCTGCCGCCGGGTGAAACCCTCTCCGCGCGGTGAACTCGAACTGGTGGATGCGGTCCGCATCGCGATGAACGAACTCGGCGAGCCGTTCCGCGTCGTGCCGCAGTCAGCCGCCGTGCTGGACCTCGCCACCCGCGCCGACGTCTCGTCGGTGGAGCGCCTTCTCGCGGAAGTCCGGGTATCGCTGTAAGCGCAAGTCGCAGCGGGAGAACGAGTTGACACTCGAACTCTATCCTGGAACCATTGCGCTGTAGTTATTGAAAGTTTAAGATCATACAGCGATAATGCTTTCCAAAGCTACAGCAACTGGCCGTGATTACTGACGAAAACCCGTTCCGGGTGCATGGGGTCGTCACCGAAGACTTCTTCACCGACCGGGTGGAGGAGCTCGCTCGAATCGAGAGGACGTTCCGGGAACCGAGCGCGAAGCTGATGGTGTACGGCCCGAGGAGGATGGGAAAGACCTCGGCCCTGATGCAGGCGATTGCGCGTCACGAGCAGCAGGGCGGTGTTGCCTTCCTGGTCGATGTTTCAACGGCCTCGGCGCTGGTGGACATCGCGAACCGCGTGCTCGAAGCGGCCGGACGCGCCCTCGGGCGGAAGTGGCGGGACGCCATCGGCGACTTCGTCTCGCGTATCGGCCTCAAGCTGTCGTTGTCGCCTGACGCGACGACGGGGCTGGTCGTTCCGAGCCTCGACCTCGAGTTGCGATCATCGTCGCTGGAGGACCAGCGTCGCTCGCTTGGCCAGACGCTGGACGCGGTCGACGCCATGGCCAGGCAGCGGCAGGTGAGCCTGGCGATCGTGCTCGATGAGTTTCAGGAGATCGGCCGGTTCGGCGGCGAGTCCGCCGAGTGGCACCTGCGCGGGATCCTGCAGCAGCACCAGCACGTCAGTTACGTACTCGCGGGGTCACAGGCGCACATCATCGAGCGGATGCTGGACAAGGGACGGGCGTTCTACGGTCTCGCCGACCACCTGCATTTCGGCCCCATCGACCCTGGCCATATGGCACAGTGGATCGACGCGCGCCTGACGAGTGCGGGCGTGAAGGCAGCGGGGGTGGGTGCGGAGGTGGTGTCAGCGGCAGGGCCGCGCACACGCGATATCGTGCTGGTGGCGCGACAGTGTTTTGACCGGAGCGCGTCGGCCGGCACCGCAGACGCAGCCGAGGTGACCCTTGCAGTCGATGACATCGTTACCGCACAGGGCGCACTCCTCGAGGCAACCTGGATGGGCCTGACACCGCTGCAGCAGAACGTCCTTCGTGCGGTGGCCGCCCTGACCGAGGGCCTCACCCGGTCATCGTCGCTTCGGCGATTCGGTCTGGGAAGCAGCGGATCGACGACCAACGCGGCCAGTGCGCTGGTGCACGCGGGCCACCTGGTGAAGGCGGCAAACCCCGTGGGGTATGCTTTCGACAGTCCTTTCTTTCGTCGCTGGGTGGAGCAGACGACGCTGGGGGATGTGGTTCGGGGGTAGAGGTCATGCTGCGTGGCTGATTGCTGCTTACTGCTGCTGGTACTGCGGGCTGGGGGTGGGGGCTGGGGCTGGGGCTGGGGCTGGGGCTGGGGCTGGATCAACCCGTTCCGCATGCGTGCGCCTACTCGCTTTGCAGCGCGATGAGCGGGTCCACCTGCGTTGCCCGGTGCGCCGGCACCAGGCTTGCACCGATGGTGACCAGCAGCATCAAGACCGCCGCCGCACCGAGTACCAGCCCATCGCGCGGTGACACGGCGAAGAGCAGGTCTCCCAGGAAGCGGCTCGACCAGAACGCCGCCAGCAGGCCGATCGCAACGCCGCCGAGCCCTACGCGCAGTCCATCGAACACCACCATGATCGCCACGTCCGGTGCGGCGGCACCGATCGCCATGCGCACACCGATCTCGCGCGTCCGCTGCGTCACGGTGAACGCCACCGCCGCGTACAGGCCGATCGCCGCCAGCACGAGTGCGACCAGGGCGAACGCGACGAAGACGCTCGCTCCAAGCCGCCATGGTCGCATCTGCGGATCCAGCGTCGACTGCAGCGTCGTGATGTCCGCGTACGGCAGTCCCGGTTCGAGCGCTTCCAGCGCCTGCCAGAGCGTGCGCCGCATCTCGTCGATCCGCTCCGGCGGGACGCGGACGAGCAGCGCCCGATCGTCATCGAGCGCCGGGTCGAGCGGCCGATAAACGAGAACGGACGGCTCCTCGTCCACCAGTTGAAAGAGCCGCGCGTTCTCGACGACGCCGACCACAGTCGCGCACGGTCCGCCCGCCTGCTGCTGCACGCACTCCCCGATGGCGCTGCGACCGGGCCACGCGAGTCGCGCCGTCGCCTCGTTCACAATGACGACGTCTCCGGTGGCGCGCTCGTGCTCGGCAAAGTCCCTTCCGGCCAGGAGCCGCGTCCCGGTCGTCCGGAAGAAGCCAGGGGAGACGTAATTCACCAGCGGGTATCCCCGCCCCGGAAGGGGCGGCATGCTGTCGAGTCCCGGGAAGTGGATGCCGGCGCTGCTTGCCCCCCGGAAGGGAACGTTGACGGAAACGGCCGCGCCTTCCACGCCCGGCAGCGCCCTCACGCGCTCCAATGCGCGTTCGTACACGGGGACGATGTCACGCGTCACGCGACCGGTCCCGGCGTAGTTGAGTTGCACCACCAGGACGTGATCGGGTTCCAGGCCGAGCCGCAGGTTGCCGAGTGCCTGAAGGCTTCGGACGAAGAGACCGGCGCCGACGAGCAACACGATGCCGAGCGCGGTCTGGGCCACCAGCAGTCCGGTCTGGACCCGCGACCGGCGCAGCCCGCTGCGCGCGTCTCCCTCTCGGAGTGCGCTGACGGGATCGCGCCCGGTGTGCGCGAGCGGCGCGAGCACCACGATGATCGTCACCATCGTCATCGCGGCGATCGCCACCATCGCCGTCGGGACGTCGATGACCGACGCCGGCTCCCAGGCCATGGCGGGAAGGAGCAGGTGGTGCAGCCATCGGCCGCCCGCGGCAAATACCGCCATCGCCGCCGCGCCACCGGCCAGCGCCAGGACGATGCCCTCCACCACCAGTTGCGCGGCGAGGCGACGCCGGCTCTCGCCTAACGCCATGCGGACCGCCACCTCCCGGCGGCGGCGCATGGCGGCAAGGATGAGGAGGCCGGCCACGTTGGCGCACGACACCAGCAGCACCACGGCGGCGACCCCCACCAGCCACGCCGAGATCCTCGCCTCGGGGATCACCGTGCCGGCGGCATCCAGCGCGCCCGTCACGGGGCGGGCGGTGATGGCCACGCGCGGCACCCGACGGCCGCTGCCGCCGTATCGTTCCTCGAACGCCGCCCGCATCAGCCGGGTCCCTTCGTCACTGGCCTGCGCGAGCGACGTGCCTGCGTCGAGCCTGCCCACGATCGTGAGGATGCCCGATCCGCTGTACGCGGCTCGGTGCCACCAGCTGGGCGACGATTCCCCGTCATCGAACACGGACAGCGGAAGCCAGAGCTCGACGTCGGCGAAGTCCACCCCGCGGAAGCCGCGTGGCGCGACGCCGATGATCTCGTACGGCCGACCCTTCACCGGCAGTGTCTGGCCGATGACACCGGCGTCGCCATCGTAGAATCGGCGCCAGAAGCGGTAGCCAAGAACCACGCGTCGTGTGCCGGTGACCGGGTCGGTCTCCGCATCGGCGAAGAACCGGCCAACGACGGGACGGACACCCAGCGTACGAGCGAACGCCGGGCCAACCCCCGCGGCGTGCACCTTTCGTGCGGAACCCGTTGCCCCAGCCACGACATCGAATTCGCGGACCACCGTCACGGACGACAGGGTGGCCGCGTCCCGGGCAAACCACTGGTAGTCGGGCCAGGACAACTGGTCCGTGACACGCGCCGGCTGTCCGGGGACGGCCTCGAACGTCCGGTAGTAGCGCACCACGCGCTCCGGCTGCGTGACGTGCGGTGGCGGCGCCAGCAGCAGGAGCTGCATGACGCCGTACATCGAGACCACCGAGCCGATGCCGATGGCGATGGTCACGATGATCGTCACCGTGATTCCCGGCGCGCGTCGTAATCGCCGCAGGACGTGCCTGAGGTCGGTGGCGGTGGCATCCCACCAGGAGCGGCGCCCCCGGTGTTGCTGAATGCGCCGATCGATGCGGGCCAGCCGGTCCCGTGCCGCCTCGACGTCGCCGAATTCGTCGCGCGCCCGCGCCGCCGCCGCGTCGGGCGTGAGCCCCTGCCCCACGAGTTCCTCGACGCGCGACTCCAGGTGGAAGCGAAGTTCGTCGTTGACGTCATCCTCGAGGCTCGGGCGCCAGAACCGGAGGTAACGGCGCCACATCGGCTCGTCCCTCACGCCGGCGCCTCGCCCGCATTCATGACCCGGGCCACGGTCTCGACGTACCGGTCCCAGCGCGCCGACTCGGTACGCAGGTGCCGGCGGCCGGCCGTCGTTATGCGGTAGAACTTGGCGCGCTTCCCCTTGTCGGAGAGGCCCCATTCGCTGTCGACGAACCCCTGCTCCTCGAGGCGGTGGAGGGCCGTGTACAACGCCCCGTCGAGGATGCGGAAGCGCCCACCCGAGGTATCGTGGATCCAGCGGGCGATGGCGTAACCGTGCGCCGGCCGCCAGGTCAGGGTGCGCAGCACGAGTCCGTCGAGGGTGCCGAGCATCAGGTCGAGTTCATCGTCTCCGCTCATGCCCCATTCTACCCTCAGTCGTTGATACAATCAACCGTTGAGGGAATAGCCGGACCCCCTGCCGCCACCCACGCCCTGCATGCATGCTCCGGGTTCGGGTGCCAAGGCCAGCCCCAGCAGCTTGCGGCAGCAGCAGCAGGCAGCAATCAGTACGCAGCGTCGCCTCTGGAATCCGGACCTCCGCCACTCGAACCACGATGAACCAACTCGTCGAGCTGGGCCTCTCGGAACAGGAAGCACGTGCCAAGGCGCCGCTGTACGCGGCCGCCGACGCGGCGCTCGACGCCATGGGTGCCGTCAAACGGCGCTGGTCCCTCTGGGTGCCCGGCCGCATCGAGGTGCTGGGCAAGCACACCGACTACGCCGGGGGGCGGAGCCTCGTCTGCGCCCTCGAGCGCGGGTTCTGTGTCCGTGTCGCGCCGCGGAAGGATCCCATCCTGCGCGTGCGTTCCCTCAACCAGAAGGCCTCGTTCACGACGAGCCTTGCCACCCCGGGAAGCGGGATCCCGGGATCATGGACCCAGTACGTGGCCACCGTCGCGCGGCGACTCACCGTCAACTTCACCGCGGATTGGCGGGGCGCCGACATCGCCCTTGCCAGCGACCTACCGCCCGACGCCGGGATGAGCAGCTCCAGCGCGCTGGTCGTCGCCACGTTCATTGCGCTCTCCAAGTCCAACGACCTCCGCAGCAACCCGATCTTCCGGGAACTCATTTCCTCGAGCGAGGAACTGGCGGGATACCTGGGCGCGGTGGAGAACGGTCGCGTGTTCCGGCACCTCGGCACCGGTGCCGATGCCGGCGTCGGGACGCACGGCGGGAGCCAGGACCATACGGCCATCCTCTGCAGTGAGCCGGACCGGCTGGCGCGCTTTGCGTGGGACCCGCTCCGGCGCGAGGGCCTGCTGCCCGTCCCGCCGGGCCACGTATTCGCGCTAGGCTCGTGTGGCGTGCACGCCGCGAAGACCAGCAGCGCCCTCGCGAAATACAACCGCGTCTCGCTGGCGGCGAGCCGGTTGCTGGCATTGTGGAACCGGGACACCGGGCGTTCGGACCGGACGCTGGGCGCCGTCCTCGGCACCGTCGACGGCGCCGCCGGGCAGCTGCAGCGACTGGCGCGGCGCGCGCGCGGCAGGTTTCCGGCCTCGTACCTGGTGGGACGGCTGGAGCAGTTCGTCCGGGAAACCTACGAGATCATCCCCGCCGCGACGGACGCCCTGGAACGGGGGGCCCTCGTGGAGTTCGGGGTGGTCGTGGATCACTCCCAGCACCTGGTGGAGGCTCACCTTGGCAACCAGGTGCCGGAGACCGTGACGTTGCAGCGTTCCGCTCGTGATCTGGGAGCCGCCGCGGCCTCCGCCTTCGGGGCCGGCTTCGGCGGCAGCGTCTGGGCACTGGTTCCCGACTCGGAGGCGAAGGCATTCCTCCGGCGCTGGAGCGCGGCGTACCGGAAGGCGCATCCCCGGCCGGCGAAGGAATCGGTGTTCTTCCTCAGTCGGGCGGGACCGCACGGGTATCAGTTCTAGCGCAAAGCGCAACGGGCGACGTGGCGGGATTCACTTCACGACAACGAGCATGCTTTACGCGGCGGTCAGGTCGTTGAGGCGAAGCCCGGCGTTCGCGACAGTCGCCATCCTCTCGCTGGCGCTGGCGCTGGGCGTGGTGGCGGCGGTGTTCGGGCTCGTCGACGGATTGCGCCATCCGCGGACGGCGTTGCGCGAACCGGACCAGCTTTTCCAGGTCCGCATGCGTGGCGATGGAGCGGGGGGCACGGTGACCACCGCCGATCGCATCGACGTGCTCGAGCGGTTCGTGCGGTCGGCGTCCCAGGTCGCGTACCAGTCCTTCGCGCGCGGGGACGAACTCGTGTCGGGCGATGCCCGCATCACCGCCAACGGCCATCGGGTCAGCGCCAACTACTTCTCGGTGCTCGGCGTCCGTCCGGTCGCCGGCCGGCTCTTCTCGGAGGCGATCGCCGACGAGGACGCGGCTGGGAGCGTCGTCATCTCCGAGCGGCTCTGGAAGACCACGTTCGAGGGAGAGCCACGGCTCGAGCGCCTCGCGGTCACGATCGAGGGAGATGCCGGGCCACTCCGGGTGCAGGTGGTCGGGGTCGCCCCGCAGGAGCTTTCCTTCGAGACGGGAACGAACTACTGGCTCGCGCTTCCGCGCGACGTCCGTGCCTCCGCGGCCACGGAACGCTACCTCACTCCGGTCGTCAGGCTCCGCCCCGGCGCGACCATCGACTCGTTGAACGCCGAATTCAAGGAAGCCGCCGCGTACCTGACGCGGTTGCACGGCAAGGGCCGGATCGAGTTCGTGTACAACGCGCAGCCCATGACGCGAGATCCCATCAGGATCAACGACTTCGTCTGGCTGCTGGTGGCGGGCGCGCTCGCCGTCCTGGTCATTGCCTGCTCCAACCTCGCCAACCTCGTCCTGGCGCGGGGCCTCGCCAAACGGCACGAGATGGCACTGCGACTCTCGCTCGGCGCCCGGCGCCACGACATCATCGCGGCCGTGCTCTCGGAGTGCCTGGTCGTCGCCCTGGCCGGCGCGGTGCTCGGACTCCTCGCCGCGTGGTGGGGGTGCGCGCTGCTCCGGGCCAACATGCCCGAGCGGATGCCCATGGGCCTGTTCGTGATCGAGATGAACTGGCGCGTGATCGCGATGTCGTCAGGCGCGGCCGCCGTTTCGGCACTGGTCTTCGGCCTGCTGCCGGCGCTTCGCCTTTCGGATATCGACCTCGCGAGGCACATGAAGGAAGCCTCCGGCTCGACGACGGGCCGTCGCCGAGGCCGGTTCCCCGTGCTGGTGATCGGACAGGTCGCGTTGTCGCTGGCGATGCTGACCGGAGTCTCGCTACTGCTTCGCGCATCGCACGTGGTCCGGGGAGTCGACTTCGGCTTCGATCCCGCGCGCATCCTGACGGTGCAGGTCGGGTCCCGCTCCCGGACCGATACGTCGGAAGCAACACGCCTTGCCCTGTGGGCGGGAACGGAAACGAGGCTGGGCGGACTCCCGGGTGTCGAGTCGGTGGCGTGGTCGAGCGGCGTCAGCCTCACGCGAGGCCCCAGCCTGACGGGGGAACGTTCGGGTGGCGCCTTCCGCACCCGGTACCTGCCGAACTACACCTACGCCAGCCCGAACCTGCTTCGCACGATCGGCGTGCCCATCATCCGGGGGCGTGACTTCGAGGACCATGATGCGCTCAGCGAAGGCGTGGTGGTGATCGACTCGGCGACGGCGCTGAAGATCTGGGGGAGCGAGGATCCGATCGGCAAGCTCGTGAAGTTTGCCCCCGAGGAGCGTATCAGCCCGTGGTTCCTGGTGGTGGGAGTTGCGCGGACGATCCGCACCAGCGTCCCGCGTTTTGAAGGCGAGGAACTCGCGCCGCAGGTGTACCTGGCGGGCAAGGCAGCCTTCGTCTCGCCGGTCGAGGCGGGGCCGCGGCCGCTGCGCAGCGCAATCCCATCCCGCCAGTTCGTCGTGCGCGGCCGGGCGGTGGATGTTGCCGCGGTGCGCACGGCGATTCCCCGCACGCTCCGGGACGTCGTGGGTGCGCGCGGGTTCGTGTTCGTGTACGGGTGGGATGATGGCCGCAAGGCGCTGATCGAACAGCAGCGCTTCCTGGCCCGCGTCTTCGGGACATTCGGGCTGCTGTCCCTCGCGTTATGCGCCGTGGGCCTGTACAGCGTGCTGTCGCATGCGGTGAGCCAGCAGGTACGGGAGGTGGGGATCCGGGTGGCTCTCGGCGCCACGAACCGTCGCGTCTTCCTGGACGTGCTGCACGACGGCGCGGTCCTGGTGGTCGCCGGTACGGCGATCGGCGGGTTGGCGACGATCTGGACGAACCGGTTCGTCGATCCGTACATCGGCCTTCTGTACCACATCGACGCGCTGGCGCTGGTTGCCGCGGAGTTCGTGCTGGTAGGGGTCGCGCTGCTGGCGATGATGCGGCCGGCGCTGCGCGCGATGCGGACGGATCCCGTGGAGGTGCTTCGGGCAGTGTAGCTTCAGGCTGCGTGCTGATTGCTGCGGGCTGCTGCTCAAGCAGCGTGCTCGAGCTGGGGGCTGGAGCTGGGGCTTGGGGCTGGAGCTGGGGCTGGGTGCTGGCGCGTGGCTGGGGAGGCCTTAACGTGCGTGGCAAGCATTCCCTCCCCTCTCGCCCGTCCCATGGATCGTCGCGAACTCCTCAAGTCCGCCGCCGCCGCGAGCGCTGGTGCGGCACTGACGCAGCTCGGGATCGACGACGCACACGCCGCGTCGATTCCCGATTCCCGAATCCCGATTCCCGCAGCCGATTCCATGGCCGGGGTCCCGTTCGCGCGCCACGACACCGTGCGGATCGCGATCGTGGGGACCGGGCTCCGGGGTCGCTCCATGCTCAACGAGTGGCTCGGGGTGGACAACGTTCGCATCACCGCGCTCTGCGACATCGTGCCCGAAAAGGTCGAGCAGGCGCGCCAGATGATGCGGCGTGCGGGGCACGACCATGAGCCCGCGGTCTTCACTTCCGGGGAGCGCGCGTTCGAGGAGCTCTGCCGGCGGGACGACGTCGACCTCGTCTACACCGCCACGCCTTGGCAATGGCACGTGCCCGTGTGCCTGGCGGCGATGAACGCCGGCAAGCATGCCGCCACCGAAGTCCCCGCCGCGTACACGCTCGACGATTGCTGGCGGCTCGTCGACACCTCCGAACGGACGCGACGGCACTGCATCATGATGGAGAACTGCAACTACGGGTACAACGAGCTGCTGGTCCTCCAGATGGTGCGCGCGGGACTGTTCGGCGAGATCAAGGCCGGCGGCGCGGCGTACAACCACGACCTGCGCGCGATCCTCTTCGAGAACCGTGACGAGGGACTCTGGCGGCGCGACCACCACACGAAGCGCAACGCCAACCTGTATCCCACCCACGGGCTCGGGCCGGTCGCCTTCTATATGGACGTGAATCGCGGTGACCGGTTCGACTACCTGGTCTCCATGAGCACCGAGGAGGCCGGCCTGACCGAGTGGCGCGAGGCCCGCGAGCCGAAGGACTCGCCGAAGTGGAAGGAACGGTACGTCACCGGGGACCTCAACCGGTCGCTCATCCGCACGGCGAAGGGTCGCGTCATCCTGCTCGAGCACGATGTCACCAGTCCCCGGCCCTACAGCCGCATCAACAGCGTGCAGGGCACGAAGGGGATCTTCGAGGACTACCCGCCCCGCATCTACTTCGACAGTGCGCGGCCCGATCATCGCTGGAAGGCGATCGACGAGTTCAAGGCCGAACACGAGCACCCGCTCTGGCGGTCGTTAGGCGAGAAGGCGCGGAGCGGCGGGCACGGCGGCATGGACTACGTCATGGCCTGGCGGCTGGTGCAGTGCATGCGCGAGGGACTGGCGCCCGACATGGACGTCTACGACGCGGCGGCCTGGAGCGCGCCGGGGCCCCTGTCCGAGCGCTCGGTCGCGAATCGGGGTCGCTCCGTGGATTTCCCTGATTTCACCCGCGGGCGGTGGAGTATCGCCCGGCGTTCCATGGCCTGAGCCGCAGAGGGCGCCCGGGGACGGCTTGCCACGGGCACGACGCGGCTGGACATCGGGTACCTGCCGCAGAGCGGGCCCGCTCCCTACGATGGATGGAAGGATCGAAGCCAGGGGACGAGAAGCAGCATGCCGCCACGCCATGGGGATGAGGACGACTCCAGGTCGATGACGCCGCGCCTCACGCGACGCCGCTTCTGCTCAGCGGTCGGCGCCGGTGTGGCGGCAGCGGCCGGTTGCCGCCTTGGCCTCACCGAGGCTCCGGCCGCGCCGAACGCGCGGATTACCGCGGTCCCGGGCATTCCTCCCACGACACAGGTCGCCGCCGGCATCCACAGCATCGTCGTGGGAGGGGACATTCGGGATTGCTGGCTCGTCGTCCCGACCGGATACGACCCGTCGCGCGCCTGGCCCATGGCTGTCTTCTTTCGTGGCGCGGTAACGCCCGCCCGCAACTACATGGACAGCTTCCAACCGGCGGCGGACGAGTTCGGGATGATCCTGCTGGCGCCGGAGGCCAGGGGGCGAACCTGGGACCTCATCCTCGGCCAGTTCGGTCCGGACGTGAGCTTCATCAATGCCGCGATCCAGGAGGCGTACCGGACCGTCCACGTGGACCGGAACCGCGTGTACTGCTCCGGGTTCTCGGACGGCGCTTCCTACTCGCTGTCGCTGGGACTCACCAACGGCGACGTGTTCCCTCGCGTCGCCGCGTATTCCCCGGGCTTCATCCAGGCGGCAGGTCTGCACGGGCACCCCGAGTTCTTCATCACGCATGGCACCCAGGACGTGGTGCTGCCGATCGAGGCCACCAGCCGGCAGATCGTTCCGGAACTGCGGCTCGGCGGGTATGACGTGGACTACCGTGAATTCGACGGACCGCATGCGGTGTCACTCTCGCTCTTTCGCTCGAGCATCGAATGGATGGCTCGCACAACGCCTGCGTGACAGGTAGACTGTGCCACGATGATCGGACGTGGCGCGAGACACGTCTCCCGTCATCCACCCTTTCGCCATCGCCCCATGAAAGAATGCCCCAGGTGCCGCGCCAGCATGTCCGAGGGATTCGTCATCGATCGCGGTGACCACAACTCCAGCAACGTCCCGAAGTGGGTGGAAGGCGAGCCGGAGCGCAGTTTCTGGCTCGGCATTCGCACCAGGGGCAAGGACAAGTACGAAGTGACCACGTATCGCTGCGACAAGTGCGGATACCTGGAGTCGTACGCGCAGAACCCGATCGAGTAGGAGATGCCGGCCGGGTCGCGTCGCGAGCCACCGCCGAAGTTCTTCCGCACAGCGGCCGAGTTCCGGACCTGGCTCGAGCGGAACCATGACCGTGCGACGGAACTCTGGGTTGGCTACTGGAAGAAGGCGACCCGCAAGTCGAGCCCGACCTGGCAGGAATCGGTCGACGAGGCACTCTGCTTCGGGTGGATCGACGGCATCCGGAAGTCCATTGATGGCGATTCCTATCGGCAGCGGTTCACGCCGCGGCGCCCGAGGAGCAACTGGAGCCTGATCAACATCGCGCGCGTGCAGGCGCTACAAGCCGAAGGCCGTATGCACCCGGCGGGCCTGACTGCCTTCGAGAAACGCACGGCTACCGGCGTCTATTCGTTCGAGCAGGCTGACCATCGCGGCCTCGACCCCCGGTACGAGGCGATGCTGAAGAAGAACCGGAAGGCCTGGGCGTTCTTCCAGGCGCAGCCGCCAGGTTATCGCCGGACCGCGAGCTGGTGGGTCGTGAGCGCGAAGAAGGAAGAAACGCGCCTGCGCCGGCTCCAGGCCTTGATCCGCGACTCCGCGGCGGGACGGCGGATCGGGCTCCTGACCAGCGCGAAGCCGAGGTAGTTCTGGTTGGCGCAGGGCGGGTCGAACAGGTCTCGGCGCGGGAATTCGCAGCTTTCTGCGGCCTTTGAGACATGACCCAGAAGCCTTGACTGGCCAGTCCTGGGCTTGTATATAACTACAACGTTATGGAACTGGACGGTTATGCAATCCTCGGAACGCCTCAACCTGACCTTCGCCGCTCTGGCCGACCCCACCCGCCGCGCCATCCTGGCGCGGCTGGCGACGGGGGAGGCCACCGTGACGGAACTCGCCGAGCCGTTCACGATGAGCCAGCCAGCCATTTCCAAACACCTGAAAGTGCTCGAGCGCGCCGGCCTCATCTCGATGGACGTCGATGCGCAGCGGCGTCCACGCAAGCTGGAACCGAAGCGATTGGAGGAGGCCGTGGACTGGATCGAACGTTACCGCGAGATCTTCGAACAGAACTACCAGCGCCTCGATGCGTTGCTCGAAGAACTCCAGGCCAAACCGTCCAGGCGCAAGCGCACAGGAAGATAGCGCGGACCTGTCGGCGCGCTGCTCGCGCGTTCGTCCTCAGGGCGGCGCGCCATCACGATGGAGCACCAGGGAGAAGACAATGCCCAAACCCGCAGAAGTTGCCTTGCCGAGTGATCGTGAAGTCCGCGTCACACGTACGTTCAATGCGCCCCGCCAATTGGTGTGGGATGCGCATACCAAGCCCGAACTCGTGCGGAAATGGCAGGGCTATGATGGCTGGGACATGCCGGTGTGCGACATGGATGTCCGCGTCGGCGGCAAGTACAAGTGGCAGTGGAGAAGCCGCGAAGACGGCAAGCAGTTCGGCTTCTTCGGCACGTTCACCGAAGCCAACGCCCCGTCGAGGATTATCCACGAACAATACTTCGACCCGGGCGATATGGGCTTCGCCATGCCAGTTGGCGATCCCTGCATCGTGTCACTTGAACTCAGTGAGCAGGACGGCGTTACGACGCTTGTCTGCAATATGACGTTCGCGTCGAAGGAAGCGCGTGATGGCGCCGTCTCCACGGGAATGACCGACGGCATGGAGTACAGCTACGCCCGCCTCGACGACTTGTTCACCGCTGCAGCGTGAAGAAGGAGTCGATGACCAGGGTTTCGCCCCACCTCTGGTAGACCGACAAACGCGATCCGATCCTGGTGGAGGAACACAACCGGAAGATGTAGTATCATGGTGAACTTCCAGCCCGGAGTACCACATGCGGTGTTCGGTGTGGGTCCTTTTTGTTGCCTGCCTGGTGGCCACGCTGGGTCACTCGAACCAGGGCGATCCGGATGCTACGGCCAACGACAATCGGACGGCCGCCGGAGTTAGAAACGGCGACACGCTTGTGCTGCGGCTGGTGGCAATGCAGGCGACCTGGCGCATCAACGGCGAGAAGGACCCGGGCTTTCGCGTTCTGGCTTTTGCGGAACAGGGCAAGGCACCCACGATCCCAGGTCCGCTCGTCCGTGTGCGCGCCGGAACGCCGATCGTGGCGACGGTTCGCAACCCTCTTCCGGACACACTGATCGTGACGGGCCTCGGCCCACGGGGCGATGGCGTTCCGGACTCCCTGCGCATTCTGCCGGGAGCGAGCGGAGAAGCGCGATTCCAGGCCGGCACGGCCGGTACGTACTTCTATCGCGGCTTCACGTCGCAACGGGTGACGCTCGGTACGGCGCCGTTACGGCAGGCGCAGCTCGGGACCATCGCTTCGCAGTTTGTCGGCGCGTTCATCGTCGATTCGGCCGGCCCGATTCCGGAGGATCGGGTCATGGTGCTCACGACGCTGGTCGACGCGCCGCCGGGTGGGGCGCGCGACCGACACGGTGTGCCGTCCCGTGAGTTCAGCGCCATCAACGGCAAGGCCTGGCCGTACTCGGAGCGTCTGACGTACGCGTTAGGCGACAGTATCCGCTGGCGCATCCTCAACGCCGCGATCACACCGCATCCCATGCACCTGCACGGCTTCTACTTCCGCATCGACTCACGCGGGATTGCCGACGCGCCAGGTGCCGCTGCCCGCAGAGCCACGCAGGCGGACCGGGATTCGGTGCTGGCCCCCGAAGACCGAGAGATGGCCGTGACCGAGACGCTGCCGCCTGGATCCACCCGGTCCATCGTCTGGTCGCCCGATCGCCCGGGCGGGTGGATCTTTCATTGCCACCTGACGACCCACATGGCGAAGATGCCGCCGATCGCGCACCAGGACAGCACGCAGTTTCCCTCGCATGCGCATCACGATGATCCGGATCGACACACGTTGAATGGCATGAGCGGATTGATCACGGCCGTCACAGTGACCGGGCCCGCACCATCGGAGACGCCCTGGCGTCCAACGAAGCGGCTGCAGCTCTACATCCAGTCTGATTCATCGACCGCCGACTCCAGTCGACGGTTTGGTTACGTGCTGGCGCGCGGTGCCGAGCCTCGCAGGGACTCGGTCGAATATCCAGGCCCGGTTCTCATCCTCACCCGTGGGGAACCAACCACCATCGAGGTCGTGAACCGCTCCGGCGAGCCGTCAGCGGTGCACTGGCATGGCATCGAAATCGACAGCTATTACGACGGAGCGGTTGGTTGGAGCGGCACACCTGGAGTGACTGGTCGCACATCACCAGCAATCCGATCCGGCAGTCGCTTCGAGGTGCGCCTGACGCCGAAGCGCGCGGGCACCTTCATGTATCACACGCACTTTGACGAGATACGACAGCAATTCGGCGGTCTCGTCGGCGGTCTCATCGTGCTCGAGCCCGGAGAACGCCGGGATCCAGCGCACGACCTGCTGTTCCTGATTTCGGACGGCGTGCCGCGCCGGGCGTTCATCAACGGCTCCCTCGATCCTGCGCCGATTGAACTCCGCGTGGGAGATCGGTACCGCATTCGCCTCGCGGACATCGCGGTGTTTTTCCCGAACCCGCTGGTCCGCATCGTCAATGACTCCGGCCCTGTAACGTGGCGGCCGCTGGCGAAGGACGGGTTCCCTTTGCCTGCTTCACGGATTCGGCCACAGCCTGCCCAGACAAACCTCGCCAGTGGTGAGACGGCCGATTTCGAGCTGGTGCCGGACCGACCGGGTGAACTCCTGCTCCATGTCGGTCCTCCCAATCAGCCGCCAATCGGGACGGCGCGACTGCGCGTCGTGCCGCGCTGATGGCGCCTGACATCTGAGGCCCTTCACCCGATTGAGCGGCGAACTGAGCGATTGACCGACCTGGTGCATATCGGCCCCAGAGTTCGCCGCCCAGCTCAGCGGCGGCTGAGAGCCCTCCGCTGCACGCTGTTGTTAGCTGGCACGACAATGTGACTACGCCTTGCGTACCGGGTAGCGTAGGTGGGTTACGCCGACGCCAGCGATGACCGTCGGATTGCCCAGAACGGCGGGCAAGCCAGCGAGGTGGTCAAAGAGTCGAACTCCGGAGCCAAGAAGGAGCGCCGCGATATCGACATGGATTTCGTCGAGCAGGCCAGCGTTCAACAATTGCTGGATGGTGTCAGCGCCGTGGACCCCTACGGATTTCCCGGCTGCAGCGGCTTTGGCTCGCTTCACGGCGCTATCGATGCCGTCGGTCACGAAATGCACCGTCGAGTTGGGTCTCGGCCATCCCGCGGGAACGAGGTGGGTCAACACGAATGCAGGCCCCCACGCGTGATTTCCGCCCCAACCGTCTGCGTCCTCAAACGTTCGCCGGCCGGTGATTACGGAACCGAGTTCTGACGTGAGATCGCGGAAGTGCCTGGCGCTCGCTTCCGACATCCTGAGCGTCATGGGGTCCGACCCACCAGTCTGGACTTCTGTGCTCCCAGATGTCATGTACCAGCCCATCACCTCGGCCACGCCACCGTTGCGGTCGGCGACATAGCCGTCGAGCGACATGGACATGATTGCGATCACCTTCGACATCGCGACGCTCCTTTGAGTGCCAGCTAACGGACAAGTTTCTACTGCAGCCGGTTCAACCAAAGCGAGCGACAGCGAGTCGACTAGCTCCGGCTGAGCAGCAGACGTTGTTAGGCAACAGCTACACTCAATCGGTGGCAAGGCGCCGCTCGGTGACGTGCCCAGTGCTGTCCACCCGCAGCAGCAGCCACCGCGAGTCGACACCAGCCACACCACCCTCGGCGCCGAGGAAGTACACTAAGCCATACTCCCGAAAGTACGACGTCTCAGGCGGCTTGCCAAGCAACTCAACCGCCTGCGCTCTGGTCAGGCCAACCAACGCATGCTGGCGCAGTAGATCGTCAATCATGCACAGGCGCGGCGTCGACTGTGATCGGACCGGGGGCGAGGCACCCCAGGCGCGGCTATCGAAGCGGCGTGACGTGCAGTGGTCCAGCGGCATCGGCAGGATGACACGACGAAGTGGGCGCGCGGCGAGCCCACCTACCACCACTACGCTGAGAAGCAGGAATACCGTGCGTTGTCGTGGCACTCGGAGGGCTGGGCTGTTGCCTAACGGCTAGCGTTCAGGCGCGGCGAATCCAATAAGATCGCGCCGTGGACACGAGCGAAGCGAGTGCCTCGGCGCGTTCCATAGCTCCGCCGTCTGCTGCAACGCCTGTTAGGCGGAAACGTCTCATTACCTGCGGGCAAAAGGATAGAAGGCAATGCTTTCCTCATCATCAGCCGTTCGGGCCACCCCGAGTACACCGTTGCGGCGAATCTGCCGAATCTCGAACTGACCTGGCATATCGATGAATCCGCGCGCACGTCGGTCGGTGTCAAAGAGCAGCCAGCGGGGTCCTTCATTGACTCCCCGATAGAGTTCGACCCAGAGCCAACCATCCTCGGAGAGTTCAAATCGTTTGAACGCAGGCATGGTCGCGCGCCAAGGTACTGCGGACCAGAAGCGCTCAAAACCCGGCGACGCTGTCTTTTGCCCATAGAACGCAAGGATCCGTTCCTTCTCTGCAGCCTTGTCAGCGCTAGTAATTCGCCTCGGTTCTGGATCGGCGCGAATGAGTCGCTTGAGTGCTCCACTCTGGCTGTACTCCCGAATTTCGAAACTGCGTCCATCTCCCATAAGAAATGAGTCACCATAAACGCGTACGCAGCCGAGGAATCCGTAGGGCATCACATAACGAGAAACCCCGCTCGGCCCGGCCACGAAAAGGAACTCACGCTCGAGAAGGTTGCCCACCGGAGCGAGTGGCTCGCCCGATGCCGTGAATCGGAATGCGGTCTGCGTGAGTGTGAACAAACCAGGGGGCGGCTCTGTATCTGTCAAATAGTCGGATCCTGCTCCCAGCAACGTGCCATCGGAGAACGGTCCGACCAGAGCCGCGCGCGGGCGCTGAGGAGGCGGGCCGAGCGTGAACGAGCGGCCGAGGACCCCACCGCGAGTGAATACGGAAACGCGTGATGTTCTCCAGTCCTGAACCGCCAACGACTCCGCGGCGAGCACGGCGAAAGCCGCAATGGTCGTAAACTCGCCGGGTCCTTCTCCACGACGGCCAGCCGCCCTGCGGAATTCGGCGCGAGGCGAAAAGAAGCGCAGCTCGTGGGTCGCACGGTTCACAATGACGACTGTGCTATCGCTCAGAACCACAGCGGCCGGAACGTCAGCAAACTCCTGCATTAAATCGGCCGACGACCCGCCGAGCACCAAGCTTGGCGCGGCGCCCAGCGTGAGCGTAGCCCGCTGTTGGGTCGCTGCTCGACTCGCCGCAACGATCTGCACGCCAGCACTGTCGCGCACCTGGCTATCGGCGCGGCCGCTGACGAAGCTTAGGAGGAGCGCAGTGACCTGAAGCTGAAGCTTCATGAGGAGTTCTCGGAACTTGCTTTGCCGCCTAACGCCAATTGGACCGGTAATTGTTTCGTGGGATATGCCGCCCAATGTCTACCGCTTCCCAGCGGCTCCGCCTTCCTTGAATCACTTGGCGCTCCCGAAACCGTTTCGGTCGGTCTGCATAGTCTGGCGGAATCTCCATGAGGGCAATCCCGTCGTCAGCGCCTTCCACGACGCTCCGTTGCCAGAAACGACCACTGCTGACGACCGCGCCCGTCCCCTCAGGAAGCGACCGCAGCCTGAAGAAGGCACGCCCTGGCTCCGGGAAGCGCCATTCAGGGTGAGCCGAAGAACAGGCGTGTCGGCACCGAACTCGCGGCGGCCGATTCGTGCCAGGCGAGGTCGGGGGGCGAAGCGGGCCTGGTCATCGGCGCCGTCGCATCCTGCCATCGCATTCACGCAGGTCGCACCCTTCCTCCATCCATAGCACACCACGCCGGCGGACACCTGGTGCCGCGTCCGACCCGTGCTTTGCTCGCGTCCTTGACGCCCTGTTGGGTCTGATTCCCGCCTCGGACGCCGCCCTGAATCGATCCGAGCCGCCGCAGGGCAACCGAGGAGGTCCGGTCGGAGGCGGCCGGCCGGGAGCCCACAAGCTGGCCTTCGCGAATCCCGGAAGGCAGGGATCCCGTCGTGGGCGATGGAAACGGAGCGGTCACCCGGCGGGTCTAAGCCGAGGTGGCACGACACCCGTCATATTCCGCAGGCCACGCCCACCACCGTCGATTCATCACAGGACACCTCGTGCTCCGGAACCTCTTTCGTCTTTCCCTCGCCCTGGTCGCGCTCTGCCTGGCGCAGCCGGCGGCGGCCCAGCAGACCGACGTCATTCGTGGCCGCATCACCGGTCCGGACAACCGCCCGCTCGAGGGTGTGCAGGTCACCGCGACCTCGGTGACCGGCGGCGTGAACCGGACCGCTAGAACCAACAACGATGGCCGGTTCACGATCACGTTCCCGGGCGGCGATGGCGACTACATCGTCACGATGAACCGCATCGGGTATGCCCAGCGCCGCTTCCAGGTGAAGCGGACGGCGGACCAGGACATCCTCGTCGCTGACGCGAAGATGAACCTCGCGGCGCAGGATCTCGAGGGCGTGGTCGTCCAGGGCGAGCGCGCGCGCGTCAATCGCAACAGCACCATTCCGGACGTCGGCGGCACGGAACGACCGGTGAACATGTCGGCGCTGAGCGCCGAGCAGCAGGGCGACCTGGCGGCAATGGCCGCGTCGCTGCCCGGCGTGACGCTCATCCCGGGCGCCGATGGCGACCCGTCAGGCTACTCGGTGCTGGGCCTCGGGTCGGACCAGAACAACACCACGCTCAACGGGCTCGACTTCGGCGGCTCGAACCTGCCGCGGGACGCCGGGATCTCGACGTCGCTGGTGACGGCGCCGTACGACGTGTCGCGGGGCGGGTTTTCCGGCGGGCAGATGAACGTGCGGACGCGATCGGGAACGAACTTCAAGGTCCGGAGCGGCAGCCTGAACCTCGACTCGCCGTCGCTGCAGTGGACCGACCCGGCGGCGCGCGACCTGGGGCAGCAGTACTCCAACATTTCGTTAGGCGGCGGGTTCGCCGGCCCGGTCACGTTCGACCAGGCGTTCTACAACTTCTCCTACCAGCTGGGCCGGAATGCCCGCGACTACCAGACCCTGCTCAACACCGGCAGCGCCGGGTTGCAGGCGGCAGGGGTCGCGCAGGACTCGGTGACACGCCTCCTGTCGATCCTGGGCCAGCACCAGATCCCGGCCACCCTCGGCGGGATCCCCAACGATCGGCTGGTGGACAACGGCATGTTGTTCGGGTCGATCGACTTCGCCCCGCCGTCGAGCACCAGCGGCCAAGCGTTCAACCTCACCATGAACGCCGGCTGGAACCGCCAGGACCCGCTGTTCGGTTCCGTCACCGACCTCCCGGCGCGCAACGGCGACCGGACGAGCTGGAACGGCACGGTCCAGGCGCGGCACACGAACTTCTACGGCTACTTCCTCAGCGAGACCTCGCTCGGCGTGAGCACGACCCACAGCGCCGGGTCGCCGTACATCACGCTGCCCTCGGGTTCGGTCCGCGTGAACTCCGACTTCGACGACGGGACCTCGGGCGTCCGCTCGCTCGGCTTTGGCGGGAACCCCCTGGTGAGCACGTCGCAGAGCACGCTCAACGTCGCGTTCAACAACGCGCTGTCCTGGTTCAGCACGGACAACAAGCACCGGTGGAAGCTGACGACGGAGCTGCGCCGGGACGGCTACGCGCAGGACCAGACCACCAACCGGCTGGGGACCTTCACCTACAACTCACTCGAGGACCTGGCGGCGAACCTGCCGGCGTCGTACACCCGCGCCCTGTCGCCGCGGACCCGCGAGGGGAGCCAGGTCGTCGGCGGCCTGTCGCTCGGCGATTCGTACCGCGTCAACAACGACTTTCAGCTGCAATACGGCCTTCGCCTCGACGGCAATCGCTTCGGCGCGGCGCCCAACCCCAACCCCCAGGTCGAGCAGGTCTTCGGCGTCCGCAACGACGAGGTGCCGAACCGGCTGTACCTGAGCCCCCGCATCGGGTTCTCGTGGACCATGGGGACCGCGGCCCAGGTGGCGGCGTTCGATGGCGCGGTGCGCGGCCCGCGGGCGGTGGTCCGCGGCGGCGTCGGCATCTTCCAGAACTCCCCCGGCACGCAACTGCTGGGCGGCGCCATCGACAACACCGGGCTGGCGTCCGGCGTGCAGCAGCTGACCTGCGTCGGCAGCGCCACCCCGATCCCGGACTGGGACCTGTACCTCTCGAACCCGGCGGCGACCCCGACCCAGTGCGCCGACGGCTCGCTGGGCACGCCCTTCGCCAACTCCGCGCCCAACGTGACGCTGTTCGACGCGGACTACCAGTCGCAGAAGAGCCTGCGGTCGAACCTGAGCTGGAGCGGCGCGATCCTCGGCAACCGGTTCACCACCAACATCGAGGCGACGTATTCGCGCAACATGAACCAGGCGAGCACGATCGACCTCAACTTCGACCCGACCGCCCGGTTCTCCCTGCCTGACGAGGATGGCCGCCCCGTCTTCGTCCAGCCGACCAGCATCGTGCCGGCCACTGGATCCATCGCGTCCGGCGCGGGCCGGAAGTCGGACCTGTTCTCGCGCGTCACGCAGCAGCGCTCCGACCTGCGGAGCGAGAGCAGGCAGCTGAGCATCCGGCTGTCGCCGCTGTCCTTCAGCACCGCCTTCTCGTGGGGGCTCTCCTACGTGGTGTCGGACGTGAAGGACCAGTTCCGCGGCTTCACCTCGACGACCGGGAACCCGCTGGACATCGAGTCGGGACGGGCGGCATTCAATTCGCGGCACCAGGTCTCGTACAACCTGGGCTACAACCTCTTCGACGTGATGCGGATCAACTGGAGCGGATCGTTCCGGTCCGGCGTCCCGTACACCCCGACCATCGTGGGCGACGTGAACGGCGACGGCTACTCGAACGACCGCGCGTTCATCTTCGATCCGTCCAGCACGGCCGATGCGTCGCTGGCGTCGCAGATGCAGCAGCTCATCGGGTCGTCGACCGGCGGCGCGAAGGACTGCCTCATGAAGCAGCTGGGGCAACTGGCGGCGCGCTCGAGCTGCACCGGCCCCTGGACGCAGTCGGCCGTGCTGTCGATCTCGTTCAACCCGGTGAAGGTCCGCATGCCGCAGCGGACGACGATCTCGCTGCAGATCGCCAACCCGCTGGGCGCCGCCGACCTGATGTTCAACGGCTCGGACGACCTGCGCGGGTGGGGCCAGGTCCGGACGCCCGAGCAGGCGCTGCTCTACGTCCGGGGCTTCAACCCGGGGTCGCAGCGGTACACGTACGAGGTCAACCAGCGCTTCGGGGCTACGTCGCCGGCGCTGTCGGCGGTCCGCGCACCCGTGCGCGTCACGGCGATGATCCGCATGGACCTCGGCCCGTCGCGGGAATGGCAGTCGCTGTCGATGCAGCTCGACCGCGGCCGCACGCTCCGCGGCAACAAGGTGCCCGAGGCGATGATCAAGGCCATGTACGGCTCGGGCGGAATCCCGAACCCGATGGCAACCATCCTCCGGCAGGCGGACACGCTCAAGCTGACCGGCGTCCAGGCCGACAGCCTGGCGACGATGAACCGTCGGTACATCATCCGGCTCGACTCGATCTGGGCGCCGGTCGCGAAGGAATGGGCGGCGCTGCCGGATACGTACGACAAGCGCAACGTGCAGGATCGCTACGTGAATGCCCGCAAGGCATCGGTGGACCTGCTGCTCCGGCTGTCCCCGGTGATCAAGCAGCTCCTCACGCAGGACCAGCTGCGCAAGCTGCCGACGTTCATCGCGAGCTATCTCGATCCGCGCTACCTGGCCATGATCCGGTCGGGGACGCAGGGCGCGAGCGCACCGTTCGGGTTCCCGGGCGGCGGCGAGTTCGTGCCGGGGATGGTGGGCGGAGGCGGGGCGACGGTGATTGTGAGGTAGAAAGTGCAGAGTGCAGAGTGCAGAGTGCAGAGTGCAGAGTGCAGAGTGCAGAGTGCAGAGTGCAGAGTGCAGAGTGCAGAGTGCAGAGTGCGGATTGCAGATTTCACGAGTCACGACAGAGGAACCATGCGTAGGTACATCCTTCTTGCTTTGGTGGTCGGTGCGATGCCCGTCTTCGGCCAGTCGTTGCCGCCGGTGAGGCCCATCGGGGCCACGGTGGCGCGTTCGACGGAGGTCATGGGCGGCGTCGCGACGGCGATTGCCCTGCCGGGTGGCAGGGTGCTCGTCAACGACATCCTCAAGCGACGGGTCCTGCTGCTCGACTCGACGTTCTCCCAGGTCACCGTCGTCGCCGACTCGACCAGCAGCACGGCGAACGCGTACGGCAACCGGGCCGGCGGGTTGCTGCAGTATCGGGGCGATTCGGCGCTCTTCGTCGACCCCGCCTCGATGTCCATGCTGGTCATCGACCCGGCCGGCGCGATCACCCGGGTGATGTCGGCTCCGCGGCCGCAGGATGTGAACAACCTGATCGGCGGGCCTAACGGGTTCCCCGGATTCGACGCCAGGGGGAAACTCGTGTACCGGGCCACACCGGCGTTGCGCATGGCGGCCCCGCGCGGCAGTGGCGGCGGCCCGGTCATGCCGGAGTTTCCCGACTCCATGGCGATCGTCCGGTTCGACCTCGCGTCGCGCACGCTCGATACGGCCGGCTTCTACAAGATCAACCGGCCGAACATCACCGTCACCCAGACGGCCAGTGGCGGGTTCTCGATGACCTCGACGATCAACCCGATCCCGACGGTCGATGACTGGGCGCTCCTCTCCGACGGCACGATTGCGCTCGTGCGCGGCGCGGACTACTCGATCGACTGGATCAACCCGGACGGGTCACGCACCTCGTCAGGCAAGCTGCCGTACGAATGGCAGCGGCTCGACGACGACGGCAAGGCGGCCCTGCTCGATTCGGCGCGACAGGAACTGGAAAAGCAGCGGGAGATGGCGCAGGCGCGCCTGGCGGGCGGCGGACCGATCGCAGTGAATCCCGCCGGCGGCGGCGGCGCGGCGCCGGAGATGATTTTCCGGATGGGTGCCGAAGGTGCCGCGCGTGGCGGCGGACCACCGGCGCGCGGCGGCGGAGCCCCGGGCGCCGCCACACGAATAGAGCTGCCGCCGATCAACATGGTCTCGGCGGACCAGTTGCCCGACTATCGGCCGCCCTTCACGAGCGGATCCTCGCGCGGGGACCTCGCCGGAAACCTCTGGGTGCGCACGACCAGCCCGGTGGGGAATTCGGGTTCCATCTATTTCGTCATCAACAAGCAGGGGCAGGTCATCGATCGCGTGCAGTTGCCGGAGGGGCGGGTACTGGTCGGCTTCGGGCAGAACGGTGACGTCTTCCTGGCGGTGCGTGACGCCGAGGGAAATGCGCGGATCGAGCGAGCCAGGTTGCGGTGAGTGCGGGCCGCCGGGGTAGCGGCACCACGGTGCCACTGCTCCGGCCTGATGCGCCCGCTTTGCGGTCGCGCGCGTCCGGTGCGATAGCAGGGGTGGCAACCGGTTGACCTGAACTCCATACTCCGGCATTCGAAGCCGGAGTCCGCATGGCCCTCAGCAACCTGCAGCGCGTGGTCCTCGGCGGCATAGCCGTGGGGATCGTGGTTGGCGTGGTGGTTGGCGCGGTAGGCGCCTGGCTGGGACTTCCAGCCGGCGTCCGCGGTGCCCTGACCGGCGGCCTGGTCGTAGTCGCCCTGCGGTACATGCTCAAGAGTCAGGGTCCCTTCGCGCGCCAGAAACCCGACTGACCACCATCCCTTGCGCCTTGCACTGGCGCTCCCTCCCCATGCCGTCACCGCTGCCGCGTCTCCGCAAGCTCTGCCTCGCACTGCCCGAGGCGCATGAAGTCGAGGCCTGGGGCGAGCCTACGTTCCGCGTGAAGGGCAAGCTGTTCGCGATGTACGCCCATGCATCGAACCATCATGGCGGCGGTAGGGATTCGGTCTGGATCAAGGCCGACAAGGAGAACCAGGCGCTGATGATCCGCACGCAGCCCGGTCGCTTCTTCAAGCCGCCCTATGTCGGGCCGAGCGGTTGGGTGGGGGTGTACCTGGACAAGTCTCCGGATTGGGGTGAGGTCGCGGAGTTGTTGCGCGACGGTTGGCGGATGATCGCTCCGAAGCGCGTGCTCCGTGCTGCCGAAGAAGCTGCGCCGGTGAAGCCCGGCGCCCGCGCGAAGGCCGCGAAACGTCGCTGACCGGTCGCCTGTTGAGGCAACCGGCTATCCTTCGCGGTCCGGCGGCGTGGTCAGGGTCGGGAGCCCGGGATAGCCGATGAGCGAACGCGACTTCGATGTCGTGCTGTATGGCGCCAGCGGGTTCACGGGGCGCCAGACCGTGACGTACTTCGCGACGCACGCTCCGGCGGACCTGCGATGGGCGATTGCGGGGCGAAACCGGGAGCGACTCGAGCGGGTTCGCGATGCGCTCGGCCTCACCATCGACGTGCTCGTCGCGGACAGCGCCGACGTGCATGCCGTCGACGGCATCGTGGGGCGCACGCGAGTCGGATTGTCGACGGCCGGACCCTTCGCCTTGTACGGCACGCCGCTGGTCGATGCGTGCGTGCGGTTCGGCACGCACTACGTGGACATCACGGGGGATGGGGCGTGGGTCGCGGAACTCGTGCGGCGATACCATGACTGTGCCGCGTCAGGCGGGACGCGCATCGTTCCCGGCTGCGGGTATGACTCGGTGCCATCCGACCTGGGGACGATGCTGGTAGCGCGCCATGTGCAGGAAACGTTAGGCCAGCCCTGCGTGGAGATTCGCGGGTACTTCCGGATGCGGGGCGGGTTGAATGGCGGCACGGCGGCGACCGCGATGCACAGCGCGGCGACGTGGGAACGTCGGGCTTAGCGGCAGTCCCACGGCGCGTCCTTCGCGCCCAGTCGGTCCTCCCTGAAGAGAGCCGCGCACGCTTCGTAGGGTATTCCGTTCGTGACGGCCGAGCTCACCAGCGGCGTCGTGCGATGAAGCGAGCGGCTGCTTGCTTCGCACCGAGGTGCACGGAGCGCCGGGGTGGGGCAAACGCTCCCCGTGCTCAGGAGGAGTCCGCGAGGTTGCACGAGACTCCAATGGTCCAGATTGCGAGTGCCCGCATTTGAGTCTCTGTCATGCCGTGCGCTGGACGAAGTAGCGGCCCCTTCCGAGGGCTACTCCAAGCAAGCGTTAGGTGCGGAGTTCAACTCCCTTCTTCAACGCCACTCTGCTTATCGGTGCTCAACAGGAAGCACAGCTCGTTGCCATAATCGTCCCACTTGGCCCTTCGCATTTCCGTGAGACGACGTAAGGGACCAGCACCGGGCCTTGACTTGGCGTTGGGGGGGGGGGCATGCTGCAGCCTGATTGGCGCGGTGCGCACAGTGACCGAGCCTGCATTGGCCTCATTTACCGAGGGTTTGCTCATGACATCGGCATCTCGTCATCCGGTCCTTGTGGCCCGGACCAGTCAGGCGTTCAGTCGACGATTCACTCATCCCGCACTCCGCGTTGAACATGGTCGCCCAACGTTGAGTCGATGCTGGAGTATGCTTGCGGCCAGCCTTGTGCTATTGACAAGCTTCGCGTGCGCAGAACGAACCATTGCTCCGCTACCACCCAATGCGAGTATCGTCAGTGCGCCTGATGCATATGTGGGGTCCTACATCGTTAGGCTCGCGCCAAGTGTCGCTGACGTTCCTGGGCGAGCCCGCGACCTCGTACAAGAGTTGGCTGGTCGTCAGGGGCGCGTGTGGAGTCGGCGAGTTCGAGGCTTCTCCGTCCACAACATTGGCCCAGTGGCGGCCGAACAACTGCGACATCGCGAGGGCGTGTTGTCGGTTGAGCCTCTCCGTCGGTTTCGTGTCAACGGGACACAGTCATTGCCCAATGACGGTGCTGGGCCGCAATACGGAAAGCTCTGGGCGCTGGATCGGATCGACAAAAGTGGAGGCTATGGCTACGACACGACTTTCACCTACGCGAACACAGGAGATGACGTTCACATCTACATCATCGACACTGGTGTCCGCGGAGGCCACACTGAGTTCAGCGGCCGCATTGGAGCAGGCACATGCATTGTATCCTATTACATCTTGGGAGTATTCCAGTACCATGTTTCATGCAGCGAGACAATCGATCCCGTTGGTCATGGGACCGCCGTGGCCTCTGCGGCTGCCGGAACGACCTATGGTGTCGCGAAGGACGCGATCATCCATCCCGTACGTGTGGCGAATTCGGGCGGCGACATCGCGGAAGATGACGTTATTGACGCACTGGAGTGGGTAGCTGCCAACGCAACGTTCCCTGCTGTGGTAAACATCAGCCTCGGCAAAGCTGACTCTGCCGACGCGGGCAGCTTTGCCGTGCGAGATGCCATCGACGACGTCCTGGACCAAGGCATACTCGTCTTCAAATCCGCTGGCAACTTCGGCGAAGATGCCTGGAACGACCGTTCGAACAGGGCGTCCCGCTCAGTTATAACAGGCGCAATAGGCTGGAACGATACGCGGTCGTCGTTTAGCAATTCTGGCTCCACTGTCGGGATGATGGCACCAGGCGCTGCTATGTTCCTTGCGAATAGCGGAGCGGACTCCGATACCTCCACTTGGTACGGAACCTCGTTCGCCAGCCCACTTGCAGCAGGAGTTGCGGCAACGCTGCTGCAAGGATATCCGGGAATGAGCGTGATTGACCTCAAGAACTGGCTGGTTGCGAATTCCAGCGCCGTGACAATCACGAATGGCAATTCAGTCGCCAACTTGGTGCTATTCTCGAATATGTCCATGCCTTCCCCGCCGCCTCCGTCGCTCAGTGTGACAATCCTAGGATCCAGCACGGTTCCGCCTAGTACACCATCTTGTTTCTTCAGTTCAACCGTGAGCGGCGGCAGCGGTGGCTACAACTATGTGTGGAAGAAAGATGGATCGACCGTCGGCAGCAATTCCCCTGACCTCTCAATTTCGACTGGCGGTGCCGACTTTGTCCTTGAGCTTACCGTGTCGGCCACTGGCTATTCGAGTGGCTTTGATTCACGATCGATCGTGGTCTCGGGTGGCGCTCCAAGCGGCGCGTGCGATGTATTCTAGGCGTGGCCCCACTGGTTGTTCGCGGCGGATGCCTTCCAATTCGGCCTAGCAGAACGCGCGCATCAGCTCAGAGTACTTTGGGTGCTCGAGAGCCCTCCCGCACGGCCTTCCCCCTTCAGTGGAGTATCGATGAGGCGACGAGTTGATCTCATGCAAGCCGTGCCGATCGCATTAGCGGCGATCGTGCTGATGGGTTGTCGCCACAATTCTCTGGGCACATGTCACATCACTTTTCTCGATCCGCTCATCACCATCGATCGAGTCCAGAATGCTACGACGGGAGCAGATTTGTCGCTTGTCAAAGTCAGTTCAATTCTATTCGACAATCGATCGGTGCCAGATCTTTCGTTGCTGGTGTCGGGACCAGCGCATGGTGTGACGATCGAAGGCGGCATCCTTCATTGCAACGTGGCGTGTGGTTTTGGAACTGAGGAGGGTGCTTTCACTATGACGGTAGGGGCAGTTGGCTTCCGCGATACCACCGTGAGCCTGAGTCCACGCTATGACGGACGGGTGGGCAATTGTCCTGCGACTTTCTCTCGCGGGGACACTTTGAGACTTCAACTGAGTCCGGCCTAAGACGAACCCACTCGAAGACGCCGATGCGTCTCCACCGACGCGTCCGCAACCCACAATCCGTCCGTCAGCTGTGCGGCCTCATAAGCCCTGGACAGTCGAGCGCATAGTCTTGAGCACGGGTTTGACGGACAACGACGCGCAAGCGCCGAAATGGCAGAGCGTTCCGTTCCTCTATGCCACTGCCAGCCGCTATTCCTAAGGTCTGATCACCTTCACCGTCCCCAGCTGCTTCTCGATCGCCTTCTTGTCGCCCACGATCGCGATCGAGATCTTCTGTGGATCGAGGTGCCGCTCCGCCGTCGCGCGCACGTCCTCGGGCGTCACCGCCAGGATGTTCTTCACATACCCGGACACGTAGCTGTCGCCGAGGCCGTGGAGGTCGACGAACTGCAGCTGGTTGATCAGCCCGAAGCGTGAGCTGTTCTGCACGGTGAAGATGCCGGCCAGGTTGTTCTTGATCCCGTCGAGTTCCGCCTGCGGTGGGGCCTCGGTGCGAAGCCGGTCGATCTCCTTGAAGATCTCGGTGAGCGACGCCCCGGTGACGTTCGACGTGACGTCCGCCGTCTCGACCCACATCGACGCCTTCTTGCGCGTCCAGATGAAGGAGCCGGGTGAGTAGGTGTAGCCCTTGTCCTCGCGGATGTTGGCGGTGATGCGCGATCCGAACGCGCCGCCGAGCAGCGCGTCGGTGACGTTCATCTTCACCCAGTCGGCGTGCGACGGATCGGCGACGGGGAGGCCCATCCAGATGCTGCTCTGCACCGAGTTGGCGCGGTCGATGACGTCGACCTGCCGCTTCGCGGTGATCACCGGCGCGTTCTCGGTCGCCTCCGCCCCGGCGACCCAGGTGCCGAAGGCATCACGGATCGCCTTCTCGACGTCGCGGGCGTTGAACACGCCGCTGATGTAGAGTCGGGAACGCTTCGCCCCGAAGTTTGCGGTGTGGAAGTCGCGCACGCGCTGCACCGTGAACCCGCGCAGCATTTCCTCGCTGGGGAACACGTTGGCGAAGGGGTGGCTGCCATACATGATCTCGCGGAACCGCTTCTGGGCGAGCGTGCCCGGCGAGGAGAGCGCGATGGCGTTGTCGCGTGAATGCTTGTCGAGGGTGCGCTTGAGGTCGGCCTCGTCGAAGCGTGGGTTCATCAGCACGTCTGCGAGCAGGGCAATGAACGCCGTGGCGCGATCGCTGAGGACTTCGCCACCTGCCGAGAACACCTCCGACCCGGCGCTGGCATTGAGTGACCCGCCCATCTCGGCGGCCTGCCGAGAGATGTCCTGCGCCGACCGGGTGGTGGTTCCCTCGAGGAGCATGTCGCTGACGACCGAGGCCAGGGAAACGTCGTTAGGTCCCTGGTCGATGATGCCGGTCCGCATCTCCAGCTCGATGGCGACCTTGGGGACCCGGCCGAACGGCACCAGGTTGACCTGCAAGCCGTTAGGCAGCGTGAAGGTGCGTCGTGGGGGGACGCGGAAGTCCTTTGGCGTCCCGGGCGCCGGCGGCGTTTCACGCCGCGTCGAGTCCTGCGCGGCCAGAGGAGCCGTGAGTAGCACAAGGATCGCGAACGCTCGAAATGGCTTCGTCATGTTGTGACTCGTGATTCGTGACTGGTGACTCGGCACCCCGGAACCTTACTTCACTCAAGCCTCAAGCCTCGAGCCTCGAGCCTCGAGCCTCGAGCCTGCCTCACCCCGCTCCCGGAACCACCGTATACACCGTGCGGTTCTCACGGCGGAGCCACTCCGACGCCGTCTTCATGATCTGCTCGGGCGTCACCTGGGCGAAGCCTTCCTCGAGGGCGTTGAACTTCGACGGGTCGTTGTCGAACAACGCGAACGACGCCAGGAGGTCGAGCTTCCCGAGTCCGGAGAACTCCTCGACGATCGAGTACAGCGACGACCGCATCTTGGTCCGCGCCCGCTCGATCGTGGCCGAATCCACCGGCGTGGTCCGGAGCGACTCGATCTCGGAGTCGATGACCGTCAGCAGCGAGTCCGCCGACTTGTCGCGGTCGTGGTACACCGCGACCATCCACAGCATCGGCCCCTCGTAGTTGAACATGTTCCCGAGGCCCCAGTTGATCCCGGCCCCGACATCGCTCGTGAGCCCCGTCCGCTGGACGAGCGCGTCGTAAAGCCGCGAATCGCGTCCCTGACCCAGGATCTGGTCGATCAGCCCCATCGCGTACCAGTCGGCGGACCACCGCGGCGGCACATGATACGCGATCCCCAGCGCGGGACGCGTCGCCAGCTTGTCCACCCGGCTGGCGCGCTTTTCCTTTTCCTGCCGCGGCTCGGTGAGGTCGGGCGGCGCCGGCTGGTCCACTTTCGGGATCGCGGCGAAGTACTTCTCCACCCACTGCCTCGCCGCCGCCGGCTCGAAATCGCCGACGATGGCCAGGACCGCATTGTTCGGCGCGTAGTACGTCCTGAAGAATGCCGACGCATCCTCGAGCGTGGCCGCCTCCAGCTCGGACAACTCGCCGTAGAAGTTGTGCGCGTTGTACCAGTTCTCGTTTGCCGTCATGGGCAGGTCGATCCACGGGAACGTTCCGTACGGCTGGTTGAGCACGTTCACCCGGACCTCGTTCTTCACCACATCCTGCTGGTTCTTCAGGCTCGTCGTGTCGATCGCGAGGCCCTTCATCCGGTCCGCCTCGGCCCACAGCACGGTCTCGAGCGTGTGCGAGGGAACGACCTGGTAGTAGTTCGTGAAGTCGAAGCGGGTGGAGCCGTTCAACAGGCCGCCGTTGTTCTCGATCAGCTTGATGAACTCCATCTTGCCGAGGTTCGCGGACCCCTGGAACATCAGGTGCTCGAACAGGTGCGCGAATCCCGTCCGGCCGCGTGGTTCGTTGCGGAACCCCACGTGGTAGTAGACGCCCACGCCGACCGTCGGCACGGTGGTGTCCCGCGAAAGGACGACCTTCAGGCCGTTCGGGAGGGAGTAGTAGTCCGACTCGACGGTCAGCGTGGTGGGCGCGTCCGACTCGGATCCGCCGGCGCAGGCCGCCAGGCCAGCGGCGGTAGCGAACACGAGGGGCGCCAGCGCTCGAACAGGGAAGTGCATGGGGAGGCGTTGAGTGAGCCTTATCCTCTCGTCCATTCAGCGGATCGTCAACCGGCTTGGGACGGGACGTTTCTGGGGAGGTTGGAGGTCCGAGGTCGGAGGTCGGAGGTCGGAGGTCGGAGGTCCGAGGTCGGAGGTCCGACGTCGGCAATGGGGTCAGACCCCTTTGCGACTTTACGCCATTGCGACTGGCCGCGGGTCCGGCGGGGGGGGATATTGGCGGGACCGTACGACGTGCCTGCCACCTGCCCCGTCCCATCCATGCGAAAACTCATTCTTCCGATTCTCGGCATCGTCCTCGTCGCCGGCTGCACCCGTGGTGGCGAACCTGCCGCCGATTCCCTGGCCGCGCCGGCTCCCGTCGTAGTCCAGGCCGTCTCGTTCCTCGGGGACTCGTTGCGGGAATTGCCGCTCAGCGCCGAGGTTCGTGCGCGGTACGACTCGCAACTGACCGAGGCGAAGGCGTCGTTCGACCGGGCGCCCTCCGATCCTGATTCGATCATCTGGTATGCGCGCCGCCTGGGATACCTGGGACGGTTCCGCGAGAGCATCGACGCGTACACGGCGGGCATCGCCCAGCACCCTGAGAACCCGTGGATGTATCGGCACCGCGGTCACCGGTACATCTCGGTCCGCGAACTGGACAACGCCATCGCCGACCTGGAGAAGGCCACGCAACTGGTCGCCGGCAAGCCCGACGAGGTCGAGCCGGACGGTCAGCCTAACGCGCAGAACCGGCCGATCGGCACGCTCCACTCGAACATCGCCTATCACCTGGGGCTGGCGTATTACCTGAAGGGCGACTTCGCGAAGTCGGCCGAGGTGTTCGGGAAGGAAGTCGCCGCGGCACAGAATGACGATCGGCGGGTGTCGGCGGGGCACTGGCAGTACATGAGCCTGCGCCGGCTGGGGAAGGATGCCGAGGCACGGGCGATGCTGGCGGCGTTCCGGAAAGACATGGAGGTCATCGAGAACGGCACGTACCACCGGCTGATGCTGCTCTACAAGGGCGAACTACCGGTCGACTCGGTGCTGACGCAGGGTCCCGGCGGTGAGATGTCGGTGACCGACGCGACCGGTGCGTATGGCGTCGGCAACTGGCACCTCTACAGCGGCCGACCGGCGGAAGCGGAAGCAGTGTTCCGCCGGATCATGGGCGGCGGCCAGTGGGGAGCGTTCGGATACATCGCGGCTGAGGCGGAGCTGGCGAGGATGAAATAACAGGCCGAGGTTGGAGGTCGGAGGTCGGAGGTAGAGCCGATCTCGGACCTCCGACCTCGGGCCTCAGACCTCATTCCGCCACAAACTTCCAGGTGGCACCGACCTTCCGCCACACGGTGAAGAACGGGAATCGGCGGGGAGGCGCGCCCGCCTCGCCGGGGGCGGTGATGTGGCCGATGGTGACGCCGAGGTCGCCGCTCGACGCGGCGAGGACGGTGTCCGGTCCCCAGGTCAGCGTCGAAGGCCCGGTCTGTCCGCCGCCGACACCGGCGCCGATCGCCTCGGGGCCGTAGAGGAAGTCCGCGCTCCCGGGCCCGCCCATGTTCATGGCATCCGGTGCGGCGTTCCTCGTGAACGCGGGGCCCAGGCCGATCTTTCCGGCCAGGTCCGAGAACGCACGCTCGGCGTCCCCGATCTCGCGCGCATAACGAGCAGCCACGGAAGGATCGGGGGACGGGGCGACCAGCCGTTCCGGGACGAGGGGTTCGCGCTCCGCCGTGGACGCGTCCCCATCGGGCCGCCTCACGCGCCGATAGACCGCCACCTTCCAGCCGTCGGCACCCTTCACCCAGTACGCGAGGTACTTGAGGGGAACGCGCGTGGAGTCGGCGCGCACCAGCGTCATGAATCCGAAGGTGAAGCCATGGGTGCCGTCGGCGGAGATCGCGCCGCGCACCGGAGCCCACTCCAGGCGCCCGGTCAGGTTCTCGGGCACGGCGCGCAGCTGCGCCATTACCGCTTCGCGACCGACGTGGAACGTGCCGGCGGCGGACATCACGACGCCGGTGGAGAGCATCGCGTCGGTCGCTTCCACCACATTCAGCGTTCCGGCCCGTGCGGCATAGCCGCGATCGGCGGCAATCAGGTCGTCGACCGCGCGCCTCGCGGCCGACTGGGCATGAGCCGGCATCACGACCACCGCGAGCGTCGTGACCAAGGCGGTCTTCGCGATCAAGCGTTTCATGCCCGGAAACAACAATGGCCCGGCGGACTGCGCCACACTGGTGACGCGAGTCGCGCTGGGCCATGACAGGCCGTGATGGCGGGGACGAAGGCCGGCGGGGCCTTCCCCCCGGTTCAGGCGCCTACGGTGGCGCGGGCGGCGGGCTGCACCTTGTCGAGCAGCTCGTCCATGAGCTCGAGGACCGCGGTGCGACCGGCGGGATTCTTGAGCGCCGCAAATCCGATGTGCATCCGGCCGGCGGGATTCGGCTCGCGCGTGTGCGCGTTGAGCCGGTTGACGGCGTCGTTCTTCACGTCGTCGCTCAGGAGGCGCGACGCACCGGGCAGGAGCTGCAACAGCGGCGCATTGGCGCGGCGCGGCGTCGCGGCCCAGAACACCATGCTCGTGGCGACATCCTCGAACTTGATGGCACCCTTGGTGTTCTCGTCAGGCCGGAACCTGACCAGTCCGGGATGCGCCGCGCTCCACGCAATCATGGCATCGAGGACCGCCAGCATCCGGGGGCGCTCGGCCACCACATTGTCGCGGTACATTTGACGGATGAACTCTTCGCGAGCGGTGGACAGGGTCGGCGGCATCGTGGCTCCAGGAGGCTTCGGGACGGATGCGCCCGCGGACTCGGCAGGGGCATCATTGTAAGGTAGTCGGTCCGGCGGACCGGGACGTGGAATTTCGGTTTTGGACCTTGTGCAACCAGCCCTGACCAGCGAGATTGTCTTCAGCGATGCGCGCTGGTGCGCGCAAGACACGACCACAATGCTGCCGGGGCTCGCGTTGTCGCGAGTCCCTTTTTGTTTGCTGTTCTTCGCCATTCCGGCGACCCTGCGTGAAGGGCAATCACGCGACCAGTCTCAGTTGTCGTCGATGGGCACGCCCGTATGGAGCTCCGACCTCAGCAGGACATTTTTTGGAGGAGTTTCGTATGCGCATGAAAGGAACCGTGAAGTGGTTCAACGCTGACAAGGGCTTCGGCTTCATCACGCCGGCCGGCGGCGAGAAGGACTGCTTCGTCCATCACTCGGCGATCCAGGGTTCGGGCTACAAGACGCTCAACGATGGCGAGAGCGTGGAGTTCGACATGGTGCAGGGCCAGAAGGGTCCCGCCGCTGAGAACGTGTCGCGCGTGTCGGCGTAACGTTTCGCAGTGCACGACGATGGCCGGCCGGGGTTTCCCCGCGCCGGCCTTCGTTTTTTTCAGCAGCGAACGGGGCGCATCCGTAGAGAAGAACGGGATTCGGCGAGGGCCCGGACCCAGGGTCTCCCTCGCCTCGCTCGAGCGCTCGACCGATCCAGGAGCCATGTCATGAGCCACGTCGCCTCGCTACCACGCCCCGCCGTTTCGGCCCGCCTCGTCTCGTTGCTTGCCACGTCGCTGTTCCTCGTGCCCGTCGACGCCGATGCCCAGGGCGGTCGGGGCCGTGGCGCCAGCACGCCGCGCGCGGACAGCCTGCGACAGGCACAGCGCCTCGACGTCGAGGGCAGGCACCAGGAGTCACGCGCCATCTTCCAGGCGCTGATCGACCACGCGCCCACGCCGGCGGAACGCGCGGCGGCGCAGCGGCGCCTCGCCCTCTCGTACGCGTACGACATGAACTGCGCGAAGTCGATCGAGCTCGAGGAGCAGGTCATCGCCTACTGGGTGACGCGGCGTGAGGCGGAACCGCAGAACGCGCACTACCAGGAAGGCGAGATGGCGAACGAGGCCGCGCGCATCTGCATCGATGCGGGCGCGCTCGACGAGGCGGAACGGATGTACCGTCGCGGCAGCGACCTCGGGAACATGGAGCCCGAGCCGCGCACGCACCCGAAGAGCCTCTGGGACTACCGATTGGCGCATGCGCTCGCGCGCCTGGCGGCGCAGCGCGGAAACGCGACCGAGGCGAAGCGGCAGGTCGCCGAGGCACGTCGCATCCTCGACGGTGACCCGAAGATGGCCGAGGCCCAGGAGCAGTACTTCCCGTACCTGCTGGGCTACGTCGCGCTCTATACGAATGACCTCGTGACCGCGGAGGCTGAGCTGACGAAGTCGATGCAGCTCATGGCGAACGACCCGTTCCAGGTGGTCCTGCTGGGGATGACGTACGAGAAGAAGGGCGACCAGGCGAAGGCGCGCGAGCTGTACGAGAAGGCGTACGAGATGGCGACGGGGAGCAACCCGCCTAACGTGCATTCACGGGCGTTCACGAAGAAAAAGCTGGGGAAGTAGGGTCGAGGGTCGAGGGTCGAGGCTCGAGGCGGACCCCGCGATCCGGGGGCGGCGACTCGCCGTCCTTCCCCCTGGCGGAGAATGGGGGGGCTTCCTGGGGGCGCGGACGGGTCGTTCGGGCCGGGCATGACGGTTTTGCCGGGCCGGGTGCGCATTGCAGGTGCAGGACCGTCGGGTCCGCGGCCCCACCCTTGCCCTGCCTCACATGCGCCCGTCTCCCGTCCCAACGATACGCGCCCGCGGGTTCGTCACCGCGCTGGCGATCCTTGCCGTCACGCTCCTGCCGGGATGCGGCGGGGGCGACAATGGCGGGACGACCAACCCGCCGCCCGGTGGCTTCGCCATGTCGGCCTCGGGCGCAGCGCTGACGATCGCCCGGAACGCCAACGCTTCCCTGACGGTCACCATTGCGCGCTCCGGTGGGTTCACCGGGTCGGTCTCCCTCTCCACGACCGGCCTTCCCACTGGCGTCACGGTCGCGTTCGCACCGCCACAGGTCGACGACGGGGTCACCTCGAGCACGATGACCGTGACCGTGGGCGGCGCGGCCGCCACGGGCCCGTCGACCTTCACCGTGCGGGGAACGGCCACGGGCCAGTCGATGCAGACGGTGAACGTGCAACTCACGGTCACGGCGCCGCCGGTCCAGACCGGTCCCTTCACGCTCTCGGTCAGCGCGCAGTCGTTCCTGGTCTATCCGTCCGGCCAGTTGCCGGCCTTCCCGGTCATCACGATCAACCGCAACGCGGGCTTCACGGGCGCGGTGGCTCTGTCCGTCAGCGGCCTCCCGCCCACGCTGTTCCTGGGAATGACCCCGACCTCCACGACCGGCAATACGGTCAATACCGTCATCCTCAGCCTCGCCGCGCCTAACGGGACCTACACCGCGACGATCAGGGGCTCCTCGGCGCAGGGGGACCAGACCGTCACCATCCAGGTGGTGGTGGCGCCGGTCTCGACCGGCAACATCAAGTGGAAATGGTGCTCCGCCTCCCTGCCCCGGTACTTCCTCGCGGTGAAGGACGGCAACGGCCCATGGACCCGCATCATGCCGGCCAACGACACGTCCTTCAACTTCAGCATCGCTTCGGGTGCCGGGCAGGTCGCGGAGGTCACCAACGACTCCGGCGGCTTCCGCACCACCGTCTACCAGTACACGGCGCAGGAAATGGCGGCGCGCGCCGCGTCACAGTGCGCGCTCGTGAATAACGCCTCCACGCGCATGGCAACCGGCAACTTCGGCGGCGTGACGGGGTTCCGGGTCTCGTACGTGGGCATGGGATGGTGGTTCGGCTCGGCGAACGGGAACGGCAGCTACCAGTTGCTCAACCTCCCGGCGGGGCCGCTCGACCTCATCGCGGCCCGGGCTGGTGAAGTCGTCGATGCGTCGGCGATCCCGATCGACCGCATGATCCTCCGGCGCGGCATCAACCCCACCCCTGGCGGGACGATCCCGGCGCTCGATTTCAACGCCGCCGAATCGTTCGCGCCGGCGACGGCGACTTGGACGTTCGGGAACACCAATGGCGAGACCTTCGGAGTGAGCCAGCTCTTCACGACTGCGACCGGGAGCACGGGACATTTCTCCCTCGTCCCGATGGTCGATGGGACCCTGCCGGCCCGGACGCTCTACGGCGTCCCGCTTGCGCAGACGATCGCGGGCGATCTGCACCAGGTGATCGCCACGGTCTCGACCACGGGGCCGACCGTGGGCAGCGTGCTGCGCGCCTCCCGACAGGTGATTGCCTACTCGCGCACGCTGGCCAACAGGAACCTGGATTTCGGCCCGGCGATGCCGGCGCCAACGGTCTCGATCGCCGCGCCAGGCCGGCTGCGCGCGCAGGGGACACTCCCCACGCAATACAACACGGGCGTGACCTTCGACATCACCCAGACCACGACGGCCACATTCGCGACGATTCACACCTCGCGCGGCTTCCTCGGGGCGGGCAGTACCTACGACATCCAGTTCCCCGACCTGACGGCGGCGATCGGGTGGGACACGCGGTTCGGAGTCACGCCCGGTGTGCCGACCAACTGGTGGGTGAACGGTGGAGGCCCGGTGCTGGACCTGTTCGATGGACGATACCTGTTCAACACGACGCGATCGCGTTGGACGGGGATCGGGACCGGGATCACCCTGCCGGCGGATGCGGCGACGTACTACTCGGCGAGGGTGACGGGGAATAGCACGCCTTGAATCATGTTGCGTGCTGATTGCTGCTTACTGCTGCTGGTCCTGCGTGCTGGGGCTGGTGGCTGGGGCTGGGGCTGGGGCTGGGGCTGGGGGGCTGGGGCTCCTAGCCCCAGCAAGCTGGGGCAGCCCTCAGCAGCCAGCAATCAGTACGCAGCCTGAATCAGCGTGCCTGGGCTGGTGGCCGGAGCTGGAATCACCACCCACCCCCTCCCCCTCCCCCCGAACTCCCTCCTCCCCCGCCTCCTCCACCGGAGCTGCTCCCGCTCGAACTCGGCGCCGAGATGCCGGCTGCCATCGAGCCGGCGGCTGCCGCCCACGAGGCGCTGGCGCCACCCCCGCTGAACCCGCCGCCGCCTCCGAATCCGCTCCAGCCTCCGGCTCCACTGTTGCCGGTCCCGCTGCCTGACGAGTAGCTGGCGATCGTCCCGACCGATGACGCCACGGATTCGCCGGCGAATGCGCGGAACCACTTGTCCATGTTCTGGCCGAGCCCGAACGCGATGAGGTAGGGGAACCACTCGTCCTTCATTCGCGGCTGGGGACGTTGCAGTTCGGCGGCGAAATACTCGCGCGCCGCGGCCAGTCGGCGGCGGAACGCGATGCGGTCCGGCGTCTCGCGCGACCGGGCCTGGTGGAGCACGCTGTTGGCCAGCGCCACGATCATGAGCGCAATGCCGGCGAGGGCGTGGGTTCCCACGGGCAGGCCGGATCCGAGGACGCCCAGGAAGGCGGCGATCGCGATCCCGAGCGGCACGATGAAGAACCACACCGTCCCCCGGACCCGATGCACGCGGTTTCGCCAGGCCGCGGCGCCGCCCAGCGAGATGAGATAGCAAACGAAGGTCAGGCCGCCGAGGATGATGGCGACCGGTGCGTCGGCCGGCTCGTGCGAGATACCCACGCCGATCAGGAGCAACGCGCCGACAAGACCAAGGAACGTGGGCAGGGCGGACGGCTTCGACGCTTTCGTGCCTGGCGCGAGGGCCGCCACCATTTCCTTGAGTTGCTTGTTGATCTTGTCGGCCGGGTCGAAGCCGGTCGCCTTGTATCGCTTGCGGATCTTCCCGGTGTCCGTTTCGCGATCACCACTGGCGAAGAGGGCGTCGACGAGGTGCCGTTCATAGCCGTGGAACCGATCGCGGTCCACCAGCAACTCGAGGGACAGGACCGGGGAGCCGAACCGGCCTGCCGGTTGCACTTCGCTGCGCATCCGACCCTCGGAGACGAACCGGGCCAGCACCGCGGCAACCTCGGTAGCGTTGGTGCTGTTGTCCCAGGCGGCACCGACGACCTCGGGCAGGTGGACGAATACATGCTCCGACAGCCAGGCGTCGTTCACGTCGACGACCGGAAGGCCGTCAAGGCGACCGAGGCTCCGTTCGCGGGTCAGGAGGCGTCGGGCCAGGCTCCCGATGATCAGCAGGGGGACGAGGGCGAGCAACGCGCGCTCGACCGGGCCCGCCCCGACATCCACCTCGGGAGCACCCTGTCCCGCCCACTGCAGGGGTGTTTCCACCACGAATCCCTCACCAGGCGACAGGTCTCGAGCTTCCCACGCCCCGGCGAACGTCGCCGACGGCTGCCACGCCGAATCGAGCGAGAGCCGCAGTGTGAAGCGCTTGATGTTCCCCGACCGGTCCGCAAACGCGAAGTTGTGGCGAAGGACGAAGGCATCCTGCTGCGGCCGCACGACGTTCTCGTACGCGTACTCGAGTTCATACGTGATCGCCGTCGAATCGAACGGCGGGTCGCCAGGCTGCCGGCTGCGCCATCGGAGCGTCCGTGCATCGGTGAATGCCCAGCCATCGACGGCCGAGAGATCGCCCTCCGGCATCGGCGTCGCCACGGATCCGTCGGCGTTCAGGCGTCGCATGCCGAGGAACTCGAACCGCTCGCGGGGCCCGTAGTCGAACCGGCGTTCGCCGCCATTCCAGTCGCCGGTGAAGACGATGGTCTGCCGTTCGCGAACGTGAAGCCGTCCGCCTGGTCCAAGCACGGCGTCCACCGCGATCGAGTCCCAGTGCAGGGAGCGGTCCTGTCCGGCCAGCGTCGATGCCGACAGGGTGAGGGCCGCGAAGACCAGCAAGGTCAGGTTCACGTCCTCACGCTAAAGCCTCACGGGCTCCGCGTGAAGACCTTCCCGGCTGTGCGACCCCACTCGAGCCTCGACCCTCGACCCTCGAGCCTACTTCTTCAGCAATCCCAGCTCGTGCGCGTGCAGGTACTTCGGCCTGGCCAGCTCGGCCCGGTACTGCGCAGCGATCGTCCCGCTGGCGGTCAGGTCGTTGTTCTTCCAGCCTGACGACGCGTAGTACGACGCCTTCGTCCAGTCGTAGTTGATGTACGTGAACCACTTGATCTCACTCCGCGACTCGATGAGCGCGAAGTACGGGTTGAACCACTGATCCCACGCACTCGCTGCTTCGGCCAGGTTCGCCAGGTCGAAGTGACTGGGCGAACTCTCGGCGATGATGACCGGGCGATGGCGCGCCACCGCCATGTCGAGGAACCGCGTCGTCCGGGCGAAGCTGGTGAGGGCGCCGCCATGGCCGGTCGTCGCGCCGCCGACATCCTGCGCGGCAAAGAGGTCGATCCCGAACCAGTCGACGACGTCATCACCCGGGTACCACTTCGCGACTCCGCCGTCGTCGACGGCATCGAAGTCGTCCGCGACGGCGGGCTCGTAGCACCACACGAAGGCCACGTTGGTGACGCCACTGGCGCGGAACATGTTCACGATTTTCCGGAACGCGACGGGATAGGCCCAGGGGTGGTATCCGTTCCACCACCCGCTGAACTCGCCGCCGATGCGCAACAGGACCGGCTGGCCGTAGGCGCGGACGACGTCGATGAAGCTCTGGATGCGCGCATCGTACTGCGTCGTATAGGCGACGAGGCTGTCGATGCCATAGGTCTTGTCGGCGAGCTGGGCGAGCGCGGCCGGCGTCGGCTGCAGCCCGCGCAGCGCGAGGTCCATCGACGGCATGCGGCCGGCCGCGCCGATGGACGCGATGCGGGCGGCGATCTCCGGTGGATTCCAGGGGCGTGGCGTGTCCCCCAGGTCGATGAACACGAGTTCGGAGGCGGGCTGGCTCGACGCCGGAAGCATGGCCAGGTACTGCGCATTGCCGGACGCCCACTGTCCCATGCCGTGCACGACCCTGCCCACGGGAGGCTCGAACTTCGCGCCGAACTCCCAGGTGATGGGCGGGCCGGAACTCGTGTCCACCGGCGCCCGAGCCTGGTCGTTGGGCGCGACGGGCGACGGGGAACCGGTGCCGCAGGCGGCGGCCAGGACGAGGGCCGGGAGCGTCAGGGGACGTGGCATGATCGTTCCGGGACAGGGTACGCCCGAACGACGCCTAACGTCTCACCGTTCCCCGACAGGATCGCGCGCCACACCAGGGTGCGGCATCCGCGCGACACGACACGCGGTGAGCCCCGTCACACCGACGGGACCCGCCTACTCGTAGCGGAGGGCCTCGATCGGGTCCAGGCGCGAGGCCTTGGTCGCCGGGAGCATCCCGAACAGGATGCCCGTCAGGCACGACGCGCCGAGGGCGGCCACGACCGCGCCAACGGGGACCGACGCCGCCACCGGCGTGGCGCTCCGGATCACCAGCGACACGGCCCAGCCGAACGCCAGCCCGCAGACCGCGCCGATCGCCGTCAGCGTCGCCGCCTCGACGAGGAACTGCCAGAGGATCACCCGCCGGGTGGCGCCTAACGCCTTGCGCACGCCGATCTCGCGCGTGCGCTCGGTGACGGAGATCATCATGATCGCCACGACGCCGACCCCGCCCACGATCAACCCGACGGCGGACAGCACGAACATTACCAGGAAGAACACGCCGGTCATCTTCCCCCAGGTCTCGAACAGCTTGTCCTGGGTGATGATCGCGAAGTCGTTCTCCTGGCCGGGACGGAGGCCGCGCATGCCGCGCAGCACCGCGGTGACGTCGTCGATCGCGCCGTCGCGGTCGTCCCCGGTCGGCTTCACGGTCAGGTCGGCCCAGTCGATGTTCGCGTTCAGGCTCCGGCGCCCGGTCGTCAGGGGCACGATCGCGCGCGGACGCTCGCCCTCACCCATGAACGAGCCGCCGGCCTCGTAGAGTCCGATCACCTCGAACGGGATGTCGCGGATCGCGATCACCTTCCCCAGCGGCTCACTCCCACCGAACAACCGCTCGGACATCGTGGCGTTGATGATGACGACGCGGCTGCCGCCGGTTTCCTCGGCATGGGTGAAGTCCCGCCCCCGGATGATGTCCCCCCCGTCCACCTCCAGCCACCCGGACGAATACGCGTTCACGCCGGTGCTCGAGAGCTGCCGATCGTGGTACTTCACGGAAGCCCCGATCCCGGTCCGGAGGCTCACCGTGCGGATGGACGGGAGTTGCCGGATGGCCTCGGACTCGGCGATGGTGAACGGCGGGTTGTTGCGCCACTTGCACGTGTCTTCCGAGCCGTCACAGGCCTCGAACGTGATCGGGAACCGGTTGACGAAGAACGTGGTGGGCCCGGCGCGCTCGAACTCGGCGGCGATGCTGGTGTTGATGCCGTGGATGGCGGCCGAGATGATCACGACCACGAAGACGCCGATGGCGATGCCGAGGATCGTGAGCGCGGCGCGCACCCGGTTCGCGCGCAACGCATCGATGGCGATCATCACGCCCTCGCCCAGGGGCCTCAGTCGCGTGAACACTATTCGTTCCTCAGGGCGACGACGGGATCGAGCCGCGCGGCGCGACTCGCCGGGTACACGCCGGCCACGACGCCGACGCCGATGCCGACACCGACCGCGACGAAGACGGACCACAGGGCGACGGCCGCCGGGAGGGGCGACACCGCGGCGACCACCTTGGCCAGGCCGACCCCGCTGAGGATGCCGAAGATCGCGCCGACGACGCTGAGGGTGGTCGATTCCACCAGGAACTGGCGGAGGATGTCGGTGCGCCGGGCGCCCAGGGCCTTCCGGATCCCGATCTCGTGGGTGCGCTCGGCGACGGCGACGAGCATGATGTTCATGATGACGATGGCGCCGACCACGAGGCCGATGGCGGGCAGCGCGACGCCGGCGATGACGAGGTAGCCCTGGATCTTCTTCCAGAAGGCGAGGGCCGAGTCGGACGTCTGCAGGCTGAAGTCGTCGCGCTGGGCGGGCCGGAGGTGGTGGCGCGTCCGCAGGAGCTGGCGCACCTCCTCCATGTCGGCCTGCATCGCGGTCTCGTTGTCGGACTTCACGATGATCGCGTCGATGACCTTGAAGCGGTTGACCAGGCGGTGCGCCGGGGCCTCGTACGGCACGACCACGAACTTGTCGGCCGAGATGCCGAAGATGCTGCCCTGCTTCTCGGCCACCCCGATGACCTCGTACGGCAGGCCGGCGATGCGCAGCTCACGACCCACCGGGTCGAGTCCCGGGAAGTAGTGCTCCTTCACGTCGTCGCCGATCACGATCACGGGCGTTCCCAGCGCGTACTCCTGGGCGGTGGGAAAGCGGCCGGACTGGAGGCCCATGTTCTTGATGGCGAACCAGTCCTCGCTGACGCAGTTGACCTCGAGCCGGCGGGGCCTTGCATAACGAGACTCGGCGCCAAGCTGGCCGTAAGCGAGGATGGCCCAGCGGGTGGATGGGGCCAGGACGGCGCCGACCGCCGGGACGTCGTCCTCGGTGATGCGCGGCCGATTGCGCCAGGACCGCCATTCGGCCTCGTCGACGTCGCCGATCTGGATGTTGGGACGGTCGCGGACCTCGAAGCTCCCCTTGGCGATGATCTTGCCGACCAGGTCTTCCTCCATGTACCGGCCCATCCCCTCGACGATGGAGACCACGGCAATGAGGAACATGACCCCGATGGCCACGCCGATCAGCGTGAAGAAGCTCTTGAGCTTCTGGACGCGGATGGTGGCCAGGGCGAGGCGGACGGCTTCGTAGAGCGGCATGGTGGCTTGAGTACGCTCGCCACCGGGCCACTGTTTCGGTACCCGTGCCTCTGGCCCCCGGCCGCTGGCGTTTAGTGGTCCCGCATCGCCTCGACCGGATCCAGCCGGACGGCGCGACGCGCCGGGAGCCAGGTGGCCACCAGCGCGACCACCCCCAGGACCGGTACCACCGCCAGGAACGCGGCCAGGTCGGTCGCCGACACCCCGAACAACTGGGTCGACAGGACACGGGTGAGGGCCACCGCCGCCACGACGCCTGCGGCCAGGCCGGCGGCGGTGAGCCGGGCCCCCTGCCCGAGGACCAGGCCCGTGACCCGGTCCGGCGTCGCGCCTAACGCCATGCGGATCCCCAGTTCGTGCCGCCGCTGCGCGACGGTGTAACTGAGCACGCCGTGGATGCCGATCGCCGCCAGCACCAGCGCCACCCCGGCGAACGCGAGCAGCAACCGCAGGAGAAAGCGCTGCTGGGCCACGGAGTCGCCGACGGCCTCGGCGAGGGGCTGCACCCCGAAGACCGCGAGTTGCGGATCGACCTCGCGAACCGCGGCGCGCACCGCCCGGGCGATCGCCGTCGGCGGGGCGCCGGCGCGTACCAGCAGCGCCTCGCCCCCGTTGAACGACGGCGCCTGGCGATAGGGGAGGTAGATCGCCGGGGGCGGTTCCCTCGTCAGGCCGTTGATGCGCTCATCCCGCACCACGCCGACGATTGTCCGCGCCGCCCCCCAGAGCCGCACCTGCTGGCCGATCGGCTCGCGCCCGTCGAAGAAGCGGCGGGCGAGGGTTTCGTTGATGACGGACACCGGGGGATCGGTGGGGCCGTCACGATCCTCGAAGGCGCGACCCTTGCTCACCCCGAGCTGCACGGTTTCGAAGTAGCCGACGCCGACCCGGCGAATCGGCACCTCCGGCCAGTCGGCCCCCTCCGCCTCACGTCCGACCACGCGCCACGAGTTCTGCGATCCCGGGTCGACCGGGTGGTTCCCGACAATCGCCGCCGCGCGCACGCCCGGGATGCTCGCGACGCGTCGCAGAATCTCGTCATTGAAGCGGTGCACCTCGACCCAGTTCGGCCACTGACCCGTCGTAGGGTATCGACTGGCCGGCAACTGGAATTCGGCTTTCACCACGTCGTCGGAGCGGAATCCCGTGTCCACGACCGACAGCTTCCACGCGCTCTTGATCAGCAGCCCGGCGCCGATCACGAGGACCGCGGCCAGGGCGACCTCGGAGACCACCAGCGTGGAGCGCAACAACCCGCGTTCACGACCAGCGGTTGCGCCGCGCGAATCATCGGACTTGAGCGCCCCTTGCAGGTCCACGCGCCGCGCCTGAAGCGCCGGCACCATGCCGAAGGCGAGCCCGGTAACCGCCGCCACGCCAATCGCGATGGCCAGGACGAGGCCGTCCACGCGGACCTCGGTGATGCGCGGGATGTCGGCCGGCGCCGTGATGACGAGCCCGCGGAGCGCGAGCGCGGCCAGGGCCACCCCCAGCACCGTCGCGACGGCCGTCAGCACCAGGTTCTCGGCCGCAAACTGGCGGACGAGGCGCGGCAGCGGAGCGCCCATCGCGGTGCGCACCGCGACTTCACGGAGTCGCGAGGTGCCGCGGGCCAGGAGCAGGTTGGCGACATTCACGCAGGCGATGAGCAGGACGAATCCCACCGCGGCCAGGAGCACCCAGAGCGAGCTGCGGACCCGCGAGAAGATGACGTCGGCGAGTGGTTCGATGAACGCCCCGCGAGCGACGTTCGAGGGGTAGGTCGCTTCGAGATCCGCCATGATGCTGGCCAGTTCCGCCTGGGCGGTCGCGATCATCGCGCTCGGCGCCAGCCGTCCGAGGACGAGCAGTGGATGGGTGTCCCGCACGAGTACCGCCGGATCTCCACGCAGCGGAAGCCAGGCGTCGACGCGCGAGCGAACGTCGCGATCCGCGAAGCCGCGACCATAGTCGGCGGAGCGCAGCACCTGCATCGTGCCGAAGTCCGCTTCGGTAGGCACGACCCCAACGATGGTGGTCTCGACGTCGTTCAGGCGGATGGTCCGCCCGACGATGTCGCCGGCCCGCTGGAATTGCCGCTCCCACAATCGCTCGCTGATGAGGGCGACGTTGGGACCTCCGGGTACATCCTCCCCGGCGGTGAACGCGCGACCGTGCGTAGGCCGGATGCCAAGCAGCGGGAGGAGTTCATGGGTCGCGACCACGGCGGCGATTCGTGTCGGCTCGCCGTCGCGAGGAGTGATGGTCCGTTCGATGGGCGCGAGCGCCGCGAACCCGCTCACCTGCCGACTGCGGGAGCGCAGGTCGATGAGGTCGGGGAGCGATGACGGTTCGCGGACCGTGCCGGTGTTGCGATCCGTTTCCCAGACCATGACCAGGCGATCGAGCCCGGTGAAGGGGACGTCGCGCAGGAGCACCGAGTTCACGACGCTGAAGATCGCGGTGGTGGCACCGATGCCGATGGCCAAGGTGACGATTGCCGTGAGCGCGAAGCCGCGGCTCCGCAGGAGGACGCGCGCGCCGTACTTCAGGTCCTGCACGAAGTCGTTCCACATCGAGGGTTGTCCTCCGGTGGGTGGCGGCGTCGGCGCCTTGCGGCGCGGCCGCGTTGAGTCACGAAGGGATTGGGCCAGCCTGGCCGGCTCTTCCATCTCGTCGAGGGCGGTGCGCAACGCGCGGTCGCGGCCGGCACCTTGCGCCACCAGGTCGTCGTATCGCAGGGCGAGGTGCTGCGCCAGCTCCTCGACGATGTCCGCGTCGTGCGCGGGGTCGCCGGTGATGCGATCGAGCATGGCGCGCACCAGCGCGCGCCAGTCCGGGGTCGTCATGCGTTCCGGAGGCGGGCGACGCGGTTGATGCCGGTGAAGAACTCCTGCCAGAGGCTGCGTTGCGCCGCGAGCACACCGGCCCCGTCCGTGGTGAGTCGGTAGTATCGCCGGCGCCGCTGTCCGGCCTTTTCCACCCAGCGCCCCTCGATCAGCCCCCGTCCTTCGAGCCGGTAGAGCATCGGGTAGAGCGATGCGACGTGGAAGGAGATCGCGCCGCGCGACCGGCGCTCGATCTGGCGGGCGACCTCGTAGCCGTGGCGCTGGCCGTCCTCGAGGATCGCAAGAATGAGGAGCTCGGCGCTCCCCTTCTTCATTTCCGGAGTCAGTGTCGTCCTGGCCATATGTGGTGTGACAACATATGGGCCGGGATGGTTGCGACCGGTGTGGTCACCCGACGGACGCGCTGTCGGCCGACCGCCCCTTGCCACGACCGGCGGCGGGCGTTCGAATTGAGGAAGCCGGTACCGGGGACGCGACCGTGACCACACTCCAGAAAACAGACACCCTGCCCAGACCTGCGATGTCCGAGATCGACACCTTCGGACTGACGCACCAGGGTCGCGTGCGCCCCACCAACAACGATCACTTCCTGATCGCGAGCTTCCACCGGAACCTGCGGGTCCACTTCACCTCCATTCCGGGCGGGATCGATCACCACGAGACGGAGTCGCGCGGGTTCCTGTTCCTGGTGGCGGACGGCGTCGGCGGCCTGTCGAGCGCGGGCGAAGGGAGCGCGCTCGCCCTGTCCACGCTGGCGCAGCACCTGCTGCACGCGACCGAACTCTGTTCCGAGCTGGTGCTGACGCAGCAGGAGAAGTCCAGCGTCGAGCTGCGCGAGGCGGTGATGAAGGCCCATGCCGCGCTGGTCGACATGGGGAAGCAGGAAGGGGGCAAACCGGCGACGACGCTCACGATGTACGCCGCCTTCTGGCCGCGCGCCTTCATCGTGCATGTCGGCGACAGCCGCATGTACCGCTTCCGCGACGGGGAACTCACGCGCTTTACCTCGGACCAGACCTACGAGCAGCTGATGCTCGAATCCGGCGCGATCAAGCCGGACAGCCCCGAAGCCAGGCGGCTCAAGAACGTCCTGTGGAGCGCGGTGGGGAACGACGAGGTGGTGCCGCAGATCGTCTCCACCGACCTCACGAGACGTGACGTGATCCTGGTGTGCAGCGACGGGCTCACCAAGCACGTGACCGACGACGAGATCCGGGAGCGGATGTCCCGGGATGAGCCGTCCGAGGACACGGTGCGTGCCCTGATCGACCTCGCCCTGGCGCGGGGCGGGTCGGACAACGTCACCGCGGTCGTCGGCAAGGTCCGCCAGAAGGCCGAGCCGGCCGCCTAGCGGTTCGGCCCGAGCCCCGCGGCGCCGGAGTAGTAGATCCCGAAGACGATGGCGCCGAGGAGGGCCATCGTCCGGGGCGCATCCTTCTGCCGGACCTCCACGCGCCGGACCTGGTCGAACGAGATCGTCAGGCGCGTCCGCGCATCGTTGTTGCGCACGCCGAAGATCGAGTCCGTCGCCACCACCAGCGTGAGGAACTCGACGTTCTGCCCGGAGGTGAGTCGAACGCGGGACTTGTCCGACACCACGTTCGGTGGGGCGGGTGGCGTGGGGATCGGCACCTGCTTCCACCGCATGCAGCCCGGCATCATGGCCAGGGACGTCACGGCGACGAGAGCCTTCCATCCGTGCATTCGCAATCTCCGGTAGGGGGCGCCGACGGCGCCACGTGATGATCCCGCGAATTCCGCACCGTCGCAAGCACTGCTGCCACCCGCCGGCCAGGCGGTAATTTTCCCTGCATGCCGCAGCTGACCCATTCACTTCCCGAGGTGTCGCCAGGCGACGCCACCCGGATCCTGGCGTCTGCCTGGGGACTGCATGGCACCCTCCGGCCGCTCCCCGGCGAGCGGGACCGCAATTTTCACGTGTACACAGGTGACGGCCGGGAGTTCGTCCTCAAGTTCGCTTCCCCGTTTGATGACGCCGCGGCCTTGGAGCTCCAGGAGGCAGCCCTGGCGCACGTGGCCCAGGATGGCGGCGGGCCACCCGTTCCCCGGTCGGTCGCGTCCCAAGAGGGATCCCGCATCGTCCACACCACGGTGGGCGGAGAACCGTGCGCGGTCCGACTCCTCACATGGCTCCCGGGCCGGCCGCTGGCCAGGTCCGCACCTCACTCCCCCGGGCTCCTGCGCGACGTGGGGCGTGCGTTAGGTGCCCTCACCCGGGCCCTGTCCAGCTTCGACCATCGGGCGGCGCGGCGGGTGCTCAAGTGGGACCTGGCGGCTTCCGGGTGGATCCTCGAGCACGTTCACCGGCTGCCCGAGGGACGGCGCGCGCAGGTCGAGGACATCGCCCGCCGGTTCGTCGATCGTACGCTCCCGGCGCTTACGCGCACGCGGCAGTCGGTCATCCACAACGACGGCAACGACCACAACATCCTGGTCGACACCCGCCCCGACGGCACGATGGCCGTGACGGGCATCATCGACTTCGGCGACGTGCTGTGTTCGCACCCCGCGTGCGATGCCGCGATCGCCATCGCCTATGCGATGATGGGGAAACCCGACCCGGTCTCGGCGGCCTGCCACGTCGTCGCCGGCTATCATGCCGCCTGCCCCTTCACCGAGGATGAAGTCGAGCTCCTCCTGCCGCTGGCGCGCATGCGCCTTGCCGTGAGCGTGACCAATGCGGCGCTGCAGGCCGAAGTCTCACCCGGAAACGAGTACCTTCAGGTGAGCGCCTCCGCGGCCGGTGACCTCCTGGATCGACTGGACCAGGTCAACGACCGGCTGGCCTGCTATCGGCTTCGCGAGGCATGCGGGCTCACGCCCTGCCGGTCGAGTGACGGCGTCACCGCGTGGATCGATACCCAGGAGTCCTTCGCGCCGCTGCTCGGCCACCCCGTGGCCGCGAGCGCCGTGCACGTCCACGACTTCTCGGTCACGAGCGGGGATATCGGGACCATCGACACCTGGCGCGACCAGCGACGTTTCTCGCGGCTCGTCGACGAGGAACTCGCCGGGTCCGGGGCCCGCATCGGCGTTGGCCGGTACGATGAGGTGCGCGCCATCTACACCACGGACCTGTTCCGGCTCGAGGGCAACGACGGGCCCGAGTGGCGTACCGTGCACCTCGGCATCGACGTGGGTGCGTCGCCAGGGACGCCGATCCACGCTCCGCTCGACGGCGTCGTCCACGGCCTGCGAGACAATACGGCGCCGGGCGACTACGGACCAACGATCATCCTGGAGCACGCGGGGGAGGAGCACCCCACGTTCTGGACGCTCTATGGACACCTGAATCGGGAATCGCTGGCGCGACTGGAGATCGGCCAGCGGGTCGCGGCGGGCGACCTGCTGGGATGGCTCGGGGACGTGACGGTGAATGGCGGGTGGTGGCCGCACGTTCACGTCCAGGTGATCTGCGACCTGCTCGACCGGTCGGGCGAGTTTCCCGGCGTGGCGCGTCCCGCCGAGCGCGAGGTCATGCTCAGCGTCTCGCCCGATCCATCGGTGCTGCTCGGCCTGCCGGCGGCCTCGCGGGCGCCGCGTGGACCGGAATCGGCGACACTGCTGGCACGACGGTCATGGCACATCGGCCCGTCGTTGAGCGTGTCGTACCGCCAGCCGCTGCACATCGTCCGCGGCGTGATGCAGCACCTCGTCGATGCCGATGGCCGTCGCTACCTGGATGCGGTCAACAACGTGGCGCACGTGGGGCATGCGCACCCGGACGTCGTGCGCGCGGGGCAGCGCCAGATGGCGGTGCTGAACACGAACACGCGCTACCTCCACGAGGCGTTGCCGGCGTACGCCGAGGAACTGGTCGCGACGCTCCCCGATCCCCTGGGGGTGTGCTTCTTCACCAACTCGGGCAGCGAGGCCAACGAGCTGGCCATCCGCCTGGCGCGCGCGTACTCGGGCGAGCGCGACATGATCGTGGTCGAGTCGGGGTACCACGGCAACACCACCACGCTGGTGGACGTGAGCCATTACAAGTTTGCCGGCGCCGGCGGGGCCGGTGCACCGCCGTGGGTACACACCGTGCCGATGCCCGACACGTATCGCGGGGCGTTCCGCGAGGACGATGCGCACGCGGGCATGAAGTACGCGCAGGCGGTGCGCGACGCGGTGGGACGGATCAGACAGGCGGGCCGTCGACCGGCGGCGTTCCTGTGCGAGTCGATCCTGTCCTGCGGCGGGCAGGTCCCGCTGCCGGCAGGGTACCTCGTGGAGGCCTACCGTCACGTCCGCGCGGCCGGCGGGGTCTGCATCGCCGACGAAGTGCAGGTGGGGCTCGGGCGGGTCGGCACGCACTGGTGGGCCTTCGAGGCGCACGGCGTGGTGCCGGACATCGTCACGATGGGCAAGCCCCTGGGTAACGGGCACCCGTTAGGTGCGGTGGTGACGACGCCCGAGGTGGCGGCCCGGTTCGCCAACGGCATGGAGTACTTCAACACCTTCGGCGGGAATCCGGTCTCGTGCGCGATCGGCCGTGAGGTGCTGGCGGTCATGCGGCGGGAGGGCCTGCGCGAGCGGGCAGCGACGACGGGCCAGTACCTCACCGCGCGGCTGGCGGAACTGGGCGCGCGGCACGACCTGGTCGGGGACGTGCGTGGCGCGGGCCTGTTCATCGGCGTCGAGCTGGTGGAGGACCGCGGAGCCCGCACGCCCGCTGGGCGCGCCGCGGGCTGGGTGGCCAACCGGATGCGTGAGCTCGGCGTGCTGGTGAGCACCGATGGACCGCACCACAACGTGCTGAAGATCAAGCCGCCGCTCTGCTTCGACGAGCGTGACGCGGACTTCCTCGCGCAGGCCCTGGAGCGGGGGGTTCGAGAAGGCAGCTGATTGCTGCGTGCTGATTGCTGCGGGCTGCTGCTGCGGCAGCGTGCTCGGGCTGGGGCTGGAGGCTGGGGGCTGGGGGATGGGACGGTCCCTTCACTGCCTGCGCGACATGGTGGCCCCATCGCCCTCCGCACGGGACGTCAGTACTTGAGCGTGCTGAGGTGCCGGTAGCTTGCCGTGATGCTCGCCATGGGGTCGGCGGGGCTGTCGTGCTCGACGAAGTAGTGCCTGATTCCCGCCTGCTCGGACCGGGCGAAGTACTCGGCGAACGGCATCTGGCCGGCGCCGACGTCCACCATCGCACCCGAGGCATCCATGTCCTTGACGTGGACGCTGGCGAAGCGGCCGGGGTACTTCGCGAAGTACGCGAGCGGATCCTTCCCGGCCTTCCGGGTCCAGAACAGGTCCATCTGCATGGTAACGAGCTTCGGGTCGCACTCGGCCAGCAGGATGTCGTAGCCGTTGGTGGTGCCTAACCGCGTGAACTCGCCGTCGTGGTTGTGGTACCCGAGCGTGACCCCGGCCTTCGCGGCCTGTTCACCGGCGACATTGAACTCCGCGGCGACGCGCTTGTAGCCATCGGCGCCCTGCTCCGAGCGGGGCAGCGAGGCGCACACGACATAGCGATGGCCGATGGTGGTGGCATCCTCGAGTACCCGCGTGAATCGGGTGCGGATGGACGGCAGGTCCGCGGAGTGCGCGGAGGGCGCCGTCAGCCCGTTCGCGTCCAGCAGGGTGCGAATGTCCCTGGCGCTGCGACCGAAGTACCCGGCGAACTCGACTTCCTTGTAGCCGATGCGTGCCACCTGCTCGATGGTCCGCTCGACGTTCGCCTGCATCTCCCGGCGGACGGTGTAGAGCTGGACGCCGATCCGCTCGAGTGACTCGTGACTCGTGACTCGTGACTCGACAAGGCGAGACATCGCCGGGGCGTCACGATGCAGGAGCGCCGTTGCCCCCAGTGCCCCGCCGGCACGCACGAGAAAACCGCGACGGTCAATCATGGGCTGAGTTACCGGGTTGGCCGAGTCACGACTCACGAATCACGCGTCACGATCCCGGCGGCTTGATCCGCTGCAGCAGGTTCCGCAGCTGGTTGTTGTCCGGCTGGATGGCGAGGGCCTTGTTCAGCGCATCCACCGCGCCGGCGGTGTCCCCGGCCTGGATCGACACATTGGCCAGGTTCTGCAGCGTGGGGATCGACTGGGGGAAGAACTCGAGGTTCAGCTTGAGGATCGCGATGGCGGCCTTCCGGTTGTCCGGCACGGTCGCGAGCTGGTTGCCGGTCTCGCTGAGCGACATCTCGCTGAAATCGTACGCCGCGGCGCCATAGTAGCGCAGCCGAAGCGCGCGGTAGAGCGCGATCGCCGAATCGGCGCCCTTCGCCGTGACCGCCTCGGTCATGGCGGCGCGCAGCGTCCTGGGCTTCGCGAGTCCATGATGGCATGTCTCGCAGGTGACGCGATTCAGGTCGTTGAGCGTGCGACCGGTCGTCGGCAGGTACTTGCCGTTGATGTCCATGACCATCTTCAGCATATCGCGCGCGACCTTCTTGTTCTCCTTGTCGTCGAGCGCGTAGTCGAGCTGCGGTCCGCCACCCCGGCCACCGCGACCCCCGGCGGGCGCCGACGCGGCCGCTGCCGCCGCGGCCGGATCCTCGGTGTGGCAATGCTCACAGCGAACGCCGAGCGCCATGGTGAACTGGCGCATCAGTGCCGTCACCTGGTTCCGCGGCATGTCCTTGGGCAGGACCTGGAGGTTCTTCGGGGGCTCACCGCCGCCACGGCCACCCTGGGCGAGGAGCGCGGCTGGCGCGGTCGCGACGAGGGTGAGCGCAAGGAGGGTCGGACGGAACTGGCGCATCGAAACGGGCCTCACAGAGGGTCAGCCCGTATTCTGGGCCCTGTGCCGTCGCGAGGCCAGAGGCTTCTCCTTCGGCGTCGAGGGCCATGCGTCTCGACCGGTTCGGTTGATGATGGCCGAACATGGGTTGTCCGGAGGGTCAAGGCGCGGCGACGATGCGCGGCGCGTCTGAGGACGGCAACAGCATCACGTGGTGCAGCGATGGTCAGCGCGCCTTCCGCCGCGCGAACGTCCAGACGATGTTCCATCGCATGCCTGCCGCGCCGCGGTTCCTCGTGATCGACGACGAGAAGCAGATTCGACGCGCCGTACGGGGCGCGTTGTTGGCGCTGGAGGGGACGATGAGCGAGGCGGCCACCGGCCGCGAGGGACTCGACCTCGCGGCGTCTGAGCGCCCGGCGCTGGTGATTCTCGACCTCGGCCTGCCTGACCGCGAGGGGATCGACGTATGCCGGGAGCTGCGCACGTGGAGCGGCGTGCCGATCCTGGTGCTGTCGGCGCGTGAGGATGCGCGCGAGAAGGCAGCGCTCCTCGACGCCGGCGCCGACGACTACCTGACGAAGCCGTTCGACCCGGTGGAGTTGCTGGCGCGCGCCCGCGCCCTGCTGCGCCGGTCGGTGGGGGCGGCCGAGCGGTCACGGCGCGTCGCCGCCGGCGACCTGGTGATCGACCTCATCCAGCGCTCGGTCACGATCCGCGGTGAGCGCGTCCACCTGACGCCGATCGAGTGGGACCTGCTGGTCGCGTTGTCCGCGCATCCGGAGCGCACGCTGACCCACCAGCAGCTCTTCAGCGCCGTCTGGCAAGGCCGTTCGCACGGCGACGCCCAGGCCTACCTCCGCGTCCACATCGCCCACCTGCGCCGCAAGATCGAGCCGGACCCGGTGCGACCGCGACACATCCTGACGGAGCCGGGTGTTGGGTATCGCTTCTCGCTCTGAGGGCGGGTCGGGACGCCGGGCGGAATGGCGCGCCGGCCTCGCCTGGTTCGGGGCGCTGGCGGGCGTCGCGGCGCTCCTGGTCCCCGTGCGCACGTGGCTCGAGAAGACCCACATCGCGCTCGCCTTCCTGCTGCTGGTCCTGGCGGCGAGCGCGACGACGGGCAAGCGCGTGGGCATCGGCGTTTCGCTCGCCGCGTTCGTGCTCTTCGATCTCCTGTTCCTGCCTCCGTACTCCCGGCTGACCCTGGAGAACCCGCTCGACTGGCTCGTCCTGGCGTCGTTCCTGGTGACCGCGGTGGTGGCGGCGCAGCTGCTGGACCAGGCGCAGCGGAAGGCCAGCGAGGCCCGGGACCGCAGCGCGGAGATCGCGCAGCTCGCAACGTTAGGCGCGGAGGCGCTCAATGCCCCCCGCGCCGACCTGGCGGTGTCGGGGGTGGCGGACGTGATCCGGGCGACGCTGCCGGTCGAGCGGTGCGTGATCCATGCGGCGGACCCGGATCGCGCGAGCGACGACCTGGTCACCGCCGTCCTGCAGCGCGGCGTCGCCTTCAGCGAACTGACGGACGGCACCACGCACGCGCTGCGCAGCGACACCGGCCAGACCGGGGAGTGGTGGGTCGGCGCCCCGGGGCGAGTCACCCGCCTGTTGCTGCCGTTGCGGGTTCGCGGGACGACGGTCGGCGCCCTGGAGCTGGCGGGGCGGAGCGGGTTCGCGCTGGACCCGGCACAGCAGCGCATGCTGGACGCGATGACCTTCTACGCTGCGCTGGGTGTGGAGCGCGGCCGGGTGGAGGCCGAGGTGAAACACGTGGCGGCGCTCGAGGAGGCGGACCGTCTCAAGGACATCCTCATTGCCTCGGTCTCCCACGACCTGCGGACCCCGTTGACCACCATCAAGGCGCTCGCACGCGGGATGCAATCGTATGGCGACGAGCGGTCAGAGATCATCGAACAGGAGGCGGATCGCCTCAACCGGCTCGTCGGCGACCTGCTCGAATTGTCCCGGATCTCGGCGGGTGGCGTGAGGCCGGACATCGAAGCGGTCCCGGTTGACGACCTGATCGGCGCGGCGGTGCAGCGCATCGAGGGCACCCTCGGGGCGAGGCGTCTCGAGGTCTCGCTGGGCGCGGAAGGATCGCTGCTCGTTGGTCGGTTCGACCTGGCGCACTCGATCCGCATCCTCGTCAACCTCATCGAGAATGCGGTGAAGTACGCGCCGGTGGACACCCCGATCGCGGTTGACGTGACGCGACGCGGCCGCTGGATCGAGGTGACGGTGGCGGACCGCGGGCCCGGCGTCGCGCCTGACGAGGTCGAGCGGATCTTCGAGCCGCTGTATCGTCCGTCGAATGCGCCGCCGGATGTGGGCAGTGCCGGCCTCGGACTCGCCATCGCGCGCCAGTTCGCCGAAGCGCAGGGCGGAACGGTCGCGTATGCCCCGCGCGACGGCGGCGGCAGCGTCTTCACGCTGCGGTTTCCCGCCGTCGACCTCGTCGCCGGGTCCGGCGCCGACTGACCTGGCGGCGGCGCCGGCCACCGGCACCGCCTGCCCAAATCCCCGCACAGAAAGGCGGCATTCCCCCGACCACGGGATGGCCGGTCTTTGTGGAATCTCCATGCGGACGACCTGACGGCTTGCGCGGCCTTAATGACCGCCGGCCCTTCGTGAGGACGTCGCCGGTCCGGCCTGGACGGTGCCCGATCTCGCTACCGAGGGATTCCGCATGTGGGACGTCGCCTATCTCCTGATCACCATCCTCTTCTTCGCGGCCATGCTGTGGTTTGTCCAGGGCTGCGAGTCCCTCGGGGGCGGGTCCGCCCACGACGACGAATCCGGGTCGCGCGGCAAGTTAAACGGCCGGCGCCACGACGGAGGCAACTGACATGAACGCCGAGTCCGTGATTGCCATCGTGCTCGCGGTGGCCCTGCTCGTTTACCTGATGTACAGCCTCCTGCGTCCGGAGCGCTTCTGACATGACTACCAACGGATGGCTGCAGATCGCCTTCTTCTCGCTCTGCTTCCTGCTCGTCGCGAAGCCACTGGGGATCTACCTGGTGCGCGTGTTCGACGGTTCCGTGCGCTGGCTGGCGCCGGTCGAACGCCTGCTCTATCGCGCCGCTGGCGTTGATCCCGCCGAGGACCAGCACTGGAAGCGGTATGCCGCCGGGATGCTGCTCTTCAGTGCCGCGTCGATGCTCCTGACCTACGTCGCGCTGCGGCTGCAGCACGTGCTCCCGTTGAATCCGCAGGAGTTCGCGGCCGTTCCCGATCGCCAGGCGTTCGAGACGGCGGCGAGCTTCACGACAAACACCAACTGGCAGAGCTACGGCGGCGAGTCGACGATGTCGTACCTGTCGCAGATGATGCAGCTCGCCTTCCACAACTTCATCTCGGCGGCGGTCGGCATTGCGCTGGCGGTCGCCCTGGTGCGTGGTATCGCGCGCCGCGGCAATGAAGCGCGCGGCCGGCTCGGCAACTTCTGGGCGGACCTGGTGCGCGGTACGCTCTACGTGCTGCTGCCGATCTCGTTCATCGCCGCGTTGCTGATGGTGCAACAGGGCGTGATCCAGAACTTCGACCCGTACCTGCAGGTCACCACCCTCGAGGGCGGAACGCAAACCCTGGCGATGGGTCCGGTCGCCAGCCAGGAGGCGATCAAGCAGCTGGGCACGAATGGCGGCGGCTTCTTCAACGCCAACGCGGCCCATCCGTTCGAGAACCCGACCCCGTGGTCGAACTTCCTGTCGATGTTCCTCATCTTCGCCATACCATCGGCGCTGACGTGGATGCTCGGCCGGATGGTCGGGAACCAGCGTCACGGCTGGGCGGTGTGGACCGCGATGTTCGTGCTGTTCGCCGCGGGTGTCACGACAGCCTACTGGGCCGAAGCCCGTGGCAACCCGATCCACGTCGCGCGCGGGATCGACGTCGTCACGACCGACGCCAATCCCGGTGGCAACATGGAGGGCAAGGAGGTCCGCTACGGCATCGCCAACTCCGCGCTCTACGCCGTCGTGACGACCGACGCGAGCTGCGGCGCGGTGAACTCCATGCACGATTCCTTCACGGCGCTCGGCGGCATGGTGCCCCTGATCAACATGCAACTGGGTGAAGTGATCTTCGGTGGCGTGGGCGCGGGGCTGTACGGCATGCTGGTCATGGTGGTGCTCACGGTGTTCATCGCCGGCCTCATGGTCGGTCGGACGCCGGAGTACCTGGGCAAGAAGATCCAGGCGCGCGAAGTCCAGATGACCATGCTCTACGTCCTGGCGGCGGCTGCCTCGATCCTCGTCTTCACGGCAATCTCGAGCGTGCATCCCCTGGGCCTGGCCGGTCGCAACAATGCCGGCCCGCATGGCCTGTCGGAGATCCTGTACGCGTTCAGCTCCACGACCGGTAACAACGGCAGCGCCTTCGCCGGCCTGACGGGATCCACCTACTGGTACAACACGCAGCTCGGCCTCGCGACGCTCATTGGCCGGTTCATGCTGATCGTTCCGATGCTGGCGCTCGCGGGCTTCCTCGCCGAGAAGAACCCGGGCACCGAGAACGCGGGCAGCTTCCCCGTGTCGGGTCCGCTGTTCATCACCTTGCTCGTCGGCGTGGTCATCATCGTCGGCGCGCTCACCTTCTTCCCCGCCTTGTCGCTCGGGCCGATCGTCGAGCACCTGCAGATGGGTGCGGGGAGGCTTTTCTAATGGCCACTACCGTTCCTCCCCGCCTTGGGGCGCCGGTCGCGAAGTCCCGCCAGCCCCTCACGCGCAACCGTCCACTGTTCGATCCTCCGATCGTGAAGCGGGCGCTGCGTGACGCGTTCGCCAAGCTGCACCCGCGGCACATGCTCCGGAACCCGGTCATGTTCGTGGTGCTGGTGGGCAGCGTGTGGACGACCGTCTCGCTGGTCATTGACCTGACCCGCGGCAGCGGCACACCAGGCTTCACCTTCCAGCTGGCGCTGTGGCTCTGGTTCACCGTGCTGTTCGCGAACTTCGCCGAGGCCATGGCCGAAGGGCGTGGCAAGGCGCAGGCCGACAGTCTCCGCGCCACGCGCGAGATGACCCAGGCCAAGCGCCTCGAGGACGTCAAGGACCACCTGCGGTTCGAGGTGGTGCGGGCGCCGTTCCTGCGCGCCGGCGATCACGTGATCTGCACCGCGGGCAACGTCATACCGGGCGACGGCGAAGTCGTCGACGGCGTGGCGTCGGTCGACGAATCGGCGATCACCGGTGAGTCGGCGCCCGTCATTCGCGAGTCAGGCGGCGAGCGTTCGGCCGTTACCGGTGGCACGAAGGTGCTGTCCGACTGGCTCGTCATCCGCATCACGAAGAACCCTGGTGAGACGTTCATCGACCGCATGGTGTCGCTGGTCGAGAGCGCGACGCGCCAGAAGACCCCGAACGAGGTCGCCCTGACGATCCTGCTCTCGGGGCTGACGGTCGTGTTCCTGCTGGCGGTCGCCACGCTGCAGCCGTTCGCGATCTACTCCGGCGGCCCCGTCCCGGTGCCGGTCCTCATTGCCCTGCTCGTCTGCCTGATCCCGACGACCATCGGTGGCCTGCTGTCGGCGATCGGCATTGCCGGCATGGATCGCCTGATCCAGCACAACGTGATCGCGATGAGCGGTCGCGCGGTCGAGGCGGCGGGCGACGTCAACACGCTGCTGCTCGACAAGACCGGCACCATCACGCTGGGCAACCGGCAGGCGGCGGAGTTCATCCCCGTCAGCGGGGTGACCGGCCAGGAGCTGGCCGACGCCGCCCAGCTGGCGTCGCTGCCTGACGAGACGCCCGAAGGGCGCTCGATCGTCGTGCTGGCCAAGGAGAAGTTCGGCCTCCGGGGGCGCTCCCTGGCCGAGGGCGGCGCCGTGTACGACGAGCATGGCCACAAGGAAGCGGAGTTCGTCCCGTTCTCCGCGTCCACGCGCATGAGCGGGGTCAACCTGCGGGACCGGCAGATCCGGAAGGGAGCGGCCGACGCCATCGCGAAGTGGGTGAAGGAAGGGAACGGCACGGTGCCGGACGACATCCAGGCCGTCGTGCAACGCATCGCCCATGGCGGCGGCACGCCGCTGATGGTTGCCGAGAAGGCGCAGGGGAAGGCGCGCGTGCTGGGAGCCGTCCATCTCAAGGACGTCATCAAGGGCGGTATTCGCGAACGGTTCGACCGGCTGCGCGCGATGGGCATCCGCACCGTGATGATCACGGGCGACAACCCGCTCACCGCGGCGGCGATCGCGCAGGAAGCCGGCGTCGACGACTTCCTGGCCGAGGCGACGCCGGAGGAGAAGCTCGCGCTCATTCGGCGCGAACAGGAGGGCGGACGTCTGGTGGCGATGACCGGCGACGGCACGAACGACGCGCCGGCCCTGGCCCAGGCCGACGTCGGCGTGGCCATGAACACCGGCACGCAGGCGGCCCGCGAGGCCGGCAACATGGTCGACCTCGACTCGAACCCGACGAAACTCATTGAAGTCGTCGAGATCGGGAAGCAGCTCCTCATGACGCGCGGCTCGCTCACCACCTTCTCGGTGGCGAACGACGTGGCGAAGTACTTCGCGATCATCCCCGCGATGTTCGTCGCAACGTATCCGGAGCTGGACGCGCTCAACGTGATGCGGCTCGCGTCGCCGGAGTCGGCCATCCTGAGCGCGGTCGTCTTCAACGCGATCATCATCATCGCGCTGATCCCGCTGGCGTTGCGCGGCGTGAAGTACCGTCCCGCGCCGGCCGGGACCATCCTGCGCCGCAACCTGATCGTCTACGGACTCGGCGGCATCCTGATCCCGTTCGTGGGCATCAAGATCATCGACGTCCTTCTCACCGCCCTGAGGCTCGTCTGACCATGCTTCGCAAGCAGCTTCGCCCCGCCATCGTGATGACCCTGTTGCTGTGCGTCATCACCGGGCTCGCCTATCCCGGCCTCGTCACCGGCATCGCGCAGGTGCTCTTCCCCCGCCAGGCCAACGGCTCGCTGGTTGAAGTCGGCGGCCGGGTGGTGGGCAGCGAGATCATCGGGCAGCCGTTCACCCAGGCGTGGTACTTCCATCCGCGTCCGTCCGCTGCCGGTGCCGGGTATGACGCCACCGCATCCGCCGGCACGAACAAGGGGCCCACGGACACGAAGCTCGCCGACACGCTGATCGCCGGCCGGGTCGACAGCCTCGTCGCCGCGGGCGTCGTCACCAAGGGGCAGGTACCCGCGGACATGGTCACGGCCTCTGCTTCCGGACTCGATCCGCACATCTCGCCGGCGAACGCGCGCCTGCAGGTCACGCGCGTCGCGCAGGCACGCAATGCCGACCCCGCGGCAGTCCAGCAACTCGTCGACGCCCGCACAGAAGGACGCCAGTTCGGGTTCTTCGGCGAGCCGCGCGTGAACGTGCTGATGCTCAACATCGCGCTCGACAGCCTCTTTCCGCGGCCTGCCGGCGCGGGCGCCACTCCGCCCGCGACGCAGCCGTAACCCTCACGACACAGGTGCTCTCATGAAGCGCTTTTCCGTTCTCGGTCTCGCGCTGCTTGCCGCGCCGTCACTGGCGCTGGCCCAGGGCGTCCCGGCCGATACGTCACTCAAGGTCACGTTCGGCGGATTCGTCGACACGTACTACGCGTACGATTTCGGCAAGCCGGCGTCGATGGACCGGTCGTTTGCTGGCGGAAGCACGTTCACGACCCAGCCGGCGCGCCATAACGAGTTCAACGTCAACCTCGCGTACGTCGAGGCGAATCTTTCGGGCGACCGCGTCCGTGGCCGCCTCGCGTTGCAGGCTGGGACGGCGGTGCACTCCAACTACTCCGGCGAGCCGTCGGTCGGCGTCCTCAGCGGCGGCACGCTCTCACGGCACATCCAGGAAGCGTTCGCCGGGTACCAGGTGACCCCGTCCCTCTGGATCGACGGCGGGATCTTCTACTCGCACATGGGCATGGAGAGCTGGGCGTCGAAGGACAACCTCGCCTACACGCGCTCCCTGACGGCCGAGTACTCGCCCTACTACTCGAGCGGCGTCCGCGCGACGTGGGCTGCGTCGCCGAAGCTGACGGCACGCGTCGACGTCGTGAACGGCTGGCAGAACATCTCCGAGACCAACACGGACAAGGGCGTGGGGCTCCGCCTGGACTACACCGCCACCTCGACCATTGCCCTTACGTACTACAACTTCTTCAATGGTGAGGCGGGCGGGCGGCAGCGGATGTTCAACGGCGTCGGGATGAAGCTCACACCCGACGCGAAGACGACGCTGGTCGCCCAGTTCGACGTGGGGTCGCTGGAAGCGGCCCCCGGCGGCGGGGACGCCTCCAACTGGTATGGCTTCACGGTGATGGGGCGCAGGGCGCTGACCGACCAGGTCGCGCTCGTCGGGCGCGTCGAGCGCTTCGACGACGAGGACCAGGTCAACATCGCGACCGGACTCAGTGATCCCTTCCGTGGCAACGGCCTGTCGATTGGATTCGACGTGGCACCGCACGCGAAGTTCCTGTGGCGCACCGAGCTGCGGGGCTTCTCCAACGAGGACTCGATCTTCCCGAATGCGGACGGACCGGGCACCGTCTCGTCTCGCAGCGTGTTCGTGGTGTCATCGTTCTCGCTGATCTTCTAGCGACGACCGGCTGGTGGACGACGAGGCCGGAGATCGAGGCCGCTCTCGAGGTGTGGCCGTCACTGGTCGAGATTAGCTTCTTCGAGACCGGCGAGGTTTGCCAACGGCACGGGTGAACAACCAGCGACTCCGGTGATCCGATGCGTTTCATGATGCTTGTGCTGGCCCTCGGCATTCCCGCGTTCGCGCAGACCGGCGACGAGCGAGGCGCCCTCGTGATCCGTCGCGGCACGGACACGCTGGTCGTGGATCGCTTCATCCGCGTCGCCGACACCCTCAAGGGTTCCGTCCAGGTCAAGGGACAACCGCGCATCGACTATCTCGTCAGGCTCGGTGCGGACGAATCCGTACGGTCTCTCGTCCTCGCCGTGTATGCCCCCGGCGCCGCGCCGGCGGCGCAGCCGCTGCAGCAGGTTCGCGTCGCGATGCGCGGAGATTCGGCGATCGTCGAGACGCCGGCCGGTACCCAGCGTGTCGGCACGCGGGCGGGCGCCGTTCCGTCGTTCAACAACGCCCTTGCGATCAGTGAGTTGTTCACCCGCCGCGCCCGGGCCAGTGGTGGCGTGGCGGACGTCCCCTATTTCGCCATCAACGGCGGCACGACGATCGACACGCGGGTGAGGCCCGTGGGCACCGACTCCATGACCGTCGCCATCGGGCCGCAGGTGTCGCGGCTGAAGGTCGACCCCGCCGGAAGAATCCTCGGCGGCGTGATCGCCGGGCCGAATCTCGAGTATCTCCGGCTGGGACCCGAGGCCGCGGCCGGGTTGGTCATCTCCATCCGCGATACCGCCATCGCGCCGAAGCCGGACTATGCGGCGCCGGCGGGTGCTCCATACGCCGCGCAGGAGGTCCGCGTCGCGTCCGGGACCATTACGCTGGGCGGAACGCTCACGGTCCCGACCAACGCGCGCCCACCCTTCCCCGCGGTCGTGACGATCACGGGCTCGGGACAGCAGGATCGCGACGCCTATATCCCGCTGGCCGGCGGGATCAGGCTCTTCGCCCAGGTCGCCGACACGCTGAGCCGTCGCGGCATTGCCGTGTTGCGCCTCGACGATCGCGGCGTTGGCGCGTCGGGCGGATCGGCTGCGACCGCCACGAGCTCGGACTTCGCCGACGACATCCGCGCCGCCATCGCATTTCTCCGCGCGCGCCGCGACATTGACGCCGGCCGCATTGGCGTGATCGGCCACAGCGAGGGAGGAGCCATTGCTCCCATGATCGCCGCCACCGACCCGAAGCTGGGTGCAGTGGTCACGATGGGCGCGCCGGGCGAACGCGGCATCGAGATCAGCATGGCGCAGAACCGGTTCCTGGTCGACAAGGACACCACGTTGTCTCCGGTCCAGCGCGACTCGATCCTGCGTGCGGCGCGCATTTCGCTCGATCCGGAGCGGCAGACGATCCCGTGGGTGAAGTTCTGGATGTCGTACGATCCCGGGCCGGTCGCACGGCAGGTGAAGGCACCCGTCCTCATCCTGCAGGGGGCGACTGATCGCCAGGTCCCCGCGGACCAGGCCGGGAAACTGGCGACGCTGATCCGCGCCGGCGGCAACCGCGACGTCACGGTCCGCGTGTTTCCGGCGACCAACCACCTCTTCCTCGAGGATCCCAGCGGCGACTTCACCGCGTACGACCGGTTGCGCAGCAACCGGGTGAGTCCCGTGATCCTCGGCGCACTGGCCGACTGGCTCGCGGCGCGCCTGACTTCGAGACGATGACCGGGGAAGGCGCGGGGCCCGCCGACGTGCGGGAGTCCGGCCTGACGACCGCTCCCGGCTCCAGTCCGCGTGAGCGCGGTGCGGCCACGTCGGAGTTTCTCGCGCTGCTCAAGCGACGCGAGCGAGGCCGGCTCAAGGTCTACATCGGCTCCTCGGCCGGCACGGGCAAGACCTATCGCATGCTGCAGGAGGCTCACGCCTTGCGAAAGCGCGGTGTGGACATCGTGGTCGGATTCGTCGAAACCCACGGCCGGGAGGAGACGGCCGCCCTCATTGGCGACCTGGAAGTCATTGCGCGGAGGAGCATCCCATACCGCGGAGTGACGCTGGAGGAAATGGACCTCGCCGCCGTGATCGCCCGTCACCCGCAGGTCGTGGTCGTCGACGAGCTGGCGCACACCAACGTCCCCACCGCCGGGCATCGCAAGCGCTGGGAAGACGTGATGTCGCTGCTCGACGAGGGCATCAGCGTGATCTCGGCCGTGAACGTGCAGCACCTCGAGTCGCTCAATGACGTCATCCAGCGCACCCTGGGCGTGACCGTGCGCGAAACCGTCCCCGACTGGGTGGTCGGCAGCGCCGACCAGGTGGTGAACCTCGACATCTCGGCGGAGGACCTGCGCCAGCGGCTGATGGAGGGAAAGATCTACGCGCCGGAGAAGGTGCAGGCCGCGCTGTCGAACTTCTTCACGCCGGAGAACCTGACGACGCTCCGGGAACTGGCCTTGCGCGAGGTCGCAAGTTCCGTCGAGCGCGTGCGCGAGGGGCTGGCGGCGAAGGAAACCGGGGCACCCTCGGTGGCGCCGGCCGTCGAGCGCATCCTCGTCGCTATGTCGAGCGACCCCGGTCCGACCGCGGAGCTCCTGCGCAAGGCCAGCCGGATCGCCGGTCGCCTGAACTCCGACTGGTACTGCGTCTATGTCCAGACGCCTGACGAGAGTCCGGACCGGATCGATGCCGCGCTGCAGCGGAAGCTGGTGGAGAACATCCAGCTGGCGCAGAGCATGGGGGCGGAGGTGGTGACCTTGCAGGACGCCGACGTGGCCAGCGCGCTCACGCGATTCGCCGCCCAGAAGGGAGTCACCCTCGTCCTCGTCGGTCGCTCGCACCGGACGTGGTTGAAGCGCCTCCGACAGGGTTCGGTGGTTGACCGCCTGCTGAAGGCGTCCTCGGGGCTCGACGTCCTGGTGGTCGCGTCGGATGGGGAGGCTGCCTCATGAAAGTGAGTCATCGCCTGCTGCTCACGCTGATGCCCGCGTTCGTGGGGTTGCTGACGGTGGTCGGGCTGGCGTACTGGGGGCAATACCAGCGACAGGCACCGCACTTCGCTGTCGTCGCCGCCGTGGTGGCGCTTGGCGCCTCGGTCGTCCTGGCGCTGCGAAGCGCGCGGTACCTGGCACAGCGCATCGAGCGGCTGGCCGGGTCCGAACCGGATCAGGCAGTCGACGAACTCGATTCCATCGAGAAGTCCGTCATCCGCCTCCAGACGGAGGCCAGCTCGGCACGCGAGGAGGGCGCCCGACGGGAGCGGGAGGCCGGAGAGGAACGAAGGCAACTGTCGACCCTCCTGGCCACGGCCGCCGGTACCGCGACGACCGCCGTCGACGAGATCCGGCTTCCGCTCCACATCCTGCTCGAGAACCGGTTCGGCGACCTGAACGAGAACCAGGAGGAGATGCTCGCCGCCGCACAGGCCGCGGCCGAGGATGCGACGGCGGTGCTTCGCCGGTTGCGGCTGGCCGCCGACCTGGATCGCGGAATCGTGGAGCTCCGGCGGGATCCCGTCCGCGTGGACGACATCGTGCGTGGACTGCTCCCGATCCTCGAGAGTCTCGGTGAGCGTCGCGAGGTGCGGGTCGTTGCCGACCTGGCGCCCGCGCTGCCGCGTGTCCCCGCCGACCGAACCTACCTGAACGAGGCACTGTCCCTCCTCCTTCGGGATTCCGTCGAACGCACGGAGAACAAGGGTGAGGTCCGGATCAGCGTGGACCTGGTTCCAGGCGCGCTGCGGCTGGCGGCGACCCATGGGTCCGGTGAAGCCGGCTTGCTGGCCGCGGCGCTCGTCAGGCAGCTTTCCCAGGCGATGGGGATCACGATCACGGAAACGAACCAGTCGACGGTGGTCGAGTTGCCGTTGGCGTCGGCATGAGGACGGCCACACCGGCGGCATGGCTCGTCCTGGCGGCCGCGCTCCCGGCGTTGGCGTGCGGCGGTGCAATGTCCCGCCCCGCTCCCGGCGCACCGCTGCCGGCAGCGTCCCCCGCCCTCGCGCTGCTCCTCGACCCGTCGCATGAGGAATGGCGCCGGCCGGCGCCGGCGGTCTCGCGCCTGCGATTCGAGACCACGAAGGGGACGTTCGTCCTCGAGCTGCACCGGGACTGGGGCCCGCTGGGCGCCGACCGGGTGTACAACCTCGCCCGCCTTGGCTTCTTCGACGACACCCGACTCCATCGCGTGCGGGCCGACATCGTGCACTTCGGGATTCACGGGGACCCCGCCGTGAATTCCGCCTGGGGAAGGGCCGAGCTGGCAGACGATCCGCCGCGCTCGACCAACCGGCGCGGCACCTTCGCGCTTGCGTTCCCGGCGCGCCCCGACTCACGCACCACGCAGGTCTACATCAACAAGACCGACAACGCGCGCAGCGACCCCGAGGCGTTCACGGTCCTGGGGACGGTCGTCGCGGGGATGGACGTGGTGGACCGGCTGTATGCCGGCTATGGCGAGTCGTCAGGCGGAGGAATGCGACAGGGAAAGCAGGGACCGCTGCTGGAAGGTGGGAACGCGTTCATGGACCGCACCTATCCACTCCTCGACCGGATCGTTCGAGTGACGATCAGCCCTTGAAGTCAGAGGTCCGAGGTTCGAGGTCCGCGGTCGGAGACATCCCCTCGGACCTCGGACCTCCGACCTCGACTTTCATGTTCTCGTCCGCGGCCGCTCGTCCTTCAGCACCTTGCCGCCCTGCATGACCCAGAGCACCCGTTCCGTGGCGGTGATATCCTGGAGCGGGTCGCCGGGCACCGCGATCAGGTCCGCCAGTTTGCCCACCGCGATGGCGCCGCGGTCGTCCTTGCCCAGCACCTCGGCCGCGACGGTGGTCGCGCTCTGCAGCGCCGCCAGTGGCGTCATGCCGAGCTTCACGTAGACCGCAAACTCCTTCGCGTTCTCGCCGTGCGGATAGACCGCCGCATCGGTGCCGAAGGCGATCTTCACGCCCGCGGCGATCGCCTTCCGGTTGCTCTCGGCGGCGAGCGGGAGCACGGTCTCCGCCTTGCGCCTGACGAGTGGCGGCAGCACGGCGAGGTTGATGCGGTCGCGGAGGTACGCGGTCGGCACGAGGTACGTTCCGTGCTGCTTCATCAGGGCGATGGCCTCGTCGTCGAGAACCGAGCCATGCTCGATCGACGTGACGCCGGCCCGCACCGCCGCCTTGATCCCCTCGACCCCGTGGGCATGCGCGGCGACCCGCACGCCGTGGCGCGCCGCCTCGTCGACCATCGCCTTCAGCTCCTCGTACGTGTACTGCTGGGCGCCCACCGGTCCCTCGAGCGACAGGACGCCGGCGGTCGCGCACGTCTTGATCACCTGCGCCCCGTGCTTGATCTGGTACCGCACGGCCTCCACGACTTCCCACGGCCCGTCGGCAACGCCGTCCTTCGGCCCGAGCTCGAGGACGCCGGGCGCAAAGCCGGTCACGTCGCAGTGCCCGCCGGTGATGCCTAACGCGTTGCGCGAGGGGATCACCCGTGGCCCCGTGACGTCACCCCGGTCGACCGCCCGGCCGAGCGCCACGGTGATCTGGCCGCCGAAGTCGCGGACGGTGGTGAAGCCGGCCATGACGGTCGTCCGTCCGTGCCGGACGGCCTTGTAGGCGCCGTCCACGTTCGTCTCGAGCACCGGCTCGATGAACGAGGTCGCGCCAATCTCCCCCGAGAGGTGCGTGTGGAGGTCGATGAACCCCGGCATCAGGGTCACGTCACCGAGGTCGAGCACCTGGGCACCGGCTGGGAGGCTGGCCGGGTTGACCGCGGTGATGCGATCCCCGGTTACCACGACCGAGGCATTGCGCACCACTTGGCCACTGCCCGGGTCGAGCATGCGGGCCGCGCGTACCACCACTGTAGCGGCGACGGGGGCCGCTCCCTGAGCGGCCGCGCTGGAGCCGGCTGCCAGGGTGAGTGCCAACAAGGCGCAAGTGTATCTCGCAGGCTGGTTTGTCATCGATTCGCAGACTCGAGCTGGAGGTTTGCCGGGTAGAGGTTCCGTGCCCAAGCTACGATCACTCCCGCTGCAGGGCCAATGAGCCTCGCAGCGCCACCTGTGGCAGGCGAAAGACAGGCGTTACGAGCAACATTCGGAAATCGTGTAATCCCTGTGAGTTAGAACGAGCCTGAACGGGCGTTCTCGAGCGGGCGGAGCGAAACGGGTGGGGGGATTCGGGCGGCTTCGCCATCACCTGCACCCACCTTCGCTTGACTGTCGTCGCGGCGAATCCCGAACCCGAGCGTGAACCGCTCGCCGGCTGGACGGGGAGATTGGAGGCGGCCGAGGCCTTCGTCCTTCTCCTCGCCAAGGCGTTGCGGCAGGTGCATGCCTATCCGCTTCGGAGCCAGGTCGTCATCGACGCGGTGAATGCGTGCGTCTCGCACCTCGTCGTCACCGACGGCCCCGACGAGATCAGCTTGAGCGTCTCGCCCGACACGCTCCTGTTGCACGACCACCCCCTGGGGGAGACGCCCTTCGTCAGGCATGAACTCACGCGACGCTTTCGCCGGGCGCGCGTCGCCCACGTCAGGATCAACCGCGACGCCACGGCCCGCGACCTGACGCGGCTCTGCGTCAACCTGCTCCGCGTCAGTGAAAGCGCCGACCGCTCGCTGTCGGTCGCCGTCCTGATGGCGGAGGATGGCGTGGAAGCGGTGGGCGTCGAGGTGACGCTCCGCCGCGAGATCCTCGATGTCGGCGCCTCCGGGAGTTCGCAGCGCGACCTCATCGCGTACGAGCGTCGCCGCCGGGAGGAATCGCCCCCGGCGAACACCAGGACCGTCCACCTGTTTCCGCCCCATCGCGGCTGGATCCGCCTGGACCCGGCCGAGTCCTGGGAATCGATCACCCTGGCCGAGCTGGCCATCCTCGTCGAGGATCCCACGGCCCTCGCGGGCATACTCGAGCGCCTGGTCGGTGACTCGGCTCCTGCCGATGGCGATCGGTCACTGGAACGGCGATTCAGCGACGTCTCCACGTTGTTTGCAGGCCTGGAACCGCGCCTCAGTGGCATGATGTTCGCGAAGCTGGCACGCGCCGTCCTCGCGCTGGACCCGGCGCGGCGGCAGGAGCTGTTAAAGCGAACCGTATTGCCGGCGATCTTCGACGGACGGTCCGAGGCGTCGGTGTTGCGCGCGTTCCCCGACCCGGAACTCGCCGAGGCGTTGTGCCTGCTCCTGAAGGTGGAGTCCGCGGCGCCGGCGCTGGTCGCCTCGGCCATGGACCAGTTGAAGCTGGAACCCGAACGGCGCGCCAGCGTGCTCCCCCTGGTGGCGGAGATCATCGAGGCACGCGTCACGCCGATGCTTGGCCTGGACCGCGGGACCGAGCTGGCGCTCGACCAGCAGGCACGTCGCCTGACGCGGATCGAGCCGGGTGAGCGCCGCAGTTTCATCGAGCTGGCCGGCTGCGACCTCAGGCTGGACGACACCGCGCAAGAGGTGATCGCCAGCGTCTGCAGCGGGATTCGCGACACCGACGGCACGATGGCGGAAATCGTGTGCATGACGAACCTGGTGCTCCTGCAGCCGAACCCCGAGGTGGCGGAGGCGTTCGTGACGGCGGCAACACGGCACGCCGCCGCGCTGGTGGCGGCCGGGCGCTGGACGGACGTGGCAACGACGCTGGAAGGGTTCGCGCGCGTGACGGGCCTGTTGCGCGAGCGACGCCCCGAAGTCGCGACGCTGGTGGAGTCCGCGCTGCTGACGTTCGCCACGCCGGACTTCGTCGCCGGGCTCATGGCCCAGCACCGGCAAGGAAGCGGCGGCGAGGCGGTCGCGCTCCGCGTGATCGACGCGATGGGCCCCGCGGTCGCGCCCGCGCTGCTGGAGCTGGTGCAATCCGACGCCACGGCGGGCAGCGTCGCCGTGGGACTGATGTGCGAGCGGGCACCGCTTTTTGCGCCGGCGCTCGCGGGAAGCCTCGCCTCGCTTCCCCGGGATCTTCGGCATCACGTCGCGCGCGTCCTCGGCCATGCCGGCGCCGGTTACGAAGACTGCCTGGGGGCGATGCTGGACCGGACCGACGAGCGCACCACGCGCGAGGCGCTGCGCGCGCTCTCCCGGATCGCGACCGGCGCTGCCGCCGTCCATGTCGCGGACGCCGCGCGCCACGCGCGAGGCTGGATGACCACCGCGATCATCGAGGCGCTGCTCCGGTTCCCCGTCGAGGCCGGCGCCCCGGCGATCCGCGACCTCCTGGCGCATCGGCCGTTCGTCCTCGCCAACCCGGAGGCGGCATCGCGCGTCATCGCCCGGGTTGCCCAGGGACGCGTGTCCAACCTCGAGCCGGTGCTTCGTGACGTGTGGGCCCTGCGCTTCCGGTTCTGGAACCGCGCGCTCGTGCGGACCGCACGCAATGCAGGGGCGCTCGTCAGCCGATGACCGCCACCCGCCTCCCGTCGAATTCCCCCGGCTCCGTGGCGACGGTCGCCGAGCCCGCGATCGATCCGCTCCTGGTCGTGCGGGAACTGGTGAGCCTCCGGCGCCTCGTCGGTCTGTATCCCGCGGACCATCCGCTCATCGGCGAGAAGCTGCGAGAACTCGACGCGGCGGTCCGGCGCCAGCTCGACGAACAGCCGGAGCTGCAGGTGGACATCGTGCGCGGCGACGTGCACGTCGACGGGGAACCGTTCCGCCAGGAGAGCCGCGCGCACGCCCACCTCATCGCCGAACTGACCGAGCTTGGGGTGCAGAGCGTGTGTATCCGGCACGGTGTCAGCGCCGACGAGCTGCGCGCCACGGCGGAGTTCCTGTGGCGATACGACGGCAAGCCGGGTGGCGAGTCGGTGCAGGAGCGGCTGCAGCGTGAGGGCGTGCGCCACGTCTCGCTGGGCCGGATCGTGCCGCTCGACACGAGGTGGGCGTCGCGCAAATGGCCGGACGCGCCGGATGGCGCGCTGGATCCCGCGTACGAGGAGGCGCTGGGGATGGCGCAGGAGGCCTTCCATCGCGTCTCGTCAGGCGGGGACCTCGATGCCGGCGCCGTGCGCGACACGGTGCAGCTGCTCATTCAACGCGTGGCGGGCAGCCACGTCGCGCTCGGCCATGTGCTGGCGGTGAAGCACTACGAGAACCTGACCTGGTGTCACTCGGTCAACGTGGCCATGCTCAGCCTCCTCATCGGCCGCCAGGTCCGGCTGGACCCCGAGTCGATCGTCTCGCTGGTCGAGGCGGCGCTTCTGCATGACATCGGCAAGACGCGCGTTCCGCTGGAGGTCGTGCAGAAGCCGGGAGCCCTCGACCGGAGCGAGCGCAAGCTCATCGAGGCGCACGCGACGTACGGCGGCGAGATCCTCGCCGGGACCGGCGGCCTGCGTCCGCTGACCGCGACGGTCGCGCTCGAGCACCATCGCTGGATGACGGGCGGCGGCTACCCCGACCTGGGCGCCGGTGTGCTGCCGCATCCCATGAGCCAGATCGTGTCGGTAGCCGACGTCTACGAGGCGTTGACGGGGGCGCGTTCCTACAAGCCGCCGACGCCACCCGAGCGGGCCTGCGTCATCCTGGCGCGCATCGCGGGCGAGCAGCTGAACGCGGCGCTCGTGAAGGCGTTCATCGGCACGATCACCTTCTTCCCGATCGGCTCGTTCGTGCGCACCAGTCGCGACGAGGTCGGCGTGGTCGTGCGAACGAGCAGCGAGGACCCGCTCCGGCCGGTGATCATGCTCCTCCGCGACGACGGCGAGGCGGTGATGGAAGAGGTCGACCTGGCGGGCCCGGGCGGGGAGCATCGCCACATCGTGGAATCGGTGCCTGCCCCCGAGGGAGCGCCTTCCCTCGGAGACATCCTCTGAGAGCCCAGAGCACAGAACCAACCGGCACTGATCAGGCGGGCGCGGGGCGCAGTTCCTCGACCCTGGCCAGCAGCGCGTCGAGGTGGCGCGCCAGGACTTCGGTCCGCTGCAGGTCGTAGTGGCCGGCGCCGGGCTCGATGACGATCGACCCCGGCTGGTACTTCGCCCCCAACTCGGCGCGCGCCGACGACGAACCCAGCAGGGTTCGCACGAATGTCTGGTACGGCTCACCGTCCTCGAACACACAGCGGATCGCGTGGACGTTCGCGCTGGCCTCGCGGAACCACCCGACGAACGGCGATGTCCCGCCGGCCTCGAACGGTCGCACGATCTCCCGGGCAAGCTGGCGCAACGGGTCCACGCCACCGCGGAACTTGCGGAGCATCTCCACCAGGTACGTGTGCACCGTCAGCCAGTCGTCCAGCCCCTGGGCCGTCTCGCCGACAGCGCGAAGGTCCGCCAGGAGGCGCTCGGGGTGCCGCGAGGACATCCGGGCCAGCATGGCGGTGACGTGACACGATTCCAGCGACACGTTGCCGCCTGACGCGAGGACCGCATCCACCCGGGCGCCACCGCCGGGCCGGGCCGCGACGAAGCGAAGCGCCACGTCGGCGCCTGACGAGATGCCCGCCAGCACCACGCGGCGCGCGCCGGTCCGTTCCTCCATGTGGCGGAGGAAGTGGCGGAGGAGCGTGAAGTGGTCGGCCAGCGACAGCGTGTACCGCCGGCTGCGGTTCGGCTCGTGCGAGAATGGGGTGACCGCGACGCACCGCCACGGCAGCAGCCGCAGGTGCTCCTCGAGGACACCGGCATCGAGGCCGACCGGCGGCACGAAGCAGGCGAGGGTATCGGAGCGCGCGTGGTTGTCGAGGTACTCCATGGAGTCGCCGGCCATGCGCGGGTCGAAGGCCTGCCGGTCGAGGCGACGGGCGAGCCCCTCGGAGACGCGGAACTTGGAGGGGGCGACGGCATGTTCCTGCGTGGTACCCATGGCCGCGCTCAGCGGGCCAGTGAGGAGCGCATCGAGTCGCTCGACGATTTCGTCGGCGCGCTGGAAGCGGTCGGCGGGGCGTTTCCTCAGGCACCGCAGCACCGTGTCCTCGAGTGTCTCCGGGATGCCGGGGCGATGCCGGGTGAGTGGGTCGGGATCCCTGGTCATGTGCGCCGCCACCAGCTGCACCGCGCTGGGGGCCGTGAATGGCGGCACGCCCGTCAGCACCTCGTACGCCAGCACGCCGAACGCGTAGATGTCCGCCCTGTGGTCCATGCCGGGATCGCTCGACGCCTGCTCGGGCGCCATGTAGGCGGGGCTGCCCACGACGATGCCCGTCGCCGTGATGGGGCCGGCCGCCGCCGCTTCACTCACCGCGCGGGCAATCCCGAAATCCGCCACCTGCGCGTGCCGCGCCGAGAAGAGCACGTTCTCGGGCTTGATGTCGCGGTGGATGATCTGGTGCGCGTGCGCGTACGCGATCGCATCGGCGATCTCCCGCAGGATCCAGACGCCCTCGGACAGCGGCAGCTCCCCCTCGCGCGCCAGCCGCGTGCGGAGCGACTCGCCCGTCACGTACGGCATCACGTAGTACAGCAGGCCCTCGGCCTCGCCGGAGTCGATCAGTCCGAGGATGTGAGGATGCTGGAGCCTGGCGACGATCCGGATCTCGCGCAGGAAGCGCTCCGCTCCCAGTGAGGTCGCGAGGTTCTCGCGGAGCACCTTGATCGCGACGTGCCGGTCATGCTTCACGTCGCGCGCGAGGTACACGGTCGCCATGCCGCCCACACCGAGTTCGCGCTCGACGTGATAGCGTCCGCCGAGGCTGGCGGTCAGGTGCTCCAGAAGATCCACGCGATGCGGCCGGGTCCGGGGACGTGGAAGGCTCTCCCGAAGCTGAGGAGGTGCACCATCCACCGCCAGAGGCGACTGCGGACTCTCGCCATCACCCCGGTCGCCGGCCTACATTCGCTGCGACTCCCACCCAGCCCTCGATGCGGCAACTCACGACGGTTCGCGCACGCACGGCCCTGCTCCTCGCCGTCGTGGCCTGCGCGCAGCCACCAGCCAGCAGCACCTCCCTCGCCGACTACACCCCGGCGCGCTTCACCGATCCGGAGCGGGTCGCGAAGCTCCAGTCCGCGCTTCCCGCGATCGATTCGCTGTTCCGCGCCTTCGCCACGGCGAACCGGGTGCCCGGCATCGGCTTCGGCGTGCTCATCGACGGCCGGCTCGTGCACGTCGGGACGGCGGGACTGAGGGACATCGGCGCCAACGCGCCGGTGGATTCGGCGAGCGTGTTCCGGATCGCGTCGATGACCAAGAGCTTCACCGCGGCGGCGATCCTGAAGCTGCGCGACGAGGGCCGGCTGTCGCTCGACGATCCCGCCGAGCGGCACGTCCCCGAACTGGCGGGCCTGGCTTATCCGACGTCCGACTCGCCGCGCCTGACGATTCGTCACCTGCTGTCGCACGCCACGGGGTTCCCCGAGGACAACCCGTGGGGAGACCGCCAGCTCGACGCGACCGACGATGCGATGGGCGCGATGATGCGGAGCGGCATCCCGTTCTCGAACCCTCCCGGCCTCGCCTACGAGTACTCGAATTACGGCTTCGCCATCCTCGGCCGGATCGTGTCGCGCGTCTCGGGACAACCGTACGCCACGTACCTGCGGGAGAACATCCTGCGACCGCTGGGCATGACGTCGACGACGATGGAAGCCGCCGAGGTCGATCCGGGGCGCCTGGCCCACGGGTATCGCTGGGAAGACGACCAGTGGAAGGACGAGCCGCCGCTGCCTGACGGTGCCTTCGGGTCGATGGGCGGCATGCTCACGTCACTCCACGACCTCGGCGTCTGGGTCGGGTACCTGATGTCGGCGTGGCCGCCTCGCAGCGATCCGGAGACGGGCCCGGTGCGCCGGTCTTCGCTGCGCGAGATGCAGGAACTGTGGCGGCCACGCCGCTCGCGAGTGACCGTGGGCGCGGACAGCACGACACAACTCAATGTGGGTGGGTATGGATTCGGGCTCGGGATCACCGAGACGTGCCAGTTCGGGCATGTCGTCGCCCACAGCGGTGGACTCCCCGGGTACGGCTCGCAGATGCGGTGGCTCCCTGACTATGGCGTCGGGATCATCGCCCTCGGCAACCTGACGTACACCGGATGGGGCGGCGTCATCACGCAGGCCATCGAGGCGCTGGCGCGCACCGGCGGCCTGCAACCGCGCGAGGCGTCGCCCTCCGACGCGCTCGTCACCGCACGCGACCAGGTGTCACGACTGGTCGTGAACTGGAACGATGCGCTCGCCGACAGCATCGCGGCGATGAACCTGTTCCTGGACGAGTCGAAGGACCGGCGCCAGCGCGAGGTGGCGGCACTGGTCGCCGGCATGGGGTCCTGCGAAATCGGCGTTCCCTTCGCGGTGGAGAACGCGCTTCGGGGACAGTGGATGCTCGAGTGCGAGCGTGGGAGGCTGCGGGTGGCGATCACCCTGGCGCCGACGGTGCCGGCCAGGGTCCAGTACCTCAGCGTGCGAAGGGCTGAACGCGCGGAATCGCTTTACCCGCGGGGGGCGTGTGGAGAGAACTGATGGCTGCGTACTGATTGCTGCCTGCTGGGCCTGCCGCCGCATGCTGGAGCTGGGGCTGGTGCTGGTGCTCGAGCCCGCAGCGGCAGCAGCAGCCCGCAGCAATCAGCACGCAGCATGACTCAAACCATCGCCATCACCAGTCCCGACCTGATCTTGGGGACGAACCACGTCGACTTCGGCGGCATGAGCTTGTCCTGCAGGCACACCCTGATGAACTGCTCCATCGTCACCGGCGGGAGGGTGATCGCGCAGGCGTGGAGTCCCTGATCCACCTGCGCCTGCAGCCACGCCGGCTCGCGGTTGGCCCCGACGTACGTGATGCGCTCATCGCGCGGATCGGTGATCCCGAAGCCCTGGTCGAACAGGTGTCGCTGGACGATGTCGGCGTCGATATCCTGCGCGGCATCGCTCGCGTCGAACGACCCTGGCTTCGGCCGGAGCAACCACCACGACGCGCCATCGTACAACCCGATCTCATGCGCGCGTCGCGGCTGGAGGGCGCCGGGGCCCTGGTGGCGCTCGGCGCTGAAGTTCATCCCGGCCTGTGAGAGGAGCCCCGCCTTCTGGTGGGGAGCGAGGTCAACCAGCCGGTTGTACGGGGCGATTGTCATCGTGGACGCCGGAAAGACGACCGCCAGGTAGTGCTCGTAGCCGAGCATGGCCGCGGCGGCGCTGCGGTGGTTGCCGTCCGCGACATACGCGTGCGGTTCCCGCGCCACCAGCGCCCGCAACCGCTCGCGGTCCCCGGCCTGTTCGACGAGCCACACGCGGTGGCGATTGCCCTGCTCATCGTCCGTCTCGAACGTCGGCGCGTGGCCGTTTGCGTATTCCCGCAGCGCCGCGAGGAACCCCCCGTCCCTGTCGTCGACGGCGAGGTTCACCGTTCCCATGTCGGTGTGCGTGACCTGGGTCAGTACCGCGCGCCCCTTCGCCTTCACCTCGCGAATGCCCTCGTTGCGGATGACCGACCCGCCGGGGTTTTCCGGGGTGCGGATCTCGCTGGTGCGGGCGAGGCCTCCCAGCCCGATCTGCGGCGTGCCCTCGTGTCCCGGGCGCGTGATCTCGTAGACCCAGACGATGTTCATCGCCTTGCGCACCATCGGATCGTTCATGAGGCGCGCCATGTTGGCGACGGCGCGGGCGAGCGTCGCCTTGGACCCCTCCTCACCGATGTCCTCGGGCACCCGCACGTCGCAGTGCGGCATCGTGACCCGCAGGACCGACCACGGGCGTTCGCGAAGGAGTTCCCAGACTTCACGGTCGCTCTGGAACTCGTCGTAGTTAGGCGCACCGAGCTGGTCGGCGGCTGCCGAATCCGCGGCCACGAGGGCGCGGGCAATGGGATCGAGGGTGATCATGGGTGGAAGCTGGCGCGGATGACGGCGCTGTTCCAGTCCCGGCCGCATCCGCCGCCCGACACGCGCCGGCCGGTCGCGCTGTCGACCCACTCGTAAAGGTCGCCGCACACCGTGGCCGGCGACGGGTACGTCCCACGATGCTTGAACGACAGCGGCGGGAGTGGTCCGCCTTCAGGCGTGGCCGGCCGGGAAGCCGGTTCCGGAAGCAGTACGAACGCCAGCGCACGGCGGGATCGAGCCGCGCCGCGCGGGTCATCCGCATTGCCGCCGGGCTCGTCCTGCTGCCGGTCGGCGTGTTCCTCCTGCCGGCACCGGGACCCGGCGTCCTCGTCGTGGCGCTGGGCGCGGCGCTGGTCGCCAGGGAGTTCGAGGCAGCGGCGCGGTTCCTCGACGCGGCCGAGGTGCAGGGGCGGCGGGCAGTGGGCTGGGTGCGACGCACCTGGAAGCGCGTCAAGGCGCAGCGGGCCTGAGGCGTTAGGCTCCGGTCAGCGGCTGGACGGCAGGGCGGCCTGGACGAACCAGCCAGCGGGGACCGGGGTCCATTCACCGTCGCCGCGCCGCGACCGCAACGCGAGGCTTGCGCCGCCCCCGCCCTGGAAATAGCGCACCACCACGGGGTGGAGGCCCTTCCGGAGCGCGATCATCCCCGTCCGTTCCTCGTCGCCGTGCAGGCCATCGTTGTCGACCACCATCCGCTCGCCGATCTCCAGGCTGCTGCCATCGTCCGAGGACAGGGCGAACTCGTACAGCCCGTCGGCGGGCACCTGGAGGTACCCGGTCAGCTTGAGCGCATACCGCTCCGCCGTCTCGTCGCCGCGGCGCCCCACCGTGGGAACGCTGCCTTCGCGTGTCGGCGGGAGCGTGTCGATGGCGCGTGTGGAGCGCACCGACGCTTCGAAGTAGCGGTACCGCAGGCCGGCCTCCATCACCACCAGGCGGTCGGCCGGACGGTACGTGGTCCGCGTGAACGTCGCCGCGCGAGGCGCGCTGGAGCGACCATCCGGCCCGAAGGCCCGCGCCACCACGCGTGTGCCCTGCGCCGACACGTCCAGCCGGAATGGACGCTCGTACTTCGGGCTCGCAGCCGTCGGGTCGCTGCCATCGACGGTGTACCGGATCACCGCGTCTGGCATCGCGGTCTGCAGGCGGATCTCCACGCGGTCCGACAACGTCAACCGGTCCCCGGGGAGTCCCTCGACGTGCGGGATCCGGTAGTTCACGCCCGCCGTGCCCAGGGCGCGCAATGCCGCCGGCAGGCGCATGCTGAAGCTCCCCCAGTCGCGCGCTTCCCGGGACGACCAGGTCACCTCGGCCAGGGCGAGCGCCCGCGGCCACACCATGTACTCGATGGCGTCAGGCGTCTTGAGGTACTCGGTCCAGAGGTTGGCCTGGGCCCCGAGGATGTGCTGCGCCTCGGCGGCGGTGAGCGAGTCGGGGACCGGCTCATAGCCATACACGCGCTCGAGGGAGATCGACCCGCCGTTCGCCAGCGGCTCGAAGCGGGCGTCACCCTGGTAGTAGTCGAAGTAGAGGTGGGAATTGGGGGACATGATCACGTCGTGCCCCTGGCGGGCAGCCTCGCGCCCACCGCTCACCCCGCGCCAGGACATCACCGTGGCCTCGGGCGCGAGCCCGCCCTCGAGGATCTCGTCCCAGCCGATCAGGCGGCGGCCCTTCGAGGCCAGGAATCGCTCGATGCGCCGGATGAACCAGCTTTGCAGCCCATCCTCATTCGCCAGGCGCTCACGCTGGATGATCTCCCGGGCGACTGCGCTGGCCCGCCACCGCACCTTGGGGACTTCGTCACCGCCAACATGGATGTAGCGCCCCGGGAAGAGCTCGGTCACCTCGGAGAGCACGTCCTCGAGGAAGGCGAACGTCTGCTCCGACGGACAGAACACGTCCTCGTCCACGCCCCACGTGGTGCGTACCTCGAAAGGTCCCGGCGTGCAGGCGAGTTCCGGGTACGCCGCCAGTGCCGCTTTCGCGTGCCCCGGCATCTCGATTTCCGGGACGATCGTCACGTAACGCTCGGCGGCGTAGCGCACCACGTCGCGGATCTCGTCCTGCGTGTAGAAGCCGCAGTGCGGCAGGCCATCACCGACGTATGGCTGGAAGTTCTTCTCGAGCATCGTTTCCTTCCGGCATGCCCCGACGCTCGTCAGGCGCGGGTACTTCCGGATCTCGATCCGCCAGCCCTGGTCCTCGGTGAGGTGCCAGTGAAAGCGGTTCAGCTTGTAGCGCGCCATCAGGTCGATGTACTTCTTGACGAAGGCGACCGGCTGGAAGTGGCGCCCGACGTCGAGGTGCAGGCCGCGATACGGGAAGCGCGGGGTGTCGACGATGGTGATGGCCGGGATGCGTGCCGCGGGGTGCGGGCAGCGCGATCCCGCGCACCCGGCCGTCGCATCGTCCAGGAGCTGGCGCAGGGACTGGAGCCCGTAGAAGAGGCCCGCGCCTGACGAGGCGTTGATCTCGATCCCCTCCCGGGCCACGGTCAGCGTGTACGTCCCCTCCCTGTCCGCCACCAGGGGCTGGATGAGGCGGACCTGGATCGCGCGCTCCCGGAGCTGCCGTCCGGTCGTGAGCGCGACGGGCCGCCCGATGGCCGCGGCCGAAATCCCGGTCGCCAGGCGGCCGAGGGCCCGCAACTCCACGTTGGCCGTGTCCGCGATCCAGACGTCCAGGGTGTCCGGAACGTTCCAGGCGCCGGTGCCGGGGCGCGCGATATGCGGCGCCGGAATGACGGGCACGAGCCGTTCCGGTCGCGGCGGTCTCGCGGGGCCGGGCGTACAGGCCCATGCGGACATGACCGCGCCGGCGAGGAGCGGGACGACGGATACTCGTCGCATGGCTGCGAGCAGGTCGCGCCCACCGGGACTCGTCATCACCCGAATGTGCGGACCGGGTGGCATGAAGGCCAGCAGGCTGGAGCGGGCCGAATTCGCGAGAGGGCGCCGGGACATGGACGGGAGCGGCGACGTGTCACAGAATTCGTGCAGGTCGCGTAGGTCAGGCTGTCTCCCGTTCCCCATCTCGCCATGGAAGAGTTCAAGGTCAAGGGTGAAAACCTCAAGGAGCGCCTGAAGGAGCTGGTCCGCGAAGGCAACGTGCGGCGGATCATCCTCAAGAACCCCAGCGGCCGGGTGCTGCTCGACATGCCGCTCAATGCCGGAGTGGTCGGTCTTGCGCTCGCCCCGTTCTGGGCGGCGGTGGCTGCGGTCGCGGTGCTGGCGACCGACTACACCGTGGCCGTCGAGCGGGACAAGGGCACCGCCGTGCAGAAGGCGCCAGGTGCCTGACGGGCGGGCGTCCCGCCGGGTTGGCGATCCGCCGCTCACCGGACTCGTAAGGCGCCCGGATCGTGCGTCCGGCCGCGCGCGACGATCGTCTCGACGCGCCCGACATTCCTGATGTCCTCGAGCGGGTTTCCCCGGAGCACGACGAAATCCGCCACGGCCCCCGCGCGGAGGACGCCAAGCGAGTCCGCCCGCAGCAGCTGTGCCGCGCCCGACGTGGCCGACGCCAACGCCTCGGCCGGCGTGAAGCCGGCGCGCACCAGCAGCGCCAGTTCCTCATGCAGCGAGGCGCCGGGGGCCAACAACTGGTTCGGCGAATCGCTGCCGGCCACCACGCGGCCCCCGTGCGCGACGAACCGGCGGAGGAACAGGTCCTGCTTCCGTCGCGACTCGGCCAGACGCGGCGCGTCCTCCCGCGTGATGCCGTACCGCCTGACGAGATCGGGAAGGTTCCACGCCTCGCGTTCCTCCGGCGTCACGCCCGAGAGGTCGAGCCCGCCGGCGTAGGCCGTGTCCAGGACGCGCGCGTACGTTTCCGACTGGACCAGCGTCGGAACCAGCACCACGCCCGCCGCGGCCAGCGCCGTAGCCGTCCGCTCGAGTGCACTGGAATCGAGGCCGGCCCACCCGCGGAGGAACGTCATCCATCCCTCGGGGAATCGCGCATGCGCGGCGTAATACGGCGCCGCGTCGGTGACGGTGGCTTCGACGACGCCCGAGAGGTGTTCCAGGGCATTCACCCCGAGCGTGGCAGCCGTGAGTGCATCCACGAAGCCGAGGTGCGCCGTGACCGGGATGTTGAACGCGCGCGCGCGGGCGACGACCGCCTCCATCTGGTCCCGCGTGGTGTGGGTGTAGAGCTTGACCTGGCTCACGCCGGCGCGAGCCAATCGCGCCACCACCGAGTCGGCGTCGGCGGGTGAGCGTATCTCGACCTGGCCCGGCCAGACCGCGGGTGGACCGGTGAGCGTTTCTCCGGCGAGGTAGAGCCGCGGTCCCGGCACCGAATCGGCCGCGATTCGCGCCGACAGACTCGTCAGGCGGTCGAGGTTCCCACCGACGTGCCGGATGGCCGTGACGCCGTACGACAGGTACCGGGCGACCGTCGACTCGCCGGCATGCGCGTGGCCGTCGATGAGGCCGGGGATGATCCAGCGTCCGTCGACCGCGACGACCGTCGCGCCGCGGGGGATCTCGACCCCGTCGCGAGGCCCGATGCCGACGATATGGCCGCCCGACTCGACGATGACGGCGTTGGCGATGATGCGGCCGGTGCCGTCGATGACCGTGGCGCCGACATACGCCACGGCGTCACTGGCGGGGGTCGTGCCGCAGGCCAGGAGCGCCAGCGCGAACACAGCGGTCCAATGGCGCGATGGCTTCATGGCGGGTGATGGTGACACCGGGAGTTGCCCGCAGCCCATGCGGGCGGAGCGTCGGGAACGGGACTGAACCCGTTCCCGACCTCCGTCGCTCACGGTTGAATGACCTTCTTCACCTGGTCCTTGCCCTTGTCCTTCGCCGGGATGCCCTTGACCATCCAGTCGGGTGCCGGCATGCCCCTGAGCTTTGCGTCGAAGAATTGCTGCATGCGCATCGCGATGTCCTTCTGGTTCGCGCGACTCGCCGGGTTGTGGACGTCGTTGTTGTAGTTGATCAGGTACGCCTCCTTCCCCAGGCGGCGCATGCCGACGAACAACTCGATCCCCTGCCACCATGGCACCGCATCGTCCATGTCGTTGGCCATGATGAACAGCGGCGTGGTGACGCGCTCAAGCCCGAACAGCGGGGAGTTCTCGATGTAGAGCTGGGGCGCCTCCCAGAGCGACTTGCCGATCCGGCTCTGTCCGGCCTCGTACTGCATCGATCGATTGAGGCCCGTGCCCCACCGGATGCCGCCGTAGGCGCTGGTCATGTTCGCCACCGGCGCGCCCGCCATCGCCGCGCTGAACATCTGCGTCTGCGTGATGATGTACGACGCCTGGTAGCCGCCCCACGATTGTCCCTGCAGGCCCAGTCCCCTGGGGTCGACATAGCCGCGCTCGAGCAGCTTCTGCACGCCCGGCACCACCGACTTCACCGCGCTCGCGCCCGGGTGCCCCATCTCGTAGTGGATGTCGGGCTCGAAGACCAGGTAGCCGTTCGACGCGTAGTGGGTCGGGTTGATGACGTTGCGCCCCGTCGGCGCGATGTAGCTGTGCAACCCGTCCGAGAGGTCCTCATAGAAGTACGAGATCATCGGGTACTTCTTCGACGGGTCGAAGTTCTCCGGCTTGTACAGGAGTCCCTGCCGCGGCACGCCGTCCATGCTCGTCCACGTCACCAGTTCGACGGTGCCCCAGTTGTAGTCCTTCTGGAACGCGTTGGCATCGGAGACGCGGGTGAGCGACGTGAGGTTCGGACCCACGTACAGGTTCGGGAACTCGACGAACGTGCCCTTGGTGACGAGGTAGGTGTCGGCGTTGCGCGCCTTCGTGGGCACGCCATACCGCACGTCGGCCATCACCACGGGCTCCGGCGCGCGCCGCCCGTCCAGCCGCGCGCGATAGAACCCGCTGGCTTTCGTGTCCTCGTCGAACGCGCTCAGCCAGAGCGGCTGCGCGGTGTCGATGAACCGTTCGTCCTCGTCGCGACCCAGCGCCAGCAGGCGGAACGTGATGTTCTCGCGCCGCCCGAGCGAGTCGGTGAGCACGACCGGGGGCTTCGTCCCGGTCGGGTCAATCTCCCAGAGGTCGAAGCGATCGTTGACCAGCATCGTGCGGTCGTCCTTCGTCCAGCCGGCGATGCCCCACGCGCCCGGGTCGTCAGGCGTGCTCCACGTTTCCTGCTCGAAGTGCACGCCGTCGGCCGCCCCCGTGACGTTCGTGACCTTCCCGGTGGCAATGTGGTAGGTGTACCACTGCGTGTTGTCGAAGTAGGCGACATACTTCGCGCCCGGCGACAGCTGGGCGTTCCCGGTGATCTTCAACGCCACCAGCTTGCGGGTGCCCGTGGCCGGGTCGACGATGTAGACGTCGGTGCCGCCATCTCCCCACATCCGCTCGATGTCGTACGGCACGCCCGTGGTCTGGAGTCCCACCTTCGCGTCATCGGAGAACTGCACCGACGGGAAGGTGTCCGTGGTCAGCGGCACCAGCTTCTTCGTCGCCAGGGTGTACAGCGCTGTATAGGTGCGATTCCGGGCCTGGTTCACCTGGAGGAGCTGCGTCGGCTGGAGTGCCGGGTCCTTCCAGTGCCACAGGTCGAACTTCGCCTTCCCCACCAGCGAGTCCGCCGGGATGGAGTCGTCGGGCGGCGGCGCGAACGTGACCTGCAGCGCGGTGCCGGCCCTCGTGAAGGACACGTTAGGGTTGGCGGGGAAGCGCATGCCCTCAGGCAGCATCTCCGTGCGAACCACCGGCTGGGCCGTACCCGTCTTCACCAACCCATGGTAGAGGACCTGCCGGGCGTCCGGCTTGCCGAAATCGTCACGGTCGGTCGTGAAGGCGAACTGCTGCTGCAACCGGTCGAAGGCAAACGCCCGGTAGTTGCCGGGTCCCGTCAACACGGGCTGGGTCGTCCCGGCCACCAGGTTCCGGAGGTACACGCCGTCCTTCGTGCTGTCGGTCCGCGACGCCACCGTGTACGCCAGGACCTTCGCGGAGTCGTCGAACTGGTAGGCCACCACGTCAGCGATCACCTCATCGGCACCGGTGTCCAGGTTCCGCAGGGTGATCGGGTTGCCATAGGTGCGGCGCGGCGCCGCCGGGGCACCGTTCCCGCCAGCGCGGCCGCCACGCCCGGGAGCCGCTCCACCGGCCCGCCCCGCCGAGTCCGCCGATGCGGAGTCCGGTGCCGACGTATACACCATCCACTTCCCGCTTTCCGCCGGAAGCCGGAACGAGCGCATCGAGGGCATCGGGGTAATCCGGCCGTCAGACAGGCTGACCATTGCGATGCTGTTCTGGCTTGCCCCGGCGGCTCCGCCGCCACCGCGGCCCCCACGACCGCCGCGCGCCGCGGCCGCGCGCTCCTGCCGCTCGACCTCCTCCTTCGGCGGCTGGACGGTGACGAACGCATAACGACTGTCGGCGGTGAAGGGGCCATTCGCGCCGCCAGCGCGACCGCCACCACCCGCGCGCCCACCGCCTCCCGCGCCGCCGCCCCGGGCACGCTCGCCCCCCGGCGTATTGTTGGGCCTGCTGATGTAACCGACCGGCACCCGGTACTCGGTCGAACCGCTGGTCGAGCGGACCACGAACTCGCCGTCGCCCACCTGTGGCGCCAAGGTGTACGCGACCCACTTGCCGTCATTGGAAAGCGCCGCGCCCTGGATCGATTGCCAGCGGTCCCAGTCGGCTTGCGTCAGCGCCTTCTTCTGGGCGAGCGCCGGTGTCGCGAACACCAGCAGGGTGAGGAAACACGTGCCAAGGGTAGATCGCATAGGTCCGGTCCGGGTCATCAGGGGTTTCTGGCCAGCGTTCAGTTTACGGACCCAGCCGGGAGGACGTTAGCCCGTTCGGGGCCCGCTCGGGCCTCCGGTGGCCGGGGGTGCAGAGCCGTCCCATTGTGCCGCCCTGCCGCCCCGCGGATCATTCCGTGCGCCCTCCGCCACTCCATGATCACGGTCCAGCCCATCACGCTCGAAGGCCACGGCGTTCGCCTCGAACCGCTCGCGCCGGAACACGCGGCGGGACTCGCCCACGCCGCCGCCGATGGTCGCCTCTGGGAGTTGTGGTTTACGTCGGTCCCCGGTCCCGATGAGGTCGATGCGTACATCCGCGGCGCGCTCCAGGGACTGGGGCAGGGTCACATGGTGCCGTGGGCGGTGCGTGACCTCACCACCGGTGACGTCGTGGGTTCGACGCGGTACCACGATATCGTGCCGGCGATTGACCGCGTCGAGATCGGCTACACCTGGTACGCGAGCCGCGTGCAGCGCACGCACGTCAACACCGCCTGCAAGTTCCTGCTCTTCCAGCACGCCTTCGACGTGGCCGGCTGCCGGGTGGTCGGCCTCCGGACCGACAACTTCAACTTCGCGTCGCAGCGCGCGATCGAACGCCTCGGCGCGAAGAAGGACGGCGTGATCCGCCGTCACCAGGCACGGCGCGATGGCACCGTGCGCGACTCGGTCATGTACAGCGTCCTCGTCGAGGAATGGGCGGATGTGCAGCGCCACCTGCTGCTGCGACTCGAGCGAGGCGACTCGCTGCGCGCACCGCGCTGATTCCCCCTTCCCGCGGGTTGCTTGCTGGCGGAAGCGACCGGTTGTACCGTTTCGGGCGCGATTCGAAGCGCATCGTTTCCCTTGCTGCAGGGAGTTGTCATGTCGATCACCCGTCGCGATTTCCTCGCCACTTCTGCGGTGGCAGCCGTTGGTGGCACGCTGGCCCGGCCGGCACTTGCCCGCATCCTGCAGGGCCAGCCGGCACAGGCCGTCTTCACGCCCATCCGCCGGAACGTCGGGTTCTTCACGATGCGGGGGGGGACGATCGGATACCTGATGGATCCGGCCGCCGTGGTGGTCGTCGACAGCCAGTTTCCCCCCGAGGGCAAGGCGTGCCTCGACGGCCTGAACGAGCGCTCGAAGGGTCGCGGGGTCGACTTCCTCATCAACACGCACCACCACGGCGACCACACCGGCGGCAACATCTCGTTCCGCGGAGCGGCGAAGAAGGTCGTCGCCCATGTGAAGGCCGATGAACACATGCGCCAGCCGCCCGGCGCGCAGGCGCCCACCGACCAGCTGTACCCGGACACGACGTTCACCGAGACATGGAACGCCGAGGTGGGTGGCGAGCGCGTTCGCGCGCGCCACTACGGGCGGGCGCACACCAGCGGCGACGCCGTGATCACGTTCGAGCGCGCGAACGTCGCCCACATGGGTGACCTGATGTTCAACCAGCGGCACCCGGTCGTCGACCGGGCCGCCGGCGCGACGCTGCGCGGATGGATGACGGTGCTCGATCGCGCGGTCGCCGACCACGCGAACGACACGATCTACATCTACGGTCACGCCAACACCGGACTGCCGGTCACCGGCTCGAGCGCCGACCTCGTCGGCTTCAGGAATTACCTCGGCGCCGTGCTCGCGTTCGTCGAAGCGCAGGTGAAGGCGGGACGCTCACGCGAGGAAGTGCTCGCGATGCGCGACCCGCTCAAGGGATTCGAGTCCTACGGCCGGTTCGGCCAGGCGAACCCGCGGGACGTGCTGACCTGTGCGTATGAAGAAGTGACGAGTTGAGACTGAGACTGAGAGTTGAGAGTTGAGAGTTGAGAGTTGCAAGGGGTGTCTCTCA